>NZ_JACYUM010000002.1:0-533898 GCF_014841755.1 Aeromicrobium sp. CFBP 8757
GTTGTGCCGACGACACCACACCTACAAGGGCCACGGCATCCTGCACTGGACCACCAGACCCGACGCCGCGTGAGCTAGCCCGCCGTCGCCCCGTCGAGCATGAGGCCGACGATCCAGCCGATGTCGGCCGCTGCCTCGACCGGCGGCTTGGACGGACGCGTCAGGGCCGACAGCACGAGTCGCACGACCGCCTCGACGACGACCGCGAACTGCTCGGGCCCGAGCCCCGTCGGGGGGTACAGCTCCGCGACGGTCTGCTGGATGACCATGACGGCGGCGGCGACGATCTCGCCCGACTCGGTCGTCAGGATCATCAGGAAGTCGTGATCGCGATCGGCCGGCGCGAGACCGACGATCGTGCGCACCAGCAGGCTCTCCTCGCCCAGGAGCAGGGCCCCCTCGCACGCGGCCCTGATGCCGTCGCGCAGGTCGCGCTCCCCCTCCATGCGAGCACGGACGACCGCGAGGAACCGCTGGAGCTCGCGCAGGGCCAGGTGCTCGGCCAGGCCGTGCTTGGTGCCGAACTCGTTGTAGACGGTCTGCCGGCTGACCCCGGCCGCGGTCGCGACGCCGGACATCGTGACCGACGACCACCCGGAGCCCTCGATCGTCGCCTGCGCGGCGTCGAGCAGCCGTTCACGGACGGGCGCACGGCCCCCCGCGGTCACGTCGTGGCGTCCTCACCGATCATGTCGTCCAGCCTCGCACCTGCTGCGATCCACTCCCGCGCCGCCCTGACCTCACGGGGTCGCCCGACCGACACGACACCTCGCACCACGCCGTCGTCGAGCAGGTAGGCGACGAAGTCCCGCTCGTCCAGCGACCCGCGCACGACGAGGTCGTGGGCCGCGTCGGGCCATCCCGCCACCTGGAGGTTCAGCCCGTACTGGTCGGACCAGCACCACGGCACCTCCTCGAACGCGACGTCACCCCCGGCCATGACCCGGCCGACGGCCGTCCCGTGGTTCTGCGCGCCCTGCCAGTGCTCGACCCGGTGACGTCCGCCCAGGACCGGGCGCGGCTGGTTGGCGACGTCCCCGGCGGCGAAGACGCCCTCGACGGACGTGCGTCCGTGGGCGTCGACCAGGACTCCCCCGCCGTCGACCGGATCGGCCAGCGCGATGCCGGCGGCCTCGGCGAGCTCGGTGCGCGGCTCCATGCCGACCGCGACGACGACGACCGGGGCCGTCCACGACCGTCCGTCGGTGGTCCGCACCGTGGTGCCGTCCGCGCCGTCCTCGACGGCCGCCACCGATACCCCGGTGTGCAGGTCGGTGCCCTCGGCGCGGTGGACGTCGGCGTACATGCGGCCCAGCGCGGCCGGCAGGAGGCGCGGCAGCGGGAGGGTCGCGGTCTCGAGCAGCGTGACGTCGCACCCCAGCTCGCGGGCGCTCGCCGCGATCTCCGAGCCGATCAGGCCGGCGCCGACCACGACGACGGGGGTTCCGGCGGCGAGCTCACCGGCCAGGCGCGGGACGTCGTCGAGCGTCCGCAGGGTACGGACGCCCGCGGCGTCCCACGGCGACCTGGCCCGGCCGCCCGTCGCCAGCAGCAGCCGGTCGTACGCCAGCGACGAGCCGTCGTCGAGGCCGACGGTCCGGTTCTCGACGTCGATCGCGAGCGCCGCCCGGCCCGTCACCAGGGTCACGTCCTTGTCGACGAACCACTCGGCCTTCTTGATGCGGATCTCGTCGGGCGACTTCTCACCCCGCACGATCTCCTTGCTGACCGGCGGACGCCGGTAGGGCAGCTCGGGCTCCTCGCCGACCAGGTGGATCGACCCGTCGTACCCCGCCGCCCTCATGGCCGCGACGGCGCTGACGCCGGCGATGCCGGTGCCGATGACGACGGTGCGGCCGGTCATCGGTGTGTCACAGCTCGACCATGACGAAGTCGGCCTTGGACGCACCGCAGTCGGGGCACGTCCAGTCGTCGGGGATGTCGTCCCACTTGGTGCCGGGGGCGATGTCCTCCTCGGGCCATCCCTCCGCCTCGTCGTAGACGAACCCGCACTGCTGGCACTCGAACCGCTTCACGATGTCTCCTTCTGCTGTTGACGCGTCTGCGCCGCTCGCGCCTCTGCGCTGATGATCCGGCCGTCCTGGTCGTTGTGCTCGAACTCCTCGATCGGCAGGAAGTCGACCTGCTCGCGCACCCCGCAGTCGGGGCAGGTCCAGTCTGCGTCGATGTCGGCGAACGGCGTGCCGGCGGGCCATCCCTCGCGGGGGTCGCCCTTCGTCTCGTCGTAGACGTACTCGCAGTTGGGGCAGATGAACTGTGCCACGTCAGACCGTCGCCTTCCCGTGCTTGCGCTCGTACGCATCCGCCGTCCGCGGGTGCAGGTTGGTGCGGGTCAGGTCGCCGTCGTAGTGGTCGATGACCCGGTGGTCCATGACGCGCCGCCACACCTGCGGGACCCACGTCAGCACGATCATGCCCGCGTAGCCGGTCGGCAGCACGGGAGCCTCCTTGAAGTCGCGCAGCGCCTGGTACCGACGGGTCGGGTTGGCGTGGTGGTCGCTGTGCCGCTGCAGGTGGTAGAGCAGCACGTTGGTGCCGATGTTGTTGGAGTTCCAGCTGTGGCTCGGGTTGACCCGCTCGTACCGGCCTGACTCGAGCTTCTGACGCTTCATGCCGTAGTGCTCGAGGAAGTTGACCGACTCGAGCAGCCAGATGCCCGCGACGGCCTGCAGCACGAGGTACGGGAAGATCTGCCACCCGAACGCGACCATGAGTCCGGCCCAGAGGACGACCGAGAACGCCCAGGCGTTGAGCACGTCGTTCTTCGGCGACCAGTGGGACGTGCCGAGCCGCGCGAAGCGCTTCTTCTCCAGGCCCCAGGCACTCCTGAGGCTGCCGGCGACCGTGCGCGGCATGAACTCCCAGACGGTCTCGCCCAGACGTCCGCTGGCGGGGTCCTCGGGGGTCGCGACACGGACGTGGTGACCGCGGTTGTGCTCGATGAAGAAGTGGCCGTAGAACGTCTGGGCGAGCGCGGCGCGCGCGAACCAGCGCTCGTACTCGACCTTCTTGTGGCCGAGCTCGTGGGCGGTGTTGATGCCGATGCCGGCGACCATGCCGAGACCGAGGGCCAGGCCGATCTTCGCGGCGACCGACAACGGCTCGTCGATGCCGGGGAGGGTGCCCCCGCCCAGGAGGTACGAGCCCCAGATCAGACCGCCGATCTGCGCGGGGATGAACAGGTACGTCACCCAGCGGTAGTAGCGGTCGTCCTCGAGCTGCTCGAGCACCTCGTCGGGAGGGTTCTCACCGTCGCGGCCCGCGATCAGGTCGGCGATCGGCACGATCACGAACAGGAAGAACGGGCCGAAGTACCAGACGACGGTCGATCCCGTGAGGACGTACAGGCCCCACATGCTGACGGGGATCAGGGGGACGATGGCCCCGATGATCCAGAGATAACGCTTGCGGTCGCGCCACTGGACGGTCGTGCCGTCGACGGTCGCCTCGATGGTCATGGCTCCTCCTCGGTGCGCCGTGGGAGCGGCGCTTTACACGAAGGTAGCAAATGTAAAGTGACGTGGCAATGGTCACTTGCGGAGGCCGAAGACGCTGCACGTGCTCATCTTGTCGAGCGTCACGGCCGCACCGTTGAGCGAGAGGCCGAGGCCCGCGAGCCCCGTGTTGAGCGCCGTCGTCAGCTGCGAACCGAGGTTCACGCCTCCCCCGTTGAGGATCACCGCGGAGGTCCTTCCCGAGTTCGAGAGCAGGGTGGCGAGGCTGACCGGGCCGACCAGGTCGGAGCCGACACCGCCCACGTGGTTCCAGGTGCTGGGCGACTGCGTGAACGTGTGGGTCGACGTCGAGGCCAGCGCCTGGGGCAGACCGACCTGCACCTGCAGCAGCGGACTCAGCACCTCGAGGCTCAACGAACCGTTGGTTGCCGAGGTCGTCGTCGAGACCGACACGTCCGGGCTCGGCTCGCACGCGTTGACGGCCGTCACCCTGGTGGTGGCGCTGACGGCCCCCAGCACGAGCTTGAACCGCAGGACGTCCATGCCGTCGCTGCCCCAGCTGCCGCCCAGGGTCGACAGCAGGGAACCCACCAGGCCGCCCAGCGCGCACACGAGGTCGAGGACGCCGCACTTCTTGTACTTGGGCACCGACAACGTGACGTTGGCCTCGAGCGACACCTGCGACGCCGTGACCTCCGAGCCCGCACCGCCGCAGACGGTCTTGGGAGGGTTGACGACCGTCGCCTTGAGACTCGTGATCGCGAAGCCGGGCACCGTCACGCCGAGCTGCTTGAGATCGACGACGTGCGCACCGTCGAAGGCCATCACCGTGCCGGTCAGCAGGTCGAAGACGTTGACGTCACCCGACAGCACCGCGGCGCTGTTGCCCACTCCGAGCTGCAGAAGCTCGCCGAGCTTGATCGTCTCGGAGATGCCGGCGGAGCCGCTGACGGACGCGATCCGGTTGAGCTCCGAGACGACGCCGGTCGCGGCACCGCCGGGCTGCTTCTCGAGCACGCGGACCGCCGCGCCGGCCAGGCTGCCGAGCGTCACGTCGGCGTCGAGGGGCGACGACGGGTTGGCGACGTTGAGCTCGGCGACGAGCTGGGCCAGCGGGACGCTGACGCTCTTGATCGCCACCAGGCCGGCGCTGGAGAAGACCGCCGCGGACGTCGGAGCGATCTCGTTGAGGAAGTTCGACAGGGGCGTTCCGCCGGCCGACGTGTCGAGCGCTGCGAGGTAGGAGCCGGCCGTGATGCAGGCCGCTCGGGGCTGGCGAGCGGCGATCGCGGTGCGGCGTGGCTTCGCGGGATCGCTGCCGGGCCACAGGCGTATCGAGCTGACGCCCGAGGCGCTGACCCGGACGGCGTTGGGGTACTCGGCCCCACCGGCGTCCCTCAGCCACGTGCCGTCGGCCTTGGCCATGCCGAACGTGACGACGACGTCGGAGTCGGCGACCGTCGCGGCCACCGACGGGCGGTTGCGAGCCAACGTCGCGGCCAGGGCGGACGTGTAGGCGCTCGACGCCTTGATCTGGTCGGTCGTCTTCGAGCCGTCGATGACGGTCGACACGTCCATCGCCGTCGTGTCGGCCAACGACTGCATGTCGGTGCGGACGATGCGGTCGATGCCGAGGTCGACGACGAAGGCCGCGACGACCATCAGGACCGTCGTGATGAGGACCGTGAAGACCATGATCGCGCCGCGCTCGTCGCGCGGGGCCCGGTGCGGGCGCCTCACTGCGACACCCGCGCGGACGACACGTACGTCAGGGCCGACGGGTACAGGGCGCCCGGCACGAACGGCATCGACCCCGTGACCTGGTGATCGCGGTAGTTGTACGTCAGGCGCACGGTGACGCACTTCTTGTCACCGTCGCACGTGGTCGGAGCGCTGACCGAGCACGTGCCGGCTGCGACCCCCTTGCGACTCAGCACCCCGCCTGCGCACGTGACGTCGGCCTGCGCTCCCAGGGTCCCGTTGATCGCGGCCAGGGCATCGCTCGTGCGTGCCGACGTCGTGGCGTTCAGCGGCTGCACGGCGGCCGCCCGCGCGCCCTCGGTCGCCGCCTGGCTGAGTGCCTGACGGAAGCTGAACATCGTGCCCATGCCGATCAGCAGGAAGATCAGGAACAGGAAGAACGGCAGCACCAGCACGAACTCGATGGTCACCGCTCCCCGGTCGGCCTCCTGCGACTGACGACTCCTCCGCTGCATCCGCATCTCCCTCAGCCCTCCCAAGCCGGGCGCCCCGACCTCGGGCGCGTAGTCCCACAGTAGGGATGAAGGTCCCTACCTGGCGGTGGAATGCGTGATCTGAGCCACAAAGACCATGTTGGCGGGTCAACGCGGACAGGGGGTCATAGTTCTTTCGAACTATCTTTGGCGGGACTTTGGTCTTTTTGTCCCGAATCCTGTTGCAGACCTCTCCGGCAGGTCTAACTTCTTCTCAAGCGCTTCCGCTCGGAGGTGCTCAGGGAGTGGCGCTGAGGGGCGCCAACTAGGGAGAGGGAGTGTGATCCACATGTGGTCACCCATGCACACCATCGCGTTCGTCAAGTCGGTCCTGTTCCAGGCGGCGGAGTCTCGTGAGGAGCGCGGGGCCGCGTTCACCGAGTACGTCGTGCTCGTCGGCGCCGTCGTCGCCTTCGTCGTCGCGGTGGGCTTCGGTCTGCTTCAGACGGGGCTCTCCACCAAGATCACCGATATCGCCGGCGATCTGTAAGCCACACCAGCTCGTGTCAGCGGGTCGTCTCTCGGGAGGCGCCCGCTGACGCGTGCTGTCACGACAGCACCGCAACCGTGAGGGTGGTTGAGCACGCGTGAACATCAACAAGCGAGTCGTCGCCGCGATCGCCGCGGTCGTCCTGGCGCTGCTGGGGATCGTGAGCCTCGTCGCCTACGTCAACGACGCCGACGACCGGGCCTTCGAGGGCACCGAGCTCGTGCCGGCGCTCCGGGTCGTCAGCGACGTGCCTGCCGGCACGAAGGCGTCCGACCTGGGCGACACCGTCGAGACCGTCCAGCTGCCGAAGGCAGCAGTGCCCGACACCGCCGTGACGACGCTCGACGACGTCGCAGGTCTGGTCACGACGTCCGCGCTGGTTCCCGGCGAGGTGCTCGTCTCGGGCCGGTTCGGCGACACCGCGGACGGCTCGGGCGCCGACGGCGGCAAGGGCGTCGAGGTGCCGAAGGGCATGCAGGAGATCACGATCAAGGTCCCCGCGGTGCGCGCGCTCGGCGGGACGCTGAAGGCCGGCGACTCCGTCGGCGTGGCCGCGAGCTACGACGCCGAGCGCCAGACCAACTTCGCGGTCAACAAGGTGCTGGTGCTGTCGAGCAAGGGGGTCGCCGGCATCGGTGCGGACGGCGAGACCGACGAGTACGAGGTGCGCCTGGCCGTCATGTCGCTCGACGCCGAGAAGATCGTCCACACCGCCGAGTTCGGACGCATCTACCTGACCAAGCAGGGCGACGACGCAGAGATCGACCGCCGCCTCGTGACCGCGGACGGCGTCCTGAAGTGAGCACTGTCCTGCTCGTCGCGGTCGACCCGGCGTTCGGGGAGCGGGTCTCCTCGCTCCCCGGGCACCGGGTAGTCTCCGCCGACCGGCAGGCAGACCTCTCGGCGTCAGACGAGCCGAGGTCGGACCTCCACCCCGATGTCGTCTTCGTCGGATCAGGCGTCTCGGAGGAGCGGGCGCTCACGTACGCGCGCGACGTGCTGGCCGACTGGCCCGATCTCGTCATGGTGCTGGTGGCGCCGCCGACCCGCGGCGTCGCGCGTCGGGCCGCCAAGGCGGGCTTCGCCCACGTGATCGATCCCGCCACGGACGCCGCCGACCTGGCGCGACTGGTCGACGGCGAGACCCGGGACCCCGAGCAGGGCCACGCCGCGTCGGTCGCACCCCGGGTCGTCGTCGTGGCCTCGCCCAAGGGCGGCGTGGGCAAGACCACGACGGCGGTGAACCTGACGGCCGTCCTGGCGGCGGCAGCCCCGTGGGAGGTCGTGCTGATCGACCTCGACCTGCAGTTCGGCGACGTCGCGTCGATGCTCGACCTGCGCCCCGAGCACACCGTCGTCGACGCGTTCGCCTCCGAGGGCGTCGACTCGATGTACGTGCGCACGTTGCTGTCGACCCACCCCGACGGCTTCTACGTGCTGTGCGGCGCGACCGGTCCGGCCGACTGCGCCGACGTCACGGGCGACCGGATCCGCAAGCTCGTCAGCCAGCTGTCCGCCTCGTTCCGCTACGTCGTCGTCGACACGTCGGCCGGGCTCCTGGAGGAGACGCTGTCGAGCCTCGAGGAGGCCTCCGACGTCGTCATGGTGACGGCGCTGGACGTCGCGACGCTGCGATCGGCCCGCAAGGCCCTCGACGTCCTCGGCGACCTCGGACTGCTCCCGTCGGGACGTCACGTGCTGCTCAACCGCGCCGACCGCCGGGCCGGGCTCTCCGTCCGCGACGCGGAGCGCATGCTCGGCCTGCCGATCACGGCCGTCGTGCCGATGTCGGACCGGGTCGCGCTGGCCGCCAACCACGGCCGGCTGGCCGTCGGGACGAAGAGGAACCCCCTCCGCAAGCCGTTGCAGGTCCTGACCGCCGAGATCACCGAATCCAGGACCCTCCACCACACCCACCGAGGGGAGAAGCTCTCATGAGTCTCGCCGACCGCATCGCCGCCAAGCACCGCCAGGAACCGGGCCACCCCGCCCCTCCCCTGGTCGACACGCCGCCGACTCGTCAGCACTTCCCCACCTCGCCGCGGCCGCCTCAGACGTCCTCGGACCTCGGGTCGACCGCCGTGCCGGCACCCCCGCGTCCGCCGGTCCGGACCGCCACGACGACCACGGCCCCGGCCCCTGCCCCGGCCTCCGTCACGGACGGCCTCGCCCAGACCAAGGCCCGCGTGCTGTCGGTGCTCTACGAGCGCATCGGCTCGCGCATCAACGATCCCGACCTGACCGAGGCCCAGCTGCACGACCTCGTGCGCTCGGAGCTCGCGAAGGTCGTCGACGACGAGCGTCTCGTGCTGGCACCCGGCGAGCGACGCACCGTCCTGCAGGAGCTCGAGGACGACGCCCTCGGCCTCGGACCCCTGCAGCGCCTGCTGGAGGACCCGACCGTCACCGAGATCATGGTCAACGGCCACGACACGATCTACGTCGAGCGCAACGGCATCACGCTGTCGGGACTGCGCTTCACCGACGAGGACCACCTGCGGCGCGTCATCGAGCGCATCGTCGCGCGCGTCGGACGCCGCATCGACGAGTCGTCGCCGCTGGTGGACGCCCGCCTGCAGGACGGGTCACGGGTCAACGCGGTCATCCCGCCGCTCGCGGTCAACGGGTCGTCCCTGACGATCCGCAAGTTCTCCGACACCCCGTTCACGGTGGACGACCTGATCTCGTTCGGCTCGTTCAGCCCGCAGCTCGCCGAGTTCTTCCGCGGGTGCGTCGAGGCGAAGCTCAACATCCTCGTGTCGGGCGGCACCGGGACCGGCAAGACGACGATGCTCAACGTGCTGTCGTCGTTCATCCCCGCGACCGAGCGCATCGTGACGATCGAGGACGCCGTCGAGCTCAAGCTGCAGCAGGACCACGTCGTGACGCTCGAGAGCCGCCCCCCGAACATCGAGGGCAACGGCGAGGTGACGATCCGCGACCTGGTGCGCAACTCGCTGCGCATGCGACCCGACCGCATCATCGTCGGCGAGTGCCGCGGCGGCGAGGCGCTCGACATGCTGCAGGCCATGAACACGGGACACGAGGGGTCGATCTCGACCCTGCACGCCAACAGCCCGCGCGACGCGCTCGCCCGTCTGGAGACGCTCGTGCTGATGGCAGGGATGGAGCTTCCGCTGCGAGCCATCCGCGAGCAGACCGCATCGGCGATCGACCTCGTCATCCAGATCCAGCGCATGCGCGACGGCAGCCGCCGGGTCACACACGTGACCGAGGTGATCGGCATGGAGGGCGACATCGTGACGCTGCAGGACGCCTTCGTGTTCGACCACTCACCGGGACTCGACGAGAACGGCCGTCCACGGGGCGAGGCACGACCGACCGGGCTGCGGCCGCGCTTCCTCGACCGGTTCGACGAAGCGGGCGTGCCGTACGACCTCTCGATGTTCGACCCGGCGGCCTGACGTGCTCGCCGCAGGCGTGCTGTTCGTGCTGCTCGCGCTGGCGCTGGTGGTCTACCTCCTGACCGCGCCACCTGCGCCGCGCGTGCCGGTCGAACGACGGCTCGCCCCGGGCGAGGTACGCACCACTCCGCTCGAGGCACTCGTCGAGCGCATGGAGGCGACGGTCGACCGGGTGCTGCGCAGCCGAGGCTGGAATCCCTTCCCGAGTCGTGACCTCGAGATGGCCGGCATCCGGATGCAGCAGTCCAGCTTCGCGACGGCCGTCATCGTGACTGCGGTGGTCGTCTTCATGCTGGGCTACGTGCTCGGCGGCGTGCTGGTCGGGCTGCTGCTGGGTGCGCTGGTGCCGTTCGGTGCGCGCGTCGTGATCGGCTCGCGCAAGCGCAAGCGGCAGGATGCCTTCGCCGACCAGCTGGAGTCGACGCTCGAGGTCATCTCGTCGGCCCTGCGCGCCGGACACAGCCTGCCGAGCGCGCTCGACACCGTCTCCGCCGATGCCCAGAGCCCGACGGCCGAGGAGTTCGCCCGCATCGTGAACGAGGGCCGGCTGGGGCTCGACACCGTCGACGCGATGCGCGAGACCGCGACCCGCATGCGCAGCGAGGACTTCGGCTGGGTCACCGATGCCGTCGCGATCCAGCGCGACACCGGCGGCAACCTCAGCGAGGTGCTCGACCGGGTCGGCGAGACGATCCGCGAGCGCAACACCCTCGCCAAGCAGGTGCGCGCGATCTCGGCGGAAGGTCGAGCGTCGTCGAAGGTCATGATGGCGCTGCCGATCGTGATGGCCGCGTTCATGTTCTGGCGCAACCCCAGCACGTTCACTCCCCTGTTCACGACCGGGACCGGCCAGCTGCTGCTGGGCGTCTCTGGGGTGCTCTACGTGGTCGGGTACTTCTGGATCGGCAAGCTCGTGGATGTGAAGGTCTGATGCTGCTTCTCGGAACCGCGCTGATCATGGGCGCCTGCACGCTCCTGTTCGTCAGTCTGGGACTCACCGTGCCCCGGCCTGCAGCCACCTCGGGCGCGACGTGGCGACGTGCACGGCCCTCGGGGTCGGCAGCGATCTTCGTCGACAACGACGTCGAGTCGCTCGGGCGCCTGAGGATGCTGACGCTGCCGCTGCTCGTGCGTCGCGCCGAGCGCAACATCGCACTGTCCGGGCACCGGGCCGGCTGGACGCTCCGACGGTTGATGCTGGTCAAGACCGTGGCCGCGACCATCGCAGCCGTCCTGATGATGTCGCTGTGGGCCGCGAGTCCCTCGGGCCGGGGACTCGCCCTGTCGATCGTCGTCACGGGAGCGGCGTTCTTCTACCCCGATCTCTGGCTCAGCTCGCGGGCCAAGGAGCGGCAGCTGGCCCTGGAGCGCGAGCTGCCGGACCTGCTCGACCAGGTCATCATCGCGATCGAGTCGGGCATGACCTTCGAGGGCGCCCTCGCCCGTGTCGGCGAACGAGGATCGGGGCCGCTGGCCCAGGAGTTCATGCGGACCCTGCAGGACATGCGGCTCGGCATGTCACGCCGGGCCGCCTACAACGCCCTGGCCGATCGGACGACGATCCCCGATCTCAAGCGCTTCTGCAAGCAGATCATCCAGGCCGAGGAGTTCGGCGTCTCGACCGCGACCCTGGTGCGCAACCTCGCCGCCGAGATGCGCGTCAAGCGGCGCTTCCGCGCCGAGGAGACGGCCCAGAAGCTGCCGGTCAAGATGATCTTCCCCCTGGTGTTCTGCTTCTTCCCGGTGCTGTTCGTCGTCATCCTGTTCCCCGCCTTCTACGGGATCGGCCAGAACCTCTGACCTCGCCGGACGATCAGCCGATCAGGCGGATCCAGAGGCGCCGCCAGAAGCCGGAGGCCTCGGCCAGGCGCCGCCGACGCTCGGCGCGGCGCGCGTCCTCGTGGGCGCCGGCGCCGGCGAACGAGGCGGCCCCGATGGCGTCGCCGACGGCACCCGAGCCGTTCCCCGAGCCGATCGAGCCCGCCGCAGCGGCCAGGCCCGTCAGGGTGGCGAAGCACTGCTCGCACAGGGGCCGGCCGGTGGGCGAGACCTTGCTCGCGCGACGGACTCCGCACTCGGCGCAGGTGTTCATGGTGGTTGCCATCATGGCTCCTTCGGTGTGCTCGGTCGGGGAGGGCGCCGGGGGTGTCGGAGGGCGGATGCCGGCTCGCCGGCGGCACAGGCGACCAGCGCCACCAGCCACCAGCCGGCCGTGATCGCCAGCGCGGCCGGGCCGGCCGAGGCGCTGACCAGATCGGGGCCCGTGCCACCGGCCGCCACGCTGGTCAGCCCGATCGCGAGCAACGCCTGCGGCGCCCACGCGTGCGGGCCCACCAGCCGGACGGCCACGAGCCCGCACCCGCACAGCGCGAACGTCCAGGCCGCGACGGGCGTCGCGATCGGGCGATCCAGCATGACCACGGCACCCGAGAGCGCCACGGCGGTGGACGTCAGGCCCGCCGCCAGACGGAACCGTCGCGTGAACCGCGCCGACTGACGCTCGAGCTGGGTGTGCGGCGTCGAGGCCACCGGCAGCGAGAACAGAGCCGTGAGCGACGGCAGGCAGATCCACAGCGGCGTCGACCGCACGCCCAGAGGCAGCTCGACGCTGACCTGCGCCCAGTGGCGCATGGCCGCCGCTGCAACGACACAGGCCACGGTCGCAGGCACCACACCGTGCCGCCTGGCCCACAGCTCGAGCTCGATCACTCGACACCCGGCGGCAGGGCCACGGCGTCGACATCACACGACAGCAGCTGGCCGTACGTGCGACGGATCCAGTCGGCCTGGGCATCGGTCGCCTGCGACAGCCACCCGTGCCCCGGCTCGGCGGCGAAGGCGGCCAGCGGCTCGGCCCCCGTGCGCAGGAGGATCCACTGCTTTAGCAGCCGCTGCGCGTCGAAGAGGGCCTGCGGGGGCGGGGTCGAACCCGTGTACTGGGGACAGCTGGCGGGGGTCGTGAGGTACGCCGCCACCGGGGCCGGCGACGGCGACCGGTTGAGCGCGTCGGACTCGATGAACAGCGGACCGGCGTCACGGGGCAGGGCGCGCCCCGGCACCACCTGCTGGTACCGGTCGGCGAGCGGTACACCGATTCGCCGCAGCGGGCCGGCCGCGTCGTGCATCGCCTGCGCCAGCGGCTCGAGTCGGCGCGAGGTCTGCTCGGCCAGGCACACCCGGGGACGCTCGCCGCGGCACTCGTACGAGATGGCCGCCGAGGTGCGCTCGAGCCGGTCGGACGGAGCAAGACTCAGCACGACGTACGTCGCCGCGAAGCCGGTGGCGCCGAGGGTCAGCAGGAGGCGCGCGGCGCGAGGGCGGACCGGGCTGTCGGACAGGACCAGCGCTCCTGCGGCCGCGACGACCGCGAGCGCCAGGCCCGCCGCGACGACCAGGGCGAGGACGGGGTTCCAGGTCAGGCCCAGCAGGCTGCCGGTCGAGCCACCGACCCGCAGGTACGGCGGCACGGTGCCGCCGCTGGCCAGGTAGGTGCCGGCGAACACCACGACCACCGAGGTGGGGGCGGCGAAGAGGGCGGGGAGCGCCAGCCCGACGCCGGCGCCGACCGAGGCGCTGGCCAGCACCATCAGCAACGCCAGCGGGACGGTGCGCAGGTCGGGGAGCCCGCCGGCGCCCACGACCAGGTTCATCGCCAGGACGATCGCCAGACCCCCGAGCTGCACGGCGCAGCCGACCGCCGCGTTCGCCGCCGTCAACAGCACCGAGCTCAGTGCGCCGCGCGGCACGGACCGCAACAATCCGCGCACCCGGCTGCTGCGCCACGTCGACACGTCGAGGGCCGCACAGCCGGCGACGAGAGGGCCGAGCAGGATCGTGGCGCCGTTGGCCCAGTCGACCGACCAGTTCCACTCGCCCCACCACGGCGTTCCGCGGTAGAAGATCGCGTACAGCTCGGCGACCACCAGCACCGGAACGGCTGCGAACGCGGCCGACCGCCGCACCAGCGTCATGCCCGCCCACCGTGGCCGACCAGGTCGAGGAATCCACGCTCGAGGGCCGAGCCGTGGACGCCCTCGCCCGGCGCGACCCGCGCCGCGATCGCGCCGGCGTCACCGTCGAAGACGACCCTGCCGGCGTCGAGCACCAGGATGCGGTCGGCGAGGTAGCCGATGTCCTCGACGATGTGGCTCGCCAGGACGACGCTGCGCGTGCGCCCGATCTGCTCGATGAGGTCGCGCACCTCGGCCCGCTGGTGCGGGTCGAGCCCCGCCGTGGACTCGTCGAGCAGGACGATCGCGGGATCGGCCAGGAGCGCCTGGGCGATCGCGGCACGCCGCAGCATGCCGCCGGACAGCTCGCCCATGCGCGACCGGAGGCGGTCGTCCAGGCCCACCAGCGCACTGGCCCGGAGGACCGCCTCCTCGCGACGCGCCCGCGGGACGTCGCGCATCCACGCCATGTATTGCAGGAAGTCGCGCAGCGAGAACCGCCGCGGGAACTCGAGCTCCTGCGGCACCAGACCGATCCGCGAGACGGCGCCACGCCGCGTCGCGTGATCGTAGGGATCGCTCCCCCCGACCGACACCGACCCCTCGGACGGCACGCAGGTGCCGGCCGCGATGCCCAGCAGCGTCGACTTGCCGGCACCGTTGACCCCGAGGATGCCTGTGACACCCACGCCGATCCGCAGGTCGACCGAGGTCAGGGCCTGCAGCGATCCGTACCGGTGCCCGACGCCGCTGAACCGCAGCGGGACGTCGGGTGCGGGAGCGATCATCGACGACCCCTAGTACGAGAAGGAGCGGTAGACCCAGCTGGAGCACGGGTCGCCCGAGTAGGCCTGGTCCTCGCAGACGTGGATCGCCCCGCGGGACTGGCTGGCCTTGGCCGACAGTGCGTCGGACACCGTCTCGGAGACCCACTTGCCGGACGTCGTGCGGCCCGTCTCGTCGCCGCCGGCGTACACCCACTGCTCGCGGCAGCCGTCGGCGCCGCCCGAGCAGGCGTACTGGTAGAGGTAGAAGTCGGTGTCGACGTACACGCCGTTGCCGCCGGCCTTGTAGTCCTTGCGGGTCGTCGCGTTCTTGGCGGAGGAGCCGTTGGAGTTGTAGTAGTTGCCGTAGGCGGCGCCCTGCGTGGAGCCGCCCTCCTTGACCTTGAGCGGGTCGGACTGCGAGTACCACGTGGCCGCCATGGCGGGCTGGGCCACGGCCAGGAGCGCCACGGAACCTGCCGCGACGGCACCGATCCTGCGCGAGAGAGACATCATCTGATCACCTGTCTGTCGAGGGGTGTCCAGGGTGGACGGACCCCGATTGCTACGCAAGAGTAGCGACGGGGTCCGACGTCGTCCAGACCCTGACGGCGGCCTGTGGACGGCCGTCGAGGGTCCGATGGCGGTGGGCACGACGAAAAACGCGGCGCCCGGGTCGATGACCCGGGCGCCGCGTGGTGGTGCTGCTACTTCTGGTGGTGGAGCATAGGAGATTCGAACTCCTGACCTCTTCGATGCGAACGAAGCGCGCTACCAACTGCGCCAATGCCCCAGGGTCGTGCTGATCGTGCTGGTGGTTCGTGCTCCCGCGAGCGGGTGCTCCGCAACTTTATCAGGCGCGTCAGTGACCGACCGCGCGGCGGTGCTCACCGGTGTCGTCGGAACGCGACGGCAGCTCGACGTCCTCGCCCTCGATGTGCCCCGAGGTCCACGTGTGGGGCTGCGAGAAGTCGATCGTCCGCACCGTGCGACCCGCGCGCGGCTTGGTGACGTACGTCGGCAGCGTGACGGGCAGCGGGTCCCAGAGGGCCTCGCCCGCGGTGGAGACCGACGGGACGGCGATGACGATCTTGTCGTCGAGCGCGTCGGCCTCGAGGGCGACGTCCTCCATGACGTGCTTGCGACCCGGGTCGATGTCCTCGAACTGGCCGGACACGATGACGGTGTCCTCCTCGACGGCGGCGGACGACGAGGAGCGCTGGGCCTTGGCCCGCGGGGCCTTGACCTTGGGGGCCTTCGCGACGGCCGCGCCGGCCCGCTTGAGCCGGCCGAGCGAGAGGCGGGGCACCGAGATGCGACGCACGACCGAGCCGACGCGACCGGAGCCGGCGACGCCGCGCTCACGGCGCACCTGCACGCGGCAGGCCACGAGCCACGCCACGACGAGGGCGACGGGGGCCGCGATCCAGGGCAGGGCGATGACGCCGAAGCCGGCGACGCCGCCCACGACGACGGTCAGGGCCAGCAGGGTCAGCAGGGTCCGACGGCGGCGGGCCGCGGCCAGACGTGCCGCCGGGCGGTCGGCGCTGCGGGGTGCCGGACGCGTCGCGGCCGGCTCGGCGGCCACCGCGGCGGTCTCGGCCGCGGGTGCCTGCTGCTGGCGGGGACGGTTCACGACCCGGCTGAGCGATCCGGTGGTCTCGACCGACGCGTTCTTGCTGGCCTCGTCGTACCGGCGCAGCATGAGCGGGATGAAGTACGCCGCCCACACGACCACGACGAACGCGATGATCAGACCACTACTGGGAGCCACGATGGAAACGGTAGGCCGTCAGGGCCTCGTTGGGCCGCACGCGGGGCCGTGTGTCGCCTGAGAACTTGTGTGGCGGGTGGGACGGACCGGGATCAGGCGGTTCCGGCGGACGGGTCGAGCCGCGCGACGAGCCCCTCCGGCACGTCCTCGGCCAGGATCTGGAACACGCGGTGGTCGCGCCAGTGGCCCGCGATGTGCAGGTACGCCTTGGCGACGCCGACCTCGGTGAACCCCAGCTTCTCGACGACGCGCAGGCTCGCGGCGTTCTCGGGGCGGATCGAGATCTCGATGCGGTGCAGGCCGACGGTCTGCAGCAGGTGGTCGGAGACCAGCGCGACCGCGGTCGGCGTGACCCCACGGCCCGCGTGCGTCCGCGAGACCCAGTAGCCCATGCTGGCCCAGCGCGCCGACCCCCACGTGATGCCGTTGACCGTCAGCATGCCGACGACCTCGCCGTCCCACGTCACCGCGAACGGCATGACCTGGCCGAGCCGGGCGCGCCGGCGCAGCGAGCCGATCATGCCGACGTAGGACGTCGCGGCCGGCCCCGCCTCGCGCGGCAGCGTCGCCTCCCACGGTCCCAGCCAGTCGGCATTGGCGGCGCGCAGGCGCGACCAGGTGCGTGCGTCGCGGCGGCGCAGCGGACGCACGCCGACCGGACCACGGCCGAGCACGACCGGCCAGCCCTCGCTCACGCGGCACCGCTCATGACGAGCTGCCCGGGTGGTCGCCGCCCCGCAGCTGGTCGACCGCGTGGGGCAGGACGTGCGCGAGCACCGCGAGACCGTCCTTGACCCCGCCACGCGAGCCCGGCAGGTTGACCACGACCGCCGTGCCGGCGACGCCCGCGAGCCCGCGCGACAGCACCGCGGTCGGCACTCCCTTCGCGACGCCCGCGGCACGCAGGGCCTCGGCGACGCCCGGAAGCTCGCGGTCGAGGTGCGGGCGCGTGGCCTCGGGCGTGCGGTCTGTCGGGTTGATGCCGGTGCCCCCGGTCGTCACCACGGCCGCGACGCCCGATGCCAGGGCCTCGCCGATCGCGACGCCGACGGGATCGCCGTCGTGCACGACCACCGCGTCGTCGACCTCGAACCCCCACGAGCGCAGTGCCTCGACGATCAGGGGGCCGGTCTCGTCGGCGTACACGCCGTCGGCCGCCCGGTTGGAGGCCACGACGACGGCGGCCGAGGCGGGACGCGGGGACGTCATGGACGCCGCCAGTCGCCACTCTTGCCGCCGGACTTCGCGACGACCTCGATGTCGGTGATGCGGGCGAGCTTGTCGACGGCCTTGACCATGTCGACGACCGTCAGCGCGGCGACACCGACCGCGGTCAGGGCCTCCATCTCGACGCCGGTGCGGTCGGCCGTGCGGACCGTCGCCTCGATGCGGACGCCGTCGTCGTCGACCTCGAGGTCGACCTCGACCCCGCCGATCGCGAGGGGGTGGCACAACGGGATCAGGTCGGGCGTGCGCTTGGTGGCCATGATGCCGGCGATGCGGGCGACCGCCAGCGCGTCGCCCTTCGGCACGCCCTCGCCGCGCAGCAGGGCGACGACCTCGGCGCTGACGTCGACCCGTCCGCGCGCCGTGGCGGTGCGCGCCGTGACGGCCTTGGCGGTGACGTCGACCATGCGGGCCGCACCCGTCTCGTCGACGTGCGTCAGACGGTCGGCCACGACGGTCCCGTCGTCCGGTGCGCCATCAGAACGGCCGGTCGAGCACGAGCGTGCGCACCGTGTCGCCGAGGTTGAGGGCCGTCTGGTCCTCGCCGACGATGATCAGCGCGTTGGCCTGGGCCAGCGTGCCGATCATGTGCGAGCCGGCACCCGTCAGCGGCGTGACCTTGGCCCCGCGGTGGGTGACCTCGAAGACCGCACGGACGTACTGGCGCACACCGGGCCGCGACTGCAGATCGGCGGCGAGGACCGCGTGCACCATCGGCCTGCGGTAGGGCGTGCGACCCATCATGCGACGGATCGCGGGGAGCACGAAGACCTCGAACGAGACGTAGGCCGACACGGCGTTGCCGGGCAGCGTGATGATCGGCGTCTGCTCGTCGAAGACCTTGCCGAAGCCCTGCGGCTTGCCGGGCTGCATCGCGACCTCGACGAAGTCGACCGTGCCGAGCGCCGAGAGCGTCTGCTTGACGACGTCGTGGTCGCCCTTGCTGATGCCGCCGCTGGTGACGACGAGGTCGGCGCGCACGAGCTGCTCGGACAGGACCTTCTGGAACGTGCGCGGGTTGTCGTCGACCGCGCCGACGCGGTAGCAGATCGCGCCGGCCTCGCGGACCGCCGCGGCCAGCATGTAGCTGTTGCCGTCGTTGATCGAGTCGTAGTCGAGATGCGTGCCGGGCTCGCGCAGCTCGCTGCCCGTCGAGATGACGACGACGCGCGGCCGGGGGCGGGCCTTGACCCGCGGGGCGCCCAGCGCCGCGAGCAAACCGATCTCGCGGGGGCCGAGGACCGTGCCCTCGGCCAGCACGGTGTCACCGGCGCGGACGTCGTCGCCCTTGGGCCGGATGCGCTGGCCGACCTCGGTCGGCGCGTGGATCTGCACCCGCGCGTTGCCGCGGTCGGTCTGCTCGTACGGCACGACGGAGTCGGCGCCCCGCGGGATCGGCGCACCCGTCATGATCTTGACCGCGGTGCCCGCGCTGATCGCGAACGGACGCGCCGAGCCCGCCGAGATCTCGCCGACGACCGGCAGCGTGACGGGACGCTCGCGTGACGCCGAGGCGACGTCCTCGGCGCGCACGGCGTAACCGTCCATCGCGGAGTTGTCGAACAACGGGAGGTCCATCGGGGCGACGAACGCCTCGTGCAGCGGCAGGCCCAGCGACTCGACGAGCGGCTGGTCGTACGCGCTGAGGGGGCCGATGCCGCGCAGGATCTTCTCGAGGTGGTCCTCGACCGTCAGGAGGCCGTCGGGGATGCTCGCGGCGCGCAGGCGGGGCTGGCCGGTGGCCGGACGGGCGGGCGGCGGCGTGAGCTGGTCGCCGGACGGGGCCGGCGGCGTCGTGGGCCGGGGGGCCTCGACCGGCTCGGCCGGGGCTCGCGGGGTCGTGGGCGACTCCGGAGGCGTGGGCTCGGGCCGGGCCGTGCCCTCGACCGCAGGCGTGCGCTCGGGCTCGACGGGCCCGGCGGTGAGCCGCGTCGGCTGCGTCAGCTCCTCGTCGGCGGCCGTGCTGGGGGGCGTCTGCGCGGGAGCGTCCGGACCGATCGGCAGCATCTCCTGCTCCGATCCCGGGCCCGTCTCTCCTGTCGACATGTCGATCAGCCTAACGTCGACGCCACAGCCACGGTCCGGGCCTCGCCCGTGTCGTCGAGCGTGGCGTCGCCGCGCACCACCACGTCGGGCTCGAACGTCCAGTCGCCGCGCACCGTCAGCGAGCGCGCCTCGGCCAGCGACGGCGGGCTCGGGAGGCGGGCGTCGAAGTCGCCGATCGTGGTGAAGTAGCGCCGGTCGAGGTCGACCAGCGGCACGGCGTCGACCTGGGCCCGGACGCGGAAGTCGTCGCCGACCCCGTAGACGTCGGAGCGCAGCAGCAGCAGGTCGTTGGTGGTCTTGACCGGCAGGAAGCGCGACCGGTCGACCTCGATCGCGGTCGCACCGTCGAACACCTCGACCGCGGCACCCATCGCCGACTCGATCTGGATGACCTTGGTCGACGTGGGGTCGGTGGGATCGACGGTCTTGCTGTTGCGGATCAGCGGCAGGCCCAGCACGCCGTCGCGCTCCTCGAGCGTCCGCTTGAGGACCCGCAGGTCGAACCACAGGTTGTTGGTGTGGAAGTAGCGGTGACGCTCGGGGTCGGCGGCCGCCGCGGCGTCCTCGTCGGGCGTCTGGGCCGTCTCGCGCAGCACGAGCCGCCCGTCGTCCTTGCGGACGACGATGTGCCCGCCCTTGACGTCGGCGGGCGTGCGCCGGCACACCTCGGCGGCGTACGGCGCGCCGGAGGCCGCGAACCAGCCCATCATGCGGGCGTCGGGCGCGGCGCCCAGGTTGTCGGCATTCGAGACCGTCGCGTAGCGGTAGCCCCCCTCGAGCAGGGCGTCGAGGATGCCCGACACCTCGAGGGCCGTGTACAGGTCGCCGTGCCCCGGCGGGCACCACTCGAGGGTCGGATCGGCCGGCCAGTCGACCGGTGTCAGGTCGTCGGCGCGCAGCTTGGGCTCGCGGTTCTGGACGAAGTCGATCGGCAGGCCGTCGACCGCGAGGTCGTCGTACCGGGCGAGGGCGGCCAGCGTGTCGTCGCGGGTGCGGAAGCTGTTCATGAACAGCAGCGGCAGCGGGACGTCGAGCTCGGCACGCATCGCGCGCACCTGGCCCGCGATGACGTCGAGGAACGTCAGGTCGGCGCGGACGGGCAGCAGCGTCTTGGCCCGGTCGAGGCCCATCGACGTGCCGAGGCCGCCGTTGAGCTTGATCACGGCGGTGACGGCCGCGGCCTCGCGGCACTGCTCGTCGCTGAGCTCGATCTCGTCGGCGCGGTCGATGTCGACCAAGGGCTCGACGTCGGCCTCGGGGATCATCCCCGTGGCGCCCTGCTCGAGTCGGTCGTAGAACGACGAGAAGACGTCGATCGCGCGTTGCGGGACGTCCCCGTCCCTCATCCGCTGCTGCGCCTGCTCCAGACCGCCCACGAGCTCTCCCTCTGTCGTCGGAGCCCTAGGCTAACGTCAGGTCGTGACCAAGGCACGGCAACGGGACGAGCTGCTGGCCCGGCGCCGCGCACGGACGCTCCCGCAGCGCGCCGAGGCGGCCGAGGCCATCGCCCAGCACGTGCTCGCGGTGCCGCTCGTCGCCCGCGCCCGGCGCCTCGCCTGCTACCTGTCGATGCCGTCCGAGCCGGGCACCGGCCCGCTCGTCGCGGCCCTGCACGACCGGGGGGTCGAGGTCGTCGTGCCGGTCAGCCGGCCCGACCGCACGCTCGACTGGGTGCTGCTCGAGCCGGGCACCGGCACGACGGTCTCGCCGCTCGGCATCCCCGAACCGGCCGGACGACCACTCGGCGCCGACGCGCTCGCGTCGTGCTCGGTCGTGATCGTCCCGGCGCTCTCAGTCGACCATGCGGGCCACCGTCTCGGGCGGGGTGCGGGCTACTACGACCGCGCCCTCGTCGACGTCGCCGCCCCGGTGTGCGCGCTGGTGTTCGCCGACGAGCTGCTGCCCGTCGTGCCGCACGAGCCGCACGACGTGCCGGTGCAGATGGCCGTCACGCCGTCGGGCCTGTTCCGCGTCCCGGGCTGAGCCCGCCCGGCGCGGTCACGGCACGGGCGTGAGGGTCAGCGTGTCGTCCGTCGCCTCGTCGACCGCCTCGCGGCTGAACGCCCACGGCAGCGTCCGCCCCGCGCGCCACGTGTCCTGCTGGTCGACGTAGTGCTCGTGGAACGCGTGCCCCGAGGCGCCGGTCAGGTTGATCCAGCGCGAGCGGTCGAGGTCGTCGAGGTCGACGACCATCCGCATCGACGGGACCGCCGTGACCTCGTAGCCCTTCGCGGCGTCCCAGCTCGTCGCGTCGACGATGCCGTTGCCGCCGCCGATCTTGTAGGGCCCTCGGTTGAACAGCCGGTCGACGAGACCGACGCCCGAGTCGCCGAGCGTCGGGTTGACCAGCTCGAGCCGGTGCATCGTGCCCCAGCGCCACTCCCCCGGGTCGCGGGACTGGATCATCGTCAGCTCGTCGCGGGCGTCGCGCATCGCGTCGGCCAGCACCTGGTCGCGGGTCTCGCGGACGCCGGGCGTCGTGACGTCGTCCCACCACCGGCTCGCCGGACGGTCGAGCAGGCGGTCGACGACCGCGAACCACCGCTCGCCCCCGTCGGGCCACTGCCCCTCGGGCAGCTCGTCATGGAACGTGCGGGCGAGCAGGTGGCGCCACACCGACGCGAAGTAGGCCGCACCGGGCGAGTCGGCGTCCTGCATGAAGTCCCACTTCGCGAGGACCTCCTGCCCCTGCGAGTAGTACGTCGTGTCGAGCGGCACCGTGAGCAGCTCGGGCACGAGCCGTGCGGCGTTGGCGTTGTACGTGTCGGTCTGCAGGCGCGCCATGTCGTCGACCGTCAGGCCCTCGCCCGTCGACGCCGATCGTCCCGAGATCAGGTCGCGGATGCGCTCGGACCGGTAGCCGGCGGCGGTGTCGGCCCCGAGGTTGACGGGGTACTGGTCGCCGATGACCTTGTTGTTGGCCGTCACGACGAACCCCTCGTCGGGGTTGTAGACCGTCGGCAGCTGGTCGAACGGCACCGAGCCGGACCACTCGTACGCGGGGTCCCAGCCCGGCACGGGCCACCGCCCGTCGCCCGTCGTGCGGATCGGGATCGTGCCGGGCGACTGGTAGCCGATGTTGCCGTCGACGTCGGCGTAGACCAGGTTCTGCGACGGCACCGTGAACTGCTTGGCGGCGACGCGGAACTGCTCCCAGTCCTGCGCGCGGCCGAGCGAGAAGACCGCCCTGATCGTGGGCTTCGGGTCGAGCGCGGTCCAGCGCAGCGCGACCTCGTACGACGTGCCGGCGGCGGTGCCGGCCGCCGCGTCCTGCGCCCGGCGGGTGGTCGCGACGTCGGCGGCGTCGTCGTCGAGGTCGGACAGGATCGGGCCGTGCCGCGTCGAGCGGACCGTGATGGTCTCGGGCTCGCCGCCCGCCACCTCGAACGTCTCCTCCCGGGTCTCGAGCGGCACCTGCTGGCCGGCGTACTCGTACGTGTCGCCCGTGACGCGCTCGACGTAGAGGTCGGCGACGTCGGCGTACATCGTCGTGACGCCCCAGGCGATCTTCGCGTTGTGGCCGACCACGACGCCCGGCAGGCCCGAGAACGAGAAGCCCGAGACGTCGTAGGGGCAGGCCTCGTCGACGGTGCGGCAGTGCAGGCCGACCTGGTACCAGATGCCGGGCATCGACGGCGCCAGGTGCGGGTCGTTGGCCAGCATCGGCCGGCCAGTCGCGGTCCTGTCGCCGCTGACGACCCATGAGTTCGAGCCGATGCCGTCGCCCGTGCCGAGCAGCGCGGGCAGCGCCTCGGCGCCGTCGCGGGCGGCCTCGAGGGCCGCGACCGCCGTGCGCGCCAGACCCGTCGTCGACGGGCCCCGTCCGGAGGTGAACGACCCGTCGACGACGGTGCCCTCGTCGCCCACGATCGTCGCGTGCCCCTTCGGGTAGTCGGGGTAGAGCTCCTCGACCTGGTCGACCGTGAGCTTCTCGGTCGACAGCACGCGGTCGATCTCGTCGGTCATGTTGCTGCGCAGGTCCCACGCCATCGCCTTGATCCAGGCCAGCGAGTCGACCGCCGTCCAGCGCTCGGGCCGGTAGCTCGGGCCCGTCAGCCCCAGGACCGCGTACTCGAGCGACAGCTCGGCGCTCGACCGGCCGTCGATGTAGCGGTTGACGCCCCGGGCGTAGGCGTTGACGAGCCGCAAGGTGTCGTCGTCGAGCAGCGCCAGCTCCTGCTCCGCGACACGGCGCCACCCCAGCGTCCGCACGTACTTGTCGGTGTCGAGCGCGGCGTCGCCCACGAGCTCGGCCAGTCGACCGGCCGTCACGTGGCGGCGGAAGTCCATCTCGTAGAAGCGGTCCTGCGCGTGGACGTAGCCCTGCGCGAGGAACAGGTCCTCGGGGGTGTCGGCGTAGATCTGCGGGACGCCCCTGCCGTCCCGCTGGACCGTCACGTCGCCCTTCAGGGCCGAGATCTGCACCTCGCCGGTCGTGTCGGGGAACGAGCGGCGCACCGTGACGAACGAGAACACCGCCACGCCGAGGACCACGAGCGCGAGCAGACCAGCGATGACCATCCCGATGCGACGCACCGGGACATTCTCACCCACGTGCGCCCCACCGGCCACATCGCCGGGACGTCGTCAGCGGGCGCTGCGGATCTCGCCCACGAGCTCCTCGAGCACGTCCTCGAGCATGATGACGCCCGTCACGCGGCCCGACGCGTCGGCGACCCGCGCCATGTGCGAGCCCCGCGACTGCATCGAGCGCAGCGCCTCGTACAGGCCCGACCCGGCGGCTACGGTCGCCAGCGGCCTGACCCACTTGTCGGCGATCGTCTCGCGACGCGACGTCTCGTCGGTCTCGAGGACGTCCTTGATGTGGAGGTAGCCCGCCAGGTCGCCGCCGGCGTCGGTCACGGGGAACCGCGAGAAGCCCGTGTCGGCGCACGCGCGCTCGACGTCGATCGGCGTCGCGTCGGGCCTGATCGTCACGAGGCCCTCCAGCGACAGCAGCACGCGGTCGACGGTGCCGTCGGAGAAGTCGAGCGCCCCGGAGACCAGCCCGTACTCGTCCTCGTCGAGCAGGCCCTCGCGGCGCGACTCCTCGACCAGGCCCGCGACCTCGTCGTGCGAGTACGTCGACGACACCTCGTCGACGGGCTGCACCCGGAACGACCGGACGATGAGGTTGGCGGCACCGTTCAGCAGGACGACGAACGGCTTGAGCACCAGGACGACGCCCAGCATGAACGGTCCCAGCACCAGGGCGGCCCGGTCGGGTCCGACCAGGGCGAGGTTCTTGGGCACCATCTCGCCCAGCACGACGTGCGCGCCGACGACCAGCGTCATCGCGATGACGAACGAGAGGGGGTGCACGAGCCCCTCGGGGACGTTCGCGGCCTCGAACGCCGGCTCCATCAGGTGCGCGATCGCGGGCTCGCCGACCGCTCCCAGCCCCAGCGAGCAGATCGTGATGCCGAGCTGCGCCGCGGCCATGACCTGCGTGATGTTCTCGATCGCCCGCATCGCCATGCGGGCCGGCCGCGAGCCGGCCGCGATGCGCGGCTCGAGCTGCGTGCGCCGGGCCGAGATCAGCGCGAACTCCGACGCCACGAACAGGGCGTTGAGCGCCAGCAGCACGAGCGTCAGCAGCACTCCGTACCAGTCACTCATGCGGCCCCTCCCCCACCGTGGTGACGGCGTCGACCGTCAGCGAGACGCGGTCGATGCGGCGTCCCTCGAGCCGCTCGACCGTCAGGGTCACGACCAGCGGCTCGGGATCGTCCTCGTCGTCCTCGGGGGTGCGGTCGAGCGACAGCGTCACGACGTCGCCCCGCTCGGCGAGCCGGCCGAGCTCGGCGTTCACGAGACCCGCGATGGTCTCGTAGTTCTCGCTCTCGGGCAGCGCCACGCCCGTCTGCTCCTCGACCTCGTCGGGTCGCAGCAGGCCTGACAGCGACCACGTGCCGTCGCGGCGGTGACGGCTGCGGGACGACAGCCGGTCGTGCTCGTCGGCGATGTCGCCGACGATCTCCTCGACGAGGTCCTCGAGCGTCACGATGCCGTCGGTGCCGCCGTACTCGTCGGCCACGATCGCCATCTGCATGCCCTGGTCGCGCAGCACCAGCAGCAGGGGGTCGAGCTCGATGCTGTCGGGCACCGTCGTCGCGGGATCGAGCAGGTCGGTGACGCGGACCGAGCGGCGACGGGCGACGTCGACCCCGACGGCCCGCTTGACGTGCACGATGCCGAGCACGTCGTCGGGCGTGCGGCCGATCACCGGGAAGCGCGAGTGGCCCGTCTGCCGGGCGGCCTCGATGACATCGTGAGCCGTGCTGCGTCCTTCGAGGAAGTGCACGCGCACGCGCGGGGTGCGGACGTCCGCGGCCGTGCGGTCGCCGAACGCGATGCTGCGGGCCACGAGGTCGGCGGTCTCGTCGTCGATCGCGCCCTCGACGGCCGAGCGCAGCACCAGCGAGCGCAGCTCGACGGGCGAGCGCGCCGACCGCAGCTCCTCCTGCGGCTCGACGCCCAGGGTCCGCAGGATCGAGTTGGCCATGCCGTTGAGCACGCGGATGGGCCACGCCATGGCCTTGGTGAACGCACGCTGCGGCAGCTGGGTCAGGGCGGCGGTGCGCTGCGGGAGCGCCAGCGCGAAGTTCTTCGGGACGAGCTCGCCGACCAGCATCGTCACGACCGTGCTGACGACGAGCGCGATGCCGTACGCGACCCCCCGCTGGGCCCCGCCCTCGAGACCCGCCGCCGAGAGCGGGTCGCGCAGCAGGGTGCCGATCGCCGGCTCGGCCAGGTAGCCGATCGCGAGGTTGGTGATCGTGATGCCCAGCTGCGCGCCGCTGAGCTGCGTCGACAGCGAGCGCAGGGCCACCAGGGTTCCCTGGGCGCCCCGGTCGCCGGCCTCGGCGTCGCGCTCGATCGTGGCGCGGTCGACCGTGACGAACGAGAACTCGGCGGCGACGAACACGCCGCACGCGAGCATCAGCACGAAGGAGGCGCCGAGCAGCAGCCACTCGGTCATCGACGCGCTCCGGGGGCGCGAGGTCCGGGAGGGATGGTTCCGGGAGGGAAGGGATCGGTCACGGTGCGCGCAACTGTACCCTTGGGACGCACCATCGACCGAGCGGGAGCAAGACGTGCCGAAGTACCAGTACCAGTGCAAGGACTGCGGAGAAGCGCTGGAGGTCCAGCAGAGCTTCACCGACGACGCGCTGACCGTCTGCCCGACCTGCGGCGGCGACCTGCGCAAGGTCTTCGGCGCCGTCGGCGTGGTGTTCAAGGGCTCCGGCTTCTACAAGACCGACAGCCGCTCCGCCTCCGGCGCATCCGGCTCGTCGTCGTCGACGTCGTCCTCCGCCTCGTCGTCGAGCGCCTCGTCGTCGGGCTCGTCCTCGTCCTCCGACGCCTCGTCGTCGGGCTCGAGCGCGTCGTCCGCCGGCAAGCCCGCCCCCAAGAGCGGCTCCGACTCCGCCGCCTGATCTCCGGCCCCGTCCCCGGCCCCGGCCTGTGGACGGACGCGAGCGCCCGACGGCGCACGGTTCCTAGAGTCCGGGCATGGACCGCATCGGGCACCTGATCGACGACCACCGCCGCCTGATCGCCGCCGCGTGCGCGGCGCTGGCCGTCCTGGCCGGCCTCTCCTCGCTGCGGCAGGCACCCCGCACCCAGCCCGTGCTCGTCGCCCGGCACGACCTCGCGAGCGGCCACGTCGTCACGGCCGAGGACGTCCGCGTCGCGTCCGTGCCGCGCGGCGCCGCCCCCGATCACGTGCTGCCCCGCGGCGACGCCGTCGGACGCCGGGTGGCCGGCCCCATGCGGGCCGGCGAGCCGCTGACCGACGTGCGCCTCGTCCGCCCGGGCGCCCTCGAGGGCTACGGGCCGGGTGCGGTCTACACCACGATCCGCGTCGACGAGGCGGACGCCACCGCGATCGGCGTCGGCGACCGCGTCGACGTCGTGGGGGTCGACCCGGGCGGAGAGACGCCGGCCGAGGTCGTCGCGCGCGGCGTCGAGGTCGTCACGCTGCCGGGTGGCGACGCGGTGTCGGCCCGTGCCGACGCGGTCGCGTCCCTCGGCGTCGTCACGACCGAGGCGGGGGCCCTGGCGCTCGCCCGGGCCGGGCTGTCGTCGCGGCTGAGCGTCATCACCTCCTCCGGCTAGAAGGTCCGACCGGTCGTCGCTAGTGTCGAGTCACCACACCCGACACCCCAGGGGGACACATGCTCAAGGGATTCAAGGACTTCCTGCTCCGCGGCAACATCGTCGACCTCGCGGTCGCCGTCGTCATCGGCACCGCGTTCACGACGCTCGTCGGAGCCTTCGGCTCCTCGTTCATCGACCCGCTGCTCGGGCTCGTCGGGGGCGGCGGACCCGAGGGCATGACGGTCACGGTCGACGGCCAGAACTTCCTGTTCGGCGCGTTCATCACGGCGCTGATCACCTTCACGATCACGGCCGCCGTGGTCTACTTCGCGATCGTCGTGCCGATGAAGACCGTGCAGGAGCGGCTCGCCCGCGGCAAGGAGGAGGCGCCGGTCGCGGTTCCCGAGGACATCCAGCTGCTGCGCGAGATCCGCGACGCCCTCGCGGCCCAGCGTCCGGGCGGCCCGACGCAGATCTAGGGGGCCGGCTCAGCCGTGGTGCGGGGGCACGTCGCGCAGCAGCTCGTCGTCGCGCGACGTGCTCCCCCGCTCGCCCCAGCCCTCGTCGGTCTCGTCCGACGTCGTGCGGGGCATCAGCTCGCCGAGCCGCTCGGCGGCGCGGCGACGGCGCTCGCGCTCGGCGCGGTCAGGCCCGGACGAGGTCATCGAACCACTCCGGGGTGAGCTTCGGGTGGCTCGGGTACCAGCCCGTGCGGTCGGAGAACAGCTGCGAGCTGACCCGCTGCGAGCGCACCAGGATCTCGAGCTTCTCGGCCCCGAGCCGCAGGATCCACGGCGGCAGGAAGTGACCGCCTCCCTTGCGCCCGGCCGCGAGGGCGATCGTGTCGACGTAGTCGCGTCGCTGCACGGGCTCGGCCCCCACGTTGTAGACGCCGCCGGGCGCGGTCAGCGCGTGGGCGACGGCCGTCCCGACGTCGGCGGGATGGATCACGTGCATCCACGACATCTCGTCGCCGAGACCGATCGAGCGACCGGCCCTGGCCCGGCGGAACAGCCACGCCGTGTTCGGGTCGTCGCCCGTGATCAGGCCGAAGCGCAGGCTGACCGACGTGCCACCGTCCGCGGCGAAGGCCTGCAGGTGGTCCTCGGCGACCACGACGGGCTCGGTCGCGCGGGTCACGTCGACGGGGCTGTGCTCGTCGATCCACTCGTCGCCGTGGTCGGCGTAGATGAAGCTCAGGCTCTGCTGGACGATGCGCCCGACGTCGGCGCGACGGGCGGCGTCGGCGACGATCCGCGAGCCGTGCTGACGGATGCGGTCGATCTTCTTGAGCGAGCCCGGGCGCAGGGCCCCCGAGCCGACCGGCACCTTGGTCGCCAGGTTCGCGACGGCGTCGCAGCCCTGCATGCCGGCGGTCATCGCGGGCCGGTCGAAGATGTCGCCGAGGCACGGCTCGGCGCCGGCCGCGCGGATCAGCTCGGCGGTCTCGCGCGTGCGGGCCAGACCGACGACGTCGTGGCCGGATCGGTGCAGTGCGTCGATGGACGATCGGCCCATCACTCCGCTCGCACCCGTGAGGAAAATCTTCACGATTCACTCCCTGGTGGGCTCCCCCGGCATGTGCTGCCCGGGCGTCCGCGTCGGGCCCGGTGGGATCGTCGGCAGATTACGAAACGATAACAAACCCCGCGACACGGGCGTTACCGTCAGGTAACAACGAGCCGCACGCGGCCCCGGTCAGGTGACGAGCGGCACGACGTCGGCGATCGAGGCGAACACCTCGGTCGGCCGGAACGGGAAGCGCTCGACGGCATCGGCGGGCGTCGAGCCCGTCAGCACCAGGAACGTCCGCAGACCCGCCTCGAGGCCCGACAGGACGTCGGTGTCCATGCGGTCGCCGATCATGACGGTCGTCTCGGAGTGCCCCTCGATCTGGTTGAGGGCGCTGCGCATCATGAGCGGGTTGGGCTTGCCGACGAAGTACGGCTCGACGCCCGTCGCCTTGGTGATCAGTGCCGCGACCGACCCGGTCGCCGGCAGCGACCCCGCGGGCGACGGACCCGTCGCATCGGGGTTCGTCGCGATGAACCGGGCCCCGCGCTCGATCAGCTGGATCGCCCGGGTGATGGCCTCGAACGAGTACGTGCGCGTCTCGCCCAGCACGACGTACTCGGGATCCTGGGTCGTCATGACGTACCCGACGTTGTGCAGCGCCGTCGTCAGGCCGGCCTCGCCGATGACGTACGCGGTGCCGTCGGGTCGCTGCTCGGACAGGAACTTCGCGGTCGCGAGCGCCGAGGTCCAGATCGCCGACTCGGGCAGGTCGATGCCGGCCGCGCGCAGCCGGGCGCACAGGTCGCGCGGCGTGAAGATCGAGTTGTTGGTCAGCACGAGGAACTTGCGGCCCGTGTCGCGCAGCCGGGCGATGAACTCGGCGGCACCCGGGATCGCCTGCTCCTCGTGGACGAGCACGCCGTCCATGTCGGTCAGCCATGTCTCAATCGGCTTGGTCATGACCGGGCTCCGGGGTGACGCTCGAAGAACGACCACAGCAGCGCCGTCGCGTCGACCGGGCTGTCCTGGGTGCGCGAGACCTTGCCGGGCGACATCGGCCCGCCGCCGGGCCAGCCGTGGACGCCGCCGACGACGGCGTAGATGTCGACGTCGGTGCCGCCCTTGCACGAGCGCCACGCGAAGTGGTGAACGGAGTCGTCGGCCGTCGTGAACGCCCCGGAGGCCGGGCAGCGACCCCGCGTCGCCCACTGCGACATCGTGTCGTTGACGGGCGGGAGGCGACCGATCACGGTGTCGGCCCCCTCGTAGGGGACCGTCGTGTCGGCGGTGCCGTGGAAGTAGATGATCGACGACGGGGGTGCGTCGTCGCACCGCGCCTCGTAGTACGGACCCGAGACGGCCGCGTAGGCGGCGAACGGGGTCGTGCCGTCGCACGCCAGCGCCAGGGTCAGGGCCGAGCCGTTGGAGAAGCCCGCCGCGAACAGGCGCGACGCGTCGGTGCAGGCGGTGCGCTGGACCTGTCCGACCAGGTCGTGCACGAACGCCAGGTCGGACGACGGATCGGTGGCCGGCTTGCGGAAGCTCCAGTGCGCGGGCTCGCCACGACCGAGCGGCACCACGAGGATCGTGCCGTCGGCGTCGGCCCGGTCGGCCATCCCCGTCGCCGCCAGGACCGTGGCCGGATCGCCGCCGAGGCCGTGGAACATCAGGACGACCGGGGCGCGGGTCGTGCCGTCGTAGCCGGGCGGCACGTGCAGCAGGTAGCTGCGCTCACGACCGCCGGACTCGATCGTCCGGGTCGTCGTGCCGGACGGCAGGGGGCGTGCCTCGGCGCACGGCGCCGGGGCGGGACGCGGCTCGGGCGTCGCGCCGCTGGCCCCGTAGAGGACGATCCCGGCCGCCGCCATCGCGAGGACCGCGCCGCCCACGAGCAGTCGCCTCATCGCGCGCGCTCCGCGCGTGAGGGGGTGATCGGACGGCAGGACACAAGGGCGATCGTATGCGGTCGGACCCCGACTCGATAACCTGACTCCGCAGGCCCCCGTAGCTCAGTCGGATAGAGCGACCGCCTCCTAAGCGGTAGGCCACAGGTTCGATTCCTGTCGGGGGCACCACCGGATCGTCAGGCCGTGGCGCGCAGCAGCCCGTCGACGTCCGCGCCGCGTCCGCCCGCCAGCGCGGCACACACACCCGTGGCGACGTCCGCGACCGTCACGCTGCGACGGTCCGACTCCCACACCAGCAGGCCCAGGGCCGTCTCCGACGTGACGTCGTGCTCGGCCATCAGCAGGGACTGGGCCTGCAGGATGGTCGCCATGCTCGAGGTGGTCATGCGTGATCCGTTCGTCTGCGTGGTCGCGCCGCTGGTGGGAGGAAGGAGGCGCCGTCGGCGCGTACCCGCGGCGGCCCGCGGCAAACCCGCCGGATCCCGGGACCGGGCCGGCAGGACCAACGTCCTGAGCGATACACCACAGGGCTGGCCGGGACCTTTGACCTCCGCGCGGGGATACCCTGAGGGGAGACGGCACGGATGACCGGGGCGGGGCCGTCCACGGCGACATCGCGCACCGTCCGCCACTCACCTCTTCGAACGGCGGCCCCACGTGCACGACTTCGCGGTCCAGGATCGGCAGGTCCTGGGCGACCTGGCCGAGTGGATCGTCGACCGACGCACCAAGCCGGCCCCGTTGCGCCCCGGACGCACCGGGACGCTGCCGGCCGTCACGCCGCACGGCATCGGCATCCAGGCGACGTGGGCGGCCCTGCGCGACCTGCTGCTGCCGACGTCGTTCCCGACCGACCATCCCCGCTACCTCGCATTCGTCGGTGGGGCGCCGACGCCCGCCTCGATCATCGCCGACGCCGCGATGTCCGCCGCGGCGGTGTACGGCGGCACCGAGCTCGAGGCCGGTGACGTCGTGGCGGCCGAGCGGGTCGCGATGCGCTGGCTGTGCGACGTCGTGGGCTACCCCGAGCAGGCGCACGGCGTCTTCGTCAGCGGCGGCTCGCTGGCCAACCTGAGCGCCCTCGTCGCGGCCCGTCACGGCCTGCACGCGCCCGACGGCGGGCCGCCCGGCGTCATCGTCGCGAGCGCCGAGGCCCACTCGTCGATCAGGGCCGCCGCCGCGATCATGGGATGCCGCGTCGTGACGGCCGGATCACCCGACCAGCCGCTCGACGGCGAGCAGCTGACCCGGGTGCTCGACTCGCTCGACACCCGCGACGTCGTGGCCGTCGTGGCCAACGCCGGCGCCACGAACACCGGCGCGGTCGACCGCCTCGACGACATCGCCGACTGCTGCGAGGTGCGCGGCATCTGGCTCCACGTCGACGCCGCCTACGGTGGCGCCGCGATGCTGGCCCGCTCCCGTCGCGACGACTTCGAGGGGATCCAGCGCGCCGACTCGATCACGATCGACCCCCACAAGTGGCTGTTCACGCCGTTCGACTGCGCCGCCGTGCTCTACCTCGACCCCGACGGCGCCCGCGCCGCCCACCAGCAGCGCGCCGACTACCTCGAGGTCGTGGCCGAGGAGGCGGACGACAACCCGGCCGACTACGCCGCCCACCTGACCCGCCGGGCCCGCGGCGTGCCGGTGTGGGCGTCGCTGGTCGCCAACGGCACCGACGCGTACGTCGACGCGGTCGAGCAGTGCCTGACGACCGCCGGCTACGCCGCCAAGCAGGTCGACGCCCGTCCGTACCTCGAGCTCGCGACGGAACCGCACCTCTCGGTCGTGCTGTTCCGTCGGCGCGGCTGGCTGCCGGGCGACTACGCCCGGTGGTCGGCTCAGGCGCACGCCCGTGGCATCGGTCTCGTGACCCCCACGCGGTTCGGCGGCGAGACCACGTTGCGCCTGTGCTTCGTCAACCCCCGCACGACGGTCGAGGACGTCGACCTGATCCTCGACAGCCTCGAGCCGGACGCACCCAGCACGTGGCAGCCCTCGGTCCGGCACCCGAACGACCCCGGGCGAGGGCGGTAGGCATGGCCCCCGAGCGTTCCGGCACGTCCACGTCCGCCGCGCCCACGACGGCGGCCCGATGGGCCCGGGCCCAGTCCTTCGTCGCCCCGCTGCCGTGGGTCGTCGTCGCGACCGGGCTGCTGGTCAACCGGGTCGTGCAGTGGCTGGGTGGCGGCGCGACGCCCACGATCCTGCTGGCCACGCTGTCGCTGTTCTTCCCGCTGCTGCTGCTCCGGCTCGCGCTGGCCGCCTACCTGCAGCCCGATCGGCGCCTCGCGCTGCTCGTCCTCCTCGCGGCCATCACGTGCTGGGGCCTCGGGTCGATCTCGGTCAACGCGACGCTCGACCAGGGCAAGGCCGAGTTCCCGGCCGACGGCGAGTGGCTGTTCATGCTGTCGTACCTCGGCATGGCGGGGTACCTCATGCGCGACGTCGACCGACGCCCGTCCCGGCCGACCCGCGCGTGGCTCGACATCGTCATCGTGTGCGGCGGCACCGCGTGCCTGGCCTGCCTCCTGCTCGTGACGCCCGTCCGGGTGATGTCGCACCAGGACGGCGTGCCGCTGCTGCTCGCCCTCATCTACCCGCTGGCCGACCTGATCCTGGCCCTCGTCGTGCTGGGCCAGTCGCTTCTGCAGATCCGCTTCGACCGCCGCGCCTCGTGGATGCTCGGCGCGGGATTCATGCTGCTCGCGATCGCCGACTCGGGGTTCGCGCTGCTCAGCTCGGCCAGCACCTACGACTTCAGCGGGCTGCGGTACGCGCTGTGGGGCGGGGCGTTCCTGCTGCTCGTCGCGGCCGCCTGCCGCCCGCGGCTGACCGTCATCAGGGCCATGCCGCGCCCGGCGGGCACCCCGATCCTCGTCGGCGCGGGGCTCGTGGCCCTGGCCGTCCTCGCGATCCGCCCCGACGACACCATCGCGACGTACATGCTGCCGCCCGCGATCCTGACGCTCGGCGCCGTCGCCGCCCGCATGGCCCTGGCGCTGCGCGACGCCAACCGCGCCAACGAGGCCTTCGCCCTGTCCGAGACCGACGACCTCACGAAGCTGCCGAACCGGCGCGCCGTCCGTGCCTGGCTCGCCAACGACCTCGAGGGCGGACGACCCATGTCGCTGATGCTGCTCGACCTCGACGGCTTCAAGGAGATCAACGACTCCCTCGGGCACCGGGCCGGCGACACGGTCCTCACGATGGTCGCCGTGCGCATCAGCGAGGCCGTGGGGCCGCGCGTCCGGGTCGCGCGGCTGGGCGGCGACGAGTTCGCGATCGTGGTCGACAACGTCGACGAGATCGAGCTGATGGAGACGGCGCACCACGTGCTCGCCGAGCTCGCCAAGCCCCTGCTCGTCGAGGGCATCGAGATCGCCCCGTCGGCGTCGATCGGCGTCACGGTCGCCCGGGGCGCGACGATCGACGGCAGCGAGGCCCTGCGGCGCGCCGACGTGGCGATGTACCAGGCCAAGAGCTCGGGCCTCGGTGCCGCGCTGTACGACGCCCAGCTCGACGAGTTCTCGCGGTCGCGCCTGCAGCTCGCCGAGGAGCTGCGCAAGGGCATCTCGGACGGCCAGATCGAGGTCTGGTACCAGCCGCAGCTCGACGCGACCACGATGCAGGCCTCGGGGCTCGAGGCCCTCGTGCGCTGGCGCCACCCCCACCAGGGCGTGATCAGCCCCGTGTCGTTCCTGCCGGCGGCCCGCCGTGCCGGGCTGATGGCGCAGCTGTCCGAGGTCGTCGCGCGGCAGGCCGTGGCCGACATGATCGCCTTCCGGCGCGACGACATCGACCTGACGATCGCGATCAACTGCGCTCCCCCCGAGCTGCTCGGCCCGAGCTTCCTGCCGATGCTGTACGCGCTGGTCGAGCGCGAGGACGTCCCGGTCGACCAGCTGGTCCTCGAGGTCACGGAGGACTCGTTCCTGGCCGATCCGCAGCACACCCGCGACGTCCTGCTGACCCTGCGGGACCACGGCGTGCAGGTGTCGATCGACGACTACGGCACGGGCTTCTCGTCACTGGCCTACCTGCGCAACCTGCCCGTCCAGGAGCTCAAGATCGACCGCGCCCTGATCGGCAACGTCGCGACCGATCCCCGCAGCCGCATGATCGTGGCCTCGACGATCCAGCTCGCCCACGCCCTCGGCATGCGTATCGTCGCCGAGGGCGTCGAGAACGCCGCCGACCTCGCCGAGCTCGTCGCGATGGGCATCGACACCGTCCAGGGCTACCACCTCGCGCGTCCCATGCCCGCCGACGAGCTGGCCCTCTGGGCCAAGGGGCGCGCCCTCCTCGACCAATCGAACGAGCTCCCGCAGCACGATGACAGAGAAGAGTCCCGATGACCGCCGCACCCCTGCGTTTCGTGTTCGACCCGACCGGCGCCGAGCTCGACGCCGCCCGCGCCTGCGAGGCGGACGTCTTCCTCGAGACGTACGGCAACACCTCCGAGCAGTTCGCCGACGAGTACGGGCCGTACGACGACTCCACCGGCTTCATGACGGTGCTCGAGGGCGACGGCCACGCCGTCGCGACCGCCCGGTTCATCGCGCCCGGACCCGCGGGCCTCAAGACGCTCAACGACATCGGCCGCGCGCCCTGGGAGGTCGACGGCGAGCGGTCGGCGCGATCGGCCGGCGTCGACATCGACCGCACGTGGGACATCGCGACGATCGCGGTGCGCCGCGGCGAGGGACGCGGCGGGCTGTGCGCCGCGGCGCTCTACCACGGCATCATCACGGCGTCGTACGCCAACGACGTCGACTTCATCGTCATGATCATGGACGCCCACGCGCGACGACTGCTGTCGAGCCTCAGCATGCAGACCCAGACCCTGCCGGGCACCTTCACCGCCGAGTACCTCGGCTCGCCCGAGAGCACGCCCCTGTGGGGCCACATCCACCGCGCCATGGAGCAGCAGCGCCAGGAGAGCCCCGACGCGTACCGGCTGATCTTCCAGGGCATCGGTCTCGACGGGATCGCGCTGCCGACCGACTGGACGTGGCACCGGCGCGGGGTCGCCGAGTCGGCCGGTTCCCGCTAGCGTCCTGCACGACGTGCCGAGCCGTCGCGGTGGCCCTAGCGTGGACGGACCATGGTTCGCCTCCGTCGCACGTCCGCCAGCCAGCCCGGCTGGAGCCGCATCCGTCACGGCCGGGGCTTCCGCTACCTCGACCACGACGGCAACGCCCTCGAGCCCGCACAGGTCGAGCGCTGCAAGCTGCTGGTCATCCCACCGGCGTGGACCGAGGTGTGGATCTGCTCGGTCGACAACGGCCACCTGCAGGCCGTCGGGACCGATGACGCCGGACGCCGCCAGTACCTGTACCACCCGGGGTGGCGCGAGCGCCGCGACTCGGAGAAGTTCGAGCGCATGGAGGGCTTCGCCGAGTCGCTGCTGACGCACCGGCCGCGGGCCCGTCGCGACCTCTCGGGCGACGCGCTCGACCTGCGACGGGTCGCCGCCGCGACGTTCAGCCTGCTCGACCTCGGCATGTTCCGCATCGGGTCCGTCCGCTACGTCGAGGAGAACGGCAGCTTCGGACTGACGACGCTGCAGAAGCAGCACGTGAACCCCTCCGGCGACGGGCTGGCGTTCTCGTACGCCGCCAAGTCCGGGCAGGAGGTGCAGGTCACGGTGCGCGACGAGCGCGTGCAGACGGTCCTCGAGACGCTGCGTCGGCGCCGCGGCGGCAGCGACCAGCTGCTGGCCTACAAGGTCGGACGCACGTGGAAGGACCTCGACGCGAGCGACGTCAACGCGTACGTCAAGGACGTGCTCGCGGGCGACTACTCGGCCAAGGACTTCCGCACGTGGCGGGGCACCACGATCGCCGCCCTCGCGCTCGCCGGGGCCGACGCCTCGACCGCGACGAAGCGCAAGCGCACCGTCGCCGCCGCGATGCGCGAGGTGTCCGAGCACCTCGGCAACACCCCCGCGGTCGCCCGATCGTCGTACGTCGACCCGCGCGTCGTCGACCTGTTCGAGCACGGCGTCACGGTCTCGCCCGACCACCGGCGCGTCAAGCCCGGCGCCCCCACGAGCCGCACGCTCGAGCGCGAGGTGCTGGACCTGCTCGGCCGGGCCTGACCGCCGCCCTCCGGCTCAGAGCGCCGACTCGATGGCCCGCCAGAACGTCGGGTACGCGTAGATCGTGTTCTTCAGCGTCGCGACGGGGATCTCGGCGCGCACCGCGAACGCGAGCCCCACGAGCGTCTCGCCGCCCGAGACGCCGACGCTGTTGGCTCCGACGATCACACCGCGGTCGTCGTCGATGACGAGCTTGATCAGGCCCTCGTTGCCGGGCCCGTGGACGAATCCGCGGCTGCTCGCCGACAGGTCGGTGACGCTGGTGCGGACCGTGATGCCCCGCTCGCGCGCCTGGTGCTCGGTCATCCCCACCCCGCCGACCTCGGGATCGGTGAAGGTCACGCGCGGCATGCTCGTGTCGTACTCGCCGAGCGAGGGCTCGCCGAGGATCACGCGCGCCACGCGCTCGGACTGGTACATCGAGACGTGCGTGAAGGCGCCCCGGCCGACGATGTCGCCGATCGCCCAGAGCCCGTCGGTGACGCGGAGGTCGTCGTCGACGTCCAGGTGGTGGCCCGGCTCCACACCCACGGTGTCGAGCCCGACGTCGTCGATCCGCGACCTGCGTCCCGCCGCCACCAGCAGGCGCTCCGCCTCGTACGTCACGTCGCCGCACGTCACGTGGAACACGTCACCGTCGTGGGCGACCGCGTCGATCGAGACGTCGTCGTGCACGCCGATCCCCTCGGCCTCGAAGACCTTCGCCAGCAGCTCGGACGACTCGGGCTCCTCGACCGCCAGGATGCGGGGGCCGACCTCGAGGACCGTCACCTCGGTGCCGAAGCGCGAGAACGCCTGGGCCAGCTCGAGGCCGATCGGGCCGCCGCCGATGACGATCATCGACGCGGGTGCCGACTCCGTCTCGAGGATGCCGCGGTTGGTCCAGAACGGCGTGTCGGCCAGGCCCGGGATGGGCGGGACGCCCGCGGACGTCCCCGTGTTGAGCACGACGCCCTTGGACGCCACGAACGTGATCGGTCCGTCCTCGCCGTCGGCGGTCTCGACCACGACGCGCCGGTCGCCGTCGAGGCGGCCGTGCCCGCGCACGAGGCGGGCGCCGGCGTCCGTGATGCGCTCGGCCGCGACGGTGTCGTCCCAGTCGTCGGTCGCCTCGTCGCGGATGCGACGCGCGACGGGACCGAAGTCGGGCGTGACCGTCGCGGTGCCGGCCAGCCCGTCGACGCGACGCGCCTCGGCGAGGGCGTCGGCGGCCCGGATGATCATCTTCGACGGAATGCAGCCCCAGTAGGGGCACTCCCCGCCGACCAGCTCCTTCTCGACGGCCACGACGTCGAGGCCCGCCGCGGCGAGCCGCGAGACGAGAGCCTCCCCACCGGGACCGAGACCGACAACGACGACGTCACACGACTGTTCAGCGGGCATGGACCCATCGTGCGCCACGCGCAGCGGCCGCGCGAGGCGAGGCCACCCGAGTGCGTCAGCGCCCCAGCAGGCTCCGCCGGACGTTGAGGAAGCCGTGACCGCTCGCCGTGTCGTAACCCGGGGCCCCGATGTCGGTGGCGCGGGTCGTCAGCAGGTCGCCGACCGCCGCGGCGCCCAGGCGGTGGCGGGTGCGGGCGATCACGATGGCCGCGGCGGCCGCGACGTGCGGCGACGCCATCGACGTGCCGCTCATCAGGCAGTAGCTCTGGCCGTACCGGCACGGCAGACCCATCGACGGACGCTTGATCATCGTCGACCGGATCGACACCCCGGGAGCGCTGACGTCGACCGCGGGCCCGCACGTCGAGAAGGGCGCGACCCGGTCGTAGCGGTTGGTCGCCGCGACGCCGATGACGCCCGGCAGCGCGGCCGGGTAGGTCGTCGGTCCCGAGCAGCCCTCGTTGCCGGCCGCCGCGACCACGACGACGCCCTTGCGCACGGCGTAACGGACGGCCTTCTGCATCTGCACGTCGAGGTCCTTGCCCGCGAACGACAGGTTGATGACGTCGGCGCCCTTGTTGACGGCCCAGACGATGCCGCGCGACGCGTCGACGGTGTTGCCGGCGCCGGCGGAGTTCAGCACCCGCACGGGCAGGATGCGCGACTGGGGCGCGAGGCCCGCGATGCCGCGCTTGTTGCCCGCCTTGGCGGCGATGACGCCGGCCACGTGGGTGCCGTGCCCGTTGCGGTCGGCGGCGTTGCGGTCGCCCTCGACGAAGTCGCGGCCCTTCAGCACGCGCCCCTTGAGATCGGGGTGATCGGCCTGCACTCCGGTGTCGACGACCGCGACCACGACGCCTCGGCCCTTCGACTTGCGCCACACCTGCTCGGCGCGGAGCTTGTCGAGGCTCCACTGCCGCTTGCGCAGGCTGTCGTTGGAGCGCCTGGGCTTCTTCGCGGTCGCGACCGCCGCGACGGGCGCCTGCGCCGAGGACGTGTCGAGCGTCGACGCGATCGAGACGGGGTGGGCGACGTCGACCGTGACGCCGGGCTCGTCGAGCGCGTCGGAGATCAGCTCACGGGCGTCCTGGCGCGAGTCGGCGACCTCGGTCGTGAACTGCGGGCCGGTCGCGGTCTGCGTCGTCGTGACGACCGTGACCGGCTCACCGGCAGGGGCCGACGCCAGCACGCTCGCGACCTCCCCGGCGGACGGGTCCGACGCCGCGACGGCCGGCGCGGAGCCCAGCGTCAGGGCGAGGCCGGTGGCCAGGGTCAGGATGATGCGTCGATGTGCCACGGTGGGGGTCGTCCTCGGGAGTCGGCGGTCGTCGGGCCGGGCCCCACGTCGTCCGAGGCCCACGTCTCCCAGAACAGTACGTGCCCGCGCACCGGAATGCTTCCTCGGACGTCCGGCCCCGCCGGCTAGGGCAGCTCGGCCGGACGCGGCTCGCGCCACCGCACGATGCTGTAGGCCAGCAGGCCCCACGCCGCCAGCGCCGACGCCCACAGACCGAGCGCGGTCGCCCATCCCTGCGCCGGCAGCTCCGGCCCGAAACCGACCCCGACCACCGTGAAGCGCGGGATGTCGGGGCCGATCCACCAGATCGCGCCCAGCACCGCGAGCCACAACCCGCCGAGGAAGCTGACGAGGATCCGCGGCCACGTCTCGACGCCGAACTTCGCGGCCTCGGTCGCGCGCCGCTCGAGCGGGTCCATGAGGCGCTGCGCCCACACGTAGTTGCGCGAGAGGATCGCCAGACCCGACACCACGATGACCAGACCCGGGCCGGGCAGGGGCATCAGGATCACCCCCACGACCACGACGACCCAGCCCAGGGCCTCGCTCCCCGTGCGCCTGAACCAGCCCACGAGCCTGGTCCCGACGTCCATGCCGACAGTCTGCCGCATCACAGGAACTCGGATGGCGCAACCCCGGCGCGAAGGGTTGACTTGGGCCCGTGAACATCGCATCCTCCCTCCTGTCGTTGGCCGAGGAGACGCTCGGCCTGAAGCTGCCCATCCGTCTGCGCGCGTGGGACGGCAGCGAAGCCGGCGTGCCGGGCGCCCCGGTCGTCGTGATCCGCAGCAAGCGCGCCCTGCGGCACGTCATCTGGAAGCCGGGCGAGCTGGGCGTCGCCCGCGCCTACGTGCAGGGCGACCTCGACGTCGAGGGCGACCTCGGCGACGGCCTGCGGGCCATGTGGAACGCCGTGCGCGACGCGCGGACCGCCGATGCGACGGCCGGACGGCCGAAGATCGGCCCGAAGCAGGTCGCCAAGGCCGTCGCGCTCGCGGTGCGCCTCGGCGCGATCGGCCCCCGGCCGCCGGCGCCGGCCGCCGAGTCGAACCTGACGGGCGAGCTGCACAGCAAGGAGCGCGACCAGGAGGCGATCTCGCACCACTACGACCTGTCGAACGACTTCTACGAGCTGATCCTCGACCCCAACATGGCGTACTCGAGCGGCTTCCACGTGACGCCGGAGATGACGCTCGAGGAGGCGCAGACCGCGAAGCTGCACCTGATCTGCCAGAAGCTGGGCCTGCAGCCCGGCATGAAGATGGTCGACATCGGCTCCGGCTGGGGCTCGCTGACGCTGTTCGCCGCCGAGCACTACGGCGTCCACGTCACGGGAGTGACCCTCTCGGTCGAGCAGCGCGACTACGTCATGGGCAAGGCGGCCGAGCGCGGCCTGGCCGACCGGGTCGACGTCAGCCTGCGGCACTTCCGCGACCTCGAGGCCTCCGGCGTCCGCGACGGCCAGATCGACGCGATCGCCTCGATCGAGATGGGCGAGCACGTCGGCGACGCCGAGTACGTCGTGTTCGTCGACTCGATCCACCGCTACCTCAAGCCCGGCGGCCGGGCCCTGATCCAGCAGATGTCGCGCAGCAACGACGCCCCCGGGGACAGCCCGGGCGGTGGGCCGTTCATCGAGACGTACATCGCGCCCGACATGCACATGAAGCCGCTGGCCAAGACGATCGGGCTCATCGCGGCTTCAGGCCTCGAGATCCGCGACGTCCAGGCGATGCGCGAGCACTACCCCCAGACCGTCGCGGGGTGGGCCGAGAAGCTCGAGGAGAACTGGGACGTCGCGGTCAAGCTGATCGGCGAGGAGAACGCGCGCGTGTGGCGCCTCTACCTCGTCGGCGGCGCGCTGGCGTTCGAGGAGAACCGCATGGGCGTCGACCAGATCCTGTCGGTCAAGCCCAGCTCGCGGGGCGTCAGCGCGATGCCGTCCTCTCCCCTGGCCTGGCTCCACGGCCGCGCGGTCGGCGGTGAGGACGCATGATCGCGAACGATCTGTCGCAGACCGTCGTCACGCTGCTCGCGGGGCTCGGCGCTCTGCTGGTGTTCATGGGTCTCGGCCTGGCCTACGCACTGAAGAACCACCTGCTCTCGATCGTCGACACGCTGTGGGGCCTGGGCTTCGTGGTCGTCGCGGCGGTCTCCGCGATCGTCTCGCTGGGCGGCGACGGTGGCCGCGCGCAGCGCTGGATCGTGCTCGCGATGGTGGCGGTCTGGGGCCTGCGGCTGGCGTGGCACGTCGGCGGCCGCAACCACGGCAAGGGCGAGGACCCGCGCTACGCCGAGCTGCTCGAGAACGGCGAGAAGGCGGGTCGCTCGTTCGCGCAGACCGCCATCACGCGCGTGTTCGTGCCGCAGGGCGTCGCGATGTTCATCGTCTCGGCTCCGCTCATGGTGGGCCCCAACAACGAGCGCATGTCGGTCCCGCTGACGGTCGTCGGCGTCGCGGTGTGGGCGGTCGGCCTGTTCTTCGAGACCGTCGGCGACGCGCAGCTCAAGAAGTACAAGAGCGATCCCGACAACAAGGGCAAGATCATGGACACGGGGCTGTGGAGCCTGACGCGCCACCCCAACTACTTCGGCGACGCCGCCGTCTGGTGGGGCCTCGGCATCGTCGCGGCCGGCTCGTGGCCCGGCATCGTCGCGCTGATCGGCCCGGCGATCATGAGCTACTCACTGGTCAACGTGACGGGCGCCAAGCTCAACGAGAAGAGCCAGCGCAAGAAGCCCGGCTGGGACGACTACGCCCGCCGCACCAGCTACTTCATCCCCCTCCCCCCGAAACGCTGACGAGAGGGTTGTCGCCCCTCGGCGAGGGGCTTGTCGCCCCCGAACAGGGGCCACAACCCCCTCCTCGGAGGGCAGCAACCCCCTCCTCACCGTCGGGTGGGATCAGGCTGTGACGAAGATGTGGGCCGCGGCCTCGGTGTCGATCTCGGCCGTCTCGCCCTGGCGGGCCACGACGAGCCCGTCGTGGCCGACCGACACGAGCACGTCGTTGCCCGGCAGCGCGCCGACGCGGCGCAGGACCGACATGACCTCGGTGTCCTTCTGGAGCTCCTCGGCGATGCGACGCACCACCAGACGCGTCGGCTCGGTGGCCCGGCCGACGGCCTTGGTCATCGCGACGACACCCGTGAGGAACTGCGCCTCGCTGCCCGACTCGCCCAGCTCGGCCAGACCCGGGATCGGGTTGCCGTACGGCGACTCGGTGGGGTGCTCGAGGATCTGGACGAGGCGACGCTCGACCTGCTCGGACATCACGTGCTCCCAGCGGCACGCCTCCTCGTGGACGAACTCGATCTCGAGACCGATGACGTCGATGAGGAGCCGCTCGGCCAGGCGGTGCTTGCGCATGACCCGCGTGGCCAGCTGGCGCCCCTTCTCGGACAGCTCGAGGTGGCGATCGCCCTCGACCGCCAGCAGCCCGTCGCGCTCCATGCGGGCGACGGTCTGCGAGACCGTCGGGCCGCTCTGGTGGAGGCGCTCGGCGATGCGGGCGCGCAGGGGCACGATGCCCTCCTCCTCCAGCTCGTAGACCGTGCGGAGGTACATCTCGGTGGTGTCGATCAGCTCGCTCACTCCCCCATTGTTCCATGCCGTGCGGACAGCGCGTGCACGCGTGAGGATGGGAACCGTGCCAACCTCCGTCATGTGCTTCCGGTCCGACTTCCGCCTGAACGACAACCCCGCGCTGCGGGAGGCGATCGACGCCGGGCCGGACGGCGTCGTGCCGATGTTCGTGCTCGACGAGCACTACTGGGGCCCGAACGGACGCACCCGCCTGGCCTACCTCATGGCGCTGCTGCGCGACCTCGACGAGCGGGTCGGCGGCCTCGTCGTCGTGAAGGGCAAGCCGTGGGAGGTCGTGCCCGAGGTGGCTCGGGCGGTCGGGGCCACGAGCGTGCACGTGGCGGCCGACTACGGCCCGTACGAGAAGGAGCGCGACGAGCGCGTCGAGCAGGCGCTCGCCGAGCACGACGTCGCGCTGGTGCGCACCGGGTCGTCGTACGCCGTGGCCCCCGGGCGCGTGACCAAGGGCGACGGAACCCCTTACCGCGTCTTCACGCCGTTCTACCGCGCGTGGCAGGAGCACGGATGGCGCGCACCGGCGCCGGGCGTGCGCTCCGTGCCGTGGATCCGCGCCGACGTGAGCACTGCGGAGATCCCGGACGTCGATCCCCCGGACGGTGTCACGCTGCCCCCGCTCGGCGAGGAGGCGGCGCGGCGTCAGTGGCACGCGTACCTCGAGCACGTCGACGACTACGACGACGTGCGCGACCTGCCGGGCCGCGACGCCACGTCGCGCATGTCGGTGCACCTCAAGTGGGGCACGATCCACCCCCGCACGCTGCTCGCCGACCTCGCCGAGCGCGGCACGAAGGGCGCCGAGGCGTACGCCCGCGAGCTGGCGTTCCGCGAGTTCTACGCCGACGTCGTCCACCACCGCCCCGACACCCTGGCCGGCTACTACGACAAGCGGTTCGAGGCGATGGACTACGACGAGCCCGGCGACGACCTGCAGGCTTGGAAGGACGGGCGAACCGGGTTCCCGATCGTCGACGCCGGCATGCGTCAGCTGATGGCCGAGGGCTTCATGCACAACCGCGTGCGGATGATCGTGGCCAGCTTCCTGGTCAAGGACCTGCACCTCGAGTGGACCGTCGGCGCCGACCACTTCCTCGACCTGCTGGTGGACGCCGACCCGCCGTCGAACCAGCACGGCTGGCAGTGGGTCGCCGGCTGCGGCACCGACGCCTCGCCGTACTTCCGCATCTTCAACCCGACGTCGCAGGGCAAGAAGTTCGACCCCGACGGCACGTACGTCCGGCGCTGGGTGCCCGAGCTCGCCGACGTCCCGGCGAAGCACGTGCACACGCCCTGGGAGATGGACGAGCCGCCAGCCGACTACCCCGCCCCGATCGTCGACCACGCCGAGGAGCGCATCGAGTCGCTGCGGCGCTACGAGGTCGTCAAGTCGGCTCGGTAGGGTCGGCCGCATGGTGACGATCGCGGCACGGTTCAACGGTCCCGACCACTCCGGCAACGGCGGCTACGTCGCCGGCATGCTGGCCGCGGAGGTCGGCGCGGACGTCGTGACGTCGACGCTGCGCATCCCACCTCCGCTCGACGTGCCCCTCAGCTGGGAGCACGACACGCACCACGACGGCGAGGTCGTCCGGCTCCTGACGGCCGGCGGCGCGGTGGTCGGCGAGGCCGCACCCGGGGCGTTCACGCGTGACGCACCTGCGGCGCCGACGCCCGCCGAGGCCGCCGCGGGACTCGCCGCCTACCAGGGACACGACGACCACCCCTTCGACCGCTGCTTCACGTGCGGCACCGCCCGCGGCGCGGGCGACGGGCTGCGACTGTTCACGGGCCCGGTCGGCGACGGACGCGTCGCCGCGTCGTGGACGCCCGACGCGGCCTTCGGCGCCCCCGGCGACGGACGCCTCGACGTGCCGACGACGTGGGCCGCGCTCGACTGCCCGGGCGGGTGGGCCGCCGACTTCACGCGCCAGACCATGGTGCTCGGACGCATGACCGCCCAGGTCGTCCGCGCCCCCCGCGCCGGGGAGCCCCTGGTGTCGGTGGGCGTGCTGCACGAGCGGGACGGCCGCAAGTTCCGCACCGACACCGCGCTCCACACCGCCGACGGCGAGCTGCTGGGCCGTGCCGAGCAGGTGTGGATCCAGGTCGAGCACGACGCCTTCCGCTGACGCGGCACGAGACGGGCAGGCGTATCTTCTCCTGACGTGGCCCGGCTCTCCCTCGCGAACGTCCTCGCCGACACCCGGCCACTGCGCAACCAGCACTTCCGTCGCCTCTGGCTCGCGAACATCGTCACGGTCATCGGTGCGCAGCTGACGGTCGTCGCGGTGCCGGCGCAGCTGTACGCCGACACCGGGTCGTCGGCGTACGTCGGCCTGGCGGGGGTCTTCGGGCTGGTGCCCCTGGTCGTGTTCGGCCTCTACGGCGGGGCGCTGGCCGACGTGTTCGACCGCCGGACGCTGCTGGTCGTCACGACGGTCGGCCTCATCGTGACGAGCGGCCTGTTCTGGGTGCAGGCGGCCGCCGGCAGCACGAGCCCGTGGCTCCTGCTGTGCCTGTTCTCGGTGCAGCAGGCGTTCTTCGCCGTCAACCAGCCGACGCGCAGCGCGATCATCCCCAAGCTCGTCGACACCGCCCTGCTGCCGGCCGCCAACTCGCTCAACATGACGGTCACGATGGCCGGGGCGATCGCGGGCCCGCTCGTGGCCGGCGTGCTGATCCCCTTCCTCGGCTTCGAGTGGCTCTACCTGATCGACACCGTGACGCTCTTCGCGACGCTGGCGGCGGTCGTCCGGCTGCCGAGCCTCAAGGCCGTCGAGGCCGCGACGAGCGTGCCCGGCGTCCGCGCCGTCATCGACGGCTTCCGGTACCTGCGCACCCAGCCGGTGCTGATGATGTCGTTCGTCGTCGACCTGATCGCGATGGTCTTCGGCATGCCGCGGGCACTGTTCCCCGAGATCGCCCACCTCGACTTCAACGGGCCCGACGAGGGCGGCCTCGTGTTCGCGCTGCTGTTCGCGGCGATCCCCGCGGGCGCCGTCATCGGCGGCGTGTTCAGCGGGTGGGTCTCGCGGGTCGAGCGCCAGGGACGCGCCGTCGTCGTCTGCATCGTCGTGTGGGGCCTGGCGATGACGGGCTTCGGCCTCGCGGTCGCGCTGGCCGACCGCTGGGCGACCTCGATGCTCGTGGTCGCCCTGGCGATGCTCGTGATCGGCGGTGCGGCCGACATGGCGTCGGCGGCGTTCCGCACCAGCATGCTGCTGGCAGCCGCGGACGACGCGATGCGCGGACGTCTGCAGGGCGTGTTCATCGTCGTCGTGGCGGGCGGTCCCCGCATCGCCGACACCCTGCACGGTGCGACGGCGGCAGCGGTCGGCACCGCGGCGGCGGCCGCCGGCGGTGGCGTCCTGGTGGTCGTGGGCGTCGTGGTCGCGTCGCTCGCGGTGCCGTCGTTCGTCCGCTACCGCATCACCCGCGCCCCGGGCTGACCGTCACGCGCATACTGGGCGCGTGTCGGTCCGCGATCTCAGCCTCGAGCAGGTGCAGCGCTGGGTCGTGTCGTTCCTGATCCTCGCGGTCGCCTCGTTCCCGCTCGGCGCGCTGACCGCCGTCAGCCGGACGATCGCCGACGAGGGGCGACGCGGCGACGCGGCGCTGCTGCTCGTCGTCATGGCCGCCCTCGGCACGCTGGCCCTCGGCGCGATCCGCATGGTGCACCGCCGGCCGCCGCTGTCGGCGTGGCTCGTGTGCGGCGTCCTGCCCGCCGCCGCGGCCGCGGTCGTCGTGCTCGTCGTCTGACTCAGGCCGTCGGGTGCAGATCGCCCGCCAGGGTCAGCCGCGGCTGCCGTGGCATGACGCCCGTGGCCAGCTCGAGCGCCGCGACCTCGGGCGCCGGCGTCGTGGGACGCACCCCGATGACGGTCCGCACCAGCAGCACCGGCACGACGGCCAGCGCCAGCAGCACCAGCACGAGCCACGACGCGCGGCCCAGCAGGTCGGTGGTCGCACCGGTGACGGCGGCGACGGCCGACCCCCCGCCGACGTACGCCCCGGCCCACAGCGCCGAACCCGACAGCGACGCCGGCAGGAACCGTCGGTACTCCAGTCCCGACGCCCCCGCGGCGGCCGGCGTCACCGTGCGGACGACCGGCACCAAGCGGGTCATGAACACCGCGGCGCCACCGCGCCGGCGCAGCAGGTCGGTCGCCCGGTCGTAGTGCTGACGACCCAGACGACGCACCGCGCGCGTCTCGCCCAAGGCGTCGCCGTAGCGCCGGCCCAGCAGGTAGCCCACGTGGTCGCCGAGGCTCGCCCCCAGCGTCACCACGACGCCCAGGGCGACCATCTGCCCGGCCGATCCCATCGTGGCGGCGAGCAGGACGACCGCGGTCTCCCCCGGCAGGACCATGCCGAGCCCGAGGCCCGACTCCGCGAAGGCCAGGGCGAACCCCACCCCCAACGACATCAGCAGAGCGTTCATGCCTGCCACGGTGCCCCCGCGCGGCGTCCCAACCCCGACCGTCAGGTGGACGTCAGGTGAACCGGGTGCGTCAGTCGTCGAGCAGGCTCAGCAGGTACGCGCCGTACCCGCTCTTGGCGTACGCCGCGGCCTGCTCACGCAGGCCGTCGTCACTCAGGAAGCCCTGGCGCCACGCCGCCTCCTCGGGGCAGCCGATCGACAGGCCCTGGCGGTGCTGCACCGTGCGGATGAAGTCGCCCGCCTCGGACAGGCCGTCGAACGTGCCGGTGTCGAGCCAGGCGACGCCGCGCTCGAGGACGTCGACCTGCAGGCGTCCCTCCTCGAGGTAGAGGCGGTTCAGGTCGGTGATCTCGAGCTCGCCGCGGGCGGACGGCTCGAGCGTGCGCGACTTCTCGACGACGTCGTTGCCGTAGAAGTACAGCCCCGGCACCGCGAAGTGGCTCTTCGGCACCTCGGGCTTCTCCTCCAGCGAGATGGCCTTGCCGTCGGCGTCGAACTCCACCACGCCGGACGCCGAGGGGTCGTTGACGCGGTAGCCGAAGATCACGGCCCCGTCGACGTCGTCGAAGCGCGCCAGCTGCGTGCCGAGGCCCGCGCCGTAGAAGATGTTGTCGCCCAGCACCAGCGCGACCGAGTCGTCGCCGATGTGGTCGGCGCCGATCACGAACGCCTGGGCCAGGCCGTCGGGGCTCGGCTGCTGCGCGTAGGTGATCGTGATGCCGAACTGCGAGCCGTCGCCGAGGAGCCGCTCGAACTGCTCCGCGTCGTGCGGCGTCGTGATGATCAGCACCTCGGAGATCCCCGCGAGGATCAGCGTCGAGAGCGGGTAGTAGATCATGGGCTTGTCGTAGACCGGCATCAGCTGCTTGCTGACGGCCTTGGTCACGGGGTGCAGGCGGGAGCCGGTTCCACCGGCCAGAATGATTCCTCGCATGCGCGCCATCCTAGGTGCACGGCGGGCCGGGGCCCGAGGGCGTCCTGACCGCACGACGCCCTGCCCTAGGCTGGGGCCATGCGTTCTGTCCTCGTCACCGGCGGTGCCGGCTTCATCGGATCCAACTTCGTGCGTCACGTCGTCGCCCACACCGACCTCACGGTCACGGTGCTCGACAAGATGACCTACGCGGCCAGTCGCGAGTCGATCGCCGACCTGCCCGAGGACCGGTGCCGTCTCGTGGTCGGCGACATCGTCGACGCCGCCCTGGTCGACGAGCTCGTCGCGTCCCACGACGCGGTCGTGCACTTCGCCGCCGAGTCGCACAACGACAACTCGCTGGACGACCCGAGCCCGTTCGTGCAGACCAACCTCGTCGGCACCTTCACGCTGCTCGAGGCCGCGCGCAAGCACGACGTCCGCTTCCACCACATCTCGACCGACGAGGTCTACGGCGACCTCGAGCTCGACGACCCGAACCGCTTCACCGAGGCGACGGCGTACGAGCCGTCCAGCCCGTACTCGTCGACGAAGGCCGGCTCCGACCTGCTGGTGCGCGCCTGGGTGCGCTCGTTCGGCGTCCGCGCCACGATCAGCAACTGCTCCAACAACTACGGCCCGTACCAGCACGTCGAGAAGTTCATCCCGCGGCAGATCACGCAGCTCATCGACGGCCTCCGCCCCCGCCTGTACGGCGACGGGCTCAACGTGCGCGACTGGATCCACGTCGAGGACCACAGCAGCGCCGTCCTGGCGATCCTGAACACCGGCGAGATCGGCCAGACCTACCTGATCGGCGCCGACGGCGAGAAGAACAACCGCGACGTCGTCGCCGCCCTGCTCGAGGTCTTCGGGCGCGACGCCGCCGACTTCGACCACGTCAACGACCGCCCCGGCCACGACCGCCGCTACGCGATCGACTCGTCCAAGCTGCGCTCCGAGCTCGGCTGGCAGCCCCAGTTCGGCGACTTCGAGAGCGGTCTGGCCGACACCGTGCAGTGGTACCGCGACCACGAGTCGTGGTGGCGTCCGGCCAAGGCCGCGACCGAGTCCAAGTACGCGGCCCAGGGCCAGTGACCATGCAGATCACCGAGAGCACGATCCCGGGGCTGCTCGTCGTCGAGATCCCCCTGCACGCCGACAACCGCGGCTTCTTCGAGGAGAACTGGCAGCGCGAGAAGATGGTCGCCGCCGGCCTGCCCGACTTCGGCCCCGTGCAGCACAACATCTCGTACAACTTCACCGCCGGCGCGACCCGCGGCATCCACGCCGAGCCGTGGGACAAGCTCGTCTCGGTCGTCGCGGGCCGCGTGTTCGCGGCATGGGTCGACCTGCGCGACGGCGAGTCGTTCGGCACGACCTTCAGCATCGAGCTGTCGCCGGGGCGCGCGGTGTTCGTGCCCCGGGGCGTCGGCAACTCGTACCAGACGCTCGAGGACGACACGACGTACTCGTACCTGGTCAACGCGCACTGGAGCCCCGACGCGGTCTACACCAACGTCAACCTGCTCGACGAGACCGCGGCGATCGCGTGGCCCCTGCCGCTGCGCGAGGTGTCCGACAAGGACAAGGCCCACCCCCGGCTCGCCGACGTCGTGCCGTTCTCGCCGCGTCGCGACGTGATCCTCGGCGCCGACGGCCAGCTGGGCCGGGCCCTGCGCGCCGTGCTGCCCGACGCCCTCGCGCTGACCCGGGCTGATCTCGACCTCGCCGACCCGTCGACCTACGACAGCGTCCCGTGGGGCCAGGTCGGCACGATCTACAACGCGGCCGCCTACACCGCGGTCGACGCCGCCGAGACGCCCGAAGGACGTAGACAGGCGTGGGCCGTCAACGTCACGGCCGTCGCCGCGCTGGCCCGCCTCGCGATCGAGCACCGCCTGACGCTGGTCAACGTGTCGTCCGACTACGTCTTCGACGGCACCGTCGAGTCGCACACGACCGACGAGGCCGTGTCGCCCCTCGGCGTGTACGGGCAGACCAAGGCGGCCGGCGAGGCCGTCACGTCGACGGTCCCCCGCCACTACGTCGTCCGCACCAGCTGGGTCATCGGCGACGGCGGCAACTTCGTCTCGACGATGCAGCGGCTGGCGCGCGACGGCGTGAGCCCCTCGGTCGTCGACGACCAGCACGGTCGCCTGACGTCGGCGAGCGAGCTCGCGGCCGGCATCGTCGAGCTCGTCCGGTCGGGTGCCCCCTACGGCATCCACCACGTCACCGGCGGCGGCCCGGTCAAGACCTGGGCCGACATCGCCCGCGAGGTCTTCGCCGAGGAGGGACGCGACCCGTCCGACGTCACGGGCGTCAGCACCGAGGCGTACGGCGAGGGCAAGGACCTCGCCCCGCGTCCGCGCCACAGCGCCCTCGACTGAGCCCACCCCGCTGACGAGGGGGTTGCGGCCCCTCGAGGAGGGGGTTGCGGCCCCTGCGCGGGGCGGCAACCCCCTCGCCGAGGGGCGACAACCCCCTCGCGAGCGTCAGGGGGCGAGGCGCTCGCGCGTCCAGGTGCCGTCGGCCGTCTGCGTGTAGCGGAGGCGGTCGTGCAGCCGGCCGACGCGACCCTGCCAGAACTCGATCGACCCGATCGCGATGCGGTAGCCGCCCCACTGCTCCGGACGCTCGACGTCGCGGTCGGCGAACGCCTGCTCGACGTCGGCGACACGCCGCTCGAGCACCCCGCGGTCGGCGATCGGCTCGGACTGCGGCGAGGCGGCCGCCCCGACCTGCGAGCCGCGCGGTCGCGACGAGAAGTACGCGTCGGACTCCTCGGCCGCCACACGGGTGACGGCCCCCTCGACGCGCACCTGGCGCTGCAGGGGGTGCCAGAGCATCGTCGCGGCGGCGAACGGGTTGTCGGTCAGCTCACGCCCCTTGCGCGAGCCGTAGCCCGTGAAGAACACCAGCCCCCGGGCGTCGAAGCCCTTGAGCAGCACGATCCGCGAGGACGGACGCCCGTCGGTCGTCGCGGTGGCCAGCGCCATGGCGTTGGGCTCGTGCACGCCGGCCTCGACGGCCTCGTCGATCCAGCGGGTGAACAGCGCCACCGGGTCGTCGCCCGCAGTCGTCTCGTCGAGCCCGTCGCGGGCGTACTCCGACCTCATGCGGGCCAGATCGGGGGTCTCCATGTGCCCACGGTAGCCGCGCAAGGCACAATGCCATGCATGACTGAAGTGCATCACGGACTGGAAGGCGTCATCGCGTTCGAGAGCGAGATCGCCGAACCCGACAAGGAAGGGTCCGCACTTCGCTACCGCGGCGTCGACATCGACGACCTCGTCGGCCGCGTCCCCTTCGAGAAGATCTGGGGCCTGCTGGTCGACGGGACGTACGAGCCCGGCCTGCCGCCCGCGGAGCCGTTCCCGATCCCCGTCCACTCGGGCGACATCCGCGCCGACGTGCAGAGCGCCATCGCGCTGACCGCGCCCGCGTGGGGCATGAAGCAGCTGTACGACATCGACGACGTCCAGGCCCGCGACGACCTCGCACGCGCCGCCGTCATGGTGCTGTCGTACGTCGCGCAGGCCGCCCGCGGCGTGGGCCAGCCGTTCGTCCCGCAGAGCGAGGTCGACAAGGCCGGCACGATCACCGAGCGCTTCCTGACGCGCTGGCGCGGCGAGGTCAACCCCGATCACGCCAAGGCCATCGACGCGTACTGGGTCTCGGCCGCCGAGCACGGCATGAACGCGTCCACGTTCACGGCGCGCGTCATCGCCTCGACCGGTGCCGATGCCGCCGCCGCCCTGTCGGGTGCCGTCGGCGCGATGTCGGGCCCGCTGCACGGCGGCGCCCCGGCCCGCGTGCTGACCATGATCGAGGAGGTCGAGAAGTCCGGCGACGCGACCAAGTACGTCAAGGACCTGCTCGACGCCGGCGAGCGCCTGATGGGCTTCGGCCACCGCGTCTACCGGGCGCAGGACCCCCGCGCCCGCACGCTGCGTCGCACCGCCAAGGAGCTCAACGCGCCTCGCGCCGAGGTCGCGATCGCGCTCGAGGAGGCCGCGCTCAAGGAGCTCAAGGAGCGTCGTCCCGACCGCGTCCTCGAGACCAACGTCGAGTTCTGGGCCGCGATCGTCCTCGACTACGCCGAGATCCCGCCGCACATGTTCACTGCGATGTTCACCTCGGCCCGCACGGCCGGCTGGAGCGCGCACATCCTCGAGCAGAAGCGCACCGGACGCCTGATCCGTCCCTCCGCGATCTACACCGGACCTGCCTCGCGCGGGGCCGACGAGGTCGAGGGCTGGAACCCCGACTGGGCCAACGCCTGACCGTCCGGCCCCCGGCCGGTCAGAGGTCGTGCTCGACCCCCCGGGCGTCGAGCACGTCCGCCAGCAGCACGCGTGCCCGTGCCTCGAACGAGTGCTCGGCCGCGACCCGCGCCGCATTGGCCGCGAGGGTCGCGGCATCGGGCCACCGCGTCGACGCGGGGTCGAGCAGCGCCGCGAGCTCGTCGCGGTCGGCGTACGTGCGCACCGACGGCCCCAGCACGTCCTCGATCCCCTCGACGGGGTCGCTGACGACCCGGGCGCCCGACGCCACCGCGTCGAACAGCCGGTTCGAGTAGAAGCCGAGACGGGCCATGTCGGCCCAGTGGTCGTTGAGGACGATGCGGGCGCCGCGGTAGGCCGCCGGCACCGCGGCGTTGTCGAGGTGGTCGGACGCGACCAGGGCGGGGTCGATGAAGCGGTCCCACCCGTCGCCGTAGATCGTCAGGTCGGCGCCCACTGCCACCGCGTCGCCGACGACGGGGCGCATGACCTTGCGGGTGCGACCCACGAAGAGCGTGCCGAGCCCGGCCGTCGCCTCGCCGTCGGGCGAGAACCGTGAGACGTCGGTCGCCTGCAGCAGCGTCCGCACCTCGCGCGACGTCGCCGCGCTTGTCTGCTCGGCCCACGCCCTGCCCGCCGAGTAGACCAGGTCGAAGCCCTGCGTCAGCTCGTCGGGCGGCACCTCGTCGGGGTGGCTGATGACCCACAGGACGTTGGTCGCACCGGGCTGCGACACGGCCGGCCAGCGTCCCCGCAGCGTCAGCGTCACGTCGTCGAGGTGGTCGGACGCCGGACGCTGGTGGGCGCCGCGGCGGTCGACGAAGGCCTCCTGACCCCACGCCCGCAGCCCCCGGACGAGATCGTCGGCGAAGTGGGTGTCGCCCCACGTGTCGCCGCTCGGACCGCCCTGCGCCGCGATCTTGACGGCCCACCGCAGGCACGGCAGACCCGCGCCGGGCCCGGACCCGACGACCCGCGCGGGCCGTCGCAGCACCGGCGAGCTCGTCGTGCGGCGGCGGCTCAGCGGTGCGCCCGGACCGGGACGGAAGCCGTCGACGACGAGCCCCGCCCGCTCCCAGGCGTCGGTGCGGGCCGCCGGCAGGCGCCCGCCCCAGCGGTCGAGCAGACGCAGCTGGTCGGGCTCGGACGGGCCGGCCAGCGGCGAGCGCGCCCGGCGGCTGACGCGCGAGGCCGTCGCGGTGACGAGGCGGCCCGGTGCCCCGGCCGTGAGCCGCAGCGACAGGTCGACGTCGGCGAGGTCGCCGAACGTCGGGTCGAGCCCCCCGACCGCCACGAGGTCGTCGGCACGCAGGGCCAGGCTCACGGAGCTCACGGCATCGGGCACGACGTCGCCGGACGGCAGGTCGGACAGCGGGTGGGACGCCAGCAGGTGCACCGGGACGACGTGAGGCCCCGCGGAGACCAGGCCCGCCGATCGGATCGTGTCGTCGGCCGTGACGAGCAGCGACTGCGCCGCGAGCACGCCCGGGGTCGACACGGCGTCGACGAGCGGCTCGAGCCAGCCGTCGTGCACCTCGACGTCGGGGTCGAGCAGAACGACGACCTCACCCGTCGACGCCGCGAGGGCGCGGTTGGCCGTCACGGAGCCGTGTGACGGGGCGGGGACGCGCAGCACCGTCACGCGGTCGTCGCCGGCGTACACCGACGTCAGGACCGCCGACAGCTCGCGGTCGGAGGCGTCGTCGACCACGACGACCTCGAGGTCGCGCTCCCCCGCCTGCGCGAGGGCCGCGTCGACCGCCCGCCGCGTGCGGTGCCGGTCGCCGCGCATCGTCATCAGCACCGACACGCGCCCGGGGACTCGCGGACGGTCCGCGGCAGGCGGCCGCTCGGCGTCGCGCACGACCTGCTCGTGGGTCGGGCTCCGGCCCGGGCCGAGCGGCCGCTCGCCGAGGTGGTCGCCGCGCACGCCGACGAACGGCACGAACAGCGCCGGTGCGTCGTGGCGCAGCAGGACGTCCCAGTCCCACCGGTCGTCGGCCTCGGCGCGCGGGACGGTGGCCCGCAGGAGGTCCGTCGGGGCGAGGACACCCGCCAGGGAGCGCGGGACGTCCCAGAGCAGGGCCTCGCGGCCGGGCAGCTCGGCCCACCACCGTCCCGTGGCCTCGTCGACGGCCGCGCCGTGGACGATCTGCCGGGGTGCGGCAGCGGCGGCGGTCAGCAGGGCGCCCAGCAGCAGCGGCGACCACGACTCCTGCGGCTGCCACACCGCCACCCGGGGCTCGTGGACGGTCGCCAGCACGTCGGCGGCCCTCTCGGCCCACGACCGGGAGGCGGTGGGCACGAGGACGACCCGCGCGTCGGCCTCGGCGAGGTCGCCCAGCGGCGCCGGCACCGGCGCGCCCTCGTCGACCGCGACACGCAGCGTCCACGCGGTGTGCTCCTGCGCCAGGACGGTCGCGAGCGTGTCGGGCAGCTCCCTGCCCCACTCGCGCGCATCGGCGAGCATCGCGACGGCGTCGGTCGATGCGACCACCTGCGGTCGCGCGGCCGCCAGGTACCAGCGGGCCGTGGTCGACGGCGGCGGACGCAGCAGCGCCCGCTGACGTCCGGCCTCCGCGGCGGTGCGCGTCATGAGCGCCCGGAGGTCGTCGAACGCGACGGGCTCGACGTCCGAGCCGGGTTCCGGCACCGTGAGGACCGTCCCGTCAGCGGCGGCCCGCGCGAGGAAGTGCCCCATCGCTCCCCCGGGGTGCCCGGCCGCCTCCGGGACGCGCGCGAGGTAGGTCGCACCGTCGAAGTGCGGTCCCGCGGCACCGGCGACCTGCCCCGTGCGCAGGAGGTGCATCAGCGTCATCGGCATGCGGATGCCCGCCTTGCTGCGGTACCAGGCGCGCTCGTACAGCGGGGACGGCGACAGGGCCAGCGACTCCCCCTCCTCCAGGAAGTGCCAGACCGCCGCCCGGTCGTCGGCGAACGTGCGCCCCGCCAGGGCCTCGTAGTACGGCCGGTCCAGCACCCCCGCGGCCAGGATCGTGTCGAGCGCCGTCGCCTGCTGGCCCCGCAGGTGCACGAAGCGCCTCCACGACCGGCGGCCGAGCATCGGCACGGGAGCGCCGGCGTGCGCGTGCTGCAGGTAGAGACCGACCGGTCCGCCGGGGTGGTCGGCCGCGGCCGGCGCGAGGGCCACCAGCCCGAGGTCGTCGAGCACCGCGCGCACGGGGAACGTCCGGGCCGATCCGTCGAGCACCGCCGCCACGACCTCGTCCGCCCTGAGGCCGGTCGCGCCGACGTCGGTCAGCGGATTGGGCAGCAGCCCGGCTGCGGCACCGTGCGTCACGTAGTGCTCGAGCGCCGCAGCGGGCGTCTCGAGGCGCTCGGTCGTCTGCAGCCGGTAGTACCAGGCGTCGAACAGCCACGAGTCGAGCGGGCCATCGCCGGCGCCCTCGCCCTCGGGGGAGGTGACGACCTCTCGGGCCTTCCGTGCGACACCGCGCAGGCGGTTCCTCGGCGACATGTCCAGCACCCTACGCAAGGACGCGGACGGCCCGGGGACCGCCGCACCGTCGGGGCCCACCGGCCCGGACGTGAGAGGGGGCCGGCCATCCCCCCGAGACGGCCGGCCCCACGACGCCTTCGCGTCGGTGCCTCTGAGAAAGACAGTAGCGAACTCTCGACGGCAAGTGCAGTCTTGACTTTCGCGTCGTGACTAGTTATTTAGGACTATGGCCGCCTAGTCCCGTCGGACGACGTCGGTCAGCGCAGCGCGACGAGCCGGGTCAGGTCGTCGGTCGGCAGCTCGTCGACGACGGCCGTGACCTTCATCCACCGCAGGTCGACGGCCGCGCCGTGCTGCGACAGGAACGCCGTCTCGGACGCGTCCTGGCCCGTCGCGATGCGCACGAGCGAGCTGCGCGGGGCCAGCGCCGTCGCGTCGACGACGTGCCACTCGCCCTCGACGTGCGCCTCGGCGACGGCGTGGAAGTCCATCGGGAACAGGCCCGGTGCGTAGACCGAGGCGAGACGCGCCGGCACGTCGAGCGCGCGCAGCAGGGCCACCACGAGGTGCGCGTAGTCGCGGCAGACGCCGGCGCGCGCCAGCATCGTGGCGACGGCGCCGTCGGTCGGCTGGCTCGCGCCGGAGACGTACGAGAGCCGGTCGCCGACCCACGAGCTCACGGCGTCGAGCAGCTCCTTGCCCTCGACACCCGAGAACTCCGACTTGGCGGTCGGGAAGAGCGTGTCGGACTCGCAGTACCGGCTTGGCCGGCGGTACTCGATGATGTCGAGCTCCTCCGTGCCGATCGGATCGGCCTGTCCCGTGACCTCGGCGGCGTAGTCGATGACCATCGGGCCGGGAGGGCCCACGAGGCGGTGCAGACGCGTGCCGTGGCGTCCCGCGACCTCGTGCGCCTCGATCGGGGAGCCGTTCGAGGTGATCGTCAACGTCTCGTCGGCGTCGGCCCCCTCGGCGACCGCGACCGACAGGATCAGGTCGGCCTCGCCGTGCAGGTAGAGCTCGAGGTGGGACGTCACGGATCGCTTCACCGGACGATCCTGTCACGCTGCCCGGCCATCGGCACAACTCGCCAGGAATGACTCCGGCCACAGGGGCGTTGAACCGCTCATGACCACCATCGGACTCATCGGATCAGGCCTCATCGGCTCCCAGGTCGCCCGCGCGGCGACGGCTCACGGACACCACGTCGTCCTCAGCAACTCGCGGGGGCCCGAGACCCTCGCCGACCTCGTCGCCGAGCTCGGCGAGCTCGCCTCCGCGGCCACCCCGGCCGAGGCGGCCGCCGCCGGCGACCTCGTCGTCGTGACGATCCCGCTCAAGGCCATCGACACCGTGCCGGTCGAGCCCCTCGAGGGCAAGGTCGTGATCGACACCAACAACTACTACCCGCAGCGCGACGGGCACATCGACGTCCTCGACGACGGGTCGACCACGAGCTCGCAGCTGCTGCAGGACCGCCTGCCCGGCTCGCACGTCGTCAAGGCGTTCAACCACATCGCGGCCGCCGACATCACCGAGCACGCCCAGCCCGGCGGCACCGACGACCGTCGCGCCCTCGCCATCGCCGGCGACGACGAGCAGGCCAAGGCGACCGTTGCGGGCCTGATCGACCAGATCGGCTTCGACGTCGTCGACCTCGGCCCGCTGGCCGAGAGCTGGCGCATCGAGACCGACACCCCCGGCTACGGTCCCCGGCTGACCGCCGCCGGCCTGCGCGACGCCCTGGCCGCGGCGCAGCGTCAGGAGTCGTAGGCCTCGAGGATCCGGTCGGCGGCGGTCGCTGCGGGCATCTCGCCCGACAGCACCGCCTCGCGGATCTCGGCCCGCACCGAGGCGACGGCCGGGTCGTTGCGCAGCCGCTGGTCGAGCTCGTCGCGCACCAGCGCCCACGTGAAGTCGAGCTGCTGCTGGGCCCGCTTCTCGCGCAGCCCCTTGGCGCCCATGAACTCGCGGTGCCGCACGACGCGGTTCCAGACCGTGTCGATGCCCGTGCCCTCGAGCGCCGAGCAGGTCAGCACCGGCGGCACCCAGTCCTGCGTGCCGGCGTAGACCATGCGCAGCGCACCCGCGAGGTCCTTGGACGTCGCATGGGCCTCCTGCGCACGGTCGCCGTCGGCCTTGTTGACCGCGATGACGTCGGCGATCTCGAGGATCCCCTTCTTGATGCCCTGCAGCTGGTCGCCCGTGCGCGCGATCGTCAGGAACAGGAACGTGTCGACCATGCCGGCGACCGTGATCTCGGACTGGCCGACCCCGACCGTCTCGACCAGGACGACGTCGAACCCCGCCGCCTCGAGCACCGTCATGGCCTGACTCGTGGCCCGCGCGACGCCGCCGAGCGTGCCGGCGCTGGGCGACGGCCGGATGAACGCGTCGGGACTGACCGCGAGCTTCGACATGCGCGTCTTGTCGCCCAGCACCGAGCCGCCGGTGCGGACGCTCGACGGATCGACCGCGAGCACGCCGACGCGGTGGCCCTCGTCGATCAGGTGCGTGCCGAGCGCCTCGATGAACGTCGACTTGCCGACACCCGGCACGCCCGAGATGCCGACGCGGATCGCGCCGCCCGCGGACTCGGTCAGCAGGCCCAGCAGCTCGCGCGCCTCGGCCCGGTGGTCGTCCCGCCGCGACTCGACCAACGTGATGGCGCGCGAGATCGACGCCCGCCGGCCGACCCGCAGATCGTCCGCCAGCTCCTGGACGTCGACCATCAGACCGCCCCCGTCACGGGGCGAGCGTCGTGCGCAGCTTGTCGAGCAGGTCGAGCGCCGAGTCGGCGATCACGGTGCCGGGCGGGAAGACCGCCGCGGCGCCCATCTCGAGCAGCGTCGGGACGTCGTCGGGCGGGATGACGCCGCCGATGACGATCATGATGTCGGGACGTCCGAGCTCGGCCAGCGACTCCTTGAGCGCCGGCAGCAGCGTCAGGTGCCCGGCCGCGAGCGACGACACGCCCACGATGTGGACGTCGGCGTCGATCGCCTGCTGGGCGACCTCCTCGGGCGTCGAGAACAGCGGGCCGACGTCGACGTCGAAGCCCATGTCGGCGAAGGCCGTCACGATGACCTTCTGGCCGCGGTCGTGACCGTCCTGGCCCATCTTCGCGACCAGGATGCGCGGGCGGCGGCCCTCGGCCCTCTCGAACTCCTCGGTCGCCTCGATGACCTGGGCGACGTTGCCGGCCTGGCCGGCCTCGGTGCGGTACACACCTGAGATCGTACGGATGACGGCCTGGTGGCGCCCGTAGACCTTCTCGAGGGCGTCGGAGATCTCGCCGACCGTCGCCTTGGCCCTGGCCGCCGCGACGGCGAGGTGGAGCAGGTTGTCGTCGAGCGACCCGTCGCTCGCCGACCCCTTGGCGGCGCTGCGGGTCAGGGCCTCGAGGGCCGCGTCGACCTCGGCCTGGTCGCGCTCGGCGCGCAGGCGCTCGAGCTTGGCGATCTGCGAGGCGTAGACCGCCTTGTTGTCGACCTTCAGCACGTCGAGCGCGTCCTCGTCGGCCAGCCGGTACGTGTTGACGCCGATGACGGCCTGCTGCCCCGAGTCGATGCGGGCCTGCGTGCGCGCGGCCGCCTCCTCGATGCGCATCTTGGGGATGCCCGCCTCGATGGCCTTCGACATGCCGCCGGCCTTCTCGACCTCCTGGATGTGCGCCCAGGCACGGTTCGCGAGGTCGTGCGTCAGCCGCTCGACGTAGTACGAGCCGCCCCACGGGTCGATGACGTCGGTCGTGCCCGACTCCTGCTGCAGCAGCAGCTGGGTGTTGCGGGCGATGCGCGCGCTGAAGTCGGTCGGCAGCGCGATGGCCTCGTCGAGCGCGTTGGTGTGCAGCGACTGCGTGTGACCCTGCGTCGCCGCCATCGCCTCGATCGCGGTGCGACCGACGTTGTTGAACACGTCCTGCGCGGTCAACGACCAGCCGGACGTCTGGCTGTGCGTGCGCAGGCTCAGGCTCTTGGGGTTCTTCGGGTCGAAGTCGGCGACGAGCCGGGCCCACAGGGCGCGGGCGGCGCGCAGCTTGGCGACCTCCATGTAGAAGTTCATGCCGATCGCCCAGAAGAAGCTCAGGCGGGGGGCGAACGCGTCGATGTCGAGGCCGACGTCGAGGCCCGCGCGGATGTACTCGACGCCGTCGGCCAGCGTGTAGGCCAGCTCGAGGTCATTCGTCGCCCCGGCCTCCTGGATGTGGTAGCCCGAGATCGAGATCGAGTTGAACCGCGGCATCTTCTGCGCCGTGTACGCGAAGATGTCGGAGATGATCCGCATCGACGGCGCCGGCGGGTAGATGTAGGTGTTGCGGACCATGAACTCCTTGAGGATGTCGTTCTGGATGGTCCCCGAGAGCTTCTCGGGCGGCACGCCCTGCTCCTCGGCCGCGACGATGTAGAGCGCCAGCACCGGCAGCACGGCGCCGTTCATCGTCATCGACACGCTCATCTCGTCGAGCGGGATGCCCTCGAAGAGCTTGCGGGTGTCGTAGATCGAGTCGATCGCGACGCCCGCCATGCCGACGTCGCCGACGACGCGCGGGTTGTCGGAGTCGTAGCCGCGGTGCGTCGCGAGGTCGAAGGCGACCGACAGGCCCTTCTGGCCCGCCGCGAGGTTGCGGCGGTAGAACGCATTGGACTCCTCGGCGGTCGAGAAGCCCGCGTACTGCCGGATCGTCCACGGCTGCGTCGTGTACATCGCGGGGTACGGGCCGCGCAGGAACGGCGTCAGGCCCGGGTACGTGTCGAGGCCGTCGAGGCCCTCGAGGTCGGCGGGCGTGTAGAGACCCTCGACGTCGATGCCCTCGGGCGAGGCCCACGGCTCGGCGCCGTCGGTGGCCCTCGCGTACGTCTCGGGATCGGGCTCGTGGGGCTGCTCGGGATCGAGCGGGAGCCCCTGGAAGCTGTGCGGGATCGTCATGCGATCTCCTGTCGGATCGAGCGGAGGAAGGCCAGCGCATCGACACCCACCGCGATGGTCGTGTCGGCCCCGACGTCGGCCGTGCCGGCCAGGACGACGTGGCGGGCACCGGCGTCGCGCAGCGCGGCGACGAGCTCGGCGCCCCACGCGTCGTAGCCCTTGTCGTTGCCGACCAGGCAGACGACCGCGGGGCTGCCCGCGGACGAGTACGCCGCGAGCACGTCGTCGACGCCCTCGCTGGGCCCCGCCACGACGGTCTCGACGCCTCCGGCGGCCAGCAGGTTCGCGGCGAACGTCGAGCGGGCCGTGAACGCCGCGACGGTGCCCATCGACGCGAGGAACACGGGCGCGGCGGCGGGCTCGTCGCGCAGCGCCTCGAACTCGCCGGCATAGCGGTGGACCTCGAGCGGACGGTCGTAGGGGCGGCGGTCGGGCAGGGTCTCGGCGACCTGCGGGAACTCCGAGACGCCCGTGATCGGTCGCTTCCGACGGGCGATCGCGAGGGCGCGGTCGGACACGGTCTGCTCGATGCGGCCCCGCAGCAGGTCTAGGGCCGCCTCGAGGCTCGGCGTCGCGTCGATCTCGCCGAACAGCTCCCAGGCCGCGCGGGCGAGGTCGTCGGTGAGCTTCTCGACGGCGTGGGAGCCGCCGGCCGGGTCGGTCACCGCGGCGACGTGCGACTCGCTGATCAGCAGGCTCGAGGTGTTGCGGGCGATGCGGCGGCTGAACGGCTCGGGCAGGCCCAGCGGCTCGTCGAACGGCAGCACCGTGACGGCGGCGGCGCCACCCGTGCCGGCGGCGAACGAGGCGACCGTCGTGCGCAGCATGTTCACGTAGGGGTCGTAGCGCGACATCATGGGCCGCGACGTGACGGCGTGCTGGAGCTGCCCGGCCGCGGCGGTCGTGACCCCGCTGAGCTCGGCGACGCGGTTCCAGAGCCGGCGGGCGGCTCGCAGCTTGGCGATCGTCGGGAACTGCTCGTCGGTCGCGGCGTAGCGGAAGTCGATCAGCGCCGCGGCCTGCTCGACGTCGAGACCGGCCTCGACCAGCAGGCGCAGGTACTGGGCGCCGGCCGCGAGCGAGTAGGCGAGCTCCTGGACGTCGGACGCGCCGGCGTCGTGCACGGCGGTGGCGTCGACCGTGAGGGCACGCACCCCCAGGGGCTGCGCGAGGTGCGCGATCTCGACCGTCGCGTCGAAGTCGACGACGCCACGACCGCGGAAGGCCGCGCCGATCGGGTCGGCGCCGAAGCTCGTGCCCGGGGCCGCCGCGACGCCCTTGTCGGCGATGACCGCCGCGAGGGCGCGGGCCGCCTCGAGCGGTTCGAACGGCGCGTCGAGCGTGACGGCGGCGAGGTCGACGAACACCGGCTCGAGCACCGTGGCGAGCGCGTCGATCGGCACTCCGCCCGTGCCGGCCGAGATCCACAGCGAGTTGACGCCGTTCTCGAGGTCGGTCACGACGTCGCGGGCCGTGCGCTCGACGTCGGGATCGGTGAACCAGGCGCGGACGTCCCACCCGTCGAGCTCGCGGGTCGCGGTCGCGCCGCGGGTGAACGGCGCCTGGCCGGGCAGCCCGCCGTCGCCCAGGTCGGCCGACAGGGCCGGCGTGCCGAGCGGCGTGACGGAGATGCCGTCGAGGGTCGTCGTGGCCAGCGTGGCCCACACGTCGCCGTCGTCGGCGTCGTCGGTGAGCCGGCGCGACGTGCGGAGCACCGCGGCGGTCGCCGCCTCCCACTCGTCCTGCGTGTGCTCGAGGCCCTCCGAGAGGGGAACCTCGATCGTCGCCGGTGTCCCTGAGCTCGTCGCGGGGTCAGATGCCATGTGGGGCATCGTACGAACACCTTGTGACCTCGGCCACCCAATGTGACGAATGTGACGGATGCGTTACGCGTCGGGGGCGAGCTCGACGAGGAAGCCCGCCATGTCGAGCACCTGCACGTGCTCGGCCGGTGTCGCCGTGATCTCGCTCGCCGCGGTGCGGCGACGTCCGGTCAGCATGACGATGCGGACGATCGTGCCGGCGGCCTCGCCGTCGCCGTCGTCGTCGACGGCGCTCACGATCTCGACCTCGTCCGCCAGGCCCTCGGGCAGCTGCGGCAGGAGCTCGTCGAAGTCGGTCGTCAGGACGGGCCACGCGACGTCGTCCCCGACGGCGAACCCGCCCTCGACGACGACGTCCTCGGCCCCGTCCACCCATGTCCACACGCCCTCAACCGTACGGTGTGGGCGTCCTGAGAGACTGGGGGCGTGAAGATCCCCGCCGAGCTCCTGCCCCGCGACGGACGTTTCGGGTCCGGTCCGTCCAAGATCCGCGTCGAGGCGCTCGACGCCCTCGCGGCGACGGGCACGTCGCTGATGGGCACGTCGCACCGCCAGGCGCCGGTCAGGAACCTGGTCGGCAGCCTGCGCGAGGGGCTCGGCGAGCTGTTCTCGCTGCCCGACGGCTACGAGGTCGTGCTCGGCGTCGGCGGCTCGCACGCCTTCTTCGACGCCGCGACGTTCGGCCTGGTCGAGCGCCGCTCGCAGCACCTCGTGCACGGCGAGTTCTCGCGCAAGTTCGCGACCGCGGTGCAGAAGGCGCCGTTCGTCGACGAGCCCGAGATCCTCGAGACCGATCCGTCGACGCACCCGCTCCCCCACGCGACCCGCGGCGTCGACGTCTACGCCTGGGCCCACAACGAGACGTCGACGGGCGTCATGACGCCCGTCGCGCGGCCCCACGACATCGACGACGGCGCGCTGGTGCTGGTCGACGCGACGTCCGGCGCGGGCGGCCTGCCCGTCGACGTCAGCGAGACCGACGTCTACTACTTCGCGCCCCAGAAGGGCTTCGCGTCCGACGGCGGCATCTGGGTGGCCCTGATGTCACCGGCCGCGATCGACCGCGCCGAGCGCGTCAAGGCCGGCGGACGGCACATCCCCGGCTTCCTCGACCTGCCGTCGGCGATCGACAACTCGCGCAAGAACCAGACGTACAACACGCCCGCGCTCGCGACGCTGTTCCTGATGGACCAGCAGCTGCAGTGGATGCTGGCGCAGGGCGGTCTCGACTGGGCCGTCGGCCGCACCGCCGACTCGTCGCGACGCCTCTACGAGTGGGCCGAGACGTCGACGTACGCGTCGCCGTTCGTCACGGCGCCGGCCGAGCGGTCGCTGGTCGTCGGCACGATCGACCTCGCGGGCGTCGACCAGGGCGCCGTCACGGCGGCCCTGCGCGAGAACGGCGTCGTCGACGTCGACAGCTACCGCGGGCTGGGCCGCAACCAGCTGCGGGTCGCGACGTTCCCGGCGATCGACCCCGACGACGTCACGCAGCTGACCCGCTCGATCGACTGGGTCGTCGACCACCTCTGACGCAGGCGGTCGGGATCGCTCCGCTCGATCCTGATCGCTCACCACGCCTCGCAGGCCGGCGGCTTCGCCGCGAGACGCTCACGCTGCGCTGGCGCGACTCGATGCCAGTCGCTAGCGCTCCTGGATCTCGCCGCCCCGGTGGAGCTCGCGGTGCCCCTCGTAGATCTCGGCATTGGTGTGCAGCTTCGCGATCTCGGCGTCGGTCAGCTCGCGGCGCACCTTGGCCGGGACGCCGGCCACGAGCGAGCGGGGCGGCACGACCATGCCCTCGGTGACGAGCGCACCGGCGGCCACGAGCACCTCGTCGCCGATGACGGCCCCGTTCATGACGGTCGCGCTCATGCCGATCAGCACGTGGTCCCCGACCGTGGCGCCGTGCACGACGGCCCCGTGACCCACCGAGACGCCCTCGCCGAGGATCACGGGCTTGCCCTGGTCGACGTGGAAGACGCAGTTGTCCTGGACGTTGCTGCGGCGGCCGATCGTGATCGGCTCGTTGTCGGCGCGCAGGACGGCGCCGTACCAGATGCTGGCGCCCTCCTCGATCACGACCGAGCCGGCGAGCGTCGCGGTGGGCGCCACCCATGCTCCGTCAGCGACGTGGGGGACCTTGTCTCCGAGTGCGATGCGCATGCCCCACGGTATCCACGTCCCGGCGAAGGGGCCGCAAGCCCCTCCCCGACGGGCCGCAACCCCCTCGTCAGCTGAGCCAGCGGGAGATCGGGTCGATCGCGAAGTAGATCACGAACAGCACGCCGATGACCCACAGCAGCGGGTGCACCGCCGCGACCTTGCCCTTGACGACCTTGATGACGACGTAGGCGATGAAGCCCGCGCCGATGCCGGCCGTGATCGAGTACGTGAACGGCATGACCGCGATCGTCAGGAACGCCGGGATCGCGACCTCGACGTCGTCCCAGTCGATGTTCTTGACCTGGCTCATCATCAGGAAGCCGACGAGCACGAGCGCCGGCACCGCCGCCTCGCTGGGGATGTGCTCGACCAGCGGCGCGAAGAACGTCGACAGCAGGAACAGCAGGCCGGTGACGACCGACGCCAGGCCCGTGCGCGCGCCGTCGCCGACGCCGGAGGCCGATTCGATGTACGACGTGTTGGACGAGACGCCCGCGGCTCCACCGGCCATCGCGGCGATGGAGTCGACCACGAGGATGCGCTGAGCGCCCTCGGGTGAGCCGTCGGCGTCGTTCAGGCCGGCCTCGGCGCCGATCGCCGTCATGGTGCCCATGGTGTCGAAGAAGTCGGCCAGCAGGAGGGTGAAGACCAGCAGCGCGGCCGTCACGAAGCCCACGCGCTCGAACGAGCCGAACAGCGAGAACTCGCCCAGCAGCGAGAAGTCGGGCTTCTGCACGAGGCTGTCGGGCCACGACGGGACGTTGAGGTTCCAGCCCTTGGACGTCGGGTCACCGCCGCTGGCGGGGGTGTCGGTCAGGGCCTGCACGATGCCGGCCAGCACCGTCGTGGCCACAATGCCGATCAGGATCGCGCCGGGGACGCCGCGTGCGTGCAGGCCGATCATGATCAGCAGGCCGATGCAGAACACCAGGACGGGCCAGCCCGACAGGCTCCCGCCGATGCCCAGGCCGATCGGCGGGGCGGCGTTGCCGGTGGTCCGGACGAAGCCTGCGTCGACGAAGCCGATGATCGTGATGAACAGGCCGATGCCGACCGCAATCGCGGTCTTGAGCTGACGCGGGACGGCGTCGAAGACGGCCTTGCGGAATCCGGTCAGCACCAGCAGCAGAATGATGATGCCCTCGAGCACGACGAGGCCCATCGCATCGGCCCAGGTCATCTGGCTCGCGACCGAGAAGGCCACGAAGGCGTTGAGCCCCAGGCCGGTCGCCAGCGCGAGCGGGAAGTTCGCGACGACGCCCATCAGGATCGTCAGCAGACCGGCGACGAGAGCCGTGCAGACCGCGATCGTCGCGAAGCCCGAGCCGGGCTCCGACCCGCCGCCCAGGAAGTTTCCGTCCACGTCTGCGACGCCCGCGAGGATGACGGGGTTCAGCACGATGATGTAGGCCATCGTCAGGAACGTCACGACGCCACCGCGCACCTCGCGGCCGATCGTCGACCCGCGCTGCGAGATCTTGAAGTACTGCTCCAGCGTCGTGGTCATGGGGCTCCCGTCACGGCCGGCCCGCTCGCCGTGAGACGGGTCCGAGGAGGCAGCATGCCAGATGCGTGTCTCCGCGGCGCAACCGTGTCGTGTCAGCGCCGTTTCGTGGTCATGGCACCACTGATCGCCGCGAGCAGCGCGACCACGACGAAGCCCCAGAACCACGTGGCGCCGGCGAACCCGCCGCCGTCGGGCGGCACCGCGGTGCCGGTGCGTCCCGGGGTCGCCTCGGTCGGTGCGGCGCTCGGTCCGTCGGTCGCGTCGCCGCCGGCGGCGGGCGGCGTGAACGGCACGCGGATCAGCGGCGACGCCGTGCCCTCGCTGCCGATCAGGTACGACCGTCCACCCGCCTCCATCGCGAGCGTCTCGCCCTGGTCGACGGGCGGCAGCTCGGACGACGCCTCGATCTGCCACGTCACGGGGTCGAGGACGTACGCCTCGGAGTAGTCGCGGGCCACGACGTGGCGTCCGTCGGGCGTGAACGCGGCATCGGTCACGAGACCGGGCACGTCGCCGGCCAGGGTCTCGGGCTGGTTGGGTCGGTCCTGTGCGAGGTCGACGGGCAGTCGGAAGACCGTGCCGCCGAACAACCCCTTGCTGATCAGGTACTTCGCGCCGGACGTCGGGTCGATCGCGAGCGCCTCGACGTCGATGGACCCGCCGGGGTACGTGACGGGGTACCGCTCGGCCGTGACCGACGTCGTGCCGTCCGCGATCTCGGGGAGGGAGTACAGCGCCGCATCGGTGCGGTCACCGCGGTTGTCACCGGTGTCGGCGATCCAGAGCGTGCCGTCGGGGTCGATCGAGAGGGCCTCGGTGTCGACGAGGTCGGCGTCGATCGTCGCGGCGCCCAGCGTGCGGCCCGTCGAGATCGAGACGGCGTAGACGACGGGAGCCCCGCCGGAGTCGTTGATCGTGTAGGCGCGGTCGGGGTCGTCGGGGCTGACCACCAGGCCGCTGGACTCGTTGATGCGCCCGTCGGACAGCGTGCTGACGGTCTGTGGCCCCGCCTCGGCCGCGTCGGACCGGTTCGCCACCGAGCTGATGAGCACGACGACGAGCAGGGCGAGGAGCAGGCCGGGGATCAGCAGCCGGCGATGACGCGGATTCATTGCAGATCAGCATGACAGGAGGCGACGACGCTCACGATCCGGGCGGGTACGGTGGTCACGTGAGCGATCAGGACGACTGGGTCATCCAGCAGGGCGACGGGCCCGAGACGATCGAGCGCAAGATGGGTCATCGCGAGATCGCCCGCCTCGAGCGCGCCGCGCGGCGGCACGAGTTCGGCCGCCCCGACGTCACCGAGCTCGAGATCGGCCGCACGACGCACCGCGTCGCCGAGGTCGAGCCGATGGACGTCGACGGCGTCCGCACCATGACGGTCGGCACGATCGTGTGGGGCGTCACGGCCATCGCGCTCCTGCCGTTCCTCGGCACCCTCGACGCCGAGGGCCGCACGTGGTGGCTGTGGACGGCGGTCGCGGGCTTCGGCCTGGGCCTGATCGGCATCGAGTACTGCCGCCGCCGCCGCAACGCCCTGCGCATGCAGCCCGGCCGCCGCCGCAAGGTCGACTGACGCCGGCCCACGCCCAGCCTCAGGCCTGGACGTCGTCGGACGCCTTCCTGACCGTGGTGCGCAGGGGCACCTCCTTGATCAGCAGCGCCGCGACGAGGCTCAGCACCGCGACGACGGCCGCGACACCGAAGATCGTCCCGGTCGCGTCGCCGTAGGCCGCGCGCACGATCTCGGCGACCTGCGGGGGCAGGCTCTTGACGTCGAGCAGCGAGCCGCTGCCACCCGCGGTGTCGACGCCCAGCGCCGACAGCTTGGACGTGACGTCGTCCTTGACCTGCGCGGCCAGGATCGCACCGAGCACCGAGACGCCCACCGCGCCGCCGAGCGAGCGGAAGAAGGCGACCGTCGCGCTCGACGCGCCGACCTGCGAGACGTCGACGGTGTTCTGCACCGCGAGGACGTAGTTCTGCAGCAGCATGCCCATGCCGACGCCGACGAAGGCGATGAAGACCATCGCGTGCCACTCGGGCGTCGTGTGGCTGATCGTCGAGAGCAGCCCCATGCCGATGATCAGCGAGACCGACCCGATGACCAGGAAGCGCTTCCAGCGGCCGAAGCGGGTGATGAGCTGCCCCGACACGAGCGTGCCGACGAGCGAGCCGACCATCAACGGGATCGTGAGCAGGCCGGCCTGGGTCGGGGTGCGACCACCGGCGACCTGGAAGTACTGGCCGATGAACACCGAGCCGCCGAACATCGCGATGCCGACGGCGACGCTGCCGATGATCGCCAGGGCCGTGGTGCGCTCGCGGACGACCGCGATCGGCAGCAGCGGCTCGGGGTGTCGCAGCTCGACCCGCACGACCAGCAGCGCCGCGACGACGGTGCCGCCCAGGAACGCCGCGGTCTGCCACGACAGCCACGCGAACGAGTCGCCCGCGAACGTGACCCACAGCAGCGGCAGGCTCGCGGCGATCGCGATCAGCACGGCACCCGCGTAGTCGAAGTCGACCTTGCGGCGGATCGTCGCGATGTGCAGGTACTTCTGCAGCACGATCAGGCTGATGACGGCCAGCGGGACGCACACGAAGAACGTCCAGCGCCACCCGAGGCCCGGGGTGTCGACGATGAGCCCGCCCAGCAGCGGTCCGCTGACGGTCGCGACGGCCATCGTGGCGCCCATGTAGCCGCTGTAGCGACCGCGCTGGCGCGGCGGGATGATCGAGCCGATGATCGACTGCGCGTTGGCGGTCAGGCCGCCCATCGCGATGCCCTGCACGACGCGCATCGAGATGAGCTCGGGCAGGTTGCGCGACAGCCCGGCGAGCATCGACCCGATCACGAAGATCACGATCGAGATCTGCACCAGGGTCTTCTTGTTCATGAGGTCGGAGAGCTTGCCCCAGATCGGTGTCGACACCGTCATCGCGAGCAGCGACGCCGTCACGACCCACGTGTACTGGGTCTGCGAGCCGTCGAGGTCGGCGATGATCGTCGGCAGCGCGTTCGACACGATCGTGCTGCTCAGGATCGCGGTGAACAGGGCCGCGAGCAGGCCGAACAGCACCTCCATGATCTCGCGGTGGCTCGGCTCGTCGGCGTCCGTGCGGGCGACGGGAGGAGCGGGGACGACGGAGGGCGACGTGTCGACGGACGTCGGGTTACCTAGTTGCATGCTGCAACCATACGTCGGATGCATGCATCGCGCAACAAAACACCGCCCCTCGTGAGCGGTCTCACGAGGGGCGGTGGGTCACACCGCGCAGGACGCGGTCAGAGGCCGTCGACCTGGTCGCGCGTCAGGGTGTCGAAGACCGGGTCGGGCAGCTTCTGCGCGCCGGCCGACCGGCTCAGGCGCGCGCCGGAGTGCGCGCCGCAGCCGTGGTCGAACGACACGACCCGGCCGTCGTCGTTGGCCTTGCCGTTGGCGCAGACGCCGAACCGCTCGGACAGGGGCCCGGCCAGGCTGACCATGAAGCCGCACGAGTGGCACACGCCGGACGCCTGCTGGGCGATCGGCGCGTCCGGACCCTGCTCGCCCTCCTGCCAGCGCTCGGCGGCCAGCTCGCGGCCCTCGATCGAGAGCACCCACTCGCGGCCCAGGCCGACCTCGCGGGCGAAGAAGCGGTCGTCGGTCTGCTCGTCGCCGTCGCCCGCCGACCACGACGGGACGAGGCGGATGTCGTCCTCGTCGGGAGGCAGCACGTCGCCGGGGCTCAGGTCGCCCGGACGGATGCGGTCGCGGTAGGGCGTCCACGCCGGGGCCGTGATGGCCTCGTCGCCGGGCAGCAGCACGACGTCGTTGACCGTGACGTGGTCGCTGTCGGGCGCCCGCGAGACGCTGACCGACCAGTACCAGCCGCGATATCCGGGCTTGAGGCACGTGAAGCGGTGCGAGACCAGCAGCTCGGCATCGGCCTCGACACCCGCGTGGTCGCCGACCGCGGAGGCGTCGGCCGACTCGCCGAGGGCCGCGCGGGCGACGTCGACGGCTGCTGCGAGCTGGTCATCGAGAGGCATTGACCCATTGTCGCCCACGATGCCGCGCGCGTCGTGGCAGGGTGCACCGCACGACGCGGTGGGGTGCGGCAGGATGAGGAGCATGGAGGAGCGCGACTGGCCGTACGACCACGCCACCGATCCCGCGTTCGGCGGCGACCGGACGCCGCCGACCCCTCCCCCATCGCGCTGGAGCCGAGCGGCCCGGGCCACGCGCACGGCGTCGCGCGGCACCGCGCGGGTCGTCGCCAAGGGCGGCACCACGGCCTTCAGCGGCGCACGCCGGTTCACCCACTCCGGGGGCGCGGGTGAGAGCGGCTTCTCGCGGCTGCTCGAGCTGCACGCCTTCAACACCGCGGGCGACGCGGCCGTCGCGATCTCGCTCGCGGGCACCCTGTTCTTCACGGTGCCGACGGGTGAGGCGACCGGCCAGGTCGCCCTGTTCCTGGCCGTCACGATGCTGCCGTTCGCGATCGTCGCGCCGCTGATCGGCCCGTTCCTCGACCGCTTCCGTCGCGGACGCCGCTGGGCCATCGGCGCGACGCTGGCGCTGCGCGCCTTCTGCTGCTGGGTGCTGGCCGGGGCCGTCGCCGACTCGACGCCTCCGCCGGCGTTCTACGTCGCGGCCCTGGGCTGCCTCGTGGCGTCCAAGGCGTACGGCGTCACGAGGGCGTCGGCCGTCCCCCGCCTGCTCCCCGACACGTTCACGCTCGTCAAGGGCAACTCGCGCATCTCGCTGACCGGCACCGCCGCCGCCGCGATCTCCGCCCCCCTGGCCGGCGGTGCCGCCCTGCTCGGCGCCGAGTGGGCCCTGCGGTACGCGGCCCTGCTGTTCGCGGTCGGCACGGTCCTGGCGATCCTGCTGCCTGCCAAGGTCGACTCGAGCGAGGGCGAGGAGCCCGTCGACCTCGTCAACCCCAGCGAGACCACGGTGCGCAAGGGGCTGACGATCACGCGCTCGGTCGTCAACGGGCTGCGCAGCAACGCGGGCCTGCGGCTGCTGTCGGGCTTCCTGACGATCTTCATGGCGTTCACGCTGCGCGAGCCACCCGCCTCGATGGGCTGGGACTACAACGCCACGATCCTGCTGGGCCTGGTCGTCGGCGGCGCCGGGGCCGGCAACACGATCGGCACGCTCATCGGCTCGGCCGCGAGCACGCGGCGGCCCGAGCAGGTCGTGATCTTCGTGCTGGTGCTCGACGTGGGGGTGCTCGCCACGGTCGGCGTGTTCTTCACGTGGTGGACCGCCGTGATCCTGGGCCTGACGGTCGGCATCTGCCAGTCGCTGGGCAAGCTCAGCCTCGACGCGATGATCCAGCGCGACGTGCCCGAGCGCGTCCGCACCAGCATGTTCGCGCGGTCCGAGACCCTGCTGCAGCTCGGCTGGGTCATCGGCGGCCTGCTCGGCATCGGCCTGTTCAGCCTCGACGCATCGCCGCAGGTCGGGCTGCTCGTGATCGGGGCGCTGCTGATCGGCTGGCTCGCGCTGGTCGTCACGCAGGCGCGCAGGCCCGACCGCGTGCCGGCGCCGTCGGCCCCTTCGACCCCCGTGCCGCCCGACCTCGACCTGCCGACGTTCGTGGAACGTCCTCGGCCGGACGACACCCAGCCGCTCTAGCCGCGCTCGGCGGCCGGGGTCAGAGCTCGAGCTCGGTGGCCACGGCCCGCAGCACCTGCGCGACGGGCTTGGCCTTCTTGGCGTCGGGGTGACGGCCGTGACGGTAGCCCTCGCCGACCGTGTCGAGCATGCGGATGAGGTCCTCGACGATGACGGCCATCGCCTCGGGGTCCTTGCGACGGGCCTGCGACTGCGAGCGGGACACCGACGTGACCGGCTCGAGCAGGCGCACCTGCAGGGCCTGGTCGCCGCGGTTGCCCTGGACGATGCCGAACTCGACGCGGGCACCGGCCTTGAGCGCCGTGACGCCCTCGGGCAGCGCGTCGGCACGCACGAAGACGTCCTCCCCCTCGTCGCGGCTGAGGAAGCCGAAGCCCTTGGCCGTGTCGTACCACTTCACTTTGCCCGTGGGCATGGCGCCACCTTCACGTAATCCATCGCGACGACAGGCGTCGTCGTCCCCAGCCTAGTGGTCCGGGGAGGTCGGACGTCAGGGCGTCGTCGGGCGGGCGTCGTCCCGTGCCGGGGGCGACGGCTCGACGTGCTCGAGGTGCGAGCTGTCGACGAACGTCACCTCGACCGACTGGAAGCCCTTGTGACGCTGCGACTTGGCGTACGCCGAGTAGGCCCGCTGGTCGGCCTCGGTCAGGACGACGTTGTCGGTGAACGGGGTCAGCAGAGCCCGCGGGTACAGGTGGCGGCGCAGCACGACGTTCACCTCGAGCCCCAGCACGACCATGATCGACGCGACGTAGATGAACGCCAGCAGTCCGAGGACCAGCGCGAACGTCTGGTTGACCTGGTTGGCCTTGCCGATGACCTCGCGGACGTACGTGTTGCCGACGTACTGCAGGCCCTGCCACAGCAGCCCCGTCACGAAGGCGCCCGGCAGCACCGAGCGGATGCCGGCCCGGCCGAGGCTCACGAGCCGGAACACCGCCGTGAAGATGCCGACGATCAGCAGGAATCCCACGACCCGCGAGACCCACCCGATGACGGGCTGGAGCTCGCTGCTGATCGCGTCGGGATTGGCCAGGATCGAGCTCGCGACCGCGATCGTCAGGATGCCGATGCCGCTGATCGACAGGAACACGATGCTCCTGAACCGCAGCAGGAACGGGTTGGCGCGGCTGTTGCGGGGCACCGACCACGCGATGTTGGCGGCGTTCTGCAGGGCCTGGCCGAGCCCCATCGCACCGTAGAGGGCCGTGACGGCACCCACGACGATCGCGGCGGTCGAGCCCTGCAGGCCGTTGGGGGTGCCGAGCTCGGTGCCGATGATCGGGAACTGGCTCAGCGCCGAGTCGAGCAGCGTGTCGCGCAGCCCGTCGTCGCCCTGCAGCAAAAAGCCCAGGATCGACGTGCTGAGCAGCAGCAGCGGGAAGATCGCGACGAAGGCGTAGTACGTGATGATCGCCGACAGGTACGCGCCCTGGTCGTCGAAGTACTTGTAGACCACCGCCAGCGGCATGCCGACGACGCGGTGCCGGCGCTGGAAGGCGTCGATGCGGGGGATCGACGGGGCGTCGCCGTCGTGGGCGTCGTCGCCCTCGCCGGGAGCGGGCTGGGTGCGGGTGTCGGTCATGCGATGTCCGTCCCCCGCGGGAGGTACGGGCGAGCCGCCTCGACGACGGCGTCGAAGCGCGCCTCGTCGAGGACCGCGCCCTCGCGGCGGACGCCGGCGGGGTCGACGGTCAGGAGGCGGTCGAGCCGCACCTCGCTGGGACGTCCGGCCGGGTCCCACGGGCCGCTGCCGACGTCGTGCCAGAAGCGTCCGGCGCGCGCCTCCTGCTGATGGTCGCGGTCGTGGTCCTTCGACGTCATGGGCAGGGCGACGAGGTCGTCGCCGTCGCGGGCGATCAGCAGGACGGGGCGGTCCTTGCCCTGCCGCGGATCGTCCTCGTACGGCACCCACGTCCAGACGACCTCGCCGGGATCCGGCTCACCGTCGGGGTGGGGGTCGTAGGCGATGCGCACGGGCGCAAGCCTGCCACAGCCCCGCCGGCCTGCCCGTCAGGCGGCACGGGACCGCTCGAGATACGCCGTGCGGAGCGCGGCCCGGGCCCGGTAGCCGAGCGCCGAGACCGCGTTGGGCGAGAGCCCCAGCTCGGCGGCGAGCTCGCGGGGACGTCGGCCCTCGACCTCGAGCTGCCACAGCGTGCGGCGCCACCGGGGCGGCAGCGACGCGTAGGCCTCGAGCAGGCGGTCGTCGACGTCGGACGGCCCGGGGTCCGCGGGCCACCGCTCGAGGTCGGCGAACGGCTCGCACCGGCGTCTCAGCACGGCGCGCCGTCGGGCCTCGTGCCGGACGCCGGTCAGCAGGTACGCACGGAAGCTGGCCGTCGGTCCGCGGCCCGCGCTGATCTGGGTCAGCACGCCGGCGAACACCTCGGCCACGACGTCGTCGACGTCGCCGGGCGGCCCGAGGCGGCGGGCGACCCGCCGTGCGACCCCCACGTGCCGGGCGAACAGCGCACCGAACGCCTCGTGGTCTCCGTGGCGCACCGCGCGCACCAGCTCGTCATCGTCCGGTTCCGGGTTCATGCCCCCGTTATGTCGCAGATCGGCGGAGGCGCACCACCGTCCTCCGCGCCCCCTGTGGACGACGGCCCGCCTGTGGACGACGGGCGACCCGATCGCCCCGACGTCGCGACACTGACGACGTGGAGACCCTGACCCTCACGGAGCTGGCCGCCCGCCTGGCGAGGCGGTGGCGCGTGCTGCTCACCGGCACCCTCGTGGGGCTGCTGGTCGGCGTCACGGTCCACCTGGCGCTGCCCGTGCGCTACGAGGCGACCGCGGTCGTCCTCGTCGACGCCGGCGACCCGTCGCGGGTCGACATGGCCGCCGAGGCCGCCGTCGCCTCGTCGCGACGCGACGCGTCAGCACCGAGGCCCTCGACGCCCTGGGCGAGCCCGGGCTGACGGTCCGGGCGCTCGAGCGGTCGACCGACGCGACGACGGTCGAGCAGTCGCGGCTGCTGCGCGTCAGCTGTGCCGCTGCCGACCCCCGCTCGGCCGTCCGCGGGGCCGACGCCGTCGCGCAGGCGTATCTCGCGGTGAGGGCGCTCGAGCAGCCGGACGCCCCCGGCGCCCCCGGTCGCGTCGACGGGCAGGTCGTCGACCCCGCCCGCACCCCGCTGTCGCCGTCGGGGCCCGGCGCGGCGCCGACGGCCCTCGCGGCGACCGTGCTGGGCCTGCTGCTGGCGGCGACCGTCGCCGCCGTGCCTACTCGAACCCGGGAAGGTCGCGCTTCATGACCTTGCCCGTGGGGTTGCGCGGCAGCTCGTCGAGGAACATCAGACGGCTCGGCACCGCGAAGCGCGCCACGTGGCTGCGGGCGTACTGCTTAACGTCGTCCTCCGACAGCGAGGCACCCGGCTTGACCACGACATAGGCCGCTAGCGCCTGCCCGAACCGGTCGTCGGACACCCCCGTCACGACGACGTCGGAGATGTCGGGGTGGTCGATCAGGGCGTCCTCGAGCTCACGCGGGAAGACGTTCTCACCGCCCGAGACGATCATGTCGTCGTCGCGACCCGACACGAACAGGCGTCCGTCCTCGTCGAAGTAGCCGATGTCGCCCGAGTGCATCAGGCCGTCGGCGAACGACTTGGTGTTGCCGTCGGTGTAGCCGCCGAACGGCATGTCGTTGCCGACGTGGATCACGCCGGTCTCGCCCTGCGGCACCTCGTGGCCGTCGGGGTCGAGGATCTTGACCGTCGTGCGGAACGGGGGCGTGCCGGCGGTGCCGGGCGCCTCGCGCAGGTCGGTCGGGTTGGCGATCGTGACCCAGCCGGTCTCGGTCGCGCCGTAGAAGTTGTAGACGGAGTCGGTGAACAGGTCCATGTAGTGGTTGGCGAGCTCGCCCGCGAGGGCCGATCCGCTGCTCGCCGTGATGCGCAGCGACGAGACGTCGGCCTTCTCGACGACCGCGGGATCGACGTCGACCATGCGCTGCATCATGAGCGGGACGACCACCAGCACCTCGGCCCGGTACGTCTCGATGTCCTGCAGCACCTGCTCGGGCGCGAACCTGCGGCGCAGGACGTACGTCGGCGCGGTCGACAGCCCGAAGGCGAAGTTGATCAGGCCCCACGAGTGGAACAGCGGTGCCGCGATCACGACGGTCGAGTTGCCGCGGTACGGGATCGCGCCGAAGAAGGCGATGAGCGGCTTGAGGTCCTTGGGCTCCTCGCGACGCGCACCCTTGGGCAGTCCCGTCGTCCCGGACGTGAAGATGATGATCTGCCCGTGCCGCTCGGGCTTCGGGTGGTCGGTCGTCGGCTGGTCGCGCGACAGGCTCGCGACGGTCGGCAGGTCGTCGGGGGCGTCGTCGTCGGCCCAGCCCAGCACCAGGATCGACCGGTCGACGTCCTGGGCGACGTCGAGGAACTCCTGGTCGACGACGACCAGGCTCGCGCCCTCGCGCTGGGCCAGCTCGCCGAGCTGCGACCGGCTGGCCATCGTGTTGAGCAGGAGCACGCGGCCGCCGGCCTGCATGATCGCCACGATCGAGACGATCATGTAGCGGTGGTTGCGCGACAGCACCGCGATCGAGTCGCCCGGCCGGACGCCGCGGTCCTTGAGCGCCTGCGTCATCTGGTTGACCTGCGCAGCGAGGTCGGACCACGTGATCTCGCCGACGTCGTCGATGATCGCGGTCTGCCGCGGGAACCGCTTCGCGGCGGCGTTGACGCCCGACGGGAGCCCGGGCCCCCACTTCGCGAGCTGGAGGCCGGCCCCCAGCAGACGGTGGGGGGCGACCGGCTTGAGCAGGCCGATCTGCCGGAAGACCTTCAGGCTGTAGGTCAGGTCGTTCATGGGACTCCCGTTCGATCAGGTGGCTCGACGGTAGCGGTGCCGAGACGTCGCATCGAGGGTAACAACGAGTTACAGCCCGGGCCCGCCCGCATGAGAAGGCTCTCATCGACGGCTCACCCGGTCCTCATGCGGCGGCGGTGACATGGGGTCATCACATCGACCTCACGACTGGAGACACGCCATGCGCACCCGCACCCGTTCCACCGCCGCCCTGACCCTCGCCGGCCTCGGCCTCGGCACGATCGCCGTCATGGGGCTCGCGTCCCCCGCCCAGGCAGCCGCCGTCGAGTGCCGCGGCGTCGCGGCGACGATCGTCGGCACGACGGGCGACGACGAGATCGAGGGCACGTCGGGACGTGACGTCATCGTCGCGCTGGCCGGGGACGACGAGATCGACGGCAACGGGGGCGGCGACCTGATCTGCGCCGGCTCGGGCGACGACGAGGTCGACGGCGGACGTGGCGCCGACCGCATCGACGCCGGCGCGGGCCACGACGACGTCGACGGCGAGTCGGGCCGCGACCGCATCTGGGGACGCGGCGGCAACGACGACCTCGCCGGCGGCTCCGGCGACGACCGCATCCGGGGCGGCAGCGGGCGCGACGTCATCGAGGGCGAGCGCGGCGACGACCGCCTGTCGGGCGGCCCGGGCCGCGACCGGGTGTACCAGGGCAGCGAGCCCGACCGCGACAACGACGACGACTGATCCGCCGCGGCTAGTGCGCACCGTCGCGGGACAGGACGGCCCGGACGGTGCGCGCCAGGATCGCGAGGTCGAGGCGCAGGTTCCAGTTGTTGACGTACTGCAGGTCCATGCGGATCGAGTCCTCCCACGACAGCGCCGACCGTCCGCTGACCTGCCACAGGCCCGTCAGGCCCGGCCGGACGTGCAGGCGCCGCCAGACCCACTCGCTGTACTGCGACGTCTCGGCGGGCAGCGCCGGCCGCGGGCCGACCAGCGACATGTCGCCCTTGACGACGTTGAACAGCTGCGGCAGCTCGTCGATCGACAGGCTCCGCAGGACGCGGCCGAGCGGGGTGATGCGCGGGTCGTTGCGCAGCTTGAACAGCGGCCCGGCCCCCTCGTTCTGGCGGCGCAGGTCGACCAGGCGGGCCTCGGCGTCGACGACCATCGTGCGGAACTTGTACATCACGAACGGACGGCCGTCGCGGCCCGACCGCTCCTGGCGGAAGATCGCCGGCCCGCGGGAGCCGAGGCGGATCATGACCGCGACGACCAGCAGCACGGGCGACAGCACGACCAGCGCGACCGCTGCCGTCAGCCGGTCGAACACCGACTTGACCACCAGCGACATCAGGTGGTCGTTGGGGGCCCGCAGCGACAGGGCGATCTGGTCGCCGACGCGCCGTGGGCTGAGGTACTCGACGTGGTCGCTCATGTCGGCGACCACGAGGCACTCGACCTCGGCACGCTGGAGCGCCCACGCCAGGTGCCGCAGGGCGGGGTTGGTGAACGCGCGGCCGCTCGCGATCACGACGGAGGTCGCATGACGTTCGGCGACCGCCGACAACACCTCGCGCACGACCTCGTCGAAGCTGTGGTCGGCCACCGCCCCCGCGGGCGCCAGCTCGTGCGGCGAGCGCCACGAGCACGTCGCGACGACGTTGACGTCCTTGCGGCCCGCCCAGCGCTTCTGCAGGCGTCGGACCGACTCGACCTGGCCCACCAGGATCGTCGGCGTGCGCCGCAGCACCTGGCGGTGGGCGACCGCGGACACGCCGAGGACCGCGGGTCCGGCCAGCACCGACACCATGGCCTGACGGGCTGTCAGGGAGTTGCCGACGCCGACGATCACGAGCCCGAACGTCGCGACGCCCAGCACCTCGACGAGACGGACCGACGGCTTGAACGAGCGGGCCCGCTCGAACGCCGGCAGCGCCGCGAAGCTGTAGAGGAGCCAGACCCCGACGAGCGCCACGACGCCCGACGTCCACTCGCGCGGCAGGCCGAACCGCTCGGACGAGAGGTACCACGGCACGGCCAGGGCCGCGGCGTACCCGACGACCCCCTGACGGACGACCGCGCCGCCCACCCGGTGCAGCGAGCGGCGTCGCGGGACCGACGACTGCCGCTCGGTGCGCAGCCCCCGCAGCGGCTGGCCGATGTTCATGACGGCCATCAGATGCCCCGGCCGAAGAGGTTGGCGACGCGCGCGACGAACCGGGCCGACAGCAGGCGGTACGAGATCAGCACGCCGAGCCAGGCCCGCACGTTCAGCGGCTGGAGCCGCAGCGAGCGGCGCAGCCACGTGCGGGCCCGACGCCCGCGCCCGTCGGCCGCGAGCGCGAAGCCGATCTGCGAGCTGATGCGCGAGTACGCGTAGTCGTCCGACCGGAGCTCGGGGTGCTTGTCGAGCAGGTACGCGTGCCCCTCGGCGTAGGGCGCCCACTGCCCGTAGAAGTACGACTCGCCCGACCACCGCACGGCCACGAGCGGACGGTTCACGAGGCGGATCGGCGCGAGCTGCGCGGCCATGAGCAGGGCGTCGTAGTCCTCGCCGTGCGCTCCCGGGATGCGCTCGTCGATCATGCCGATGCTCTCGAGCGTCCCGCGCCGGAAGACGAAGCTGCTCGCGTGCAGCCCGGCGATGCGGTCGTGCACGAGGTCGTCGTGCGTCACGACCGCGCGAGGCACGGGCCGGTCGTGGATCGTGCGACCGTCGTCGACCTGCATCGCGCTGCCGACGAGGCCGGCTCCGGGGTACTGCTCGAACAGCACCATCTGGGCCGAGAGCTTGTCGGGCAGCCACCGGTCGTCGTCGTCGAGGAAGGCCACGAAGTCGTGCCGGGCGGCGACGATGCCGGTGTTGCGCGCCCCGGCCAGGCCCCGTGCGCGACCGTTCGGGAGGCCGCGCAGGGTGCGGTTCCCGGGCAGGTCGAGATCGGGCAGGTCGACGTCGCACGCGTCGAAGACCACGATGATCTCGATGGCACCGGGATACGACTGCTCGACGATGCTCTGCACCGCCTCGCGCATGCGCGCGGGCCGGTGGTGCGTCGGCACGACGGCCGTCACGGCGGGCGGCAGCCCGGTGACCGTCGGCCGTCGCTCCTCGGACATGATCACTCCCCGGCTCCGTCCTCGGCCAGGAAGCTGCGCAGCATCGAGCTGGACGTGTGACGGGTGTAGGGGAAGTAGACGACGTCGACGCCGACGCTCGCCATCGCGCGCTCGAGCCGGTAGCCCTTGGGGGTGCCCTGCCAGTCGCTGCCCTTGAAGATCGCGTCGAACGGACGCTGCTGCCATGCCGCGAGCTTGTCCTCGGACCGGTCGATGATGACCTCGTCGACGATGCCGAGCGCCGAGATGATGTCGATGCGCTCGTCGCACGGGACGACCGAGGGGCGGCCCTTCAGGCGGTCGACGTACTCGTCGCTCGCGACGCCGACGACGAGGTGGTGGCAGCGGTTGCGGGCCCTCCGCAGCAGGTTGAGGTGGCCGACGTGGAACATGTCGAACACTCCGCTGGAGTAGCCGACGTCGAACCGCGGTCGCACAGTGGTCACGGGGGTCCTCGTCCTTCGCTCGGTCTCCCCCTCCAAGAGAGCGCTACGACGCGTTCGTGACGGGACCCCGCCAGATCTTCGCCGTGAGCGGCGTCTCGGCCGCTACCGCCCGGTCAGCGGCGCGAGGACGTCGGGCACGACGTCGACCGCCAGCCCGACCGGGCCGATCGAGGCCGCCAGCCGGCCCGGGCCGACGTCGACCGACGTGCCGGTCGGGACCTCGAGACGCACGGTCGGAGCGGGCGCGGGCGACGCCGGGACCGGCACGGCGGCCGGCGTCCGGACGCGGCTCGGCGACGCGGCGGCATCCGGGACGGGGGCCGGGGTCGGTGACGCGGACGCGACCGGGGCGGACGTCGCGGACGTCGTCGTCGGCGCGGCCGGCGCGGTCGACGAGGCCGGCCCGACGGCCACGTCGGGCGCCGCCGTCCGGACGTCGTCGGGGACGACGACGGCCGGCGCGATCGCCCGGGGGGCCGCAGCGGGCGCCGGCGATCCCGGGACGCCGACGATCGCCACCGACGCGATCGCCGCCGCGGCGGCGGGCGGCACCAGCACCGCGACCACCGCCTTCAGCAGCACCGTCGCGTGCGCTCCCAGCGAGGCGATCGCGACGCCGACGACGCCCACGGTCGCCACGGGCACGCCGATGGCGCCGACGTCGCGATTGACCTCCTGCAGGTCGAGGTAGATCGCCATGCACGCACCGCACGACTCGAGGTGCGCGTGGACGCGCTCCTGGTCGCGGGCCGACGCCGTGCGCCGCACGAAGGCCGAGAGCCTGCCGCGCAGCTCGCCGCACGCGGTGCTGTCGTCGGGCTGCTCGGCCTTGACGTGCTGCTGCAGGTACGCCTCGCGCAGACCGGCCCGGGCCCGGTAGACCAGGGCCGAGACGCTGTTGGGCGACAGGTCGAGCAGCGGTCCGAGCTCGTGGGGCTTGCGACCCTCGACGTCGAGGTGCCACAGCACGGTGCGCCAGCGGACGGGCAGCGACTCGTAGGCGGCCCTGATCGCGGAGCGCTCGAAGCCGTCGAGCTCACCGTTGCCGAACGCGACCGGCGCGTCGATCTGGCGGAGGTCGTCGGTCGGGACGACCCGACGGCGGGCCTTGGCCCGGCGGGCGCACTCGTGACGCACCGTCGTGAACAGGTAGGCGCGGAACGCGGTGTCGGGCCCCTTGCCGCGGCCGAGCAGGTCGAGCACCTGGGCGAAGGCCTCCGACACGACGTCGTCGGAGTCCTCCTTCTGGCCCAGGTGCCGGGCCAGGCGATGGGCGGCGTAGCCGTAGCGGGAGAAGAGAGTCGCGTACGCCTCCCGATGGCCTGAGCGTGCCATGGCGAGAAGCGCTCCGTCGTCGAGCTCGACGAGCTGAATCCCTGCCCCAGACACGTCGACGATGTCAACGTCCTGCATGAGAGTCCCCTGGATCGTGGTGCTCCGTGCCCTCTGTGGAGGGTCCGGATCGTGTGTCACCGTGGTTGACGGCGATGACAGCATGGCACGCAAGGACTAGAGGCACCAGAGATAGAAGGTCCCGTTTTTCGCTGCAATCCGAGAGAAGAATAAATCATTGGCTGCGGCCAAAGGGCTCGGCGCATGGTCACGAAGGACTAGATGCGGTGCGATCACACCGTCTCGGCTTGATTTATTTCGCCGCTCCCGACGAGCGCGGCCCTCGAGAAGCGCAACTGTGAGTTACGCCTCGGCGAGAAAAACCGCCCCACGACCGTCATACCGGACCGTGGCCCCGCTCATCCCTGGTACAGGTCCTCACACCGGGGCCTTGTGAGATCCAAGGACGCCTCAGATGGTCACTTCTCCTCAGCCCGTGCAGCTCACCGACCTGGCGGGGTCGCTCAAGCGGCACTGGCCGGTCGTCGCCGTCGCGGCTGTCGTCGGACTGATCCTCGGCGTCCTTGTCTCGTTCGCGCTCCCGTCGCGCTACGAGGCCACCGCCTCGGTGTCGGTCAACCCCATGAACGCCGATCCGCTGGGCGCGTCGGCCGACGCGGCCCGCTCGGTGAGCATGCCGACCGAGGTCAGCACCGCGACGTCCGCGAAGGTCGCCGCGGCGGCCGCCAAGACCCTCGCCGACGACTACTCGCTGTCGGCCAAGGACGTCCGCGAGGCGACGCACGTCGAGTCGCCGGAGGACTCGCTGATCCTCGACATCCGCTTCTCCGGTGGCTCGCCCGAGGAGGCGGCCGACGGCGCCGAGGCCGTCGCCGACGCGTACCTCGCCGAGCGCCAGGCCGACGCCCAGGCCGAGATCACCCGCCTGACGTCCGCGACGCAGCAGCAGATCGCCGACGTCCAGGCGACCTCGGTGGCGCCGGAGTTCGCCGGTGCCATCGCGCAGCGCACGCTCCAGCTGCAGGCCGACGCGCTCGGCACGCGGCTCGCGACGCTGGGCAGCATCGACACGACGCCGGGACAGGTCGTCGGCAGCCCCGAGGTGCCGCGCCAGCCCTCGACACCGGGCGCGCTCCCCCTGGGGCTCGCGGGCCTGTTCCTCGGCCTGCTCGCCGGCATCCCGCTCGCGCTGACCAAGAAGGAGGAGAACTCCGAGATCGGCGGCGTCGACGGGCTGCAGGCGATCGGCGACCAGATCGTGCTCGACGGCACGAAGGACACCAACCGTGCCGACACGTGGGACATCGCGGCCTTCATGCTCAAGATCCCCACCGACATCGGCATCGAGGACCCCTTCTTGATCATGGTCGACGCCGAGGAGCAGCACGGCCGCTCGATCACGCCCGGTCAGGAGCTCGTCGACGCGCTCTCGCGCCGTGGCCGCTCGGCCCGGTTCGTGGACGCGGGCGCGATCAACGAGGGCAAGATCAGCCGCGGCTGGCCCACCGACAAGAAGCGCGTCTCGTGGGCCGGCGAGATCATCATCATCGACACGACCCACCTGACGTCGGACGCCAACAAGGTCGCGCTCGCGACCCGCTCCGACTCGGTGCTGCTGGCCCGCTCGACGACCGACGACTCGGCGGCCCTGCGCCGGCTCGCGGGCCTGCTGCGGTCGAAGAACGTCGACATCGCGCTGACCGCGCTGTTCCCGCCCCGTCCCGAGCTGATGACGATCAACCGCTGACCCCGACGGCCCCCAGGGCCTGACCGCACGGACGAGCCGGGCCCCACGGGGCCCGGCTCGTCCGCGTCAGGCGTGGGAGCGGTGCCGCACGAGGTCGACCAGCCCCAGCCGGTCCCTCAGCACCCACCCCGTCGCCAGGTGCAGCACCGCGGCCGTCGCCGCGGCACCCGCCATGACGCCCGTCGAGGAGCCGAGCACGACGCGGGCCGCGACCACCGTCGTGCCGACGACCGCGGTGCTCGAGGCCGCCGCGACCCACAGGTGCCGGCCGACGGGCCGCAGCCCCATCAGGTGCTGCACCTGGAAGACCACGAGCGCGGTGTCGAGCAGGACCGTCACGGCCCAGGCCACGGCGGCGCCCTCGATGCCCCACGCCGGGACCAGCAGCAGGTTGAGCGCGACGTTGACCGCGAGGGCGGCCGACTTGTCGGCCAGCTGCCACGAGCTGCGCCCACCCATCAGCAGGATCGTCTGCACCGTCCCGGCAGCGGTCGCCAGCCCCATCGCGACGGCCAGGACCGTCAGGGACGTCGCCCCCGCCTCGAAGCCGCGTCCGAAGATCGCCAGGACGGCGTCCGGGAACACCGCGAGGACGATGAAGAACGGCCAGGACATCCAGATCATCGCCGCCGTCACGAGCCCGTAGACCTCGCGCGCCTCGTGCCGGTCGCCGCGCGCCAGTGCCGCGCTGACCTGGGGTCCGACGGCCACGCGGGCCGCCTGCTGGACGACCTCGCCGGCGCGGGCGCAGCGCGTCACGACGGCGTACACGCCGGCCGCCTCCGCCGAGGTCAGGAGCCCCACGAGGATCACGTCGACCCACTCGAGCAGGATCTCGACCGCCGCGGCGACGCCCCGCGTGGCGCTGAACGTCCAGAACCGTCGGGCCAGGCCGGAGCGACCGTCGCCCGCCGACGGCACGTGGTCGGAGTGAGACCGGGGGTCGGGTCGCAGGCTGCCGCAGCGTCGCACCGTGAGGGTCAGGGCGGACGCCGTCGCGAGCACCAGCACCACGGCGACCGGCGCGATCCAGGCCGTCAGCACCGCGAGCACCCCTCCCCCGACCGTCACGACCGCGACGACGGCGAGGAGCCTCAGCACCGGCAGCAGCACGCTCTGCAGCAGCGGGTACGACAGGACGTCGCCCAGGCCGCGCGTGACGGCCAGCATGACCGCCGTCAGCGACGCCAGCACCGCCGACGCCGCCGCCCCGACGAGCAACGGTCCCGGCACGTCGACGAACGCGTCGGGCGTCGCAATCGTCCAGACCCACGTGGCGGCCACGACGACCGCGCCGGCCACCAGCACCGGGCGCACCGCCACCACGAGCAGGTAGGGGACGTCCCGTGGGCGACCGGTCGCCCGCGCCGCCGCGACGAACCGCACCAGGCCCGTGTCGGCGCCGAGCTCGGCGACCTGCGAGACGATCATGAAGGCGGCCACGACCACGAAGTACGTGCCGGCGCCGTCGGTACCGAGCTGCCGTCCCACGACGGCGGCCAGCACGAGGCCCACGACCGACCCGATCGCGCCACCCACGAGGTTGACCGCGCCGGCCCAGGCGATGCCGCGGGACGCCGGCTCAGTCACGGGTGCCGGCGGTGTCGAGACCGTGCCGACGTCTCAGCAGCACCGCTGCCACCAGCATGATCGACAGCATCTGCATGATGTCGAGACCGTAGATCGCGATGATGACGCTCGCGACGACCAGCACGCTGTGCAGGACGAGGTCGACGTCGCCCGGTGCGCGCCACGTGCGCAGCGTCGTGCCCCACAGGAACGTCAGGAAGAAGGCCAGGCCGACGAAGCCGAAGCTGAACATCAGCATCCACACGTAGCCCTGCGTGCCGGCCGAGATCAACGGTTCGGACGTCGACGGGCGGGGGGCGCCGTACCCCAGCAGCGGCGACTGCAGCGACCGCTCGAACGTCTCCTGGTACAGCGACCACCGGGTGCCCGACGAGTCGCCGTACTGCTGGCGTGTCCGGATCTGGTTGAGCAGGCCGTTGCCGACCAGGACGGCCGCGCCGATGGCCCCGAGCACCGCGATCGCGAGCACGGGTGCCGCGCGGTCGCGGATCGTCAGCCGCACCACGACGTACACCGCTGCGAGCACGAGACCGGCGAACATCCCCCGGTTGGACGTCGACAGCGCCGGCGCGATCATCGCGACCAGGCCCACGGCGACGACGACGCGGGGCAGACGCGACCGTGCCTGCAGGAAGCACGCGATCGCGACCGGCGTCAGCAGGACGATGGCGACGCCCCAGCTGTTGGCGTACGGGAACGGCGCCGACGGGCGCACGAACTCGACGGGCGAGCCGAACGGCTGCTGCACCTCGGCGAACGGCGGGAAGAACAGGTCGCGGACGTAGTCGTTGCCCGTCAGGGCGTCCGGCAGCAGGAGGCCGATCGGCGTCGTCAGCCGGGTCTCGGGGAGCAGCAGCCCGAGGATCCCCCCGACGACCGTGAAGACCCACACCGCGGTCAGGCCGTCGACGATCGCGCGACGGGTGAGCCGGCTGCCCGCGCTGATCGTGTAGACGAAGGCCGTGCCGACGATCACGAGGATCGAGAACCGGTAGGTGTAGCCGAGCATCCGCTCGGTCGAGTCGATCATGACCGCGCACGGCACGACCCACACGACGAAGGCCGTGAAGGCGTAGACGCCGGGCACGAGGCGCGTGGCCCGGTGGTGCACGAGGTACGAGAGCATCACGACCGTCAGGGCGACGCCGGCGATGACGGTCGCGCCGAGCAGCCAGAAGACCGGGAACCCCCACAGCAGCGCCAGCACGGGCCAGCCCGGCAGCGCGTCGTGCACGTCGTCGGCGTGGGTGGCCGGCGGCCGGCGCGTGGTCGTCGTCGCCATCACGACCTCCCGGGCAGGGCGGTCAGCTCGCGGTGGCGGCGCACGAGCGTCGCGCCCAGCAGCACGGCGTTGAGCACGGCGAAGACCCCGTAGACCCACACGAACGCCGTGGTCCACGCCCACAGCAGCACCACCAGGTTGAGCAGGCCCGTGTCGGCGGGCGCCTGGATCCAGACCCCGAGGCGCGGCACCGAGTCGGGGCCCGCGAGCGGGTCGCGGCGGGCCAGCTGCTCGGCGAGGACCTGCGCGAAGAACCGCACCGTCGCGACCAGCGCGAAGGCCAGCGGGACGAGCAGGACGGCGTCGGGGACGTCGGTGAACCGGTACAGCCCCACGAGGACGGCGACGTGCAGCAGCAGGTGGCGGCCCGAGTCGACGACGTGGTCGAGCCACTCCCCCGCCGGCGAGCCCGTGCCGCGCAGCCGGGCGAGCTGGCCGTCGGCGGAGTCGAGCGCGAAGCCCAGCTGCAGCAGCACCACCGCGACGACGGCCGACGCGACCGAGGGCTCGACGCCCGCGACCAGGCCGGCGCCCGCCAGGAACGCCACGAGGCTCGCGGCCGTCACGTGGTCGGGCGTGACGCGCGTCGGGGCCGCGACGGCCGCCAGGGCCCGCCCGAGCCGCCGGTTGACGACGCGCATGTACCACGGGACGCCCGCGCCGCTCTTCTGTGCACGTGCCAGGGCGGCGTAGCCCTCGCGCACGCCGGGCCGCTGCGCCGCGCGGGTCGTCACGACGTCCCCGTGAGGGTCAGGTCCATGCTCATCGAGGGCGTCAGCCGGTAGTTGGAGTGCACCTCGACGGCGATCGTGACGGCCCCGCCGGAGCCGATCAGGCTCGTCGGGACGTCCCACGACACGGGGCTCGCGGTGGCCGTCGCGGTGCTCTGCGCCGACGTCGCGTAGGTGCCGGCCGTGAGCGTCCCGGCGGGCAGGTTGGAGCGACCGACCTCGGTGCCGTTGACGTAGACCGCGATGCCGTCGTCGGCACGCGTCGTCAGCACCAGAGACTTCAGGGATGACGGATTCTTGACCGTGACCTGCTTGCGGAAGTACGACGTCAGGGGGCGGGTCGAGCCCGACGGGACGTCGACGTTGGTCGCGATCGCGCCCGTGCCCCAGCCGAGGGCCGCCGTGCCGGTGCGCCAACCGGAGGCGTCGAACGTCGGCGTCCTCCACGTCGACGGGACGGCCACGGTGTTGTCGACGAGGTACGACCAGGTCGAGCCCGCCGTGACGACCGGGACCGTCGTGACGCTGCCTGCCGGGGGCCCGACGACCGCGGTCGACGCCGAGCGGTTGCCCCAGCCGTCGGCGGCCCGGACGGCGAAGCGGTCGCCCGACGAGGCGCCCGCGACCGACAGCTGGTTGGCGGTCGTGAGACCGATGACGCGGTCGTTGCGGAGCACCTCGAAGGTGCCGCCCGACGGGGCCGAGCCGCTCCACGTCAGCTGGGAGGTCGTGCCCGACACCGAGACCGCGAGGTTGCTCGGACGGCTCGGAGCCGTGTGAGGGCGGACCGCGAACCGCGCGAAGCCGCCGACCCACTGGTTGGCGCCGTTCTCCTTGACCGCGCTGGTCATCGTGCCGCCGGCCCACAGGGTGCCGTCGGACGCGACCATGAGGGCCCACGCACCACGCCCCTGGCGCGCGCGCATCTCGGGCGTGAACTCGGGTGCGTAGTCGCCCGTCCGGGCGTCCCAGGCCCCGACGTAGTAGATCTTGTCGGCCTGCGACCACGTGATGCTGGTCGATCCCGGCGACGTCGTGTCGAACTGGGTCGTGTCGGAGTAGTTCCACTGCTCGCAGTGGCAGCCGCCGAAGACCAGGCCGTTGCCGCCCGTGATGGCCTGGAGGTCTCCGCCGTCCTTGGTGATGTGGGCGTTCTCGAGCGCGAACGTCGACGGGTCGTACGAGAACATGCTGTGCTGCGAGCCGCCCAGCCACACCTTGCCGCCGACCTGCTTGACGGCCTGCTGGTAGCGCGCCGACCCGGCGGTGCTGAACGTGGGCTGCCAGTCCGCGACCTTCGCGGCGCCCGACGCCGTGCTGATCGCCGCCGCGCGATCGGCCGCGGCGCCGCCCCGCATCGTGGTGAAGTAGCCCGAGAAGTAGACCGCCGACCCGTCGTCGCTGGCGTCGACCGCGGTGCCGGTGCCGTTGAAGTCGGGGTTCCAGGCGGTGTCGACGACACCCGTCGACAGGTTGATCCGCGCGCCGCCCTTGGCGTACCGCTCGGACCCGTCGGGGCGCGTGAAGTGCGTGAAGGCACCCGTCAGGTAGAGGTAGCTGCCGCCGACGTCGAGGCCACGGACCGAGACGATCCCGCCGGTCAGCTTGTTGACCAGGTTCGTGGTCCACGACGCGTCGAGGGCGCCGGACCGGGGGTCGAGCACGACCAGGCCCTTGCGGGCGCTGCCGTCGACCGACGTGAACTCGCCGCCGACCGCGAGCTTGCCGTTGGGCAGGGCCGCGAGCGACTTGACCTGGTTGTCGAGCCGGGGCGTGAACGAGCGGACGTAGTCGCCGGTCGTCGCGTCGAACGCCGCCAGGTACGGCTGCGACACGACGTCGCTGCCGGACGCCGACGCGCCCTTCTGCACCGTCGTGAAGTTGCCGCCCACGTAGACCGTGCCGCCGATCTGCGCGAAGGCCTGCACCTCGCCGGCGGTCTCGGCCGTGCCGCCCGCCCCGAGGCCCGTGACGCCCCACGACGTCGCCAGCGCACCGCTGCGCGGCGCGGCCCGGATCGTCTCGGCCGCCGTGCCCGCGTTCGGGACCGACGCGAACGACAGCTGCGAGCTCATGAGCTTGGGGCGGAGGTAGACCTGCGTGAAGGGGACGCCGTACACGCCGCCGGCGTTCTTGGAGTAGATGTAGCTCGAGGCCGACGTCGATCCGGTGACCTGGCTGCCGTACGTGAAGCCGCGCGTGTAGCCGTTGGCGGCGTCCTCGGCCGTCCAGATGCGCTGGAAGGCGTCGTCGGTGCCGACGTTGCGGGTCGTGGCCTCGGCGCCCGAGCCGCCGCCGATCGTGAACGACGCGAGCGGCAGCCCGGCGCCGAACGCCCACGTCCAGCGGTCGCGAGAGTCCGACCGGAACGTCCACCGCGACTCCTGCCACGTCGCGCCTGCCTGGTCGGTCGCCCGGCGCAGCCTGACGCCGCTGCCGTACGTCGGGTCGTCGATCCGCTTGCCACCCATCAGGGCCGTGACGGTCGCCGCGCCGAGCTGGCGCGGCGCGAACGCGCCCGTGCCGCTGACCGTGCCGGCGACCTCGGCGGGCGTGCCCAGGCCGTCGTAGTTGTAGGTCCAGTTCTCGCGTCCGCGGCCGATCAGGGCCCATCCGCCACCGTCGGTCGTCTGGTCGCAGTAGATGCGCGTCGGCACCTGGAGCTGCGGCGTCAGGATCCAGTACTGGCCGCTGGGCGCCGAGCCGTCGAGCTGCTTGATCTCCCAGCACGAGGCCGCGGCAGTGGCCTGCGTCAGGCCGTCGACCGTCGTCGCCGCCGAGGCGGGCGCGGCCGCGACGACCGTGGACGTGAGCCCGGCCGCCACGACGGTCGCCGCGAGGAGAGCCCGCAGGCCCGTGGTCAGAGGTCGAGCAGGTGCACGCACGTGAAGGGATCCTCGGTCGTCAGGGGCGGGCGAGACCTGAGGTCGCGCCCCTTCCTCCCGTCCAGAGGACGCAGCGCGCCGGACATGACGCGGCCCCGTGCACGAGAGTGCACGGGGCCGCTGCCGTCCTCTACCGCGCGGGCTCGGACTCCATCTGCGCCGCCTCGTCGTCGGTGAACACCCGCGACCGGATGATGAACCGGTTGCCCGTGGGTCCCTCGATCGAGAACCCGGCTCCCCGCCCCGGCACGACGTCGATCGTGATGTGGGTGTGCGACCAGTACGCGAACTGCTCGCGCGAGATCCAGACGGGGGCGACCTCGGGGGCGCCGTACTCCAGGTCGCCGAGGTGGACGTCCTGGTGCCCCGTGAGGAACGTGCCCTGCGTGAAGCACATGGGCGCCGACCCGTCGCAGCACCCGCCCGACTGGTGGAACATCAGGGGCTTGTCGTGCGAGGCCCGCAGGCCGCGGAGGAGCTCCGCGGCCTGGGGCGTCAGCGCGACGCGCTCGACCAGCTGCCGGTCGGGGCCCGGCGCCCCGGCCGGCTCCCCCATCAGAAGAAGCCCTGCTTGTTCTGGTCGTACGACACCAGCAGGTTCTTCGTCTGCTGGTAGTGGTCGAGCATCATCTTGTGGTTCTCGCGACCGATGCCGGACGACTTGTAACCGCCGAACGCCGCGTGCGCGGGGTACGCGTGGTAGCAGTTCGTCCACACGCGCCCGGCCTGGATGTCGCGACCGGCCTTGTACGCCGTGTTCGAGTCGCGCGACCACACACCGGCGCCGAGGCCGTACAGCGTGTCGTTCGCGATGTCGATCGCGTCGTCGTAGTCGTCGAAGCCCGTGACCGACACGACCGGGCCGAAGATCTCCTCCTGGAAGATCCGCATCTTGTTGTGGCCCTGGAAGATCGTCGGGGCGACGTAGTAGCCGCCCGACAGGTCGCCGCCGAGGTCGACACGCTCGCCGCCGGTGATGATGCGGGCTCCCTCCTGCACGCCGATCTCGAAGTACGACAGGATCTTCTCGAGCTGGTCGTTGCTGGCCTGTGCGCCGATCATGGTGTCGGTGTCGAGGGGGTTGCCCTGCACGATCGCCTTGACCCGCTCGGTCGCGGCGGGCAGGAACTGGTCGAGGATCGAGTTCTGGATCAGGCCGCGGCTCGGGCACGTGCAGACCTCGCCCTGGTTGAGCGCGAACATCGCGAAGCCCTCGAGCGCCTTGTCGTAGAACGCGTCGTCCTTGCTGGCGACGTCCTCGAAGAAGATGTTGGGGCTCTTGCCGCCGAGCTCGAGCGTCGCCGGGATCAGGTTCTGGCTCGCGTACTGCGCGATCAGACGTCCCGTCGTCGTCTCACCCGTGAACGCGATCTTGCGGATGCGCGAGCTCGACGCGAGCGGTGCGCCGGCCTCGACGCCGAAGCCGTTGACGATGTTGACGACGCCGGCCGGCAGCAGGTCGCCGATCAGCTCGATCAGCAGCATGATCGACGCGGGGGTCTGCTCGGCGGGCTTCAGCACCACGGCGTTGCCGGCCGCGAGCGCCGGTGCGAGCTTCCACGTCGCCATGAGGATCGGGAAGTTCCAGGGGATGATCTGGCCGACGACCCCGAGCGGCTCGTGGAAGTGGTACGCCACGGTCTGCTCGTCGATCTGCGACAGCGAGCCCTCCTGGGCCCTGATCGCCCCCGCGAAGTACCGGAAGTGGTCGACGACGAGCGGCAGGTCGGCGGCGAGGGTCTCGCGCACGGGCTTGCCGTTGTCCCACGTCTCGCCGACGGCGAGCATCTCGAGGTTCTGCTCGATGCGGTCGGCGATCTGGTTGAGGATGTTCGCGCGCTCGGTGACGGACGTCTTGCCCCAGGCGGGAGCCGCGGCGTGGGCGGCGTCGAGCGCGGCCTCGATGTCCTCGGACGTGCCGCGTGCGATCTCGGTGAACACCTTGCCGTTGACCGGCGAGATGTTCTCGAAGTACTCGCCCTTGACGGGTGCGACGTACTCGCCACCGATCCAGTGGTCGTAGCGGGACCGGTAGGTGACGACGCTTCCTTCGGCTCCGGGCTGGGCGTACACAGTCATGGCTGCTCCTTGCGGTTCGGGTTGCTGTGACCGTAGTCACAACCCCGTTGCCGCAACGTTGCACGGGCGCCGCGGGTCATCCCATCTCGGCGTCGAGGTGCGCGACATGGGCGACCACCTGAGCGTGACGCGGCGACGTCGGCGGCAGGATCGACAGCACCCGCTGCCACACCTCGACATCGTCGCGGCCGTGCGCCGTGTCGGCGAACGACAGGAGTGCGTCCGCGTCGTCGCCGGCGAGCAGCCGCGACCGGACGTGCATGTGCAGCTCGTGGCGCAGACGCTCGACGGCCGGGGCGGTCGACGCCGGCAGCACGGGTCCGCGGTAGCGGGCCACGGCACGGCGCAGCTGGCCTTCGGCCAGATCGGCCCGGACGACCGCGACGTCGGTCTCGACGGCACTGGTGAGACGGTACGGGCGGGAGGCCAGCACGAGGGGCCCCAGCGCCGCCCGGAGCCGCGACATCTCGGCCCGCACCGTGACCGACGCCTGCTCCTCGTCGCTCAGCGCGACGCCCAGCTCGGCGGTCGTCAACCCGTCGGCCGACTCGGTCAGCAGCAACAGGATCTCGCTGTGTCGCAGGCTCAGACGCGTCGTGGTGGCACCGTGGCGCAGCGTCGCGCCGTGCCCCCCGAGCAGCTCCAGGCTCGGCGCCGACCATCCACTCGCGGTGACGGTCGCTCGCGGTGCCGGGCTCAGCCGCTCGATGCGGAGCTCCGCCTCGACGGCGGCGACGGTCGCTCGGACCAGCGTCAGGCTCTGCGGGGTCACGACCTCGTCACCGCCGGTCAGGTCGAGCACTCCCAGGACGGCGCCCGTGTCGGGGTCGTGGATGGGTGCCGCCGAACAGCTCCACGGCGTCACTTGCCGCGCGAGGTGCTCGGGCCCGAAGATCTGAACCGGACGGTCGAGGGCCAACGCGGTGCCCGGCGCGTTGGTGCCGGCGCTGGTCTCGCTCCAGTCGGCTCCTGGCAGGAAGTGCATCCCCTCGGCGAGCGTGCGCAGCGCCGAGCTGCCCTCGACCCACAGGAGCTGGCCGGCCGCGTCGCTGACCGCAACCAGGAGCCCGGCGTCCGCCGCGCTCTCCACCAGCAGTCGTCGGATGACCGGCATGGCCGTGGCGAGCGGGTGGGCGTCGCGGATCGCCGACAGCGCGGCATCGTCGAGGCGGATCTGGGCCACCGCCTGCTCTGGATCGAGCCCACCCTCGACGCTGCGACGCCACGACTCCTGCACCAGCGTGCGCAGCGCCGAGTCCGTTGAACCCGTCGCGACGAAGGCGTCGTGCGCGCGATTGAGGTACCTCGACAGCGTGACCGGGTCGGCGCCGGGAGGCATCGCGAGGTCGCTGGGTCGGGCCATACGCCCAGTGTAAGTCGCTATGTGACGTCGGTCACCATGGTCGCGAGAGATGGTGGCAGCCTCACTCGTCAAGAAGCTCGCTCAACCGTTTCTGCTCACGAGCGACCGGGGTCCGCTCGACCGGAAGGAAGGTCACCGTCGTCCAGCCGTCGGCGAGACGCTCGGCGTCGGACCCCGAGCCGCCCACGCGGGCGTCGTAGGCAAATACGGGTGTCCACGTGCCTGGGGACGACTCGTCGTACTTGACCGTTCGGGGCGCCTCCTTGGCCAGCGGCACCACGCGCACTCCTTTGGGCGCTTCTCGCGAAGCCGTCTCGAAGGGGACATTGACGTTCAAGAAGCCCTCCGTCCCTAGTCCGTCGAAGTTCGTCCGGGCCAGCGAGTCCACGAGCTCGACGACGATCTTCGCGGCATCCTTGTAATTTCCGGTGCCGTCGGCTCCGCCAACGTCGGCACTCACGGCAAGGGCCGGAACCCCCTGCTGCGCCGCCGCCGCAGCGGCCCCCACCGTGCCTGAGTAGTTGGTGTTGCCGGCCACGTTGGCGCCGGTATTGACGCCCGAGACCACGACGTCCGGTGGGTCGTCCGCGAGAATTCCCTGCAGCCCGATGTTGAGGGAGTCGACAGGAGTCCCGTCGACCGCGTACTTGGGCTCCTCCCCTGCGGGACGTGTCACCGCAAGCGATGCGTCGGACGTCGCCATGCTCCGTCCGCTCTGATTGACCAAGGGGGCCACCAGCGTCACATGGTGCCCCGCCGCGACGAGAGCGTCGTAGGCTGCTGTGATTCCGGGCGCATTCCAGCCGTCGTCGTTGACCATCAGGACGTCGAGGGAGCCTGGGTCCACGCTCAAGGTAGGCGCCGTGGCGGAGGGGGCCGGGGCCACGTCCGACGACGTGCAGCCGCTCGAGATCGCGACGACCGCGGCCAGCAGCACTGCGGACACGCCTTTGCGCCAAGGGCTCGGTGTGATCAACGGGTACACAAGACCTCACTCGGTTGAGCGGTCCTTCGTCACGGTTACGCAGCACGAAGGATCACGGCGATTCGCCGCCGTCAGCGTACCCGCACCGACGCCGAACGCCTTGCATTCGTCACGGACGTTCGTCCGCGGCACAGCCCGCACATGGGCTTTTCCAACGCCGCGTCGTGCGACCGGCGCGCTGCATCTACCGCGTACACTGGAGCGGTTTGCAGTGCTGCCACGAAAGTTCGAGGAGGACCACCGTGCATCCCAGCACGCCGCTGCGCGACCGTCTGCCGAGAATTTATCCCTCCGAGCAGCCGGACTCCAAGGCGCCCCACCACGAGCTGCGCGATCGCTTGGCGTCCGTTGGAGACCTGTCGTCGTGGAGCGACGAACTCGCTGCCGATACCGCGTGGCCACTGTCGTACTTCTTTTCACCCGCCCGCGCCAACGTTCTACGGGGCCTGCCCCTTCCGGTCGGAGGCCTCGTGCTCGAGATCGGCTCTCGCGCGGGAGCCGTCACCCGATATCTGGGGGAGGAGGCGCTGCTGCTCGATGCGCTCGAGCCAGACCCCGCCATGGCCGAGATAGCTGCGGCACGCTGCAGCGGTTTGGACAACGTGGCCGTCTTCTCCGCCTGGGTCGACGAGGTGCCGGTCACAGCGGTGTACGACCTGGTCGTAGCGATCGACGTCCTCGGAGAACTCGAGCAGCGGCAGGTGACGCTCGAGCACTTTCTCACCGAGTGTCGGGATCTTCTCAAGCCCGGCGGCGTGCTTATCCTCGGCGCCGACAACGCCGACGGGGTTCGTCGTCGGGCCGGGGGCCTGACCCCGCCGGTCGGCATCTCGTCACCGCACCGCCCCGCGTGGCTCAGCCTCGATGATCTACGAGCCGCGGTGACGGACTCAGGCTTGCAGGCAAGCGTCCTATCCGCTTTCCCCGACCACCGCCTCACCAAGGTGATGTTCGATGCCGACGCCTTGGCGTCCGTCGACCCACACTTAGTCGCTGACCTGCCGTCCTTTCCGAGCCCGTCCTACGGCGCGCCGATCCTCGAGTCCGAGCTTGAGGGCGCCCTTTGGCGTTCTCTCGTCCACGCCGGGCAGGGCAAGAACCACGCCAACTCCTTCGTCGCGCTGATCAGCGACGCCGAGCCTCCCCCTACCGCCGCGGCGACCTACTGGTCGATGGGCCGGGCCGCTGCCCTCTCGGCCTGCAATCGCATCGTCGCCCTCGACGACGGGGACGTTGTCGTTGAGCGACGAGCCGCGTTCCCACGGGCGGGACACGCCGACGGCCCCCTGCGCCTGCGTACCCACACCGAGCCCTACGTCCGCGGACCTTCGCTCGTGGATCTCATCGCGTCCGCCGATTCGGCGCGCCAGGCGCACGCCATCCTCGGCCGCTGGACCACCCTCGTCGAGAACGCCGCGCTAGAGGGTGACGTCCCGTGGGACCTGATCGCACGCAACGTCATCGTCGACGCGACCGACTGCCTCCGGCCCATCGATCAGGAGTGGGAGCTCTCCGGAGCGACTGTCTCGACGGTCCTTCGCCGTGGCATCTTCTGGTTGGCGTCGGACCTCTTGGCGGCTTCCGTCACGCCTCCCTGGCTGCGCGGACGAACGCACGGGCAGGTGGCCGACTTCCTCTGGTGGCTTACAGGGCATCACGGTGACGGAGAGTGGCTCGCCGCGTTCGTCGCGGAGGAGGCGCACTCCACATCGTTCGTCAGCCCTCTCCGACCCCCACGCTCCCGCGTACACATCGAACGACAGAATGGAAGAATCTTGAGTGCGATCAGCAAGTCCCCGACCGAGCCGACGTCTCTGGCCGCCGACCCAACGGTCGACGACGACGCGCCGTCGCTGCAGGCGGTCGTCGATTCGCTGCTGGCCGTGAACGAGCAGCTGCGAACTCAGCTCGAAGAACTTGAACGCCAGCGTCGTCACGACGCCCTCACTCAGCGCGACCACGTCATCGGCGTCACGGCCGAGCTGGAAGTGATGCGTGATCGCGTCACCCGGGCCCAGGCTGGGCAGAAGCTCGCCATGACGAAGGTGCGTCGACTGCGTAAACAGGTCGCCGACATGCAAGCCTCGTTGACGTGGCGCGTCGGCCGTCGAGTCGTCAGGCCACTGGCCCGGCTCAAGGGACGTCGTTGACATGAGTTCGACCGATCAGATCCGATTCTCCATCATCACCCCGGTCTACAACCTTCCGGTCGACATTCTCGCCGAGACTGTCGAATCGGTACTGGCCCAGACCTACCAAAACTGGGAGTGGATCCTTGTCGACGATTGCTCGCCCAACGGTGATGTTCTGCCTGCGCTGAAGGCCCATGCGGAGCGCGATCCTCGCATCGTCGTGCACGCCCGACCCGTCAACGGCGGGATCGTGGCAGCGTCCAACGACGGGATCGACCGGGCGACCGGTGAGTTCATCGCTCTCCTCGACCACGACGACCTCCTGACCACCGACGCGCTGTCGACCATGTCTCGGGCGATCGATGAGCTCCCCGACGATATCGACTACCTCTACAGCGACGAGGACAAAGTCTTGGAGGACGGCACGCTGGGTCACGCGTTCCGCAAGCCCGACTGGTCACCCGAACGCTTCCGCCACCACATGTACACCTGCCACCTGTCGGTCATCCGCACGAGCTTGGTCAAGACGCTCGGAGGTTTCCGACCGGGATACGACGGGTCGCAGGACTGGGACTTGGTGCTCAGAGTTACCGAACAAGCTCGGCGTATCCATCACGTTCGGCGCGTGCTGTACCACTGGCGCATGATGGAGGGCTCAACGGCGGGCGACTCCACCGCCAAGCCGTACGCGCGCGATGCCGGCGCCCGCGCCATCAAGGACCACCTCGACCGTCTCGGCGTGGCGGCGTCCGTCGAGTACCGCAGCGACCTCGCCAACTACGAACTGCACCGCGAGCCCGATCTCACCACCCCTACCAGCATCATCATTCCGACAAGGGGATCAGTTGGGCGCGTCTGGGGCACGCAGCGCTGCTTCGTCATCGAAGCTGTCCGATCCGTGCTCGCCCACACCCAGCACCAGAGCCTGCAGTTCGTCGTCGTTTACGACACCTCCATGCCCGACCAGGTCATCGACGAGCTCCGGACGATACCCGGCGCAGACGTCACCCTCGTCCCCTTCGAAGCGCCCTTCAATTTCAGCACGAAGTGCAATCTTGGTGCCCTGCACGCGACGGGCGAGATCCTTGTGTTCCTCAATGACGACATCCAAGCTGAGTCCGACGAAGTCATCGGGCAGCTCATCGCGCCCCTTTCCGAGCCTGGTGTCGGCATGACCGGTCCGAAGCTCCTGTTCGAGAATCAGCGGATCCAGCACGCCGGTCTGCTGAGTGGCCCCGCAGGTTACGGCCACTCCCACTACAAGGCGATTGCCGGCGGACCGCGCCGAGTCGAGCTGTCCATCAACCGCGAGGTCAGCGCTCTGACTGGGGCATGCATCGCCATCACGGCCAATCTGTTCCACGAGGTCGGTGGGTTCACCGAGCAGCTGGCCGTCAACTACAACGACGTGGACCTCTCCCTCAAGGTGCGCCGAGACAACTACCGGCTGGTCTGGTTGTGGGACGTCGTGCTCTGGCACTTCGAGTCAATCTCTCGCTCTCCGGTCGTGCACGCTTGGGAAACCGCGTTCATGACGCAACGCTGGGGTGCTACAAAGAGCCAGATCGAGCGTTACAACGGCTGACGCACCGCCTGACCGGTCGGCCGACCGACCGAACGCCTACGGCACGTCGTCGTGGCTCCAGGTCACGCCCTCGCGCACGACGCGGGCCGGCCAGCCGGCCACGACGGTGTGCGGCGGCACCTTCTGGCCCCGCACGAGGCTGCGCATGCCGACGACGGACCCCTCGCCGATCTCGGCGTGGCCCGTCACGACGGCGTCGCGCCCGAGCCACACGTGGGCCCCGAGGCGGATGTGCGCGCCGAACGGGTTGAGCCGCTCCCCCGTCGCGAGGTCCTCGAGCCGGTGCATGTCGTCGGTCGCGACGTAGACGTCGGCCGCCCACAGCTGGTCGGGGCCGGCGACGACGCTGCCGCCGTTGCGGGCGTCGACGATCGCGCTGCGGGTCGCGACGAGCGGCCCGCTCAGCACGACGCTCGAGCCGGCGCCGCAGTAGATCTCGCCGGCCGTGAGCTTGCAGTCCTCCCCGACGAAGACCGTCGCGCCGTCGCCGCCGACCAGCAGCGACGACAGCCACTCGAGGGGGGACGCGATCGCGATCAGCACGTCGCGCACCGGGTACAGGCCGAGCGAGGCCACGACGTGATCGGGCAGGTGGGCGCCGGGGGCGAGGGCCAGGACGTTGCCGAGGTCGTGCCACCAGGCGGGCAGCCCGTCGGTGACGACCTTCCAGTCCGTCGTCGCCGCACCGTCCGGCTCGACGCCGGCCGCGCGCAGGCGGGCGCGGAGCCCGGACGTCGGCATCAGGCGTCCCGCCGCACGAACAGGGCGTAGGCGCCCGCCAGCAGCGCGCCGACGAACACGCCCATCACCAGACCGCCGCCGACGGCCCCGAACGGATCGGCGCCGATGGCCCGCTGAACGAGCCCGTCGACCGACGACTGCACGAACATCTGGCTGCCGGCGTCGTACGGCAGGTACTTCAGGATCACGGTGATGCCGCCGCCCCCGCGGGGGTCGTCCGAGTTGGTCTTGATGATCACGACGGCGCTCTGCACGATGAACTCGAGCAGGCTCGGGAACAGCATCAGGGCGGCGACGGCCGCGGTCTGGTTGCGCAGCAGCGCCGCGAACGCCAGCCCCGACAGCGCGAACAGGGTCGTGTAGAGCACGATGCCGACGGTCTGCTCGACGAACGCGCCCGTCGTCGGCATGTCGAGGCCGAAGAAGGCGATCGTGGCCAGCGCGATCACGACGCACAGCAGCGCCGTCACGGCCGCGACGACGGCCGTCGAGACGACCTTGGCGACGAAGACCTGCGTCCGCACCGGGATGGCCGTCAGGGTCGCGCGGATCATGCCGTGGCGGTACTCGTGCCCCATCGAGAAGACGCCGAGCAGGCCCACGATGTAGGCCATGACCAGCGGTGCCCCGGTCGACCCGCCGATCGTGGCGAGGACCTCGAACGTCTCGTCACCGCCGCCGAAGGTCGACGACGTCGCGAGCGACAGCGCGATCAGCACCGCGAAGACCAGCTGGAACACCAGGGCGGACCCGACCAGCCAGTACGTCGAGCCGATCGTGCGCAGCCGCACGTACTCGTAGCGCAGCGCGTCGATCATGACCCGCCGCCCTGATCGTCGTCGCGTCCCCCGACGCCGCGGAACTCCTCCGACAGCCCGGTCGCCTCGAGGAAGGCCTCCTCGAGGGTCGCCTCACGGGTCGTCAGCTGGTGCAGTCGGACGCCCGCCGCGTGCGCGGCGTCGCCGACCTGCTCGGCCGTCGCCCCGCGGACGACGACGGTGTCGGCGTCGCGGCTGACGCTCGCGCCGATCGCCTCGAGCGCGGGGCCGAGCGTCGCGACGTCGGGGGTGCGCACCGTGACCGAGCCGAGCGAGCTGTGCGAGATGAAGTCGTGCACGGGCCCGTTGGCCAGCATCCGCCCGCGCCCGATGACCACGAGCTCGTCGGCCAGCAGGGCCATCTCCTGCAGCAGGTGGCTCGACACGAACACCGAGCGTCCCTGCGCCGCGAGGTGCTTCAGCAGGGTGCGCAGCCACGTGATGCCCTGCGGGTCGAGCCCGTTGCTCGGCTCGTCGAGGATCAGGGTGTGCGGATCGCCCAGCAGCGCCGCCGCGATCCCGAGCCTCTGCCCCATGCCGAGGCTGAACTTGCCCGGACGGCCGCCGCTGACGCCCGTGAGCCCCACCATCTCCATGACCTCGTCGACCCGGCGGTCGTCGATGCGGTTGGGGGCGGCCAGCATGCGCAGGTGGTTGCGGGCGCGGCGCGTCGGGTGGAACGGCTTGGCCTCGAGCAGCGCGCCGACGTGCCGCATGGGGTGGTCGAGGCTCGCGAACGGGACACCGTCGAACGTCGTCCGGCCGTCGCCGCTGTCGAGCCCCAGCATGAGCCGCATCGTGGTCGACTTGCCCGATCCGTTCGGCCCGAGGAAGCCCGTGACGCTGCCGGGACGCACCGTGAACGACAGGTCGTCGACCGCGCGGTGAGAGCCGAAGGTCTTGCCGAGCGACCGAGCCTCGATGAGCGCCATGCCTCCACCCTGCCACGACCCCCGACGGCATACGGTTCAGGCATGACCGAACCAGTGGTGCGCCCGATCGAGGACGGGGTCGCGACCGACCTGCGCGGCGAGCTGACCTATGCGGGCTACCTGCAGCTGCCGACCCTGCTGTCGGCCCAGCAGCCCGTCTCCGACCACCACGACGAGATGCTGTTCATCGTCCAGCACCAGGTCACCGAGCTGTGGCTCAAGCAGCTGATCCACGAGCTGCGGTCGGCGATCGCGCTGCTCGAGGCCGACGACCTGTCGCCGGCGCTGAAGCGGCTGGCGCGGGTCAAGGCGATCCAGCGCCAGATGTTCGAGCAGTGGGCGGTGCTCGCGACGCTCACGCCGGTCGAGTACGTCCAGTTCAGGGACTCGCTCGGCAGGGCGTCGGGCTTCCAGTCGCCGCAGTACCGCACCGTCGAGTTCCTGCTCGGCAACAAGAACCCGGCGATGATCGCGGTGTTCGACCACGACCCGGTGCTGCGCGACGCGCTGCTCGCCGACCTGGCCGCCCCCAGCGTCTACGACGCGTTCCTGCGGTTCCTCGCGCGTCGCGGGCACGACGTGCCCGCCGCGGTGCTCGACCGCGACCTGGCGCAGCCGTACGTCGCCCACCCGGGCGTCACCGAGGTGCTGCGGCGCGTCTACGCCGACCCCGACACCCACTGGGACGCCTACGAGATGTGCGAGGAGCTCGTCGACGTCGAAGAGAGCTTCCAGCTGTGGCGCTTCCGGCACATGAAGACCGTCGAGCGCATCATCGGCTTCAAGCGTGGCACGGGCGGCTCCTCCGGCGTGGGCTTCCTGCAGAAGGCTCTCGAGCTGACGTTCTTCCCCGAGCTGCGGGACGTCCGCACCCAGCTCTGACCCCGATCCGCGAGTGGTGCGCCCTGGACATCCTGGGACGGCGTGTCCGACCACGGTGCGCCGCTCGGGGACGGGAACGCACCACTCGAGAGGCGGCTAGCGGCGCAGCACCCTGCGCGCCCAGGCGTTGCCGGCGAACTGGCCGATCTGGACGATCACGACGATGACCAGGATCGCGACGGCCGTGACGGTCCAGTCGAACTGCCGCAGGCCGTACGTCAGCGCGACGTAGCCCAGCGAGTGCACGCCGATGATGCCCACGATCGCGGTCATGTCGACGATCGCGACCAGCGCGTACGTGAAGCCGAGGATCAGCGATCCGCGGGCCTCCGGCAGCAGCACCGTCCAGACGACGCGAGCCCGGCTCGCCCCCATCGCGCGGGCCGCCTCGAGCACGCCGGGGTCGACCGCCACGAGATTCTGCTCGACGATGCGGGCGATGCCGAACGTCGAGCCGAACACGACGGCCACCAGCGCGTGCCCCTCGCTGATGCCCGAGATGCCGAACCACCGCGACACGGGTTGCAGCGCGATCGCGAGCAGCACGAACGGGATGGGCCGCATGAAGTTCACCGCGACGTTCAGGCCCAGGCTGACGGGCCTGCTCGGCAGGATGCCGCGGGTGCGCGAGACGTAGAGCCCCGTGCCGATCAGCAGCCCCAGGGCGCCGCCGATCAACAGGCCGCCCGCCGCGAGCCGCAGCGTCACGACCAGGCCCTCGACGAACTCGGGACGCAGCTCCCAGACGCGATCCATCACGCCACCTCCGTCGTCTCGACCAGGGCCGCGACGGCGGCCACGGCCTCGTCGACCGCTGCCGGGTCACCGCGCAGCTCGAGCGTCAGGTGACCGAACGAGCGGCCACGGACGTCCTCGATCCCGCCGAAGACGAGCTCGAACTCGACGCCGCGGCCGATGATCTCGGCGAACACCGCGGACTGGCTGACCGACTCGTCGCGGAACGACAGCGTCAGCAGGCGTCCGGCGTGCGTGCGGCGCAGGCCCTCGAGCGCGACGGCGTCCGGCACCGCGTCGACCAGCGTCGACACGAACCGTCGCGTGGCCTGCTCCTGCGGCGCCGAGAAGATGTCGAACACCGGGCCCTGCTCGACGATGCGGCCCTGCTCCATCACGACGACCCGGTCGGCGATGGTCTTGACGACATCCATCTCGTGCGTGATCACGACGATCGTGATGCCGAGCTCGGCGTTGACCTTCTTGAGCAGCCGCAGCACCTCGACCGTCGTCTCGGGGTCGAGGGCGCTGGTCGCCTCGTCGGCCAGCAGGATCTTCGGCGACGTCGCCAGCGCCCGGGCGATGCCGACGCGCTGCTTCTGCCCGCCCGACAGCTCCTCGGGCCACGCGTGCGCCTTGTCGGCCAAACCGACGAAGGTGAGCAGGTCGGAGATGCGCCGCTGGTGCTCGGCCTTGGGCACCTTCGCGACCTCGAGCGGGTACGCGACATTGCCCCAGACCGTGCGCGACTGCAGCAGGTTGAACTGCTGGAAGATCATGCCGATCCCGAGCCGGACCTTCTGCAGCTGTCGCTCGCGCAAAGTCGTCAGGTCGGTGCCGTCGACCAGCAGCCGGCCCGACGTCGTGGGCTCGAGCGCGTTGACGAGGCGCACGAGCGTCGACTTGCCGGCGCCCGAGTAGCCGACGATGCCGACGATCTCGCCCGCCTCGACCGACAGGTCGACGTCGCGGACCGCGTGGACGGGGTCGCCGCCCTTGCGGGTCGGGGGGAACGTCTTCGAGACGCCCTGGAGCTCGATGAGTGTCATGCGGGTGTCCTCCTCGGACGCGGGCGGTCCCGGGGCGCAGGATCGCCGCGCCCCGGGACCGCTCGGTGATGGGTCACTTGCTGGCTTCGGTGTCCTTCTCGACCGAGGCGAGCAGCGACTGCAGGTCGGCGGCGGGCTCCTTGGTGAGCACCGCGGTGCCGCCGGAGACGTCCTGGAGACCGTCGGTCACGGCCTTGGTGTCCTGGAAGATCTCGACGAGCTTCCGGTACGTCGCGTCGTCCTTGTCGGCGGCGCGGGCCGCGAAGACGTTGACGTACGGGGCGGCACCCGGCTCGGACGGACCGTCCTTGGCGATCGCGTCGTCGAACGTCAGGCCGGCCTTCTCGACGAAGTCGTTGTTGATGATCGCGGCCGCGACGTCGTCGAGGCTCGTGGCCGTGATGTCGGCCGACAGGTCGGTGACCTTGACCTTGGACGCGTCGGTGTCGACGTCGGCGAGGTCGGAGAAGATCGTGCCGCCGTCCTTCAGCGTGATGAGTCCGGCGGTCTGCAGCAGCCGCAGGCCGCGGGCCTGGTTGCTGGCGTCGTCCGGCACCGCGACGGTCGAGCCGGCGGGGATGTCGTCGGGCGACGTGTACTCCTTGGAGTACAGGCCGAGGGGGTAGACCGCCGTCGAGCCGACCGGCGTCAGGTCCTTGCCGTTCGAGACGTTGTAGTCGGCGAGGTAGACCAGGTGCTGGAACTGGTTGAGGTCGAGCTCGTCGGCGTCGAGGGCCGGGTTGGGCTGCGTGTAGTCGGTGAAGTCGACGATGTCGACCGAGATGCCCTCGTCGGCGGCGGCCTTCTGGTAGACGTCCCAGTACGGGTCGCTCGCGCCGACGACGCCGATGCGGACGGTCTTGCCGCTGGTGCCGGCGGCCGACGAGGTGTCGTCGTCGCCGGAGGTCAGGGCGTAGGCGACGGCCGCGATGATCGCGATGACGACGATCGCGACGACGGCGATCAGGCCGCCGCGCTTCTTCTTCGGCGCCTCGATGAGCTGGTCGGACATGGTGGTTCCTTTCGTGCCGGCTCGTGGCCGGTGGTGCTGGTGGCGGGCGGTGTGTGCTCCGCGGGCTCCACGCTAGGAACGTCCCGTGCACCGTCCCGACGCTTCTCAGCATCTGGAATCGGCGGGGAGACCCGCGTCTCACCCAGTAGGGCGGGCCGCGCGGCACGGCGTCCGGACGCACGAGGGCCCCGGCCGCTGGTGCGGTCGGGGCCCACGTGGTGGTGCTGGTCGTGCAGGTGCTGTGTCGCGGACGGGCTAGAAGCCCATGCCGCCCATGTCGCCCATGTCGGGGGCGCCACCACCGGCGGCGGCCGGCTCGGGCTTGTCGGCGACGACGGCCTCGGTCGTGAGGAACAGGGCCGCGATCGAGGCTGCGTTCTGCAGCGCCGAGCGCGTGACCTTGGCCGGGTCGATGATGCCGGCGGCGATCAGGTCGACGTACTCGCCGGTCGCGGCGTTGAGGCCGTGTCCGTCGGGCAGGTTGGTGACCTTCTCGGCGACGACTCCACCCTCGAGGCCGGCGTTGACCGCGATCTGCTTGAGCGGGGCCGAGGCGGCGACGCGCACGATGTTCGCGCCCGTGGCCTCGTCGCCCGTGAGCTCGAGCTTCTCGAAGACCGCTGCGGCGGCCTGGACGAGGGCGACGCCACCACCGGCGACGATGCCCTCCTCGACGGCGGCCTTGGCGTTGCGGACCGCGTCTTCGATGCGGTGCTTGCGCTCCTTGAGCTCGACCTCGGTGGCCGCGCCGACCTTGATGACGGCGACGCCGCCGGCGAGCTTGGCCAGACGCTCCTGGAGCTTCTCGCGGTCGTAGTCGGAGTCGCTGTTCTCGATCTCGGCCTTGATCTGGTTGACGCGACCGGCGATCTGGTCGTCCGAGCCACCGCCCTCGACGATCGTGGTCTCGTCCTTGGTCGTGACGACCTTGCGCGCCGTGCCGAGCAGCGTCAGGTCGGCGTTCTCGAGCTTGAGACCGACCTCCTCGCTGATGACCTCACCACCGGTCAGGATGGCGATGTCGGCCAGCATGGCCTTGCGACGGTCGCCGAAGCCCGGGGCCTTGACGGCGACGGACTTGAAGGTGCCGCGCATCTTGTTGACGATCAGCGTCGCGAGGGCCTCGCCCTCGATGTCCTCGGCGATGATGACGAGCGGCTTGCCCGACGCCATGACCTTCTCGAGGACGGGGACCATGTCCTTGACCGACGTGATCTTGCTGTTGACGATCAGGATGTAGGGATCGTCGAGGACGGTCTCCTGACGCTCCGGGTCGGTGACGAAGTAGCCCGACAGGTGACCCTTGTCGAAGCGCATGCCCTCGGTCAGCTCGAGGTCGATGCCGAACGTGTTCGACTCCTCGACCGTGATGACGCCTTCCTTGCCGACCTTGTCCATCGCCTCGGCGATGATCTCGCCGACCGTGGTGTCAGCGGCCGAGATCGAGGCGGTGGAGGCGATCTGCTCCTTGGTCTCGACGTCCTTGGCCATGCCGAGCAGCTGGGCCGAGATGGCCTCGACGGCGGTCTCGATGCCCTTCTTCAGGCCCATCGGGTTGGCGCCGGCCGCGACGTTGCGCAGGCCTTCGCGGACGAGGGCCTGGGCGAGGACCGTGGCGGTCGTCGTGCCGTCGCCGGCGACGTCGTCGGTCTTCTTGGCGACCTCCTTGACGAGCTCGGCGCCGATCTTCTCGTAGGGGTCCTCGAGCTCGATCTCACGGGCGATGCTGACGCCGTCGTTGGTGATCGTGGGAGCTCCCCACTTCTTCTCCAGGACGACGTTGCGACCCTTGGGGCCGAGCGTCACCTTCACGGCGTCAGCGAGCTGGTTCATACCGCGCTCGAGGCCGCGACGGGCTTCCTCGTTGAAAGCAATGGTTTTTGCCATGTGTACGTTTCTCCGACTTGGTTGTCGACGTGGGGGTGATCAGGCGATGCCCGCGACGGACGGGTGCGGCGTGCGGCGAACCCTTCTCGCCTCGGCCCACACCCTCATCGATCTGATCGGTGCTTCCAGACCTGTGTGTCTGGCACTCTCACTATACGAGTGCTAATCAACGGGACGCAATCAGGTGGGCGGGCCGACCTCGTACGCGAGCTCGGCGAACTGCCCGCGCTGCGTCACCGACACCAGGGTCAGCCGGTCGGACCCGATGACCCGGGGCAGGAACGGGGCCCCGGCGCCGAGCGTCACCGGGGCGATCGTCGCCACCACGCGATCGAGCAGGCCGCCGTCGTCGAACTGGCCGACGAGGTCTCCCCCGCCCATCAGCCACACATCGCGCCCGTCGGCCGCGGCGACCATCTCGCGGTGGACGTCGGCGACGGGGGCGCGGGTGAAGCGGATGTCGGCGCCCGCGACCACGGGCAGGTCGCGGGTCGTGAACACCCAGGCCGGGCGATCGGCGTACCACTCGCGCCACGTCGCGGGCTCGTCCACGAGCGCCTCGTGCTCGAGCAGCCACTCGTACGTCGTCGACCCCATCGCCATCGCGCCGACGCCGTCCATGAAGTCGCCGAACGAGGTGTCGGACGGACCGGCGCCCTGCACCTCGAAGAGCCAGTCGAGCGACTGCTCGGGCGTGGCCAGGAAGCCGTCGAGGGTCGTCGCGGTGTGGTAGATCGTCGCCATGCCACGACGGTAGCGGCGGGGCCGGACGTCGACGTCACCGCGGACGCGCGAAGACCCGGTCCGTGTGGACCGGGTCTTCGCGGTCGGGCTCAGTGCCCGATGACCTCGTGCGCCTCGCGGCCCTTGGGACCGTCGACGACCTCGAACTCGACCTTCTGGCCGTCCTCGAGGGTCTTGTAGCCGTCGGACGCGATCTTGGACCAGTGGACGAAGACGTCGTCCTGGCCCTCGATCTCGATGAACCCGTAGCCCTTGTCAGCGTTGAACCACTTGACGGTGCCATGCACCATGCCGCCACTCCCACCTGTCACGAACGAACCCACCTGCCGAGGGGCCGATGCGCTGAGCCTATACGGCGCCGCTGCCACCGGCTACGGCGGGAATAATCGACACCTGGGAGCCGTCGGGCGTCGGCGTGTCCAGCCCCTGCGAGAAGCGCACGTCCTCCTCGGCGACGTAGATGTTGACGAAGCGGCGCAGCTTGCCCTCGTCGTCGACGACCCGCGCGCGGATGCCGGGGAAGCTCGACTCGAGCGAGTCGAGGACGTCGGTCAGGGTCGCGCCCTCGGCGGTGACCTGCGACTGGTCCTGCGTGTAGGTGCGCAGGATCGTGGGGATGCGGACGTTGATGCTCACGGTGCTCCTTGGCAGTGGCGGGGACGGATGTCAGGCGATGCCGGCGGCGACGAAGGCGTCGTACGTCGGGGCGATGGTGGCGGCCGGACCGACGAGGTCCGACACGGCGTCGAGCGTCTTCAGGCCGTGGCCCGTGTTGATCACGACGGTCTCGAGCGACGTGTCGAGCCGGCCCGTCTCGACGAGCTTCTTCAGCACGCCGATCGTGGTGCCGCCCGCGGTCTCGGTGAAGATGCCCTCGGTGCGGGCCAGCAGGACGATGGCCTCGCGCACCTCGTCGTCGGAGATGTCGGCGACCGCACCACCGGTGTCGCGGCAGATGTCGAGCACGTAGATGCCGTCGGCCGGGTTGCCGATCGCGAGCGACTTGGCGATCGTGTCGGGACGCTGGGGGCGGACGACGTCCCAGCCCTCGCGGAACGCCTCGGACACCGGCGAGCAGCCCGTGGCCTGCGCGCCGAAGATCCGGACCGGCTTGTCCTCGACGAGGCCGAGCTTCACGAGCTCGCGGAACGCCTTGTGCACCTTGGTCAGCTGCGAGCCGGAGGCGACGGGGATCACGACCTGGTCGGGCAGGCGCCAGCCGAGCTGCTCGGCGATCTCGTAGCCGAGCGTCTTGGACCCCTCGGCGTAGAACGGGCGGACGTTGACGTTGACGAAGGCCCAGCCGTCCTCCTCGCCCGCGATCTCGCTGGCGAGCTTGTTGACGTCGTCGTAGGTGCCGTCGACGGCCACGAGGTTCTCGGTGTAGACCGCCGAGTTGACCTTCTTGGGCGTCTCGAGGTTGCTGGGGATGAAGACCACGGTCTTGATGCCGGCCCGGGCGCCGGCCGCGGCGACGGCGTTGGCCAGGTTGCCGGTGGACGGACACGCGAAGACCTTGCTGCCGAACTCGCGGGCCGCGCTGAGGGCGCACGCGACGACGCGGTCCTTGAACGAGTTGGTGGGGTTGGTGCTGTCGTCCTTGACCCAAAGCGTCTCGAGGCCGAGCTCGCGCGCGAGGTTGTCGGCGCGCAGCAGGCGGGTGAAGCCGGGCTCGAGGTTGGGGCTGGTCTCGATGTCGTCCGGGACGGGCAGCAGGGCCTTGTAGCGCCAGATGTTGGCGGGACCGGACTCGATCTGCTCGCGCGTGACGGCCGGGAAGTCGTACTGGATCTCGAGGGGGCCGAAGCAGTCGGTGCACACGTAGTGCGGACCGATGTCCTGCGTCGCGCCGCACTCGCGGCACACCAGGCCCGTGGCGTGGCCGAAGGCGCCGTCGCGGATCGCGGGAGCACTGGTCGGCTGGGGTGCGGCGTCGGTCTGGTCGGCGGTGATGCTCACGCGATCCTCCTGGTCATCTTCCCCGGATCGACTGTCGCCCGGGACGGATTGAGCACCTGGTCGCATCGTGCGACTGGTTGCTGGGGTGTCGTCGGGCCGTGTCCCTGTACCCCTCTGGATGAGTTCCTCAAGCGTAGGCGGGCGTCTCACGATGTGTCCACTCGGTCCGCATCGTGGGACGAGTGCGTCCACTGGGTGGCCCGTCCGTGACGTCATGACGTTCGAGGGCCATGCACCTTGATCCCTATGACGCAGCGGCGTGAGGCTCCCAGCCTCCGGCCACGAGCCCCTCGCGCACCTGCTGCATGAACTCGGCGGGTGCGACGCGCAGTCCTAGCACCGGAAGCCGCAGCACCGTGTCGGACGTCAGAGCCATGTCGTTGTGCCGCAGAGCGTCGGAGACCACAGCGGTCGCCGCGAGGTGGTGGATGCCGTCGACCTCGACGACCAGCCGGAACGTCGACCAGTACGCATCCAGGTACGCCGCGCCCCTCGACGTCCGGCGCACCACCTGACGATCGGGCGATGGAAGTCCGTGCGCGCGGCACAGGCGCGCGAAGTCGAGCTCACCCATCGCCTGTGCACCATCGATCAGGTCGAGGACCACCGCCTCGAGCATCCTCCTGCGCCGGTGGCGTCTGACGGCGAGCAGCGCCTCGCCAATGTCGACAGCTCGGCACAGGCGTTGCTGGACCACCATGGCGAGGATCATGGCGGCCTGCCGGTCGCTGACAGCCCACAGCGCGGCGCGAACGGCTGCGATCGGCACACGAACCCGGGGAACGCCGACTTCGACGACGTCCGACCGCTGCAGCCGTCGGGTCTGGCGCACCACCAGACCCGGACTCCGCACGGCGCGAGCACCGCGCGGCACCGACACCCTGATCGAGTCCGTGCCGTCGAACCCTCTCAGCCCGGCGGCCTCGAGCGCGCTGACGCCGTCGAGCGCCGAACGGGGGCCTGCCTCGATGACGGCGCACCAACGGGCGGCAGGCGCGGCGAGCGTCCCGGTATGCAGGCAGATCGACTGCCGACCGTGCGATCGCCAGCGCTGTGCGCGGAGGTTGGCGGCGATCATCCACCGCGTGACGCCGAGTCGGTGCAGTTCACGCCGCGACACGACGCCGCTCTGCGCCGTCGCGACGTCGCGACGTCGGCCAGCGCCGCGCGAAGCCGCGGCGGGACGTGGTCGAGGGAGAACATCCCTCGACGATCACGCCTGCTCGAGACGCGACGACCCCGGCATGTCCCGCCTGGGGACCCCGACGGGCCGTGCGCCCGCCTGTGGACGCCCCTTGCGTCATCGAATCTGGGGCCCTCGCACCTCGGTTCGCATGACGCAGCGACGGAGACGTCGGGGTCAGGCGGGGACGACGTCGTCCGCGAGCGCCTGCAGCCAGGCGGCGACGGCGTCGGGGCCGTCGAGGACGACGTCGGCCCGGGCCACGAGCGCGTCCTGCTCGGCCGATGCCGAGCACAGCAGCAGACCGCCGACACCCTGCGTCCGCAGCTCCTCGACCGCCGAGAACGCGGGCAGGTCGCCGAGGTCGTCGCCGCCGAAGACGATCTGCCGCGCGCCGCTCTCGGCCGCGATCGTGCGCAGCGCGGCACCCTTGTCGTGGCCCAGGCCCCGCAGCTCGATGACCTGGCGCCCCGGCTCGACCGCCAGGCCCAGGCCGGCGGCCAGGGCGGCCACGGGCTCGCGCAGCGCGTCCATGAGCGACGGGTCGACACCGCGGGTGTGCAGGGCGACCGCGAGCCCCTTGTCCTCGATGCGGACGTCGCCGGCACCGCGCTCGGCGAGCCATCCGGGCAGCGTGGCAGCGAGCCGTGCGACGGCCTCGGGACGCTCGGGGTCGGACACCGCGCCGTCCGCGGCGTTCCATCGCTCGGCGCCGTACTGGCCGAAGATCACGAGGCGCTCGAAGCCCGGTCGTCCCTCGAACCCGCCCAGCTCGAGCGCCTGGCGGACCGGTCGTCCCGTGATGATCGCGAGCTGCCCCAGCACCGACCCGAGGCGGCCCAGCGCCTCGACCGAGTCGGGGTGGGCGAAGGCCCGCGTGGGGTCGTCGACGATGTGGGAGAGCGTCCCGTCGAAGTCGAGCGCGACCAGGGTCCCGGCGGGATCGGCGACGACGGAGTCACGGATGTCGGATGCGCGAGGGGTCGGGGCCATGCCCTCGATCATTGCGTTCCCGACAAGATGATCGTCAACCGGTCCGTCCGCATCGGCGAGACACTCGGTCGCACCCGGGCGATCCCGACGTCCGCGGCGAGCAGCTCGGCCTGCGCCTGCAGGCCCGGCGGGTAGTAGACCGTGTTGGACGGGATCGACCCCGTCCAGTTGCCGACGCCCCCGAGCGTCCATCCGGTGCTCGTGACCTTGGCCGAGAACGCGCGCGCGGCGCCCACGACGCCCGAGTTGTTGAGCACCGAGACCGGCGCCGTGCGCTCGTCGGCGGGCGTGGGTGACTCGTCAGCGGGCGTGGGCGACTCGTCAGCGGGCGTGGGTGACTCGTCAGCGGGCGTCGGTGACTCGTCAGCGGGCGTGGGTGACTCGTCGGCGGGCGCGGGCGTGGGGGTGGCGCTCGCGACGGGGGCGGCCGTGTCGGCGGGCGCTGCGGGATCGTCGTCGAGCAGCAGCCAGCCGAGCCAGCCCGCGCCGCCGATGACGACCATGACGGTCAGGACGATGAACCAGCTCGACGGGACGAAGGCCCGTGGAGCAGGGACGTTCTTGCGATGCGCCACCATCGCGCGCTCAGAGGTCGATGCCGAGGCGCCTGGCCGAGCGGCTGCGCTGACGCTGCGCACGGAGGCGACGGAGACGCTTGACCAGCAGCGGGTCGAACGCCAAGGCGTCCTCGCGGTCGATCAGGGCGTTGAGCACCTGGTAGTAGCGGGTCGCGGACATGTCGAACTTGTCGCGGATCGCCTGCTCCTTGGCACCGGCGTACTGCCACCACAGACGCTCGAGCGCCAGGATCTCGCGGTCGCGGTCCGACAGGGACGCGGCGACCGCCGAACCCTGCGCGTCCGACCTCTCCACAGCACTCATGTCCCCGATGGTACGGCACGAATCACACCTGTGTCATTCACCTGCGGAGACGGCGGACGGGCGCAGTGGCACAGTGAGGAGCATGACGACCACGACACCCGTCCGCTGGGGCATCCTCGCCACCGGCGGGATCGCCGAGAAGTTCGCCGCCGACCTGGCTCTCGTGCCCGACAACGAGCTCGCCGCCGTCGGCTCGCGGCGCCCCGACGCAGCGCGGGGGTTCGCGGCCCGCCACGGCGCCGCCCGCGCCCACGGGTCGTACGAGGAGCTCGTCGCCGACCCGGACGTCGACGTCGTCTACGTCGCGACGCCGCACGGCCGCCACCTCGAGGACGTCCGCCTGTGCTTCGCGGCCGGCAAGCACGTCCTGTGCGAGAAGGCGCTGACGATGAACGCCGACGACTCCGCGACCCTCGTGGCCGAGGCGGAGCAGCACGGCCTGTTCTTCGCCGAGGCGATGTGGATGCGCACCAACCCCAACATCCGGCGGCTCGCCGAGATCGCGGCGGGCGACGACCTCGGCACCGTCCGCCAGGTGCGCGCCGAGCTCGGCTTCGTCGGCCGCCGCGACGTCGCCCGGCTGTGGGACCTCGACCTCGGGGCCAGCGCGCTGCTCGACGTCGGCATCTACCCCCTGACGTTCGCGCACCTCGTGCTGGGCGAGCCGCAGCAGATCGCGGCGGCCGGCGTCGTGTCGGAGTCCGGTGTCGACCTCAGCGGCGGTGCGACCCTGACCTACGCGTCGGGCGCCGTCGCGAGCATCGCCTGGACCCAGGTCGCGCTGGGCGACAACCGGGCCGTCGTGGCGGGCGACGCCGGACGCATCGAGGTGCCCGGACGCTTCCACCACCCCGACGGCTTCACGGTCGTGCGCGGCGACGACCGCGAGGACGTCGCGCTGCCCGTCACGGGGCGCGGCTACGCCCACGAGATCGAGGAGGTCGCGGCCTGCCTGCGGGCCGGCACGACCACGTCGGCGGTGCTGCCGCTCGACCAGACCGTCTCGATCCAGCGGCAGATGGACACGATCCTGGAGCAGATCGGTGTCGCACGCCGGTAGAGAGCCGCCGTCGGCGCTAGGGTGACGACATGGCCACAGGCACCGCAGACTTCGTGGTGATCGCCAACCGACTTCCGGTCGACCGCGTCACCGCCCCCAATGGCGACACGTTGTGGCGCACCTCCCCCGGCGGGCTCGTGACGGCTCTCGAGCCGGTCATGAAGAGCAACGGCGGGGCGTGGATCGGCTGGCACGGCGCCGCCGACGAGAAGGTCAAGGACTTCGACCACAACGGCATGCACCTCGTCCCGGTGCCGCTGAGCAACGACGAGGTCGAGGAGTACTACGAGGGCTTCTCGAACGCGACGCTGTGGCCGCTGTACCACGACGTCGTCGCGCCCCCGGAGTTCCACCGCGAGTGGTGGGACTCGTACGTCCGCGTCAACCGGCGCTTCGCCGAGAAGGCGGCCCAGGTCGCCAACGAGGGCGCCGTCGTGTGGGTGCAGGACTACCAGCTGCAGCTCGTTCCGACGATGCTGCGCGAGCTGCGCCCCGACCTGCGCATCGGCTTCTTCCTGCACATCCCGTTCCCCCCGACCGAGCTGTTCCAGCAGCTGCCGTGGCGCCGCGAGATCCTCGAGGGTCTGCTGGGCGCCGACCTGGTGGGCTTCCAGATGCCCGGCGCGGCGCAGAACTTCGTCCGCCTCGTGCGCCAGCGCGTCGGGCACAAGACACACCGCGACATGATCTACCTGCCCGACGGGCGCACGGTGCTCGCCAAGGCGTACCCGATCTCGATCGACGCGGCCGGCTTCGAGGAGCTCGCCCGCACGCCCGAGGTCATCGCCCGCGCCGCCGAGATCCGCGAGAGCCTCGGCAGCCCGAAGACGATCCTGCTGGGCATCGACCGGCTCGACTACACCAAGGGCCTGCGGCAGCGGCTGCGCGCGTTCGGCGAGCTCATCTCCGACGGCTCGGTGCACGTCGACGACGCGGTGTTCGTGCAGGTCGCGACCCCGTCGCGCGAGCGCGTCCAGCAGTACAAGCTGCTGCGCGACGACATCAACCGTCTGGTCGGCCGCATCAACGGCGACGTCGGCCGGATCGGCCAGCAGCCCGTCACGTACCTGCACGCGTCGTACCCCCGCCAGGAGATGGCGGCGCTGTACCGGGCGGCCGACGTCATGGTCGTCACGCCGCTGCGCGACGGCATGAACCTCGTCGCCAAGGAGTACGTCGCGTGCCGCTACGACGACGCCGGCGCCCTGGTGCTCAGCGAGTTCGCCGGAGCGGCGTCCGAGCTGAAGTCGGCCTACCAGGTCAACCCGCACGACATCAACGGCATGAAGAGCATGATGCTCGCGGCCATCAACGCCAGCCCCCGCGAGAACGGGCGGCGCATGAAAGCGATGCGCAAGCAGGTCATGGAGAACGACATCGAGCTGTGGGCCAACAACTTCCTCGAGGAGCTGACGGCCGACCGCGAGCTGCACGAGAAGAACCCCCGCCCCGTCTGAGCGGGGCCCGACACCCTGACTGACATCCTTTCGCCCAGACGTCATCTCCCGGGTGATGGACGGATGTCTGGTGTTGGCGGTGTCCTGCGTGAATTCGTCTGGCCGCGATCGCGGCTGCGACGAACTCACCTCTGAGGACCCGAATGATCCCCTGCAGCACCAGACCGAGTCGACGACGGCTGCGGCCGTTCCTGTCGACCGTCGTGGTCTCCACCCTGGCCGCCGGCGTGCTCGGCGCAGGCCCTGCCTCGGCCGCCCCTGCGCCGACACGGCTCACCACCGCCGTCGCCGTCGCGCCGTCCACCGAGGACGCCCTCTCGCTCGTCGACGAGACCGAGCCCATCGGTCCCGGCATCACGCTGCGGAGCCTGACGTCGGTCACGCCGAGCGGCTGGTACGACCAGCGCGTCCTGAGCGTCGACCTCGCCAATCCGGCCGTGACCAGCGACCTGCTGTCGGGCGACACCGTCACCGAGCGCAACCCGATCTCGTCGAAGGCGAACAAGGCGGGGGCCGTCGCCGGCGTCAACGGCGACTTCTTCGACATCAACAGCTCCGGCGCCCCGCTGGGCGCCGAGGTCAAGGGCGGCGAGCTGCTCAAGTCGTCGGACGTCGGCGCGTGGACGCACGTCGGGGTCGGCACGGACGGCATCGGCCGCGCCGTCGACATGACGCTCGATGCCAAGGCCACCTTCGCCGGAACCGACCACCCGGTCGCCTCCCTCAACGCGGCCAACACGCTCGCCGGGTCGCCCACCGGCGCGATCGTCGCCTACACCCCGCGCTGGGGGACCTACAGCCGCGCGATCGGCGTCGGTGGGGCCACCGACGTGGCGTCGGTGCTCGTGCAGGACGACACGGTGGTCTCCGTCGACGCCGCCTCGGCCGGATCGGGGCAGATCCCGGCGGGCGCCTTCGTCCTGGTCGGCCGCGAGGCAGGAGCCACGGCCATCCGCGCGCTCGCCCCCGGCGACCCCGCGACGCTGGCGTACGACCTGCGCGACGACGTCGCCGAGCAGATGAAGTTCGTCATCGGCTCCAACCGTGAGCTGGTGCGCGACGGCGTCGCGCGACCCGACGGAGAGCTCGACAACGACGTCCACCCTCGCACCGTCATCGGCTTCAAGGACGGCGGCCGGACCATGCTCCTCGTCACCAACGACGGTCGACAGTCGCCCGTCAACGGCATGACGATGCGCGAGCTTGCGGCCTTCATGGTCGGCCAGGGCGCCGAGACGGCCTGGAACCTCGACGGCGGCGGCTCAACCACGATGGTGGCTCGCCCCTTGGGCGAGACCGCGGCGACGGTCCGCAACAGCCCCTCCGACGGGGCCGAGCGCCTCGACCCCAACGGCGTCGGCGTCTTCGTGTCGCCCGGGTCGGGCACGGCCGAGGACCTCGTCATCACGCCCGGCACGGGTGACGCGAAGGTCTTCCCGGGGCTGCACCGCACCCTGCGCGCCAAGGCCGTCGACGACCACCTCACACCTGTCGCGCTGGCACGCGGCGACGTCCGCTGGAGCACGTCGGTCGGCACGGTCGACAACGGGCTGCTCGCGGCGCCTGCCGACGCGACCGGCACGATCACGGTCAAGGGAACCGCCGACGGCGGCCAGGGCGACGCCCGCGTCCAGGTGCTGCGGCCCCTGCGGACCCTCGAGCTCTCGCAGAGCCGGCTCGCCATCACCGACCCGGTCGCCGCCAACGCCGTCACGCTGCGGGTCACCGGGCGTGACAGCCAGGGCTTCACGGCCCCCGTCGAGTCGACCGACCTCGATCTCGACTACGACCGCTCGGTCGTCAAGGTCACGCCGTCCGGCACCGGCCTGAAGATCACGCCGCTCACCGACGGCGGGACCGTCATGGTGCTCACGGCCGGCGGCCGCACCGCCCGGCTGCCCATCACGGTGGGCGTGCAGGTGGTCAGGCCGTACGCCTTCGACGACGCGGCCGCCGCGACGGGCCGCTGGACCGGCAACCCCACCAGCGCCGTGACCGGCATCTCGAAGGTCGGCGACGGCCTACGCCTCGACTTCCCTGCCGCCCGCAACAAGGGCATCACCGCGGCGAGCGTCCCTGCCCGCTGGGTCGAGATCCCGGGACAGCCCCTCCGGGTCCGTCTGAAGGTGAAGTCGGACGTCCTCGTGCCGTCCGGACTGACCTACGCCGGCTTCTGGGACTCCACCATGAAGTCGTACGGCCTCTACGGCACCGGCCTGGAGCCGCTCGGCGTCGGCGCGAACGACCCGTGGCAGTACGTCACCTTCACCATCCCGTCGACCGCGACGTTCCCGGTGCGCTGGAACTCCTTCCAGGGCATCAACACCGCGCCCGACCAACAGAAGGCCGGCTCGATGGTCTTCGGCGGCGTCGAGGCCGACGTCCCGTCCGAGATCGAGCTGCCCGGGCAGGAACCGCTGCGGTCGGACCCGCTGTTCTCGCCCGACGGCGCGACCGACCCCGACACCGACTGGAGCTTCGCGACCCTCTCGGACGTCCAATTCACCGCAGCACAGCCCGAGCTGACCAAGGTCGCGATCGCGGCCCTGGCCCGCATCCGCGCCCAGGAGCCCGACCTGATCGTCCTGAATGGCGACATCGTCGACCGCGGCCTGCCCGAGGACATCGCGCTGGCCCGCAAGACCCTCGAGGAGGGCGGCTGCGACCTCATCGGTCTCGGCGACGAGCCCGACGAGGACAGCACGCCCGACCCGGCCAAGGGCACCGTGCCCTGCTACTACGTGCCGGGCAACCACGAGTCGTACGGTCTCGGCAACGTCCAGTCGACCCTCGCGGCCTGGGAGTCCGAGTTCGGCCGCCCCTACCGCACGTTCGACCACAAGGGCACCCGGTTCGTGCTGCTCAACAGCGCGCTCGGCAGCCTGCGCGGATCCGACTGGGACCAGCTGCCGATGCTGCAGAAGGCGCTCTCGACCGCGAAGGACGACCCGGACGTCCGCAACGTCATGGTCTTCGCCCACCACCCGACCAACGATCCCGCCGAGACCGACTCGAGCCAGCTGACCGACCGCACGGAGGTGCGGCTCGTCCAGAAGCTGCTGACGGACTTCCGCACCGAGAGCGACAAGGGCGTCGCGATGGTCGGCTCGCACGCGCAGATCGCGAACGTCGACCGCGTCGAGGGGGTGCCGTTCGTCGTCCTGCCCTCGTCGGGCAAGTCGCCGTACGGCGTCCCCGACCGGGGAGGCATCACGGGCTGGCTGAGGTGGGACGTCGACCGCGACGCCTCCGCAGGGCAGCAGTGGCTCACCGCCGACGTCCGCGCATTCTCGCAGGAGACCGTCGTCGAGGCACCCGAGACCGTCGAGGTCAGCCGCACCACGACGGTCGGCGGCCACGTCGTCCAGCCGTCCGGTGTCGTGGCGGGCAGCCGGGTCGTGCCGCTGGCCTATCCGATGTCGGTCCACTGGTCGGGCGACGCGTCGCTCGCGATCGGTTCGGGCGACGCCGCCGTCAGGGCCGCCCGATCGGCCAAGAAGATCGCGATCCTCGACCCCGAGACGCGGGAGCTGACGGGGCTGCGCACCGGAGAGGTGACGCTGGAGGTCACGAACGACTCGATGCGTGAGCTCACCGACGCGGCCTCGACCGCACCCGTCGTGGGTCGACGGACCGTCAAGGTCGTGGCCTTCGAGGGGCCCGGACCGCGCATCGACGCACCGGCGCCCGTCTTCACGTCGCAGCCGGTCGGCACGACCGGAGCGGGTCAGCGGGTCGTCGTGACCAACCGCGGTGACCAGCCGCTGAAGGTCTCGCGCATCGGCATCGCCGAGACCGGCAGCAGCCCGGCCGGGGAGTTCGTGCTGGCCGGCGAGCAGTGCATCGGCGACGCGATCGCGCCGGGCGCCTCGTGCGAGGTGCTCGTCCGGTTCTCGCCGTCGGTCGCCGAGAAGACCTCGACCGCGGAGCTCGTGGTCGAGGCCAACACCCCCGAGGGACGGACAGAGGTGCCCCTCACGGGGCTCAGCACCGTCGCCCCGAAGGGTGACACCGGGCCCGAGGGTGCCACCGGACCTGCTGGTCCGTCGGGCCCCCAGGGACCGGGCGGCGAGTCGGGCACGCCCGGCGCCACCGGCCCCCAGGGCCCGCAGGGACCTCAGGGCCCGCGCGGTGCCGCGGGGTCGGTCGTGCTCCGCACAGCCTCCAAGACCACCCGCGTCGAGCAGGGTGACAAGGTCCGGCTGACCTTCTCGGTGAGGAACCTGACGGGTGATGCCCTGCGGTCGACCGTCTCGGCCAGGCCCGCCAAGGCGCTGCGCGCATCGGGTCGCAAGAACGTCACGGTCAGGTCGCTCCGACCCGGGGCGACCCGCAAGATGTCGTTCACGCTGAGGATCGGTTCACGAGCGAAGATCGGCACGCACAAGGTCAGGGTCTCGATGACGATCGGCGGCCGTACGGTGACCAAGACCGTGAAGGTGCGGGTGGTCCGCGACTGACCCACCGCCCCCGCCCGGCCCAGACATGCGGAGGACCGGACCCTTTCGCCTCGGCGAGAAGGTCCGGTTCTCCGCACTTCTGGGCTGCGGTGCAGTGGGCCTAGGCCTGGGTGAGGCGGCCCGCGTCGACGTGCCAGCGCTGGTGCAGGTCGACGTTGTCGAGCAGGCGTCGGTCGTGCGAGACCAGCAGCAGGGCGCCGTCGTAGGCCGCCAGCGCCTGCTCGAGCTGCTCGATCGCGGGCAGGTCGAGGTGGTTGGTGGGCTCGTCGAGCACCAGGACGTTGACGGCCCGCGCCTGCAGCAGCGCCATCGCCGCCCGCGTGCGCTCGCCGGGAGACAGGCGCCCCACGACGCTGCCGACCTGGTCGGCCTTGAGCCCGAACTTGGCCATCACGGTGCGGACGTCGGCCGGCGACAGATCGGGCACGGCTGCCTCGAACGCGTCGCCCAGCACCAGGTCGTCCGGCAGCACCGACCGGGCCTGGTCGATCACGCCGACCTGCATCGACGCCCCGCGCGACGCGCGTCCGTCGTCGGGCTCGAGGCCGCCCAGCAGCAGCTTCAGCAGCGTCGTCTTGCCCGCCCCGTTGGGCCCCGTGATGCCGATGCGGTCGCCGGCGTCGACCTGGGCCGTGACCGGACCGAGCGTGAAGTCGCCGCGGCGGACGGTCGCGGCGTCGAGCGTCGCCACGACGGCGCTCGAGCGGGGTGCGGCGGCGATCTCGAAGCGCAGCTCCCACTCCTTGCGCGGCTCCTCGACCTCCTCGAGCCGGGCGATGCGCGACTCCATCTGCCGCACCTTCTGCCCCTGCTTCTCGGACGACTCGGTCTGCGCCTTGCGACGGATCTTGTCGTTGTCGGGACTCTTCTTCATGGCGTTGCGGACGCCCTGCGAGCTCCACTCGCGCTGCGTGCGGGCCCGCGCCACCAGATCGGCCTTCGTGCCGGCGAACTGCTCGTACGCCTCGCGGGCGTGGCGCCGGGCGATCTCGCGCTCCTCCAGGAACGAGTCGTAGCCGCCGTCGTGCACGCGCACCAGCTGCTGGGCGAGGTCGAGCTCGACGACACGCGTGACGCACCGCGCGAGGAACTCGCGGTCGTGCGAGACCAGCACGATGCCGGACCTCATCCCGTCGACCATCCGCTCGAGACGGTCGAGGCCGTCGAGGTCGAGGTCGTTGGTCGGCTCGTCGAGCAGGACGACGTCGAACCGGCTCAGCAGCAGGGCCGCCAGGCCGACGCGCGCCGCCTGACCGCCCGACAGCGACGTCATGAGGGCGTCGCCGTCGAGGCCGAGGCGCAGGTCGCCCAGCACCGACGGGATGCGCTCGTCGAGGTCGGGCGCCCCGGAGGCGAGCCAGCGGTCGAGCGCGACGGCGTACTCGTCGTCGGCGTCCGGCGCGCCCGACCCGAGCGCCGCGGCGGTGCGTTCCATGGCCTCGGTCGCGGCGGCCGCCCCGGTGCGCCGGGCCAGGTGCGCCGCGACGGTCTCGCCCACGAGCCGCTCGTGCTCCTGCGGCAGCCAGCCGACGAACGCGTCGGACGGGGCCGTCGACACCATGCCGGCCAGCGGCGCGGTGCGGCCGGCCAAGATCTGCAGCAGCGTCGACTTGCCCGCACCGTTGGAGCCCACGACCCCCACGACGTCACCGGGGGCGACCGTCAGGTCGAGCCCCTCGAACAGGGTGCGGTGGGCGTGACCACCGGACAGGGACTTGGCGACCAGCGTGGCACTCACCACGAGATCGTCCCACGGACGACCCGCGCGACGGCCGCCCGTCGTCCTGAGAGGATGACCGCATGACCGCCGAGGAGATCGACGCCTTCTGGACCGCGGCGCGCCACCAGACCCGCACCAACCCCGTGCCCGGGTACCTCGGCACGTACTCCGCCGAGGCGCTCGCACCGCCCGCGTGGGCCTTCGGGGCGACGCCCGAGCACGCCGAGGAGCTGCTGGCACTCGTCCTCGCCGGCACCAAGACCGCGACGTCGAGCGCCCTGTGGGACTTCGAGCACGACGGCGAGCCCATGCCGCAGGTCGGCGACCTCGCGATCATCCTCGACGGCGAGGAGCGGCCCCGCGCGCTGATCGAGATCGTCCGGGTCGACGTCGTACCGTTCGACGAGGTCGACGCCGAGCACGCCCACCTCGAGGGCGAGGGCGACCGCTCGTACGAGTACTGGCGCGACGTCCACCAGCGCTACTTCGACCTCCACTCCACCAACGGGCGGGGCTTCTCGCCCTCGATGCCGGTCGTGCTCGAGCGCTTCAGGCTGCTCTACCCGCGCTGACGCGGGTCTGAGAGTCTTCGACCATGCTCGACGCCCGCGACTTCACGGCCCGTCCCGTGCTGTCGGGCACTCACGTCCGGCTCGAGCCGCTGGCCCCCGAGCACGCCCAGGCGCTGCTGGCCGCGGCCGACGACGACGAGGTGTTCCGGTGGCTGACGTTCCTGCGCCCCCGCACGCTCGCCGACGCCGACGCGATGGTCTCGCGCTACCTGGACGGTCCGGCCGTCCCGTGGGTACAGGTCGACGCCACGACCGGCGACGTCCTCGGCATGACGGCGTTCTACGACGTCGACCCCGCGATGCGCACCGTCGCGATCGGGTGGACGTGGCTCGCGCGGCGGGCCTGGCGGTCGGGGGTCAACACCGAGGCGAAGCTGCTGCTGATGCGGCGCGCGTTCGACGACCTCGGCTGCGTGCGGGTCGTGTGGCACACCGACGCCCGCAACGAGCGGTCGCAGGCGGCCATCGCGCGGCTCGGTGCCCGGCGCGAGGGCGTCCTGCGCAAGCACAGGCTGCGACCCGACGGGTCGTGGCGCGACACCGTGACGTTCTCGATGCTCGACGACGAGTGGCCGGCTGCCCGCGCGGCCCTCGAGTCGCGCCTGACCCGCTGACGCAACCCGCGCGATGGGTAGGGTGTCCGCGATGACCGAATCCCTCAGCGACAACCTCGACCTGCCCGTCCTCCCCGGACCGTGGACGGCTCGGGTGCCCGGTTACGGCGACATCGACGCCCTCGTCGCACTGCGTCACCTCGACGAGCTGCAGGGCACCGGCGAGGCGCACATCGACCCGGCCGGCATCGAGTCCGAGGTCGCGGGTCAGGCGTCGTGGACGCGCCGCCAGATCGTCGCCGTCGGCGAGGACGACGTGCCCCGCGCCTGGATCACGGTGCACGACCGGGCCGCCGGACGTGCCCTGATCTGGGGCTACTTCGACCGCGACGTGCACGAGATCGACTCGATCGCGCGCATCTTCTACGCGTGGGCCGAGGACGTCGCGATCGGCATGGCCCGCCTGCGCGGCGTCGACGAGACGCGGCTCGACGAGAGCCCGTTCGCGACCGACACGCGCCAGGCCGGGTGGCTCGCGCTCGCCGGCTACACCAAGCGCCGCACGTGGCTGCACATGAACCGGCCCGTGACCCCCGCCGACGCGGGGCTCGAGCCGCGCGCGGGCGTCGTCGTGCGCCCGGTCGAGAAGCACGAGAACGGCTTCCCGATCGCCTCCGACCTGCAGACCGTGCACCAGATGCTCGAGGAGTCGTTCGAGGACCACTTCAACAACTACCGCGAGAGCTTCCCCGAGTTCGTGCAGCGTCTGCGCGAGGAGCCCGGCCACCGCTGGGACCACTGGTGGCTCGCCTACGTCGAGCCCGAGGACGGCGGTGAGCCCGTCGCGGCGGGCACCGTCGTGTGCTCGGTGCTGTCTGCCCCCGAGGGCGGCGTCGAGGGCTCGTACGTCGAGTACATCGGCGTCAACCGCGCCGCCCGCGGACGCGGCGTGGCCAAGTCGCTGCTCGGCACCGTGATCGCCGACGCCGCGCAGCGCGGACGCGACCGCGTCGGCCTCGAGGTCGACGACGACTCCCCCACCAGTGCCGACCAGCTCTACCTCGCCCTGGGCTGGGTCACCGACTACGCGACCGACTCGTGGTTCAAGGACATCACCCTGACGGACTGAGCCCGCTCACTCCGACAGGCGTCCGCGCTTGTGCTCGAAGATCAGGTTGGTCTCGGTCAGCGCGACCTCGGGCGCCGAGCTCAGGTGGTCGACCACGAACGTCCGCAGGTCGTCGGGGTCCCTGGCCGCGACGTGCACGTGGAAGTCGTCGGCACCGGCCAGGAAGTACACGTTCAGCACCTCGGGCATCGCGGCCATCCGGTCGGAGAACTCGCTGATCGCGCCGCGGGCGTCGCTGCGCAGGCGCACCGCGATCATGGCCTGGATGGGCCGGCCGAACCACGCGGGGTCGACCTCGGCGTGGAAGCCGGAGATGACGCCACGCTCGACGAGGGACCGCACACGGGTCAGGCACGTGGACGCCGCGACGCCGACGGACGCCGCCAGCGCGTTGTTGGGCAGCCGTCCCTCGCGCCGCAGCGCCGACACGATGCGGGCGTCGAGCCGGTCGAGGTCGTGAACATCCTTCGCCACAGCGCCTCCTGGGCGGCTCCGATCGGCACAAGTCACCGATGAGCGCGAGTCTACAGAATCTTGTTCACGTTGTTGCCGCTGGTTCCGCAGTTACTTCAGGATAGAGGGACATTCCCCGTCGAAGGAGCAGCTCATGCTGGTCGGTGTCCCCCGCGAGATCAAGAACCACGAGTACCGCGTCGCCATCACGCCGGCCGGCGTGCACGAGCTGACCCGCCACGGTCACGACGTCGTGATCGAGACGGGCGCCGGCCTCGGGTCGTCGATCCCCGACGAGGAGTACGTCGCCGCCGGCGCGAAGATCCTCGGCACCGCCGACGAGGTGTGGGCCTCGGCCGAGCTCGTGCTGAAGGTCAAGGAGCCGATCGCCGAGGAGTACGGCCGCATGCGCCGCGGGCAGACCCTCTTCACCTACCTGCACCTCGCCGCCAGCCGGCCGTGCACCGACGCGCTGCTGGCGTCCGGCACGACGTCGATCGCGTACGAGACGGTGCAGCTGCCCGACCGGTCGCTGCCGCTGCTGGCGCCGATGTCGGAGGTCGCGGGACGTCTGGCTCCGCAGGTCGGCTTCCAGCACCTGATGGCCAGCAACGGCGGCCGCGGCGTGCTGCCCGGAGGCGTGCCGGGCGTCTACCCCGCCGACGTCGTCGTGATCGGTGCCGGCGTGTCGGGCGTCAACGCGGCCGAGGTCGCCCGGGGCATGGGCGCGCGGGTCGAGATCCTCGACCTCGACGTCGCCAAGCTGCGCGCCGTCGACGCGCGCTTCCAGGGCATGATCACGACGGTCGCGTCGAGCTCGTTCGCCGTCGAGAAGGCCGTCCGCGAGGCCGACCTGGTCATCGGCGCCGTGCTGGTGCCGGGCGCCAAGGCGCCGACGATCGTCAGCGACGACCTGGTCGCCCAGATGCGTCCGGGCTCGGTGCTGGTCGACATCGCGATCGACCAGGGCGGCTGCTTCGAGAGCTCGCGCGCCACGACGCACGACGACCCGACGTTCCGGGTGCACGACTCGATCTTCTACTGCGTCGCCAACATGCCCGGCGCCGTCCCGCGGACGTCGACGTACGCCCTGACCAACGTCACGCTGCCGTACGCCGTCGCGCTCGCGAACAAGGGCTGGAAGCAGGCCGTGACGGACGACGCGGCGCTCGCGGGCGGGCTCAGCACGCACGACGGCAAGCTCGTCAACGGGCCGGTCGGCGAGGCGCTCGGCCTCGACGTCACCCCGCTCAGCGCGCTCTGACGACGTCTGCGGCGCGTCAGTAGCCCTGGTCGACGGGGACGGCCTGGCGCAGCGCGCGGTTGGACGCCAGCGAGATCACGACGGCCAGCCCGGCGGCCGAGACCGTCACGGCGAAGGCGGCGGTGTGTCCGCTGGCGTCGGCGAGACGCCCCGCCAGCGCGGCACCGAGCGCGTACCCGATGCCGGTGGCGCCGGCCAGCATCGTCATCGCGGCGCTGACCCGGTGCACCGGCACGAGGATGCCCGCGAGCGCGAAGTTGCTGATCATGTAGGGAGCGACGGCGAAGCCCAGCAGCGCGATGACACCGATCAGCGACGGCAGCGAGTCGACCAGCAGCAGCGGTGCGGCCAGCACCAGCAGGCCCAGCGCCGCCACGGCCATGCGCGTCGCGTACAGGACGCGCTCGGGCAGCCCCGTGATCGCCAGGCCCGCGATGACGCTGCCGATGCCGAGCACGGCGTGGATCAGGCCCGCCAGCCCGGCCTGCCCCTCGGCGGTGGCCAGCACCGTCGTGCCGGTCTGGACGCTGCCGAAGATCATGCCGACGCACACCTGCGCCAGCAGCAGCACGACGAACACGCCCGTGAAGAGCGGCTCGGTGCCTTCACCGCCCAGCACCGTGCGACGACCGACCAGCGCCGACGTGGGGTGCACCGCGAACCACGAGCCGAACACCGCGAGCAGCACCGCGGCGGCGAGCAGCGCCCCGGCGGGCTCGGCCAGGATCGCCAGGACGCCGATCATGGCCGGGCCGAGCACGAACGACGCCTCGTCGGCCGCGCCCTCGTACGAGAAGGCGGCGTCGACGAGCCGGCGCTGGTCGCCGGCGTCGCGCGTGATGGGTCGCCACCGGACGCGCGCGAGCGGGCCGACCTGCGGCATCACGAACCCCGTCAGGCCGGCGACGACGAAGATCAGGCCCTGGGCCGCGTCGGGATGGGTCACGGCCACGATGCCGGCGAGCCCCGCGGCCCCCGCCAGCGACTGCACCAGCACGACGGGACGCTGGCCGATGCGGTCGGACAGCGATCCGAACAGGGGCGAGCCGAGGGCGTTCGAGATGGCGAGGATGCCGGCGGCGGCACCGCCGACGCCGTACCGTCCGGTCGTCTCGCTGACCAGCACCAGGACGCCGAGCTGGCTCATGGCAAGCGGGATCCGCCCGAGGAAGGCTACGAGGACGTAGGCGGGCCCGACGATCCGCAGGAGCGCGCGGTAGGCGGCGATGGCTGACACAGCCGGACCAGCCTACCGTCGGTCGTCGCCCTCCCCCGACCGCGGCTAGGCTCGGACGGTGCCTCCCACCCGCGCCCGGATCGCGACCTTCGGGGTCTTCGCGCTCAACGGGTTCACGCTCGGCATGTGGGTCGTCAACATCCCCACGATCAAGGACCGCACGGACGTCGACCAGGCCACCTTGGGCCTGTTCCTGCTGGTGCTCGGCGCCACCGCCTGGATCGGCATGCAGCTCGCGGGCCCGGCGATCGACCGCTTCGGCAGCCGGCCGGTCCTGACGGCGTCGGCGTGCGCGCTCGTCGCGACCGTCCCCGGACCGGGTCTGGCCACCGACGCGACGCAGCTCGTCGCCGCCCTCGCGGTGCTGGGCTTCGCCAACGGCTTCATCGAGGTGTCGATGAACTCGCAGGCCGTCGTCGTCGAGCGCGCCTACGGCCGGCCGATCATGGCCGCGTTCCACGCCTTCTTCTCGCTCGGCGGGCTGCTCGCGTCGGTGCTGGGCGGCAGCCTGATCGCCCTCGGCGTCGACGTGCGCGCGACCCTGCTCGGCGTCGCCGTGGTCGGCGTGTGCGTGGCCCTGTCGCTGCGCACGTCGTTCGTCGCCGCGGCACCGCCCGCCGCCGACGCGCCGCCGCGCGGACGCGTGCCGTGGACGTCGCGGGTGCTGCTGCTCGGCCTGCTGGCCTTCGCCCTGCTGCTCGGCGAGGGCGTCGCCTACGACTGGACGACGGTGCACCTGCGCGACTCCCTGGGATCGTCCGAGACCGTCGCGGCCTACGCCTTCGGGGCCTTCTCGGCCACCATGACGGTCGTGCGGCTGTTCGCCGACCGCGTCGTCGCGCGCTGGGGCCCGGCGGTCTACGTCAGCCGGGCCGCGATGCTGGGTGCCGCGGGTCTCGCGGGTGCCGCGCTGGCCCCCACCCCCGCCCTCGCGATCGTCGCGTGGGCCGTCTTCGGCGTCGGGCTCGCCGGGTGCGTGCCGCAGTTCTTCACGGCGGCCGGCAACGTCAGCGAGACGTCGTCGGGCACCTACCTCGCGCGGGTGACGAGCATGGGCTACCTGGGCCTGCTGGCCGGGCCGTCCGTCATCGGCCTCCTGACGCACTGGGTGCCGCTCACGACGGCCTTCCTCGTCCCGATCGTGGGCTGCGTGCTGGCCGGCCTGCTGGCACCCCATGCGCTGCGGGACGACACCGCCACCCGGGAGGCGAGCACCGCATGAGCCGCCCCCTGTCCGAGCTGATGGCGCCCGACTGGGCCGAGGCGCTCGAGCCCGTCGCCGGCCAGATCGCCGCGATGGGGCAGTTCCTGCGCGACGAGGTCGCGGCGGGCCGCTCGTACCTGCCGGCCGGCGACGACGTCCTGCGCGCGTTCGCCGAGCCCATGGCCGACGTCAAGGTGCTGATCACGGGCCAGGACCCGTACCCGACGCCCGGCCACCCCGTCGGACTGTCGTTCTCGGTCGCACCCGACGTGCGTCCGCTGCCGCGCAGCCTCGTCAACGTCTACCGCGAGCTCGAGTCGGACCTCGGCATCGCACCGGCCCCGTCGGGCGACCTGACGCCGTGGTCGCGGCAGGGCGTCCTGCTGCTCAACCGCGTGCTGACGGTGGCACCCGGCGCCTCGGCCAGCCACCGCGGCAAGGGGTGGGAGGCGGTCACCGAGCAGGCGATCCGCGCCCTCGTGGCACGCGACCGCCCGCTCGTCGCGATCCTGTGGGGACGCGACGCGCAGGGCCTGCGTCCCCTGCTGGGCGACGTGCCCGCGATCGAGTCGGTGCACCCCAGCCCCCTGTCGGCGTCGCGCGGCTTCTTCGGCTCGCGGCCGTTCAGCCGGGCCAACGAGCTGCTCGTGCAGCAGGGGGCCGAACCCGTCGACTGGGGCCTGAATCCCTCCTGAGCCGGGTGACAGCTTGACCACTAGGGTGGTCAGGTGGCCGAGCAGCGCAGCATCAGGGACAGGGGCGTCGTCATCGACGACGCCTTCGCGGGCTTGCAGCGCTGGGGCCTTCGCATCATCGTCATCGCCGCTGCCGCCTACATCGCCGGCTGGGGCATCGGGCACATCTGGGTCGTGCTGTTCCCGGCCTCGATCGCCCTGATCGTCGCGACCGTCCTGTCGCCCCCCGTCTCGTGGATGCGCCGCAAGGGGCTGCCCGCCGCCGCGGCCGCCGGCATCGTGATCGTGTCGTTCCTCGCGACGCTCGGCGCGGTCGTGACGTTCCTGATCCCGCAGGTGACCGACCAGGCCGGCGAGATCGCCTCGAGCGCGTCCGGGGGCCTGCAGGAGGTGCGCGACTGGTTGACGGGCGAGCCGTTCAACCTGTCCGAGAACCAGATCAGCGCCGCCATCGCGGCCCTGCAGGACAAGCTGCAGGACAGCGCCAGCGCGATCAGCGAGGGCGTCTTCACGACCATCAGCACCGCGACCTCGATCATCATCAACCTGGTCCTGATCCTGATGCTGACGTTCTTCTTCATCAAGGACGGCCACCGCTTCCTGCCGTGGCTCCGGACGCTCGGCGGGGCCCGCGCGGGCGACCACCTCACCGAGGTGCTCGGACGCGTCTGGACCACCCTGGGCAGCTTCATCCGCACGCAGACCCTGGTCTCGTTCATCGACGCCCTGATCATCGGCGTCGGCCTGGCGATCCTCGGGTCGCCCCTGGCCCTGCCCCTGGCCGTCATCACGTTCTTCGGCGGGTACATCCCGATCGTCGGCGCCTTCGTGAGCGGCGGCGTCGCGGTGCTCGTGACCCTCGTGACCAACGACTACAAGGACGCGCTGATCGCGCTGATCATCGTCATCGCGGTGCAGCAGCTCGAGGGCAACGTCCTCTCGCCGATCCTGCAGGGCAAGACCATGAACCTGCACCCCGCCGTCGTGCTGCTCAGCGTCACGGCCGGCGGCTCGCTGTTCGGCATCACGGGCGCGTTCCTCGCGGTGCCGGTGGCCGCGAGCGTCGCCGAGATCCTGCGCTACGTCAACGAGCGCATCGACGACTCGGTCTCGGTGCTGGCGCCCAAGGACGACGGCCGGGCCGCCGAGATCCTCGCCAACGACGAGCTGCCCGGCTGACGTCGGTCAGTCGCGCGACCCGCGGGCGGCCACGACGGCCTCGCGGAAGCTCAGCGCCCCGCCGGCGGGCGCGCCGATCAGGTCGTCGAGGTCGTGCTCGCGGCACACCATGTCGAGCATGAGGCTCTCGAGCAGCGAGCTCGCCAGGCTCGTCGGCACGGGCGCGAGGATGCCCGCCCACAGCGCCGTCGTGCGGGGCATCAGGATCGGCACCGTCAGGATCGGCCGGCGGCGCAGCCCCGCCACCTCGGCGTAGACCGCGATGAGGTCGCGGTACGCCAGCGCGTCCGACCCGCCGATGTCGAAGGCCCGGTTGACCGACGGCGGCAGGTCCGCCGCCCCCACGAGGTAGTGCAGGGCGTCGCGGATCGCGATGGGCTGCACGCGGTGGGCGAGCCAGTCGGGGGCCACCACGACGGGCAGCTTCTCGGTCGCGGTCGCGAGCATCTCGTACGACACCGACCCGGCACCGACGACGATGCCGGCCTGCAGCACGGCGGTCGGCACGCCCGACTCCATCAGGATCTCGCCGACCTCTCGGCGCGACTCCAGGTGCGGCGACAGGGTCACGTCGTCGGGGTAGAGACCGCCCAGGTAGACGATGCGCGAGACGCCCGCCGACCGGCAGGCCTGCCCGAAGCGCGTCGCGATCGTGCGGTCGCGCGTCGCGTACTCGTACGTGCCCGTCATCGAGTGGATCAGGAACCACGCGACGTCGGCGCCCTCGGCGGCACGGCTCAGCACGGCCGCGTCCTGCGCGTCGCCCTCGACGACCTCGACGTCGGACGCCCACGGACGTCCGGCGAGCCCGGACGCGTCGCGGGTCAGCACGCGGACCGTCCACCCGTCCTCGAGCAGGCGGGCGACGACCTGGGCGCCGATGTAGCCGGTGGCACCGGTGACCAGTGCGGTGCGGGAGCGGGGCATGGACCGACCATCGCACGCGATCGGCGCCGTCGCCTCCCGAGAGGTGCGCACCGTCACGCCCCTGCTCGACGCGAGACGCTGGGTGGATCGTGCGAGGATCGAGGCTACGCGCGAAAGAGGTGGGACGCATGGCAGGACGACTGGTCCGACGCACGCGGGTCGCGCGCTACGCGGCCGACGGGACGTCGATGGGACGCGAGGACTCGCTGGCGGTCGAGGAACCGCTCGAGGTGCGCGTCAACGGCTCCTCGTTCTCGGTGACGATGCGCTCGCCGGGCGACGACTTCGACCTCGTCGGGGGCTTCCTGGTCTCCGAGGGCGTCGTCTGGTCGAACGAGCAGCTGGCGTCGATGCGGTTCTGCGCGGGCACCGACGAGCAGGGCCTGCAGACGTTCAACGTCATCGACGCCGAGCTGAGCGCCGGCACCGCGCCGCCCGACCTGAGCCTCGAGCGCCACGTCTACACGTCGAGCTCGTGCGGCATCTGCGGCACGGCCTCGATCGACGCGGTGCACAAGGCGACGCACTTCGGCCTGACCGACGACGACACCCCGTGGAGCCCCGCGCTGCTGGGATCGCTCCCCGACCGCCTGCGCGAGCACCAGAAGGTCTTCGACCGCACCGGCGGCGTGCACGCGGCCGGCCTGTTCGGCCCCGACGGCGAGCTGCTGTGCCTGCGCGAGGACGTCGGGCGTCACAACGCCGTCGACAAGGTCGTCGGGTGGGCGCTGCGCGAGGGACGTCTGCCCCTGCGCGGCACGGCCCTGCAGGTGTCGGGGCGCGCCTCGTTCGAGCTCGTCCAGAAGGCGCACATGGCCGGCATCCCGGTGCTCGCGGCCGTGTCGGCGCCGTCGTCGCTCGCCGTCGAGCACGCCGAGTCGGCGGGCATGACGCTCGTGGGCTTCAGCCGTGGCGGGGGTTTCAACGTCTACGCCGGCGATCACCGCATCGGACTGCCCGCGACTGCGTAGTATGGGCCGGTCGGCCTCGTCCCGGCACGGTGCACGTCCTGCACCCGACGCGGATCCACACGAACAGGCAGACCACGTGACAGACAGCAGCACCTGGCTCGCGCCACCCTCACCGGTGGTGCTCGACCCGTCGCGTCTCGAGGCGCTCGCCGACCTCGGTCTGACCGAGCGCTCCGACGCCCGCATGGAGCGGTTCGCCGAGCGGGTCCGCGACCAGCTCGGCGTGCCCGTCTCGCTGGTGTCGCTCGTGCAGGCCGACCAGCAGGTGTTCCCCGGCATGTGCGGGCTGCCCGATCCGTGGGCCAGCAGCCGGTCGACGCCGCTGAGCCACTCGTTCTGCCAGCACGTCGTCACGACGGGCGAGCCCCTCGTGATCGAGGACGCCCGCCTGGTGCCCCTCGTGCGCGACAACCTCGCCACGATCGAGATCGGCGTCGTCGGCTACCTCGGCACGCCCCTGACCGACGACCACGGCCACGTGCTGGGCTCGCTGTGCGCGATCGACACGTCGCCGCGGCAGTGGACCGAGCGCGAGCTGGCGATCCTGCACGACATCGCCACCGACTGCTCGAACGAGCTGCGCCTGCTGCTCGCGCGCCTCGACGCCGACCGCGAGCGCGAGCGACGCGACGCGATCGACGACCAGCTGCAGGACCTCCTGCACCGGTCGCAGCAGCTGCTGACCGTCGCCGAGGTGCTGAACTCGTGCCGCTCGCTCGACGACGTCCGCCGCGCGCTCGACCGCTTCTCCGACCCCCGAGCCGGCCTGGTCGAGATGCGCCTGCGGCTCGCCGACGACTCGCCGCGGCTGTCGGAGTCGGCGCACCTCGTCATGGTCGAGGACGTCGACGCCCCCGGCAGCCCGCTGGACCCCACCGAGCGCGAGGCCCTGCGCCGGCGCGGCGCCCGGTCGGTGGCCTGGCTGCCGCTGTTCGGCTCGGGGCCCCTGCTCGGCTACGTCGAGCTGCTGTGGGACGTCCCGCACCGTGTCGACTCGCGCGAGCGCCCCATGGCCGCGGCCCTCGCGGCCTACACGGGTCAGGCCCTCGAGCGCGCGATCCTGATCCAGAACCGCATCGACGTGGCCCGCGAGCTGCAGACGGCGATGCTGGCGCCGCTCCCCCACGGCACCGGGCTCGACCTCGACGCCTGCTACCTGCCGGCGATGTCGGAGGAGCAGATCGGCGGCGACTGGTACGACGCGTTCGTGCTGCCCCGCGGCGAGGGGGCGTCGGTCGTCGTGAGCGTCGGCGACATCACGGGCCACGACCTGGCCGCCGCGACCGTGATGGGCCAGGTGCGGGCGATGCTCCGTCAGGCCGCGTGGGACGCGCCCGACGCGGCGCCGTCCGCCCACCTCGCGGGTCTCGAGCTCGCGTGCGAGGCCTTCGACATCGCGGCCAGCGGCACCGCCGTGCTCGCCCGGCTGGCCCCCGTGCCCGGCACCCGGCGCTGGCAGATGACCTGGGTCAACGCGGGCCACCCGCCGCCCCTCGTGGTCGAGCCCGACGGCGGCTCGGGCCTGCTGACCGACCACGACATGATGTTCGGCCACCCCGAGCTGGCGCTGCGCCCGCGCACCGACCACACGATCGAGCTGCGTCCCGGTGCGACCGTCGTGCTCTACACCGACGGCATCACGGACGACTCGTCCTCCGACCGCGACGAACAGGTCTCGGCGCTCGTCGACCTGGTCGGACGCACCCGGGCGGGCGGGGCCGGTGCCGTGGTCCGCGCGCTGGCCGACCGCTTCGTCGACATGCCGGACGACGTCGTGGCGCTCGTGCTGCAGGTGCCCGCCGAGGGCTGAGGCACCCCGCCCCGACCGGGGTCAGCGGACGACGTCGAAGACGTTCTTCTGGATCCCGTTGGAGTACACGTCGTGCTCGACCAGCCGCAGCCTCGTCGCGTCCACGTCCGCCTCGCCGAACAGCCGCTTGCCCGCGCCGAGCAGCACCGGGAAGACCAGCAGGTGGTACCGGTCGACGAGCCCGGCGTCGGCGAGCGACTTCGCGAGCGTCGCGCTCCCATGCACCGCGATCGGCCCGCCGTCGGTCTGCTTGAGCTCGGCCACGTCGTCGACCGACGACAGGATCGTGGCGGGCCACCGCTCGTCGTCGTGCGTCAGCGTCGTCGACACGACGTACCGCGGCATCGCGTTGTAGCCCGCGAAGTCGTCCATCGTCGGCCACACCGGGGCGAACGCCTCGTACGAGACGCGGCCCAGCAGCAGCGCGCCGGTCTCCTCCTGCTCGCGCCCCTTCATCTCGTACGCCTCGGGGACGAACTCGACGTCGTTGAACGTCCAGCCGGCGTTGCGGTAGCCGGGCTCACCGCCGGGCGCCTCCATGACGCCGTCGAGTGACACGAACGTGGTGACGATCAGGGTGCGCACGGGAGACTCCTTCGACGGGGTGGTCACAGCCTGCCAGCCCGACCCGGACGTGTCACGCCCCCGAGGGCTGCGTCCGCTCGAGGATCGCGTCGAGGTCGAGCCCTGTCGGCAGGGTGCCGTAGGCCGCGCCGTGGTCGCCGTCGAGCCGCGAGGCGCAGAACGCGTCGGCCACCGCCGGTGGCGCGTGGCGCACCAGCAGCGACCCCTGCAGCACCGTGGCGAGCTGCTCGACGACGCGGCGGGCGCGGTGCTCGATGTCGTCGGGCGATGCGAGCTCCTTCTTGAGCCGGCCGAGCGCCTCGTCGAGGCGGACGTCCGCCCCCTCGGCCTGCTCGACCTCGGCGAAGAAGGCGTCGAGCGTGTGCGGCTCGCGGCCCAGGGCGCGCAGCGCGTCGAGGGCGGCGACGTTGCCCGAGCCCTCCCAGATCGACAGGAGCGGTGCCTCGCGGTAGATGCGGGGCAGGTCGGAGTCCTCGATGTAGCCGTTGCCGCCCAGGCACTCCAGCGCCTCGCCGACGACCATCGGTGCCCGCTTGCACACGTGGTACTTCGTGACGGCCAGGGCGATGCGCCGCAGGGCGGCCTCGCCCTCGTCGCCGCGGATCGCGCGGTCGTTGGCCCCGGCCAGGCGCATCATGACGGTGGTCGCGGCCTCCGACTCGATCGCGAGGTCGGCCAGCACGTTGCGCATCAGCGGCTGGTCGACGAGCCGGCGGCCGAACGCCGACCGGTGGCGGGTGTGGTGCACCGCCTGGACGAGGGCCGAGCGCATCGCGGTGGTCGAGCCGATGACGCAGTCGAGGCGGGTCATGTTGACCATCTCGACGATCGTCCGCACGCCGCGGCCCTCCTCGCCCACCAGCCAGCCGGACGCCCCGTCGTACTCGATCTCGGACGAGGCGTTGGAGCGGTTGCCGAGCTTGTCCTTCAGCCGCATCAGCTGCACGCGGTTGCGCTCGCCGCCGGGCAGCACGCGCGGCACCATGAAGCACGACAGGCCCGACGCGGTCTGCGCGAGCGTCAGGAAGAGGTCCGACATCGGCGCGCTCGTGAACCACTTGTGGCCGACGAGCTCGAACTTCCCGTCGGGACGCTCGGTGGCGGTCGTGGTGTTGGCGCGGACGTCGGAGCCGCCCTGCTTCTCGGTCATCGACATGCCGGCGACCAGCCCGCGCTTCGTGACGGGGTCGCGCAGCGCCGGATCGTACTCGCGCCCCGTCAGCAGTGGCTCGAGCTGCGCGGACAGCTGCGGTGCGGCGCGCAGGGCGGGCACGACGGCGTACGTCATGGAGATGGGGCAGCCGTGGCCCGCGTCGACGTTCCAGACCGCGAACTTCGCGGCGCGCGCCACGTGGGCGCCCGGGCGGTCGTCGGCCCAGGGCGCCCCGTGCAGCCCGTGGGCGACCGCGGTGCGCATGAGCTCGTGGTAGGCCGGCGTGTACTCGACCTCGTCGACACGGCGCCCGTACCGGTCGTGCGTGTGCAGGATCGGCCGGTCGCGCTCGGCGACGCGGCCGAGATGCTGGGCCTCGGCGGTGCCCGCCAGCCGACCGAGGGCCGAGACCTCGTCGAGGGCCCACCCCGCACCCTCGCGCTCGAGCCCCTCGCGCAGCGCGCGGTCGTCGCTCGTGTCGTGGCCGACCAGCGGCGGGGCCTGGTTCGTCACCTCGTGCGTCGTCATGACTCGATGTTACGCCCGAGTCGGCGACTGTCAACCATTCGGTAACACCCCGTGTGGGACAGTGGACCGGTGCCCGCGTTCACCCCGCTCCCCGCGCGCTCGGTCGTCCTCAGCCTCGTCCTCGGCTCGGGCGCCGACGGCCTCAGCGCCGCGCAGCTCGCGGCCGCCGCACGCCACCTCGGCATCAATCCGGCGACGGTGCGCGTGGCCCTGACCCGGGCGGTCGCCGCGGACGAGCTCGTGCGCGACGGTGCGCGCTACCGCCTCGGCCCGCGCCTCGTGGGGCGCCGCGACCGCCAGGACGCCCACGAGGTCGTCGCGCCGTGGGACGGCACGTGGGAGATGACGGTCGTCGTCACGACCGGGCGCCCCAGCGGGGACCGCGCCGCGCTGCGGTCGCGCCTCGTCGACGCACGACTGGGCGAGCTGCGCGAGGGCGTCTGGATGCGACCGGCGAACCTGCGCCGCGACGCCGTCGACCCGCCGTCGCCCGACGTCCGGACGTTCCTCACGACCCCGCACCAGGGATCGGCCGGCCTCGCGGCGTCCCTGTGGGACCTGCCGGGCTGGGCCGACGAGACCGAGCGCGTGCTGGCCGCCCTGACGACCACGTCCGAGCCGGGGCCCCGCCTGGCCGTCGCGGCCCACCTCGTGCGCCACCTCGCGCGCGACCCCCTGCTGCCGGACGAGCTGGAGCCGCCGGGCTGGCCGTCGGCCGACGCCCGCGACGCCTACGCCCGCTACCTCGCCGAGCTGCAGGCCGTCGTCACGGAGTGACCCCCGACCCGACCGGACGGGGACGCACCACTCGCGCCGACTCGCTGGGGGCACCTCCCGCTTGCAGGGGACTGGTGCAGTTCGGACGATCTGGGACGGCATGTCCGACCGGACCGCACCACTCGGGGACGGGAGTGCACCACTCGCGCCGCGGACGCGGACGCGGGTGCGGTCAGCCGCGGGCGAAGATGTCGTCGTCGGGACGGATCGCGGTGCCGGTGCTCGCGGCGTACGACCGGTCGATCGCCGCGAGCACGTGGTCGAGCGCCTCGTCGCGTGCGACGTCGTCGACCTCGCCGAGCGGGCCGTCGAGGTGCAGCGCCGAGAACCCGTGCACCGCCGACCAGCACGTCATCTCGGCCCCCACGCGCGCCTCGGGCGACAGGAACCCGACGTCGACGAGACCGTCCAGCGTCTCGCTGAGCAGGCCGTACGGGTTCACGGACTGGTCGGCGAGGACGTCACCGTCCAGGACCGCGGCGGTCTTGGCCGCGAAGGCGCAGCGGAACAGACCGGGCTCGCCCAGCGCGAACGCGACGTACCCCTGCCCGACCGCGATCAGCCGCCGCCGCGCGCGCAGGACGTCGTCGGCGGACCCGACCTGCTCGACGACGTCCAGCCGGTGCTGCATCGAGGCGACCAGTCCCGCCATGGCGCGCACCGCGACGGCGCTCATGAGCTCGTCGCGGTGCGAGAAGTGCCGGTAGGCGGCGCTGTGCGAGACGCCCACCGTCCGGGCCAGCTCGCGCAGCGCCACGCCGTCCGGGCCGTTGGCCCTGGCGGCCTCGACGGCCGCCTCGACGAGGGCCTCCCTCAGGTTGCCGTGGTGGTACGACGAGGCGGACATGCCCTCACCGTATCGGCCGGTCGCCATCGGGTCCCGCGGCGGCGAGCTCGGGCTCGACCGGCGCCAACGGGTCGTACCGGTCGGCCGGCAGCGAGAGCGCCGCGACGACGGCACCCACCAGGCACAGGACGCCGACGATCAGGCAGGCCTGGCCGAAGCCGTCGAGGAAGGCCGTGTCGACCGCCGACTCGAGGCCCGGGACGCGCTGCGCGAGGGCGTGCGCGAACCCCACCGAGTCGGCGGCGCGGTCGGCCGTGGGGGCGTCGACGGCGCCTCCGAGCAGGCTCACGACCCGCTCGCCGTACTGGAACGAGAACAGCGAGCCGACGACCGCGACGCCCAGCGTGCCGCCGAGCTCGCGGGTCGCGTCGTTGACGGCCGAGCCGACGCCGGCCCGGGCGGGCGGCAGCACCTGCATGATCGACTCGGTGGCCGGCGTGCTGACCAGGCCGATGCCACCGCCCAGCAGGATCATCTGCGGCACCACGACGGTCGCGAACGGGACGTCGGCCCCGATCGTCGAGATCCACAGGAACGACGCGCCCATCATGACCAGGCCCGGGGTCACGACCGCCCGGGTGCCGAGGCGGGGCGCCAACATGCCGCCGACGATCGACGCGGTGGCGATCGACAGCGCGACGGGCAGGAACCGCACGCCCGTCTCGAGTGCCGAGTAGTCGCGGACGAACTGGAAGAACTGCGTGATCAGGAAGACGAACCCGAACAGCGCGAAGAAGGCGATCGTCACGGCCGCGCAGGCCGCGCTGAAGCGGCGGTCGAGGAACAGCGTCACGTCGATCATGGGGTGCTCGACGGCCCGCTCGACGCGGACGAAGGCCGCCACGAGCAGCGCCGCGACGACGAACCCGACGATCGTCTCGGGGCTGCCCCACCCGTGGGCCGGCGCCTCGATGATCGTCCAGGTCAGGATGCCGAGCGCCGCCACCGAGATCGCGAAGCCGGGACGGTCGATGCGCGGCACCGTCGTGTCGCGCGACTCGGGGACGAAGACGACGGCCATCGCGATCGTCACCAGGGCGACCGGCACGACCGCCCAGAACACGCTGTGCCACGAGAAGTGGGACAGCAGCACCCCACCGCCGACGGGTCCGAGCGCCACGCCGACGCCCACCGAGGCGCCCCACAGGCCGAGCGCGGACGCCCGCTCGCGGCGCCCCGTGAACGTGTTGGCGATGATCGACAGCGTCGTCGGGAAGATGAGGGCGGCGAACACGCCCATTGCGACGCGCAGGGCGATCAGGGCGCCGCTGCTGTCGACGAGCGCGGCCGCGGCGTTGCTGAGGGCGAATCCGGCGAGGCCGACGATCAGGGCGGGACGACGGCCGAAGCGGTCCGAGAGGCTGCCCATCGCCAGCACCAGCGCGGCGAAGGCCAGGTTGTAGCCGTCGACGATCCACAGCAGCGAGCGGGTGCCCGCGTCGAGGTCCTCCGCGAGGGTCGGCAGGGCGATGTTGACGATCATGGTGCTGAGGTTGATCGTGAGCGCGGCGAGGCACACGGTGAGCAGGACGAGCGGTTTGCGGACCACGGGAGCTCCTAAGTAGACGGTGTCAACATCACTGTGCCCGCTCATGTTGATGGTGTCAACATCAACCTGCCCCCGACCTGTCTAGGCTCGGACCATGAGCACCGAAGCGGCACCGACCGGCACCCTGCGCGACGCGATCGCCTCCGGCCCCGTCGTCGTGCTCGACGGCGGCCTCTCGGTCGTCCTCGACGAGGCGGGCTGCGACCTGTCGTCCGACCTCTGGACCGCCGCGCTGCTGCGCGACTCCCCCGAGCAGGTCGTCGCGGCGCACCGCCGCTACCTGTCGGCGGGCGCGCAGGTGTCGACGACCGCGAGCTACCAGGCCAGCGTCGACGGATTCGTGTCGGCCGGCATAACGGCCGACGCCGCCGAGCAGCTCGTGCGCGACAGCGTCCGGCTGGCCCGTGACGCACGGGACCTCGAGGCGTCCGCCCCGTCGTGGGTCGCCGCCTCGGTCGGCCCGTACGGCGCGGCGCTGGCGGACGGCTCGGAGTACCGCGGCCACTACGGGGTGCCCGCGCGGACGCTGCGCGACTTCCACGCGCGCCGTCTCGAGGTGCTCGCCGCGGCGGGTCCCGACGTCCTGGCGGTCGAGACGATCCCCGACGTCCGCGAGGCCGAGGTGCTCGTGCCGCTGCTCGACGACCTGGGCGTCGACGCATGGTTCTCGTACGCCGTAGCGGACGGTCGCACCAGGGCCGGCCAGCCCCTCGACGAGGCGTTCGCGGTCGTCGCCGACAGCCGGTCGGTCGTCGCCGCAGGCGTCAACTGCTGCGCTCCCGACGACGTGCTCGACGCGCTGCACGCCGCGCGCGCCGCGGGCGTGGGAGCGGGCGTCGCTTACCCCAACCAGGGCCGCGCGTGGGACGCCGACCGGCACGCCTGGACGGGGCACGCGTCGTTCGACCTCGCGCTCGTCCCGACCTGGGTCGAGGCCGGGGCCCGACTGGTCGGCGGGTGCTGCGAGGTCGGCCCCGCCCACGTCGCGACGCTGGCCTCCGCCCTGCGCTGAACCGCGAGTGGTGCGGAGTGGACGTTCTGGGACGGCGTGTCCGACCACTCCGCACCACTCGTGGACGGGAATGCAGCGCTCGGCGCGTGCCGCCTCGCCGCGTCAGCTGCGCAGCAGCAGGGCGACGACGTCGACCAGCGCGATGCCCATCGCGGCCGGGAACGCGCCCCGACCGCCCGATACGCGTCCCGCGACCAGCAGGCCGCCGCACAGCACGAGCGCCGCGATGCCGAGCTCGTCCAGACCCTCGGCCGGCACGACGACCGTCACGACCGTCCCGGCGAGCATCAGCGCCGTCGCGAGGTCGACCGACCGTCGCGCGCCGAGCCGGTGGGGCAGGCCGACCACGCCGGTGCGCCGGTCGTCCTCGAGGTCGGGCACCGCGTTGACCAGGTGGGCGCCGGTGCCGAGCAGGGCCCCGGCGACGACGATCCACACCGGCCCCGCCTCGCCGCGGGCCGCCAGCGACACCACGACCGGCAGGCCGCCGAAGCAGACCGCGTACGGCAGCCACGAGACCACGGTGCGCTTGAGCCCCAGGTTGTAGGCCCACCCCGTCGCGACCAGCACCAGGTGCAGCCCGCCGGGCCGCGCGCCCAGCGAGAGCGATGTCGCCACGGCGACGACGAGGGCGACGACGATCGCGGCCCGCACCGACGTCGGCGTGATCTCGCCCGTCGCCAACGGCTTGTCGCGGCGCCCCGACGTCCGGTCGCGGTGACGGTCGACGAGGTCGTTGGACCATCCGACGCTCAGCTGACCCGCGAGCGCCGCGACCCCGATCAGGGCAGCCGTTCCCGCCGATGCTCCCCACGTCAGCGCGAGCAGCACCGCCGCGAGCGTCACGGCGGCGGCAGGACCGGGGTGGCTCGCCCGAGCGACACCGAGCACCGTCCACCGCCGACCACCGACCACTCCCCCACCGTAGGCCCCGTTCGACGGGCGCAGCTCCCGATCGTCGCTACTCGGGGATGCCGACGACCCGTTGCATCGCGGGCTCGCCCCCGCGGGCGTACGAGGTCACCAGCACCGTCGTGCGGTCCGGGCTCATGGCACCGAACGAGGTGTTGTCGGGGAACACCCGGACGTCCTCGGTGTCGAGGTCCACGAGGAACTCCCGTTCCTGGCCGTCGTCCGTCGGCACCGAGATGCCCGTCCAGCGTCCCAGGTCCACGACGGCGTGGGGGACGCTCGCGTTGAGGGAGCCGACGGGGAACGGCGCGAACTCGGTCGTGCGCCCCGACGCCTCCCTGATCGTGATCAGCGCCTCGTCGTGGTCCATCTCCGGACCCGGCCGGAGCGTCCGCCCGGTGCACCACATCTCCCAGGCAGCGGTGGTCTCGGCACCGCAGAAGCCGTCCTCGCCCGCGAGCTCGTTCACCGGGACGGCGGTGGTCGCCCCGGTCGCCAGGTCGAGGGTGAAGTGCCTCGGGTACTCGCGCTCGTCGCGCGGGTTGCGCACCCAGTACCTCAACGTGTCACCGTCGATGCTGATCTGCTCGCCCCCGGCGGCCACCACCTCCGGCGGCGTCGACCCGTCGACCGGGATCGCGTACACCGACTCCTGCCCCTTCTTCCCGGGGAAGGTGGAGGTGCTGAAGTAGGCGGTGCCGCCGGCGATCGACAGGTCGCCGCCGTAGGCGATCTGGCCGTCCGGATCGTCGAACCTGCCGATCTCGGCGACCTCCCGCGTGACGCGGTCGTAGGAGTGGATCGTGAACGTGCTGTGGGCGATGTTGTAGTCCGAGCCCTCGACCCACGCCACGGCGCGCTCGTCACCGACGACGTCGGACACCCAGGTCGGCGCAGGGCGGGCTCCGTCGTCGAGGACCGTGAGCGTCTTCGACGCGACGTCGTAGAGCACGGGTCGGGACTGGGCCGACGCACCGCGACCCATCGGGGCGTCGTCCTCGGGGACGACTGCGCCGAGCACCTCGCCGTCCCCGGCGAAGGAGGAGAAGAAGACCTGGTTGCCCGCGTGCCGGTGAGGGAGCTCGGCCACCACCGCGAGGGTGCCACCGAGCGTCAGCCTCGTGGCAGCGCCGGGGTCGATCCTCTGGACGACGTCCGTCGCGGCCCGGGCCGCCGGTGCCAGCCGCGGCCCCGGGTCCGAGGTGCACCCGCCCACGCAGGTCGCCATCGCCGCCACCGCGGCTGCGACCGCCACCCGCCGTCCAGTCCTCACGCGGGCAGGCTATCGATGGAGAGGGTCAGGCTGTCGCGTCCGCGCGATCCATGCGCTCCTTGCGACGACTGGGAGCCTCCGACAGGATTCGAACCCGCGACATCCTTATTACAAGTAAGGCGCTCTACCGACTGAGCTACAGAGGCGTACGGGCTGGGCCCGAGGCTCCATCCTAGGGGGTTGCCGCACGAGGCCGACACGATGTCGGCGGTTGTGCACGTCTGCGGCACCCCGCGACCTCCACAGGTGCCGACATCTGCGGGAGGCCGCGCCAGACCCGGCCGCTCGTCAGGTCGTGCCGTCGCGGCAGCGGTCGCGGTAGGCGTCGTCGACCTTCTCCTCGTCGTCGAGCGCCGGCATGCGCACGTCCGGCTGATCGCCGACGTCGACGAACGTCGCGAGGTCGGCCGCGGCCTTGTCGAGGTCGTTGTCGGGCACGAGCGCGTCGTCGACGGCCAGGGCGCAGTCGCCGGCGCCGAACTCCTGCCAGCCCGTCGTGACGCCGAAGTCGTCCTCCGTGCCCGGGTACGCGCTGAGGCCGTGCACCCGCAGCACGCCGACGACCCTCGTGGGCCCGTCGTCGCCCAGTCGCACCTCGTACGCCGCACGCGTCTGCAGCTGCACGACGACGTACTGCTGGCCCGCGTCGTCGTCCTTGATCGTCACCCTCCACGCCGTCGTGACGGCGGGCTCGCCGATCACCTCGACGTCGTCGCCGAAGACGTTAGCCACCGCGAGGCCGGGCGAGACCGCGTCGGCGGTCTGCCGGGTCAGCGCCGCGCCCACGGCCGGCGGCAGCGCGTCGGCGACGGCGTCCACGGGCGTCTCGACGTGCCAGACGTCGGGGTCGACGGTCGTGGCGCCGGCCCACGTCGTGAGGACGTCGGCCATGCGGGAGACGAGGGCGGCGCCGAAGCCGTCCGGCGCCGCCGGCGGCTCGGCCACCGGCAGGGGCGAGCCCGCACGGGGCCAGTCGATGCCCTCGGCCGCCAGGGTCGTCGACGCCTCGGCGGTCGGGGCGGGCGACGTCGGGGCCGGCGCGGGCTCGTCGGCCGTCGACGTGCAGGCGGCCAGCACGGACGACGCCGCCACCAGGGTGAGAGCTCCGATCCATGCGCGCATCGGTCCAGTATCGGCGACCGAGGGGGTGATCCCCGGTGCGACATACTGACGAGATGGAAGCACCCTTCGACCGGCTGCTGCACGCGACGAGCGAGATCGACACCCCCTTCGCCGTCGTCGACGCCCCCGCCCTGTGGGCCAACGCCGACGACCTGGTGCGCCGGGCCGGCGGCGTCCCGATCCGCGTGGCCAGCAAGTCGGTGCGGGTGCGGTCGATCGTCGAGCGGACGCTGCAGCGCGACGGCTTCGCGGGCGTCATGTCGTACTCGCTGGCCGAGTCGAACTGGCTCGTCGACCACGGCGTCGACGACGTCCTGCTGGCCTACCCCACCGCGAGCCGCGAGGCCCTGCGCGATCTGGTCGCGGACGACCGCCGCCGCGCCGCGATCACCGTCATGGTCGACAGCATCGAGTCGCTCGACCACGTCGACGCGCTCATCGGCCGCGACCACCCGGCCATCCGCGTCTGCCTCGACGTCGACGCATCGCTCAAGCTCGGACCGATCCACCTCGGCGTCCGCCGCTCCCCCGTCCACACCGCGCGCCAGGCCCGCCGGCTCGCCGCCGCGATCGAGCAGCGTCGCGGCTTCGACCTCGTGGGCGTGATGTTCTACGACGCGCAGATCGCCGGCCTGCCCGACTCGTCCGCCGCCGTCCGGCTCGTCAAGAGGCGCTCGGCCGCCGAGCTGCTCGAGCGTCGCGGCGCCGTCGTGCGCGCGGTCGGCGAGCACGCGCGGCTCGAGATCGTCAACGCCGGGGGCACCGGCAGCCTCGAGGTCACGGGCCAGGACCCGGCCATCACCGAGCTGACGGCCGGGTCGGGCCTGTTCTCGCCGGTGCTGTTCGACGGCTACGACGCCTTCGAGTCGCGCCCCGCCGCGTACTTCGTGCTGTCCGTCGTCCGCAAGCCGGCCAAGGACGTCGCGACCCTGTTCGCCGGCGGCTACATCGCGTCGGGCCCGACCAACAAGAACCGCCAGCCGCTGCCGACGTGGCCCGCGGGCCTGACCGCGATCGGCACCGAGGGCGCCGGCGAGGTGCAGAGCCCGGTCAAGGGCCGCGCCGCCCGGACGCTCTCGATCGGCGACCGGGTCGTGATGCGCTACGCCAAGGCCGGCGAGATGTGCGAGCGCTTCGACGCCGTCGCGATCGTCGACGAGACCGGCGCCGTCGAGACCGTGCCCACCTACCGGGGCGAGGGGAAGAACTTTGGCTGAGCACACCACCCGCGAGCGCTGGACGAACTGGGGCCGCAGCGCCGAGTCGCACCCCGTCCGCACCGCCCACCCGACGTCGACCGCCGACGTCGTCGCGACCGTCCGCGAGGCCGTCTCGGCGGGCCTGCCCGTCAAGGCGATCGGCGCGAGCCACTCGTTCACCACGATCGGCGCGACCGACGGCGTGCTGCTGCGGCTCGACCGCATGACCGCGATCGTCGCGGTCGACGTCACGACCCGGCGCGTCCGCGTGCAGGCCGGCATCTCGCTGCACGACCTCAACCCCCTGCTGCGCGGCCGCGGGCTCGCGCTGCCCAACCTCGGCGACGTCGACCCCCAGTCGGTCGCCGGGGCGATCTCGACCGGCACCCACGGCACCGGCGGACGCCTGTTCGGCATTTCGGCGGCCGTCGTGGCGGTGCAGCTCGTCACCGCGGCGGGCGACGTCCTCGAGATCGACGAGCACCACCCGTGGTTCGGCGCGGCGCGGGTGACGCTCGGCGCCCTCGGCATCGTCACCGAGGTGACGCTGCAGTGCGTGCCGGCGTTCCTGCTGCACGCCCGCGAGGAGCCCTTGGCGCTGCCCGCGGTCATGGAGCAGCTCCCGTCGCTCGTCGACGACAACGACCACTTCGAGTTCTACTGGTTCCCGCACACCACCAGGACGCTGACCAAGCGCAACAACCGCGTCCCCGAGGGCACGGCGCGCCGTCCGCTCGGGCGCGTCCGCCGGTGGGTCGACGACGAGCTGCTCAGCAACACCGCCTTCGAGGGCATCAACCGCGTCGTCGCGCGCAGGAGGTCGTGGATCCCGCGCGTCAACGGCGTCGCCGCCTCGGTGCTGAGCGCCCGCGAGTTCGTCGACGACTCGTTCGAGGTGTTCGTCTCGTCGCGCGACGTGCGGTTCCGCGAGGCCGAGTTCGCGATGCCCCGCGAGGCCCTGCCGCACGTGCTCGACGAGCTCGCGGCGTGGTTCGGCGCCGGGCACGAGAACATCTCGTTCCCGATCGAGGTGCGGTTCACCGCCGCCGACGACGTGTGGATGTCGACGGGCCACGAGCGCGACAACTGCTACGTCGCGGTGCACCAGTACTGGCGCAGCGACTACCGGGCGTACTTCGCCGCCGCGCAGGACATCTTCACGGCGCACGAGGGACGCCCGCACTGGGGCAAGCTCCACACGCTCGACGCGGGCTACTTCGCGCAGCGCTACGCGAGGTTCGACGACTTCGTGGCCGTCCGCGACGAGCTCGACCCGGGCCGGACGTTCGGCAACGCCTACCTCGACCGCGTCCTCGGCTGAGCCGTGCGTCAGGAGCGCTGGTGCGTGCCGAAGGTGCGCTGCCAGTAGGTCAGCGGCGAGGACGTCGAGGCGTCGGCCGCCTCGACGTCGCCGAGCACGATCGTGTGATCGCCCGCGACGACGAGCTGCGCGACCGTCAGGGCGACCCATGCGTGACGCTCGGTCAGCGCCGGTGCACCGTCCTCGAGCTGCCACGGCACGTCGAGGAACTTGTCCTCACCCTTGCCCGCGAACCGCATCGCCACGTGCTCCTGGTGTGCCGCCAGGACGTTGACCCCGATCCGGGCGCCGACCGTCAGCTTGGCGAGCAACCTCGACCGGTTGTCGAGGGACACCAGCAGCATCGGGGGGTCCATCGACAGCGACGAGAACGCGCTGACGGTCGCGCCGTGCGGAGCGCCGTCGTGGAACGTCGTCACGACCGACACCGCCGCGGCGACGTTGCCCATCGCGGCACGGAACGACTTCTGCAGCACGGCCGGGTCGGTCACCGCGGTGTCGTCGTCGCTCATGTCCTCCACGGTAGTTCGGTCCTCTCGCGTCCGGTCGCCGTGCCACATCGCGGACGTGTGACCTGACCCACCCGGCCCGGGTCGGGGCCGGGTGCGGGCCGGGTCAGCCGCGCTGCTGGCTGATCGCGTAGAGCGCGATGCCCGCGGCCACGCCGGCGTTGAGGCTCTCGAGCCCCGTGCTCATCGGGATCGAGACGATCTCGTCGCACGTCTCGCCGACGAGGCGCGACAGGCCCTTGCCCTCGCTGCCGATGACGACGACCAGCGGTCCGTCGACCATCTGCGAGTCGGCGACGTCGACCGTGCCGTCGGCGGCCAGGCCGATGACCATGCAGCCGTCGTCCTGGAACTGCTTGAGCGTGCGGGTGATGTTGGTGACGCGCGCGACGGGCACGCGGGCGGCCGCACCGGCGGACGTCTTCCAGGCCGCGGCGGTGATCTGCGCCGCGCGACGCTCGGGGATCACGACGCCGTGCGCACCGAAGCCCGATGCCGAGCGGATGATCGCGCCGAGGTTGCGGGGGTCGGTGATGCCGTCGAGCACCAGGATCAGCGCGGGCTCGTCGCGCTCGGCCGCGAGGTCGAGCAGGTCCTGCGGATCGGCGTACTCGTACGCGTTGAGCTTGGCGGCGATGCCCTGGTGGACCGCTCCGCCGGTGAGCTTGTCGAGCTCGATGCGACCGATCTCGAGCAGGCTGACGTGCTGCTCGGCGGCGAGCTTGAAGATCTCGCGGATCTTCTCGTCGCGGTCGGTGCCCTCGGCGACGTACAGCGCGTGGACGGGGACCGTCGCGCGCAGCAGCTCGAGCACCGAGTTGCGCCCGGCGACCCACTCGGCCGCCTCGCCCGGCTTGGCGCGCTTGGGGCGGGCCTGCTCGCGCTTGGCGGTCGCGTTCTTCATCTTGTACAGCTTGTGGTTGGGGCGGTCCTCGGCGCGCGGCGTCGGCCCCTTGCCCTCGAGGCCCTGACGGCGGCGTCCGCCCGAACCGGCGGTGGGGTTGCCCTTCCCGCTCTTGTTGATGGCGCCTCTGCGCCTGCTGTTGCCCGGCATGGTCTCAACCCTTCACGGACCAGCGCGCACCCTGCGGCGTGTCCTCGATGTCGATGCCGGCCGCCGTGAGCTGGTCGCGCACGCGGTCTGCGGTGGCGAAGTCCTTGGCGGCCCGTGCTGCCTGGCGCTGTTCGAGGAGGCCCTCGACGAGGGCGTCGATCACCTGCACCTGGGCGGCATCGTCACCCCCACGATCCCACGTCGGGGACAGTGGGTCCAAACCGAGCACGTCGAGCATGCCCCGCACGCGCGCCAGCGCCCCGCCGGCACCGGCGGTGTCGCCGGCCGTCAGCAGCGAGTTGCCGTCGGTGACGTGCCCCTGCAGCACCGCCAGCGCGGCCGGCACCGACAGGTCGTCGTCCATCGCGGCGGCGAACTCGGCCGGGACGTCGCCGGGCTCGCCCGGTCCCGCGAGCGCCGCGGCCCGCCGGACGAATCCCTCGATGCGGCCGAACGCCGTCGCGGCCTCGGCCAGCGACTCCTCGCTGAACTCGACGATCGATCGGTAGTGCGAGGCGGCGAGGTAGTAGCGCAGCGCGATGGGCTTCACGCGCTTGACGACCTCGCTGACCATCAGCGTGTTGCCGACCGACTTCGACATCTTGGCGCCGGCCAGGTTGAGCATCGCGTTGTGCATCCACACCCGCGCGAACGGCTGGCCCGCGGCGCGCGACTGCGCGAGCTCGTTCTCGTGGTGCGGGAAGCGCAGGTCGAGCCCGCCGCCATGGATGTCGAACTCGTGGCCGAGGTACTTCGCGGCCATCGCCGAGCACTCGAGGTGCCAGCCCGGACGTCCGCGACCCCAGGGCGTCGGCCACGACGCCGACTCGGGGTCGCCGTCCTTGTGGCCCTTCCAGAGCGCGAAGTCGCGGCCGTCGCGCTTGCCCTCGGGCGGCGCGTCCTCGGCGTTGAGCATGTCGTCGACCTTCTGCCCCGACAGCTCGCCGTAGGAGGGCCACGAGCGGACGTCGAAGTACACGTCGCCCGAGCCGTCCTCGGCGGCGTAGGCGTGACCCCGCTCGATCAGCGTCTGCATCATCTCGATCATCTCGGGGACGACGCCGGTGGCGCGCGGCTCGTACGTCGGGGGGATGCAGCCCAGCACCTCGTACGCCGCGTGCAGCGCCCGCTCGTTCTCGTAGGCCACCGCGAACCACGGACGTCCCTGCTCGTCACCCTTGGCCAGGATCTTGTCGTCGATGTCGGTCACGTTCGCGACGATCGACACCTCGAGCCCCGACCGCTCGAGCCACCGGCGCAGGACGTCGAAGACGACCTCCTTGCGGATGTGACCGATGTGCGGGGGGCCCTGCACCGTCAGCCCGCAGTGGTAGATCGACACCCGGCCGGGCACGACCGGGTCGAGGGCGCGGATCTGCCGGGACGCGGTGTCGTAGAGCTGGAATGGCACGGCACAACCCTATCGGCTCGGCGCACCGGGCCCGATGACGTCCGGAGCACGGCAACCTGTCACATCAGCCCCACGCGCCCCATTCGGGGCCTACCATGGTGCGATGCGCCGCATCCTTCCCCTGCTCGCCTCGGCCGTCGTCGGCCTCGGCGTCGTCTCCGCCGTCCCCGCGACGGCCGCCACCGACCAGACCGCCTTCCACCGCTGGACGTCCACGTCCGACTTCCGCCTCGGCACGTCCAAGGGCCTGGCCGCGAAGTCCGGAAAGATGACGATCGGCTCCGGCACGTCCACGACCCGCTACAAGGACCCCCGCGTCTCGGGCGGCAAGAAGTCGTACGACAAGGCCTCGTGGCAGGGCCCGTGGCAGTCCACCGGCTTCGCGGCCACGTCGCTGATCCCGTCGTGGAGCGTCACGACGCCGGGTGGCACGTGGGCGCGCATCGAGGTGCGGGTGCGCAAGGGCTCGTCGGTCGGCAGCTGGGACTCCGTGGCCCGCTGGGCCGGCAGCACGTCGCGGGTCAAGCGGTCGTCGTACTCGGCGCAGACCGACGACCTCGCGCGCGTCTCGACCGACACCGTCGTGGCCAACGCCGGCAGGAGCTTCGACGCCTACCAGGTGCGCGTCGTGCTGCACCGCCCCAAGGGCAGCCGCTCGACCCCCACGCTGCACGCCGTCAACGCCGTCGCGGCGACCTACACGACCCGCGCGACCGGCACCAGCGCCACCACCATGGCGGCGACGACCGATCTCGCGGTGCCGATGTCGTCGCAGATGATCCACCGCGGCGAGTTCCCGCAGTGGGGCGGCGGCGGCGAGGCGTGGTGCTCGCCGACGTCGACGTCGATGGTCATGCGCTACTACGGCAAGGGTCCGAAGAAGTCGGCCTACACGTGGTCGCGCTACGCCGACTCGTTCGTCGACCACGCGGCGCGCTACACGTACGACCACGAGTACAAGGGCACCGGCAACTGGGCGTTCAACACCGCCTACGCCGCCAACTACTCGCTCGACACGTTCGTGACGCGCCTGGACTCCCTGCGCGACGCCGAGTCGTTCATCCGCTCCGGCATCCCGCTCGTCGCGTCGGTCGCCTTCGGCCGCGGCCAGCTGACGGGCTCGCCGATCTCGTCGACGCCGGGCCACCTGATGGTCGTGCGCGGGTTCACCGCGACCGGCGACGTCATCGTCAACGACCCCGCCGCGGCGAGGAACTCGTCGGTGCGCCGCGTCTACTCCCGCGCGCAGTTCGAGAAGGCGTGGATGCAGGGCAGCGGTGGCGTCGTCTACGTCGTCCGACCGACCAGCACGAAGCTGCCGGCCGACACCGCACGCTGGTAGGCCGCGCGGGGCGGCTCAGCTGACGCGGACGCTGCTGCGCGGGTAGCCCGTCGCGCCGTCGGGCAGCACCTCGGCGATCTTCGAGGTCTGCGGCTCGCCGGTCGCGTCGGTCGCCCGCGCCTCGATCGTGTGGTCGCCGGGCTCGGCGTCCCACTCGCCCGTCCACTGCACCCACGTGTCGGCGTTGGCGGCCACGCCGAGCGTCGCCGGCTTCCACGGCCCGCCGTCGACGCGGAACTCGACGCCCTGGACGCCGACGTGCTGCGCCCACGCCACCCCGGCGACCGTCACGGGACCGGCCCCGACCGAGCTGCCGTCGCGGGGGACGTCGATGCGCGACTCGGTCTTGATCGGCCCGCGCTCGCCCCACCCCCGCTGCGTCCAGTACGCCTCGAAGTCGGCGAAGCGGGTGACCTCCCAGTCGGTGACCCACTTGGTCGCCGAGACGTAGCCGTAGAGCCCCGGGACGACCTGGCGCACGGGGAAGCCGTGGGGCACCGGCAGCGGCTCGCCGTTCATCGTCAGGGCGAGCAGCGCGTTGCGGCCGTCCGTCAGGGCGTCGAGCGGCGTGCCGCACGTCCAGCCGTCCTCGGACGTCGAGAGCAGCGCGTCGGCGCCGGCCTGCACGCCGACCTCCTCGAGGATGCCCTTGATCGGGACGCCGCCCCACACCGTGTTGCCGATCAGGTCGCCGCCGACCTCGTTGGAGACGCAGCAGATCGTGATCCACGCGTCGGTCAGGCCACGGTCGAGGAGGTCCTGGTACGTCAGCGTCAGCTCGCGGTCGACCAGGCCGTGGATGCGCAGCGTCCACTCGGCAGGGTCGATCAGGGGCGCCTGCAGCGACGTGTCGATGCGGTAGAAGTCGCGGTTGGGCGTCAGCCACGGCGCCTGGTCGGGCACCTGCAGATCGGCTCCGGCCGGCACGACGACCGGACGGGCCGGGATGCGCAGGGCGGCACGGGCCCGCTCGACGACCTCACGACGACGGTGGCGCGAGGCCAGGGCCTGGCCCGCCGCGCCGACGACGACGGTCGCGGCGGCGACCAGGGCCGCCGTGCGGATGAACACGCGCCGCGAGGGGTCGTGGCCGGCCTCGCGACCGGCGTGCTGGCCGTCCTTCGTCGCGCCATGGTCGTGGGACGGCGGCAGCAGCAGCTGCAGGACGCCCATCAGCACGACGCCGCCCGCGACCGCCGCGAAGACGCCCTGGGGCGAGGCGTACGGCCGCGTCAGCACCGAGGCCGCGGCGAGCGCGACGAGGACGGCGACGACGGTGCAGGCCGCGAGCCTGCGGGTGAGCCACCAGCGCCCGACGAGCGCGCCCAGCAGCAGGATCGCGACGACGACGCTCGCGACGGCGAGCGGCTTGTCGTTGGTGCCGACGACGCCGATGATCGCCTCGGCGACCGGACCGGGCGTCAGGGCGATGACCGACTGGCCCACCGACAGCACGGGCGACTCGCGCAGGTCGAGCACCGCGGCGAGCGCCTCGCTCGCCGCCAGGGCTGCTGCGGCCGCCAGCACACCGGCGACGGTCGATCGGGTTCTCACCCCGCCATCCTCCCGCGCCGCGCCAACCCCCGCCGGACGAAATGGCATGATCGCGGGGTGACCTCAGCGCGCATCGGCATCGGCACCGACGTCCACCGCCTCGTCGACGGGCGTCCGCTGTGGCTGGCCGGGCTGTCGTGGCCCGACGAGGCCCAGGGGCTCGAGGGTCACTCCGACGGCGACTGCGTCGCGCACGCGATCGTCGACGCGCTGCTCGGCGCCGCGGGCATCGGCGACATCGGCAGCCACTTCGGCACGTCCGACCCGCAGTGGTCGGGGGCGGCCGGCGTCGACTTCCTGGTCGAGACGGCCCGCCGCCTGCACGATCACGGCTGGACGGTCGGCAACGTCTCGGTGCAGGTCATCGGCAACCGACCGAAGATCGGCCCGCGCCGCGAGCAGGCCCAGCGCGTGCTGGGCGACGCCGTCGGAGGCCCCGTGAGCCTCTCGGCCACGACGACCGACGGCCTCGGTCTCACCGGACGCGGAGAGGGCATCGCAGCGATCGCCACGGCCCTCGTCGTCCCCCGCTGAGCCGACGCGCGGGCATGACACGACGCAGCCCCGGCCCCCGCGTGGCGGGGACCGGGGCTGCGACGGCTCAGCTCAGGACGCGAGGACCTCGTCGAGACGGGTCTCGGCCTTGTCCTCGTTGGTCTTCTCGGCGAGCGCGAGCTCGGAGACCAGGATCTGACGGGCCTTGGCCAGCATGCGCTTCTCACCGGCGGACAGGCCGCGCTCGTGATCGCGGCGCCACAGGTCGCGCACGACCTCCGCGACCTTCAGGACATCGCCGGAGTGCAGCTTCTCGAGGTTCGCCTTGTAGCGGCGCGACCAGTTGGTCGGCTCCTCGACGTGCTCGGCCCGCAGGACCCCGAAGACCCGCTCGAGCCCTGCCTCGTCGACGACGTCGCGAACTCCGACCAGATCAAGGTTGCACGCGGGGACGCGAACGACCAGGTCGTTCTGCGAGACGATGCGCAGCACGAGGTAATCACGCTCCTCGCCCTTGATCGTCCGGGTCTCGATGTCCTCGATGACTGCAGCGCCGTGATTGGGATACACAACGGTTTCGCCGACAGTAAAAGTCATAGAGAAAACACCCTTCGTAGATTCCAAGAATACCATGAGGAACCCACGCGGGACCCTGCGCTTTCAGGGGATGGACGCCATAGCAGACGATGTGTCAGCAGGTCAAAGGCACCGGCACGGCGGACCTCCGATACCATCGGGGTGGGTCCTGTGGGCCCGTTCCGCCCGACCCCCCTCCCCCGACGAAAGAGTGCACTGGTGAGCTCCGTACGACGTCGCCGTCTGACCGCCGTCTCCCTGACCGTCGTCGCCGGCCTGACCCTCACGGCCTGCGGTACGAGCTTCGGCGCGCAGACCAACCAGGTGTACCAGCCGGCCGTCGGCGCCAACGAGCGCGGAGACGTCGAGTCGCACAACACGCTGCTCGTCGGCAACCGCGACGGGTCCGCCACCGTGTCGGCCGGTCTGGTCAACAACCTCGACGACGAGCAGACGCTCACCGGGGTCAGCGTGACCGACGAGCAGGGCGAGTCCCTGACGGTCACCAAGCCCAAGTCGCCGCTGTCGCTGCCGTCCAAGCTCCTGACGACGCTGGGCGGCGAGACGCCCGACAGCGTCTTCGTCGTGGGCGAGGGTGCCGAGCCGGGCGACTACGTCAAGGTCACGTTCACGTTCAGCGACTCCCCCGAGCTCGTCGTCAACGCCCCCGTCGTGGCCCGCGCCGACCACGCGGCCGAGTACGACGACGTCGCCGGCGGCGACGGACTGGTACCGAACGCCGTCAGCGGCGGCGGCTCGGCGTCCGAGTAGGACGACCACCCGCCCCCAGTACACGCAGGACCAGCACACGAAAGACCCCCACTGCGGCAGGCAGTGGGGGTCTTGTCGTCGAGCCGCGGCGGGGTGGACGCCGCCGGGCTCAGGTCAGCTGGCCCGTGACCAGGTAGACGACGCGGCGGGCCATCGAGACCGCGTGGTCGCCGATGCGCTCGTAGTAGCGGCCCAGCAGGGCGATGTCGACGGCCGGCTCGACCCCGTGGTCCCACGAGTCGGCCAGCAGCGCGCGGAAGAGGTCCTTGCGCAGCAGGTCCATCTCGTCGTCCTCGGCCTCGAGCTGCGCCGCCTTCGCGACGTCGCGGTTGGCCACGATGCGCGAGGCGGAGTCGATCATCGAGTCGGCGACGGACGCCATCGACAGGATCGTCGGGTGCAGGTTGAGCGGCACCGCCGACTCGGGCATGCGGCGACGCGCGATCTTGGCGACGTGCACCGAGAGATCGCCCATGCGCTGCAGGTCCGCGAGCATCCGCAGGGTCGCGACGAGCTGGCGCAGGTCGGTCGCGACCGGCTGCTGCGTCGCGAGGAGCAGCAGCGTGCGCTCCTCGATGGTCTCGGTGGCCTCGTCGATGAGCCGGTCGCCGGCGATGACGGACTCCGCGATCTGGCCGTCTGCCTCGAGCAGGGCCTTCGTCGCATCGGCGACCGCACCGCGCACGGTTCCGGTCAGGTCCACCAGGTCGTCGACGATGGCGTCGAGCTGTTCGTAATACTGATCGCGCATGCCCCCCACCCTAGGGAGACGGGGTGAACGGACGGCGACCCCCGGTGAACGGGGCGTGAACGGCAGTCGAAAGCACTGTCGCCCCGGGCCTCCGTGGACGTCCGCAGCTGCCGCGGCCCCCTACGATCATCGTGTGGACATCAGCGCAGGTCTCGTGATCGCGGGAGCGATAGGCGCCGTCATCGGCGCCATGGTCACGTACCTGTGGAGATTCAGCGAGAGGACGCAGCACACCGTGGCCGAGCAGCCGACACCCGTGGTCCCCCCAGGCGCCGAGCTCGTCCTGTCGGTGCTGTCGTCCTCGGCCGTGCTGATCGACTCCGGCGACACCGTCGTCAAGGCGTCGGCCCCCGCGATCGCGATGGGCATCATCAACGACGACCGCCTCGAGCCCGACGAGCTCATGGCGCTGGTGCGCCAGGTGCGCCGCGACGGCCAGGTGCGCGAGGCCGACATCTCGCTGCAGCCCAAGCGCGGCACGACGTCGTACATCCACGCACGCGTCGCGCCGCTGACGTCGCGCCTGATCCTCGTGCTGGCCGACGACCGCACGCGCGAGCAGCGCGTCGAGTCGATCCGCCGCGACTTCGTCGCCAACGTCAGCCACGAGCTCAAGACCCCCGTCGGCGCCCTCAACCTGCTGGCCGAGGCGGTCGGCGAGGCCAAGGACGACCCCGAGGCCGTCGTGCGCTTCTCGAGCCGCATGCACCTCGAGAGCGAGCGCCTGACCCGCCTAGTGCAGCAGATCATCGACCTGTCGCGCCTGCAGAACGACATCCTCAGCGATGACGCCACCGCGATCAAGGTCGGGGAGCTCGTCGGCGAGGCGTGCGAGCACTCCGCGACCGAGGCCGAGCACAAGAAGATCGAGATCGCGACGTCCGTCGAGCCCGACCTGCAGGTGCACGGCGACCGGTCGCAGCTGCACGCCGCCGTCAGCAACCTCGTCGAGAACGCCGTGACCTACAGCCCCGAGGGCTCGCGCGTCACCGTCACGGCCCAGCTCGACGACGGCGACGTGCGCCTGACCGTCACCGACAACGGCATCGGCATCCCCGGCGAGGAGCTCGACCGCATCTTCGAGCGCTTCTACCGCGTCGACCCCGCCCGGGCCCGCGCCACCGGCGGCACCGGCCTCGGCCTGTCGATCGTCAAGCACGTCGCGGCCAGCAACGGCGGGACCGTCGAGGTGTGGAGCGAGCCGGGCCTCGGCTCGTCCTTCACGCTCGTCCTGCCGGCCTACCAGCACGAGATCGACGAGGCCGACGAGATCGACGGCCTCCACCGCTCCACCCACCTCAGCAGCGCTGAGGCACTCAGCCGTACCGAAGGGAAGCACGCGTGACGAAGGTCTTGGTCGTCGAGGACGAGACGAGCTACAGCGAGGCGCTGTCGTACGTCCTGCGCAAGGAGGGGTTCGACGTCGCGATCGCCGAGACGGGCCCCGACGCCTTGACGGAGTTCGATCGCGGGGGCGCCGACATCGTGCTGCTCGACCTGATGCTGCCGGGGCTGTCGGGCACCGAGGTCTGCCGGGCGATCCGCCAGACGTCGTCGGTCCCGATCATCATGGTCAGCGCCAAGGACACCGAGGTCGACAAGGTCGTGGGCCTCGAGCTCGGCGCCGACGACTACGTCACCAAGCCGTACTCGCCGCGCGAGCTGGTGGCCCGCATCCGCGCCGTGCTGCGCCGCGGCGCGACCGACGAGGTCGACGACAACGCGTCGCTCGAGGCGGGCCGCGTGCGGATGGACGTCGACCGGCACCTCGTGACGATCGACGGGTCGGAGACCAAGTTCCCGCTCAAGGAGTTCGAGCTGCTCGAGTACTTCCTGCGCAACCCCGGTCGCGTGCTGACCCGCGGTCAGCTCATCGACCGGGTCTGGGGCGCCGACTACGTGGGCGACACCAAGACGCTCGACGTCCACGTCAAGCGCCTGCGCGCCAAGATCGAGCCCGACCCCACCAACCCCATCACCCTGACGACGGTCCGAGGCCTCGGCTACAAGTACGACAGCTGACGAGGGGGTCGCCGCCCCTCGACGGGAGGGTTGTCGCCCTCCCCCGCGTCGGTCTGCTCCTCCTCGAGGGGCCGTAACCCCCTCCTCAGCGGGTCAGCGGCGGGCTCGATCATCGGACGGGACCGGCCGTGAGCGAGAACCAAGTACAGGCGGACCGCCGGACACACAGGGTGAGCCCTCGCCCTTGCCACACTCTCAGGAGACCCATGTCCCACCCACGCTCGTCCGCGGTCCCCGTCATCGCGTTCCTCGCACTGATGGTGGGGCTCGTCCTTGCGCCGTCGGTCGTGCCGGCGGCACAGGCGGAAGCGGCCGACGAGTGGATTCTCGTGTCGCCGCCGGACATCTGGGGCACGCCCCGGGTCGGCGAGAGCCTCGGCGCCAACCAAGGCGAGTGGCGCCCGGGCCCCTACGCGGCGAAGTTCACGTGGCTGCGTGACGGCACGACGGTCCTGGAGTCTTCCTCGTACTCGTCCTACGACATCCAGCCGGAGGACGAGGGCCACATGATCTCGGCCCGCGTCACCGTGACGCACCCTGAGCTCGGCGAGCGGACCACGACAACTGCGCAGATCGGCCCGATCAACGCCGACCGTCCCTTGTACGCACCAGACAGCCCGGTGCTCGGTCTCCCCCACCCGGGACACACCCTGGACGCGAATCCCGCCCCATGGGTCACCGATGGCGGCGTCGTCGTCCCCGATGTCGATGTCGCCTACCAATGGATCCGCAGCGTGCCGAACCAGGACAACACCGACGAGGCCATCCCCGGCGCCACGCAGCGGACCTACACCCCGACCCCGGAAGATCTCGGCTGGTCCATCCGCGCGACGCTCACCGGCACCAAGCCGGGTTACTACTCCTACCCCGTGACGAAGCACGCCGGGGTCATCGTCGTGAAGGTACAGAACCTGTCCGTCCCGACCGTCGGAGGCGACGCCGTCGTCGGATCAGTGCTGACGGGGCGCCAGGGCACGTGGGTCCCGAGCGTGGAGAGCGAGTATTTCAGGCTGTCCTTCCAGTGGCTCCGTGACGGCACCGAGATACCCCGCGCGACCTCGCCGGACTATCTGCTCACCGACGCGGACGCGGGACGACAGGTCTCGCTGCGTGTCACCGGCAACGCCTACGGGTACTTCCCTCACCGCGCCGCGGCGACGTCGCTCCCCACGGCGGTGCGAGCACGCCCGATCGTGTCGCCCCCCGCCCCGATCCGCCCGGTCGTGTCGCTGACAGGCCGCTCCACCAAGCGGGGAGCAGCAACGCTGAAGATCCGCGTCACGCCCAGACGCGCCGCCACCGCGACGATCCTCGACGGACGCAAGGCCGTGAAGCGTGCGGTCAAGGTCACGAATGGCATCGCGACAGTGAGGCTGACGCGCCTCAAGAAGGGCCGCCACACCTTCACGGTCCGATACGCCGCCCAGCCGGGCGTCATGGCCGCCAGCGCGCGCGTCACGGTTCGCGTCCGCTGAGCACGGACGTCTACAGCCCCACAACAATGGGACGACGACTCACTCCTCGAGGGGCCGTAACCCGCTCCTCAGCGGGTCAGCGGCCCTGGTTGGCCACGGCGGCGATGGCGGCCTCGGCCGCGGACGGGTCGAGGTACTGGCCGCCCTTGACGGTCGGGCGCAGGTCGGCGTCGAGCTCGTAGACCAGCGGGATGCCGGTGGGGATGTTGAGTCCCACGACCTCGTCCTCGCCGAGCCCGTCGAGGTGCTTGACGAGCGCGCGCAGCGAGTTGCCGTGCGCCGTCACGAGGACGACCTTGTCGTCGAGCAGGTCGGGCACGATCGCGTCGTACCAGTAGGGCAGCATGCGGTCGAGCACCTGGGCCAGGGCCTCGGTGCGCGGCAGGAGCTCGTCGGGCAGCGCGGCGTAGCGGGGGTCGGCGGCCTGGCTGAACTCGTCGTCGTCGGCGATCGCCGGCGGCGGCGTGTCGTACGACCGGCGCCAGGTCATGAACTGCTCCTCGCCGTACTGCTCGAGCGTGGCCTTCTTGTCCTTGCCCTGCAGCGCACCGTAGTGACGCTCGTTGAGCCGCCACGACCGCTTGACGGGGATCCAGTGGCGGTCGATGCCGTCGAGCACGATCTGCGACGTGCGGATCGCGCGCCGCAGCAGCGACGTGTGCGAGACGTCGGGCAGCAGATCGGCGTCGGCGAGCATCGTCGCGCCCCGGTGAGCCTCCTCGACGCCCTGCTCGTTGAGGTCGACGTCGACCCATCCCGTAAACAGGTTCTTGGCGTTCCACTCGCTGTGGCCGTGGCGCAGGAGGATCAGGGTGCTCATGGCACGAGCCTATCGCTCACTCCTCGGAGGGCTGCTCGGCCTTCCACTCGGTGTAGATCTGGTGGAGGGCCTGCACGTAGTCGTTCTGCGACTGCATGCCCACGAGCGTCCACCGCTGCTCGATCGCGACGTACGGCAGCTGCGCCACCTCGAGCGACGTGCCCACCTCGTCCTGCGTCCGCACCTCGTCGGCGTACTCGGTGCTGGCGAGCAGCGCCTCGGCCGTCTCGAGCTCGAGCCCGACGAGCGCGGCGCGGGTCGCGAGCGTGAACGGGTCGCCGATGTCGGCGCCCTCGAGGAAGTGCGCGCGCCACAGCTGGTGCAGCAGGTCGCGCTGGAAGCCGGGCCCGGACTCGTCGGCCCACGTGAGCAGCCGCCACGCGTCGAACGAGTTGGCCTGCACGGCCTCGTCGAAGTTGAGGTCGATGCCCGTGATGCGGGCGGCCGCGGTGACCTGGGCGTTCAGGAGCTCGACCTGGTCGCGTCCACCCAGGCGCTCGTCGAGCGCCTCGAGCAGCAGCCGGCCGTCGCTCGGCTCGTCGGGCTCGAGCAGCAGGGCACGGTAGGTCAGCTCGATCGGCTCGCCCGTCAGGATCGAGAACATCGCCGCGGCCCGCTCGAAGCGGGTCGAGCCGATGTAGGCCCACGGATCCGTCACGTCGGCGAACACGATGACCTTCACCCCGAGAACGCTACGCGAGACCTGGTGGACCGCGCCGGTCGGTCAGGGACGGAGGTGCTTGAAGGCGTCGAGGTTGCGGGTCGACTCGCCGCGCGACTCGCGCCACTCCCACTCCTTGCGGATCGACGTGGCGAAGCCCAGCTCGAGGATCGTGTTGAACGACTCGTCGGCGTACGTCAGCACCGAGCCGAGGATGCGGTCGAGCTCGTCCGGGGTCACCGATCCCAGCGGCACCCGTCCGTCGAGGTAGATGTCGCCGGCGGAGTCGACCGCGAACGCGACGCCGAACATCTTGAGGTTGCGCTCGAGCAGCCAGCGGTAGACGACCTGGTGGTTCTCGTCGGGGTTGCGGGCGACGAAGGCGTGGACGCCGAGCGCGTGCCGCCCGATGTCGAGACGGCACGTCGTCTGCAGCTTGCGCTCGCCCGGCAGGGTCACCTCGAACGTGCCGGTCTGGTGCTCGGTGTAGGCCAGCGACGCCGCCTCCAGCGTGTCGATGATGGTGCGCCGGACGTCGTCTGCGGTCGTGTCGGTCATGCGGATGCCTCCTGGCGGGCGGTGACGGCCTCGGCGTAGACGCCGAGCGTGCGGTCGGCGGTGACGTCCCACCCGAAGCCCTCGGCGTGGCGGACGGCCTTGTGGCTCATCGCCTCGCGGGCGGCGGGGTCGGTCAGCAGGTGGTGGATCGCGGCGGCGTAGTCGACGGGGTCGTGGCCGTCGATCAGCACGCCCGTGACGCCGTCGGACACCGACGTCGACAGGCCGCCGACGCGCGCCGCGACGACGGGCGTGCCGCAGGCCTGCGCCTCGATCGCGACGAGCCCGAACGACTCGTTGTGCGACGGCACGCAGACGACGGACGCCGCCGAGTACCAGTCGGCGAGCTCGCGCTGCGCCACGGTCGGCACGAAGCGGACGACGTCGTCGATGCCGAGCTCGACGCCGAGGTCGGACAGGGACGTGGGTTGGTCGAGGCCCGAGCCCGACGCCCCGCCGACGACCGCGACGACGAGGCGCGATCGCAGGGCGGGGTCGGCGCGGAGCATCTCGGCGGCCGCGCGCAGGACGACGTCCGGGGCCTTGAGCGGCTGGATGCGTCCGGCGAAGAGCAGGAGGGCCGCATCGGGCTCGATGCCGAGACGACGCCGGGCCTCGTCCTGGCGTCCCGGCGTGAACACCTCGAGGTCGACGCCCGGGTGGACGACCGCGACCCGCTCGGGCGACGCGCCGTAGAGCTCGACCAGCTCGCGCCGCTCCTCGGCCGTGTTGGCGATCAGGCGGTCGGCGAGACGGACGATCTCCTCCTCGCCGTAGATGCGGCCGATCGGCTCGGCGGCGTCGCCCTCGGCCAGCATCGCGTTCTTGACCTTGGCCATCGTGTGCATCGTGTGCACCAGCGGGACGTCCCACCGCTCGCGCGCCACGGTGCCGACCTGGCCCGACAGCCAGTAGTGCGAGTGGACGAGGTCGAAGTGGCCCGGCTCGCGCTCGACCTCGGCGCGCAGCACGTCGCGGACGAACGAGCACAGCTGCGACGGCAGGTCGTTCTTCTCGAGCCCCTCGAAGGGGCCCGCGGCGACGTGGTGCACCCGGATGCCCGGCTCGGCGTCGTGCACGGCCGGCTGGTGGCGGGACGTCGCACGGGTGAAGATCTCGACCTCGATGCCGCGCGCGGCGAGCTGGCGGGACAGCTCGAGCACGTACACGTTCATGCCACCGGCGTCGCCGTCGCCCGGCTGCTCCAGCGGAGACGTGTGAGCCGACAGCATCGCGATTCGCCGGAGCATGGGCACCCACCTTTCGACTCCATCGTCCCACCTGCGCGTCAGCGTGCACCCGCAGTGGTCTGACACGATGGGCCCATGCCCACCGCCGTCGTGACCGGAGCCAGCAGCGGCATCGGTGCCGCCACCGCCCGCGCCCTCGCCCACCAGGGGTTCCACGTGTTCTGCGTGGCCCGCCGCACCGACCGCATCGAGACGCTCGCCGCCGAGATCGGCGGCACCGCCGTCACGTGCGACGTGACGGACGAGACGCAGGTCGCCGCGCTCGCCGAGGCCGTCGGCCCGTCCCTCGACCTGCTGCTCAACAACGCGGGCGGGGCGCTCGGCGTCGACCCCGTGTCGGCCGCCGACGCGGACGACTGGCGCCGCATGTTCGAGGTCAACGTCATCGGCACGCTGCTGGTGACCAAGGCGCTGCTGCCGGCCCTCGTGGCCAGCGGGGCCGGGACGCTCGTCAACCTCGGCTCGACCGCGGGTCACATCACGTACGAGGGCGGCGGCGGCTACACCGCCGCGAAGCACGGCGTGACGGCGATGACCGAGACGCTGCGCCTCGAGCTCAACGGCCAGCCGGTCCGCGTCACCGAGATCGCCCCCGGCATGGTGCGCACCGACGAGTTCTCTCTCAACCGCTTCGGGGGCGACGAGGCCCGCGCCGACGCGATCTACGCCGGCGTCCGCGAGCCGCTCGTGGCCGAGGACGTCGCCGACGCGATCGTGTGGGTCGCGACGCGGCCGCACCACGTCAACGTCGACCTGATGGTCATCAAGCCGCTCGCGCAGGCGGCCCAGCACAAGGTGCACCGCGAGAGCTGAGCCTCACGTCCGGTCGCGGGCCCTCACCATCAGCGGGATCCGTCCCTGCTGGACGATCCCGCCGCGCTGGTCGACCAGGGTGAACAGGCGGTCGACGACCCCCGTGTCGCCCGCGCTGGTGCGTCGCACGCCGACGATCTCGAGCCGGCACGTGATCGTGTCGCCGATCCGGACGGGTGCGACGAAGCGCCAGTCCTCCACCCCGAGGAGCGCGACCGAGCTGCCCTCGAACACGCCGAGCCGCGACACGAGTCCCATCGCGTACGACATCCCCAGCAGGCCGTGCGCGATGCGCTCGCCGAACCGTCCGTCGGCGGCCGCGACGGCGTCGGTGTGCACCTCGTTGGTGTCCCACGTCGACGCCGCGAACGCCACGACGTCGGCCTCCGTGACGGTGCGGGCCTGTGTCGTGAGCACCTGTCCGACCGCGAAGTCCTCGAGGAACCAGGGCCCCGGGCCCGTCATCGATCGAGCCCGTCGCGCAGCACGCGCTTGAGCAGCTTGCCCGACTGGTTGCGCGGCAGCTCGTCGACGAGGTGGACGTGCTTGGGCACCTTGAAGCCGGCCAGGCTCTGCCGCGCGTGGGCGATCAGCTCGTCGGGCGTGACGGGCGCCGTGGTCACCACGACCGCCGTGACGGCCTCGATCCAGCGGTCGTCGGGCGTGCCGATCACGGCGACCTCGGCCACGGCGGGGTGCGTGTAGAGCGCGTCCTCGACCTCGCGCGACGCCACCAGCACGCCGCCGGTGTTGATGACGTCCTTGATGCGGTCGACGACCGTCAGGTAGCCCTGCGCGTCGACGCGGACCAGGTCGCCGGAGTGGAACCAGCCGTCGCGGAACGCCTCGGCGGTCTCGTCGGGCTTGTTCCAGTAGCCCTCGCAGAGCTGGGGCGAGCGGTAGACGACCTCGCCGGCCTCCCCCGCCGGCACGTCGTCTCCGTCGGCGTCGACGACCCGGACCTCGACGAACAGCACGGACCGTCCGCACGAGTCGGAGCGCTCGGCGTGCTCCTCGGGACGCAGCACCGTCGCGAGCGGCCCGATCTCCGACTGGCCGAAGCAGTTCCAGAAACCCAGGTCCGGGAGCGCCTCCTGCAGCCGGTGCAGCACGGGCTGCGGCATGATCGACGCGCCGTAGAAGGCCTTGCGCAGGCTCGACAGGTCGCGGGTGCCGGCGTCGGGGTGCTGCGACAACGGCACCCACACGGTCGGCGCGAGGAACACCGACCTGAGCGACCGTTCCTCGACCAGGCGCAGGACCTCGGGGATGTCGGGCGCCTCCATGAGGTGGTTGGTCGCGCCGACCGCCAGGTAGGGCATCAGGAACACGTGCATGCCCGCGGAGTGATACAGCGGCATGGGGTGCAGCGGGTCGTCGGACTCGGCCAGGTCGAGCGCGACGATCGACGAGACGTACTCGTGCACCAGCGCGCGGTGGGTCATCATGGCGCCCTTGGGCCTCGACGTCGTGCCGGACGTGTAGAGCAGCTGCACGAGGTCGGAGTCGGAGACCTCGACGTCGAGCACGGGCACCTCGCCGGTCGACGCCCGCTCGAGCAGCGACCCGCCGGCGTCGCGCAGCGGCACGACGATCGCGACGTCGAGGCCCGCGGCGTCGAGGGCCGGCCGCAGCGGCGGATCGACCAGCACCGCGCGGCTGCCGGAGTCGTCAACGAGGTAGGCCAGCTCGTCGCCCGTCAGCGCGTAGTTGATCGGGACGTGGACGAGCCCCGCGCGGGCGCAGCCCAGGTAGGCCAGCAGGTACGCGTCGGAGTTGCGTCCGTACGTCGCCACGCGGTCGCCGTGGCGCAGCCCGAGGTCGAGCAGCACGCGAGCGGCACGACTGACCGCGTCGTCGAGCTCGGCGTACGTCCAGACGCGTTCGGCGAACAGCAGGGCCGTCCGGTCGGGGTGCCGGCGGGCGCTGCGCTGCAGCACCCCGTCGACGGTGCTGGCTCGGGTGGACGACATCGGACCTCCTCGACGGGGCTCGGACGACCCCGACGCGCCCAGCCTATGTGGCGTGGGCCACAGGGTCGCGGGACGTGCGACGGCCCCGCCCGGGTCGTGCCCGGGCGGGGCCGTCGTCGGTCGAGGACCGGTCAGTGCATCATGATCGGCGGCGTCGTGCCGTCCTCGGCGTCGAGCAGGTGCGACTTCTCGCGCTTGCGGGGCAGGAACGCCACGGGCACGAGCGTCACGACCAGCACGAAGAACGCGACCCAGTACGACGACTGGAAGGCGTCGGCGAGGTCCTGGAGGCCCTGCGCCAGGACGTTGGCGGGCACGCCGAGCGCGTCGACCAGGCCCTGACCCTGGTCGGTGTTGGAGCTGGCCGCGAGCTGGGCCGGCGTCAGCCCGCCCTCGACGCCCGGCAGGTTCTCCGAGCCGGCGATGACCGAGCCGCTCTTCATGGCGTTGGTCAGGACGACCGAGATCGTCGCGATGCCGGTCGCGCTGGCGACCTGCTGCGTGACGTTGAGCAGCGTCGACCCGCGGGCCACGTCGGAGGCCTTGAGCGTCTTGAGCGCCGAGGTGAACAGCGGCATCATCGTCGCGCCCATGCCGAGGCCCGTCACGAACAGCCAGCCCATGATGGTCCAGTCGGACGTGCCGGGATCCGTGCTCTGCGTCAGCCCGAACATGCCGATCAGGATGCCGAGGAAGCCGAACGGGACGATGCGCCCGACCGGCATCTTGTCGGTCAGCGCGCCGGCGATCGGCATCGTCAGCATCGCGCCGATGCCCTGGGCGGCGATCAGCAGGCCGGCCTTCTTGACCGAGTAGCCGTCGACCTGCTGGAAGTAGGTCGGCACGAGCAGCAGGGCTCCGAAGAACGCGGCGGCGAACAGGAACATCGTGATGATCGAGACCGTCAGGTTGCGGTCGGCGAACAGGCGCAGGTCGAGCAGCGGGTGCTTCGGCTTGAACGACCAGACGACGAAGGCCGCGATCAGCAGCACGCCCACGATCGCGGGCAGCAGCACCTTGAGCGCCAGGACGGTGCCCTCCTCGGGGATCGAGGAGACGCCGTAGAGCAGCGCCGCGAGGCCCGGCGAGAGCAGGAGCATGCCGACCACGTCGAGGGCCTCGCTGGGCTCCGGGGCGTCCTTGGGCAGGACGCGCTGGGCGTAGAGCAGGCCGATGATGCCGATCGGCAGGTTGATCAGGAAGACCCAGTGCCACGACGCCGCGTCGATCAGGACGCCGCCGATGATCGGGCCCAGGATCGGGCCGAGGAGCATCGGCACGCCCAGGATCGCCATGAGGCGTCCCATGCGGTGCGGGCCGGCCGCCTTGGTCATGATCGTCATGCCCAGCGGCATCAGCATGCCGCCGCCGAGGCCCTGCAGCACGCGGAAGCCGATCAGGGCCTCGATGTTCCAGGCCGTCGCGCACAGCAGCGAGCCGAGCGTGAACAGGGCGATCGCGGTCATGTAGAGGCGCTTGGTGCCGAAGCGGTCGGCGGCCCACCCGGTCAGGGGGATGACGGCCGCCAGCGCGAGCATGTAGGCCGTCGCGGTCCACGCGACGGTCGAGTACGACAGCGGCTCGCCGTTGCTCGACAGCTCGGTCTGGAACGTCGGCAGGGCCACGTTGACGACCGTGACGTCGAGGATCGACATGATCGCGCCGAGGACGACGACGCCGGCGATCTTGAGCAGGTCGGGGGTGATCCGGTCGTCGTCGGGATCGACGACGGGGGGTGGGGCTGAGGTCATGCGGAGAGCTCCTGTTCGAGGGGGCTGCGGTCGAGCAGCGGGACGAGGGCGTCGTGGAGGCGTTCGGCCTCCGCGGGGTCGAGCCGGGCGATCTGGGCGCGCATCGCGGCCTTCTTGAGCTCGATGTGGGCATCGGTCGCGTCGCGGCCGGCGGGGGTGATGGTGACGTGCTTGACGCGTCGGTCGGCGGGGTTCTCGCGGCGTCCGACCAGACCGGCCGTCACGAGCAGGTCGACCGCGCGGCCCGTCGCGGCGACGGACAGGCGGATGCGCTCGGCCAGGACGTGGATCGGCAGCGGCTCGTCCGTCTGCGACAGGACGAACAGCGCCTTGACCTGGCTGAGCGAGAGCTCGAGCTCCATGAAGTGGTCGACGGTGTCGGAGTCACCCGTCGCCACGCACGTGGAGAAGAACCCGTAGAGGGAGTCGAAGACTCGGTCGTGGCTGCTCACCGGGAGATACTAACGCTGGCGCAACTGTTGCTCAAGCGAAATCTTTGTCACACCGCAATGAACGGGACGTTACGCGATTCGTCGCCGCGCGAGGCGCACCCCTAGAATGGCAAGGCTCCGTCTGTCGAGAGCATTCCCCCACGCTGAGGACTTTTTTCGCATGCCCATTCGCTCCGACCTGCGCAACGTCGCAATCGTCGCCCACGTCGACCACGGCAAGACCACGCTGGTCGACGCCATGCTCCAGCAGCAGGGACACTTCGACGAGCACCACCAGCTCACCGAGCGCGCCATGGACTCCGGCGACCTCGAGCGCGAGAAGGGCATCACGATCCTCGCGAAGAACACCGCCGTCCGCTACAACGGACCGGGCTCGCCCGAGGGCGGTGTCACGATCAACATCATCGACACCCCCGGTCACGCCGACTTCGGTGGCGAGGTCGAGCGCGGCCTGTCGATGGTCGACGCCGTCATCCTGCTGGTCGATGCCTCCGAGGGCCCCCTGCCCCAGACCCGGTTCGTGCTGCGCAAGGCGCTCGCGGCCAAGATGCCGGTCGTCCTGGTCGTCAACAAGGTCGACCGCCCCGACTCGCGCATCGCCGAGGTCGTCGACGAGACGTACGAGCTGTTCCTCGACCTGCTCGAGGACGGCGCCAGCGAGGACGCGCTCGACTTCCCCGTCGTCTACGCCTCGGCCCGCGCCGGCCGCGCCTCGCTCAACAAGCCCGAGGACGGCGGACTGCCCGACAGCGAGAACCTGATCCCGCTGTTCCAGACCATCATGGACGCCGTTCCCGCCCCCGAGTACATCGAGGACGCACCGCTGCAGGCGCACGTCACGAACCTCGACGCGTCGCCGTTCCTCGGCCGCCTGGCGCTCGTCCGCGTCTTCCAGGGCACCCTCAAGAAGGGTTCGCAGGTCGCGTGGATGAAGCACGACGGCACGGTCGAGAAGGTCAAGATCACCGAGCTGCTCGTCACCGAGGAGCTCGAGCGCGTCCCCGGCGAGAGCGCGGGCCCCGGCGACATCGTCGCCATCGCGGGCATCCCCGACATCACGATCGGCGAGACGCTGGCCGATCCCGAGAACCCCGTCGCGCTGCCGCTCATCACGGTCGACCAGCCGGCCATCTCGATGACGATCGGCACCAACACGTCGCCGCTGGCCGGACGCGAGAAGGGCACCAAGGTCACCGCCCGCCTCGTCAAGGACCGCCTCGACCGCGAGCTCATCGGCAACGTGTCGCTCAAGGTCGTCGAGACCGAGCGTCCCGACGCCTGGGAGGTCCAGGGCCGCGGCGAGCTCGCGCTGGCCATCCTGGTCGAGCAGATGCGTCGCGAGGGCTACGAGCTCACGGTCGGCAAGCCGCAGGTCGTGACGCAGGAGGTCGACGGCAAGATCCACGAGCCGATGGAGCGCCTGACGATCGACGCACCCGAGGAGTACCTCGGCGCGATCACGCAGCTGCTCGCCGTCCGTCGTGGTCGCATGGAGCAGATGATCAACCACGGCACCGGCTGGGTGCGCATGGAGTTCATCGTCCCGGCGCGTGGCCTGATCGGCTTCCGCACCGAGTTCCTGACCGACACCCGCGGCACCGGCATCGCGCACCAGACGTTCGAGAAGTACGAGCCGTGGGCCGGCGAGATCTCGACCCGTCCGTCGGGCTCGCTCGTCTCGGACCGCGCCGGTGCGGCGACGTCGTACGCCATGACCAACATCCAGGAGCGCGGCACGCTGTTCATCGAGCCCGCGACCGAGGTGTACGAGGGCATGATCGTCGGCGAGAACTCGCGCTCGGACGACATGGACATCAACATCGTCCGCGAGAAGAAGCAGACCAACGTCCGCTCGAACGCCGACGAGTTCGAGAAGCTCGTGCCGCCGCGCAAGCTGTCGCTCGAGCAGTCGCTGGAGTTCTGCCGCGAGGACGAGTGCGTCGAGGTCACCCCGGCGTCCGTCCGCATCCGCAAGATCATCCTCGACGCCACCGAGCGCAACCGCGCCAACCGCGGCAAGAAGTAACCCCTGGCGGATAGGTAGCGACCCGTTCCGGGTCGGCCCGGTGAGCCTGCGACGTGTCCCCGTTCGGGACAGGTCGCAGGCTCACCGCTTTGTGGGGTGGGCGGCCGAGATGGGGACGAACAGCGAGGACCACCGCTGCCCGAAGACCGGCGCGGGCCCGGCGTACCCGCACCGGACCAGCTGGCGGTAGACCTCCGAGACGAGCTTCATCGGCCTGGCGAGCTTCTCGTTCGTGACCTGCACGTAGCGCCATCCGTCGTCGCGGAAGCCCTGGTACCGGTCGATGTCGACGTTCCACTGGGCGACGTCGCGCAGGTGCTGTCGCCCTTCGTACTCGATCAGGAGCTTCCACAGCAGGTAGACGAGATCGCCCCGGCCCAGGAACGCGCCCGCGGCGTCCCGCACGTCGCGATTGACCTCCGGCACCGGCAGTCCGGCGAAGACCAGCACCGCACGCGTCTCGGACTCCTTGAACGATCGGGAACCGCCGTCCAGGAACGGCAGGACGCGACGCGCCTGGTGCGCCCCCGGCCGCCATGGTTCACGAGCTGCGAGCTCGGCGACCTCGACCGAGGTCATGTGCCGGTTGCCGAGCAACCAGTCGCCGGCCGTGATGGCATCGAGCGTCCGCGCGGTGGCGCAGAGCTGCACGAACGCTGCTGCCGGGGTCACGCCCACGTCGTCCAGGGGAGGAAGGACGGCCGTGCGATGGAGGAAGATGTCGGCCAGGTCGATGTGCAGGTCGCCGGACACCACGAAGTGGAACGGCCTCGTCTCGCCCATGCCCAGGCCCAGGTGCTGGAGCCGCGTCAGGTGGCTCAGCTGAGCCCGCGGCGGCATCGCCAGCGCCGCCGCAGCGATCCAGTCGAGGTCGGTCATGACGTGCTCGACGTGCACCCAGACCCGCGGGAACAGCGACGTCCAGCTCTTGCCGCGCAGACGACGCTCGCTGACCCCGAGGGCCCGAGCCTCGCGGACGTGGAAGGGTCGGTGTCGCAGTTCGTCGGGGATCACGGCAGCCGGTGGCATGAGTCCATCGGACGACGGCCGCATCCTCCCCCGGAACCCGATCGCGTCCGCCTGTGGAAAGGCGCCTCAGCCGCCTCTCGCATCCCGGAAACCGCGCCCGCGCCCAGGACAGGTCGCCAGGTCGCCGCCCAGGGGTCAGAGGACGCCGCGGGGGCGGAACTGGATGCTGATGCGAGGGCCGACGGGGCGGGCGGTCTTGAGGATCGCGTGGTCCCAGGTGCGCTGGCACGAGCCGCCCATCACGACGAGGTCGCCGTGGCCGAGCGCGAAACCGGTCTGAGGTCCCCCGCCCCGCGGACGCAGCGACAGCCGGCGCGCCGCGCCGAGCGACACGATCGCGACCATCGTGTCGGCACTGCGGCCGCGGCCGATGCGGTCGCCGTGCCAGGCGACGCTGTCGCGCCCGTCGCGGTACAGGCACAGCCCCGCCGTCGCGAACCGCTCGCCCAGCTCGGCCTCGTAGTGGTCGCCCAGACGCTCACGTGCCTCGACGAGCAGCGGATCGGGCAGCGCGTCGGCCACCCCGAAGTGGCACAGCAGCCGCGGGACGTCGACGACCCGGTCGTACATCTCGCGCCGCTCGGCGTGCCACGCGACCTCGGACTGCAGCCGCAGGAACAGGTCGTCGGAGCCGCTGACCCACCCGGGCAGGACGTCGACCCATGCCCCGTCGCCGAGCACCGTCCGACGTGGCTCGAGCGGCGCGATGGCGGGCGCCTGCCCCGTGTCGAGGAGCGAACCCTGGTAGTAGTCGGTCACCGGACGATCGTACGCCCGATCGAACACATGTTCTAGCCCTCGGGGCACTAGGCTCGACCCATGGAATCCGCCTGGGACCGACTGCTCGAGCTCGTCGAGCAGCTCGCCACCGACCCCGCGCTGCCGCTCGACGCCGCCGCCGAGGGACGTCTGGCCGGGTACGCCCACGAGGCCGTCGCGGACCGTCACATCGACACCGAGCTGCACGTCCCGGACGTCACCCGGTGGCTCGCGGGCCTCGTCACGGCGCACCGGGCCCTGCGCGACACCCACCCCGAGGTCGACACCGACACCGAGCTCGGCAACCTGCTGCGCATCGTCACCCGCTGGCTGCACCCCGCCCGCCCCCGCTGACGGGGAACGGGCGGGGCGAGGCGGGGTCAGCCCCGGTCGTCCGTCGTGCGCGGCGCGTCCGACCCGGGCGGAGACGGCTCGGCCGCCTCGACGACCAGGACGAACTCGCCGTCGTGCTCCTCGACGCCCGTCAGCACGGCGTCCTCGACCATCTCCTGGCCCAGACGGTCGCGGACGACCATCGGGTCGGTCTGCAGGTCCTTGTAGAGCGAGACGCACAGCGCCGCCATGACGAGCACGAACGGGACGGCCGCGACGATCGTGATCTTCTGCAGGCCGGCCAGCGCGTCGTTGCCGCCGATGATCAGCATGATCGCCGCGACGCCGCCCATCACGGTGCCCCAGAACACGACCGAGCGCTTGGAGGGCTCGGTCGACCCCTTCTCGCTCAGGGTGCCCATGACGATCGAGGCCGCGTCGGCGCCCGACACGAAGAAGATGCCGACGAGCACCATGACGAGCACCGTCGTGACCGAGGCGATCGGCAGCTGGTCGAGCATCTGGAACAGCGCGGAGTCGCTGTCGACGGACCCGGCTGCGTCGACGAGATCGCCCGTCCGGCGCTGGATGTCGATCGCGGTGCCGCCGAAGACGGCGAACCAGACGAGGCTGACCAGCGACGGCACGATCAGGACGCCCGTGACGAACTGGCGGATCGTGCGACCGCGGCTGATGCGCGCGATGAACATGCCGACGAACGGCGTCCAGCTGACCCACCAGGCCCAGTAGAAGATCGTCCAGTCGGCGAGCCACGACTTCATCTCGTCGTCACCGCTGGCGGCGGTGCGCGAGGCCATCTCGGTCATCTGCGAGGCGTAGTCGCCCAGCGCGGTCGGCAGCAGGTTGAGGATCAGCAGCGTCGGGCCCGCGACGAACACGAACGCCGCGAGCGTCAGCGCCAGCACCATGTTGGTGTTGGAGAGCCACTGGATGCCCTTCGCGACGCCCGAGACCGCCGAGAAGATGAAGGCGATCGTCAGGACGACGATGATCGCCACGAGGACGACCTTGCCCGGCTGGTCGACCCAGCCGTTGTACTTCAGGCCGCCGCCGATCTGCAGGGCGCCGAGCCCCAGCGAGGCGGCCGAGCCGAACAGGGTCGCGAAGATCGCGAGGATGTCGATGACGCGTCCGACGGGCCCGTCGGCCTTGGCGCCGATGAGGGGCCGGAACGCCGACGAGATGAGCTGCGAGCGGCCCTTGCGGAACGTGCCGTACGCGATCGCGATGCCGACGACGGCGTAGATCGCCCACGGGTGCAGCGCCCAGTGGAACATCGTGGTCGCCATCGCGGTCTGGAACGCCTCGTCCGACTGGGCCTCGGAGGTTCCGGGCGGCGGTGTGACGAAGTGCGACAGCGGCTCGGCGACGCCGTAGAACATCAGGCCGATGCCCATGCCGGCGCTGAACATCATCGCGATCCACGAGACGGTGTTGAACTCGGGCTTCTCGCCGTCGTCGCCGAGCGGGATGCGGCCGTACTTGCTGGCGGCCAGCCAGATGACGAAGATGACGAAGAACGTCGACGTCAGGACGAAGAACCACCCGGTGTTGGTGATCACCCAGTCCTGGGCGCTGGTCGACGCCGTGCCGAGGCTCGGCGTGCTGACGAGGCCCCAGACGACGAAGGCGATGGCGATGGCGCCGGTCACGTAGAACACCACTGGATCGATGCGCTGGCGCCAGGTGGGAGTCTGCTGACTCACTGAGATCCCCCGATCGTTCGGTCGTGCGGATGATTTGGACAACCTCACGACCGTACGCGACAACGCGCCCCGAAAGCGATTCAGCGGCTGATCGAGCCCCTGACCTGCGCCAGGTACACCAGCGCGGCCACCGTGCCGACGAGGTTCAGGATGCTGAGCGGGTACCAGAAGACGAGGTGCGCGACGACGGAGACCGCGAGGATGATCAGCCACGTCTGCTTGGGCAGCGTGTCGAGCGACTCGAACTGCGACGGACGCCGCGACACGCAGTCGACCAGCGCGAAGCCCTTCGCGACGAACAGCGCGATCGACACCACCATCATCAGCGTGCTCTGGAACTCGAACATGACCGAAGGCTACCGGGACGCCACGAGGCGGGCTCCCCGAAGGGAACCCGCCTCGTGGGTGGTGCGGTCGTGATCAGGCGTTGTCGGACGACGTCGACGTGCTCGGCGTGGCCTTCGCAGCGGTGTCGGACGCGCTCGAGGCGGCCTTCTTGGCGGTCGTCGCGGTCTTGGCCGGGGCCTTCTTCGCAGCCGTGGCCGTCTTGGCCGGAGCCTTCTTGGCCGCCGTCGCGGTCTTGGCCGGAGCCTTCTTGGCGGCGGTGGCCGTCTTGGTGGGGGCCTTCTTCGCGGCGGCCGTCGTCGTGCTGGCAGCGGCGGTGGCCTTCTTGGCCGGGGCCTTCTTCGCGGGAGCCTTCTTGGCGGCCGGGGCCTTCTTCGCGGGAGCCTTCTTGGCCGTGGCGCGCTTGGCCGGCTCGGGGGTCTTCTTGACCGTCGTGTCGACCTTCTCGGCGGCCTTGCGAGCCGTCGTGGGGGCCTTCGACGTGACCTTCGTGACCTGCGCCTTGGCGACCGAGACGTACTCGAACGCGATCTTCTGGGCGTCGGCGACGATGCCCTTGGCCTGCTGCGTGACGTCCTCGACGACGTCCTCGACGCTGTCCTCGGCCTTGTCGAGCAGGTCGTCGGCGGACTTGCGGAGGTCGTCGACCGTCATGCCCTTGGCCTTGGAGACGAGGTCCTCGCTCTTCTTCGACAGATCGGCGTAGGTGCTCGTGGCGGTGCCGAGGGCGACCTGCGCGAAGTCCTGGGCCTGCTTCTGCAGGTCGGCGACGTCGATCTTGCGGATCGTGCCGGGCAGGCCGCGCACGTCGTCGACGATGGCCTTGACCTGGGTCGTGATGGTGTCGGTGATGGTCATGCGTTCTCCTCGCTGGGTGCGGTCTCCTGAGGGGACGCGCCCGGGTGGTTGGCAGCGGTCACGGTCGTGACCAGCTCGCTGTCGGTGGCTTCGTCGATGCCGACGAAGGAGCGGTAGATGTCGAGCAACGCGCTCTTCTGACGCTCGGTGAGCCGCGGGTCGAGGGCGATGGCGTCCTCGACCATGCGGGCGCCGTGCTCGTCGGCATCGAGGATGCCGGCGCGCACGTAGAGCGACTCGGCGGAGATCCTGAGCGCCTTCGCGATCTGCTGCAGGACCTCTGCCGACGGGCGACGCAGTCCGCGCTCGATCTGGCTGAGGTACGGATTCGACACGTCCGTCAGCTCGGAGAGCTGGCGAAGCGACATCTGCGCCTGGCCCCGCTGCTCACGCAGGTACTCGCCGAGTCCTTCGACGGTCCTGTGCATGCTCAGCTTGGCCATGCCTCCATGCTGCTTGCAAAAGTTAGCAAATGCAAGCAGAACTGCTTGCGACATGGGTCACAGGCGCGCATCGCCGCAGGTCAGAAGGCTGTGCGGAGCTCTCCGACCTGCTTGCCGCCCCCCAGGACGACGGGCCGCTCGTGCAGGATCGGGGCCTCCACACCCGCCAGCTCGAGCATGCGCGCCATGACCGCGTACAGCGGGCGTTCGGCGCCGTCCTCGATCTTGACGGCGAACGCCGATCCGTCGTCGAGCGCCACGACGAAGACGCTCTCGGCCCCCGACTTGGCGACGAGCCCCGGGATCGCACGCATCAGCGCCCGCTCGGCCCGCCCCCTACCGCTGACGTACTCGGGGTGCTCGCGCATCGCGCCCGTCAGGCGGGCACCCGCCGACCCGGCCGGCTGCTGCACCACGCGGCCGATCGCCCGGGCGAGCTGCTGCAGCGGCGTCGCGAGCAGCGGGGCGCCGCAACCGTCGACGCCCACGACGGCCGGGGGGCCGTCGGTCAGCTCGGTGAACGTCTCGGTCACGACGCGCTGCAGCGGGTGGTCGGGCTCGAGGTACGTCGTGACGTCCCAGTCGTTGACGACGCACGTCAGGAGCATCGCGGCGTGCTTGCCCGAGCAGTCCATGCAGATCGGCTCGCGGACGCCACCGGCACGCAGGTGGTCGGCGTGCACGTGGGGGTCGAGCGGGTAGGACGGCGGCGTCTGCAGCGCCGACTCGTCCAGCCCCGCCAGCGCGAGGATCTCGCGGACCGCCGCGAGGTGGAACGGCTCGCCGGAGTGGCTCGCCGACGACAGCGCCAGCAGACGCCCGTCGAGCGGCAGCCCCGCCCGCAGCATCCCCATCGCCTGCAGCGGCTTGTTGGCCGACCGCGGGAAGATCACGGCGCCCGGGTCGCCCAGCGACCAGACGACCTCACCCGCGGGATCGACCCGCACGGCCACCCCCCGGTGCCTGCTCTCGACGAGCCCCGAACGGACGACCTCGGCCAGTATCTCCACGGCACGAGCGTACGCGTGGCGGGCCCGTTCTTCTCGTGTGACGGATTCTCGCCTATCCTGTTGCGATGGTTGGTCCTCTCGGGCCGCTTGACGCCGTGGTGCGCACGCACCGCGCAATCAGCTGACACGACTCCCCGAAGGTTCATCCATGCGCAGAACGCTCGCCGCCGCCCTCGTCGGCTTCCTCGTCGTCGCGGGGCTCCAGGCCCAGCCCGCCTCGGCAGCCTCCAAGAAGCCCAGCAAGGTCGGCCTCGTCTCGTTCGTCAAGGCCGACTACGACCGCCGCACCAACAAGACGAGCCTGTCGCTGGACTGGCCCGACGCCCGCCGGGCGCAGAAGTACGAGATCTTCGTGTCGCGGTACTCCTCGATGAAGAAGGCCAAGGTCTACCAGCAGAAGTCGAGCAAGACCACGATCCGCAAGCTGACCCGCGGCAAGGACTACTTCTTCCAGGTCCGCGGCGTCAACGGCAAGAAGCGCGGCTCGAAGTCGACCGTGGTGGGTCGCACCACGATCCTGCGTCCCGGCCCCTCGCAGGGGCTGCTGCCCGTGCGCGTGATGACCTACAACGTCTGCAGCGACGTGTGCGACGTCATCGGCACGACCAGCAACACCTGGGCGGCCTCGCGCCAGCTCGGCGCGCTCGAGCGGGTCGGCTCGTCGGGTGCCGACGTCGTCGCGATGCAGGAGGCCGGCAAGCTCTCGATCGCGCCTCCCGGCTACACCGAGGCGATCAGCTACAGCGCCAAGCGGCTGTTCTACAAGACCGCACGCTTCGACGTCGCCCCCGGCCTCAAGCCGTCCGCGACGTTCCAGCCGACGGGTGGCAAGTGCCGCCTGACGTCCGAGACCGACCGCCCCACCGGCGTCGTGTTCCTGGGTCGTCACTCGGGCGGCTGCCGCTACGCCGTGTGGGCCCAGCTCGTCGAGCGGTCGACCGGACGCACGTTCATGATGGTCGACGTCCACACCGTCACGGGTCAGACCAAGGCCTCGACCGACAACCGTCGCGCCGAGATGAACGAGCTGATCGCGGTGCTCAAGCAGGCCAACCCGCAGCGGCTCCCAGTCGTCTACGCCGGCGACTTCAACTCGCACAAGCAGACCAAGACGAGCGACTCGCCCCGCCCGGTCATGAACGCCCGCAAGCTCTACGACGCGTACGACCTGGCCCGCAACGTCTCGCGTCAGCACATGAACAGCTACAACGCCTTCCGGTCCACGCCCGTCATCAGCTACAAGTGGGGCGACCACATCGACAAGGTCTGGGTCGACCCGTGGCGCGTGCGCGTCGACGGCTGGTACAACTTCGCGCTCCTGGACGCGCGAGGACGCATGGTCCAGCCGATCCCGTCCGACCACAGCCCCGTCGTCGTCGACCTGCGCATCGGCGCCTGAGCGCACTCGGCGGCGCGGGCCTGTTCCGCGCCGCCCCGTAGGATCCACCTGTCCCGCCCGTCCGTCCCTGGAGCACTGCCGTCGCCACCCGTAGGAAGATCGCACCCCCGCGCCGGCGAGCGGAGCCCACGGCCGCACCGGCCGTCTCGCGACGTCTGGCGGGCCGCCGGCGTCGCCGCGACCGGCGTCGCCTGCTGATCGTCGCCGTGAGCCTCGTGCTGGTCGCGCTGCTGGCCGGCGGGCTCGCGACGACCTACGCCGAGCCCGATCCGCTCGGCGCCCCGAGCCGGGTCTCGGCGACGCCGCTCTCGCCGACGAGCGTCGAGCTCGACTGGACCGGTCACGACGACGTCGACCGCTACGTCGTCAAGGTCGGCGACGACCGGTCCCTGACGGCCGCCACCAGCACGACGGTCCCGGCCCGCGGCACGCGCGTGACGCTCGACGACCTGGCGGCCACGACCCCGGGCATCGACCGCTACTACCGTGTCGACGCCGTCCGCGAGGACGAGGTGCGGTCGTCCCGCACGGGTCGCTTCACGCTCCGCCCGGGCGACGTGCAAGGGCTCGACGTCCTTCGGTCGACCGCCAACGGCTTCCAGGCCGACTGGGCCGACGTGCCCAACGCCCGCCAGTACGACGTCGCGGTGGCCCGCGACGAGGGCTTCACGCAGGACGCCCGCGCGGCCCGCACGGTCGGGGTGGCCAGCGAGTTCGTCGGCAAGGGCCTGCGCCCCGACACGAAGTACTGGGTCAAGGTGCGGCCCGTCAACGGCGAGCAGGTCGGCGTGTACTCGGCCCCCGTCGCGTTCCGCACCGCGGTGCGCCAGACCGCGTTCAAGGTCGCCACCTGGAACGTGTGCTCCGAGAAGTGCAAGGGGTACGAGGGGCGGGCCCGCATCATGGCGCAGTTCCTCAACGACAACGAGGTCGACATCTTCGGTCTGCAGGAGTCCGGAGGCATCCGCGTCGGGGCCGTCACCAACACGATCTTCAGCGGTGGCGACCGCGGCTTCGAGCGGGCCGCGGGCGGCGCGAAGGCCCGGTACATCTTCTTCCGCCCCGCGCTGTTCGAGCAGCTCGGCGGCGGCAGCTTCGACATCGGCGACGGTCGTGACACGACGTGGGCGAAGTTCCGCGTCAAGGAGTCGCGCCGCACGTTCTACTACGTCGACGTGCACCTCGACAACGGCAAGGGCAAGGACGCCAACGCCCGTCGCACCCGCGAGATCGACCGCATGCTCGGCACGATGCGCTCGATCAACACGACCGGCACGCCCATGATCTACGCTGGCGACTTCAACTCCGGCCCGCACCGCGACCAGGACACCCCCGGCGACCGCATGCGCGGCGAGGGCCTGACGAACTCCGAGCTGCTGACGGACGACGTCCAGAACGCCGGCATCAACACGGGCCACACGTTCAGCACCGAGGTGCTCGACTCCGGCGCCCACATCGACCACATCTGGGTGACCCCCGACTTCGAGGTCGACTCGTGGAAGCAGCTGGTGCGCATCACCAACGGCCGCTACACGACCCCGGTCGTCTCCGACCACAACGCGATCAGCGCCGTCGTGGCCCTCGACGCCCGCACCAAGTCGCTGGGGCCGAAGACACCGACGACGCCCCTCGGCGAGGCCGACGCGCCGCTAGGCTGAGGCCCGTGGCCACTCCCCTCGACTCCTTCCACGCCGTGATCCCCGCCGGCGGTGCCGGCACCCGGCTGTGGCCGCTGTCGCGGGCGTCCCGCCCCAAGTTCCTGCTCGACCTCGACGGTTCGGGACGATCGCTGATCCAGCAGACGTGGGACCGGCTCAACGACCTCGTCCCCGCCGAGCGCATCCACGTCGTGACGGGCCACGCGCACGCCGCCGCGATCCGCGAGCAGCTGCCCGATCTGACGGGCCTGTTCGTCGAGCCGTCGCCGCGCGACTCGATGCCCGCGATCGGGCTCGCCGCCGCCGTCATCGGCGCCGAGCACCCCGGCGCGATCATCGGCTCCTTCGCCGCCGACCACGTCATCGACGACCAGGTCTCGTTCGCCGAGGCGATCGGCCAGGCCGTCGCGGTCGCCCGCACGGGGCTGGTCACGACGATCGGCATCACCCCCACCGGCCCGTCGACGGCCTTCGGGTACGTCGAGTCGGGCGACCGGCTCGACGTCGAGGGGGCCGGCTCGGCGCGCGCCGTCCGGTCGTTCGTCGAGAAGCCCGACGCCGAGACCGCCGCACGCTACGTCGCCGGCGGCGCCCACAGCTGGAACGGCGGCATGTTCGTGACCCGCACCGACGTGCTGATGGGCCACCTCGAGCGCCTGCAGCCCGGCCTGCACGCGGGTCTGCGGACGATCGCCGAGGCGTGGCCGACGTCGTCGCGCGACGACGTCCTCGACCGCACCTGGCCCGGGCTGACCAAGATCGCGATCGACCACGCGATCGCCGAGCCCGTCGCCCTCGAGGGCGGCATGGCCGTCGTGCCGGGCGAGTTCACGTGGGACGACGTGGGCGACTTCGCCGCGCTGCTCGACATCGGCGCGGCGTCGTCCCCGGAGACCGTGTGGGTCGACGGCAGCGGTCTGGCCCTCTCGGAGGACGGCACGACGATCGCCGTCGTCGGTCTCGACGACGTCATCGTCGTCCGCACCCACGACGCCCTGCTGGTCGTGGCCCGCGACCGCGCCCAGCAGGTCAAGGACGTCGTCGCCGAGCTCAGGCGCCGGGGCCGCGACGACCTGGTCTGAGGCGCGCTCAGCGGGGCGTGAAGGGCGCCACGAGGTCGACGAGACGGCCGACCGGCAGATCGGGGTCGGGCGTGTAGGCCTGCGCGACCTCGCCCGTGCCCAGCACCCGGATGTCACCGTCGTCCGGGCCTGCGTACACCGAGTCGCCGCGCGCCAGCTTGAGGTGCTGGTCGGTCGAGCTGACGAGCTCGACCTCACCGCCGGTGCACACCACGATCCGGTGCGGCGCCGGCGGCAGCAGGGTGCCGTCCGGCTCGGCCTTCGAGCACTGGCTGACCGCGAGCGCGAACTCGTCGACGCCGGGGCGGAACACGTCGGTCGAGAAGCCGAACGGCTCGGGGGTCACCCGGGCGAGCCGCGACATGCCCTCCTCGAGGCACTGCACCAGGCCCACGGGGTCGAGCGGCTTGGTCGTCAGGCCGGCGCGCAGCACGTTGTCGGACGCGGCCATGATCTCGAGGCACATGCCGCGCAGGTGGGCGTGGATGATGCCGGCGCCGAGGAACGCGGCCTCGCCGGGCTGCAGCGTCAACCGGTTGAGCGTCAGCGAGATCACCACGCCGATGTCGTCGGGGAAGAACTCGGCGACCTCGACGGCCGTGGCGTACGCACGCTTGACGTCGATGCCGGCGTCGGCGAGCTCGCGGCACGCCTCGACGACCGCGGCGACCTCGCCGTCGCCCACGCCGACCGTCAGCAGGCGCTCGACGAGCTGGACGATGCCGCGGAAGCCCGGCGCCTCGTGGAGCTCGGCCGCCAGCCCCCGCGCCAGCGGCGTGTCGATGCCGTGCAGGACGCGCAGGATCTCGGCGGTCGGACGGAAGCCGACCAGGGTGTCGAACGTCGTCAGGGCATAGGCCATCTCGGGCTTGTGCGAGGCGTCCTTGTAGGTGCGCTCCGGCGCGTCGAGCGGGACGCCCTCGGCCTCCTCGGCCGCGAAGCCCGCCCGTGCCAGGGCCATGTTGGGGTGCACCTGCAGCGACAGCGGTCGGTCGGCCGCGAGGATCTTCAGCATGAACGGCAGCGGACCCGACACGTCCGACAGCGCGACGGGCGCGTCACCGTCGCGCGTGACCGTCGACTGCCCCAGCGGGTGCGTGCCCATCCAGACCTCCGCCAGCGGCCCGCCGTCGGGCTGCTGGCCGAGGAACCGCGGGATGTCGGACGCCGAGCCCCAGTCATAGGCGCGGGACGCGTTGTCGAGCAGGAACATCGGGCACCTCGCGCAGCAGCGTGGACAGGTCGGGAGTCGGGACGAGTCTAGGGCGACGGCGCGGGCGGCCGCAGCCGTCTACTTGTGACGCGGCTTGCGGGCCGGACGGTCGTCCGACCGCGGTGCACCCTTGTCGGCGGCCTTGGACGGGTACGGCCGGTTCTCGTGGCTCTTCTTGTACGGCTTGCGGTCCTCGCGCGTGCGACGGATCGGCGGCCCCGAGTCGCGCTGCAGGTCGATCAGCTTGCCCGAGATGCGCGTGTTGGCGAGGGCCTCGAACACCGCGTCGGGCAGATCGGCCGGCAGCTCGACCAGGGTGTGGTCCTGGCCGATCGTGATCTTGCCGAAGTCGGAGCGCTTCAGGCTGCCCTCGTTGGCCAGCGCGCCGACGATCGCCGACGGTCCGACCTTGTGCCGCTTGCCGACCGCGACGCGGTAGACCGCCGCGCCCTCGGCCGGGAGACGGTCGCTGCGGCCGAAACCGGCCGGCTTGCGCCCGTCGGGGCCCGCGTCGCTGCGGACCGGACGCTCGCGGGCGGCCGCCTTCGGCGGATCGGGACGCAGGAAGAACTCCTTGTCGGACTGGCTCATGACGGCCAGCGCCGCCGCGACGTCGGTCATCGAGACCTCGTTCTCGCTGGCGTACTCCTCGACGAGGGAGCGGAAGGCGTGGAACGTGGGCGATCCCATGCTGGACGTGATGGCCTGCGCGAACCGTCCGGCGCGACGCTCGTTGACCTCCTCGGCCGACGGCACCGACATCTCCTCGACGGGCCGACCCGAGACCTTCTCGATCGCCGACAGCATGCGCCGCTCGCGCGGCGTGACGAACAGGATCGCCTCGCCCGTGCGGCCGGCGCGCCCCGTGCGGCCGATGCGGTGCACGTACGCCTCGGTGTCGTGCGGGATGTCGTAGTTGACGACGTGCGTGATGCGCTCGACGTCGAGTCCGCGGGCCGCGACGTCGGTCGCGACGATGATGTCGATCTGGCCGCCCTTGAGCTGCGAGACGGTGCGCTCGCGCTGCGCCTGCACGAGGTCGCCGTTCAGGGCGGCGGCGGTGTAGCCGCGGGTGCGCAGCTTGTCGGCGAGCTCCTCGGTGGCCGACTTGGTGCGGACGAACACGATCATGCCGTCGCCGGTCTCGACCTCGAGCAGACGCGTCAGGGCGTCGACCTTGTGGTGGTGCGAGACCTGGATCCAGCGCTGGCGGACCGTGGCGGTCGACGTCGTGGCCTTGGGCGTCGCGATGTCGACGGGGTCGTGCAGGTACTTCTTGGCCAGGCTGCGGATCATCTTGGGCATCGTGGCCGAGAAGAGGGCGACCTGCTTGTACTCGGGCGTGTCGGCCAGGATGCGCTCGACGTCCTCGGCGAAGCCCATGTTGAGCATCTCGTCGGCCTCGTCGAGCACCAGGAACTCGAGCGCCGTCAGGTCGAGGCTGCCGCGCTCGAGGTGGTCGATGACACGACCCGGGGTGCCGACGACGATGTGCGCGCCGCGCTGCAGGCCCTGCAGCTGGAAGCCGTAGCCCTGTCCGCCGTACACCGGCAGGACGCGGACGCCGGGGATGTTGACGGCGTACGCCGTGACGGCCTCGCACACCTGCAGCGCGAGCTCGCGGGTCGGGGCGAGCACGATGGCCTGCGTCTTGGCGTTCTTCGGGTCGATCTTCTGCAGGATCGGCAGGGCGAAGGCCGCGGTCTTGCCGGTGCCGGTCTGGGCGAGGCCGACGACGTCCTTGCCCTCGAGCAGGGTCGGGATGGCGCGGGCCTGGATCGGCGTCGGCGTCTCGTAGCCGAGCGCCGAGAGGCGGTCGACCAGGACGTCGACGAGGCCCAGGTCGGCGAAGGTCGGGGTCGAGTCGGCCGTCGTGGCGTCGGTCGGGATTTCGGTGGTCATGGATGCTCCTATGGGGACGACGCGGACCGGATCGGCCGGGACCGGTGCAACCTCACAGTCGACAGGCAGTACACGCGCAGGGTCAACGGTATCGGTCCGGACCTCGATCGGAGAAACTCGCGGGACGTGCTCCGGGACTCACCGCCCGACGGGAGGCGCCGTCTCCGGCACCAGGGCGTTGAGCCGGTCGGCGATCGTCGTCACGGCGACGTCGATCTGGTCGGCCGTCGCACGGTGCACGTCGGGGCCGCGGCGGTAGGGATCGCGCACGTCGGCCGCGGCCGGGGCGAGGCTGCGCCGCTGGGCCGCCGCGGCCACGAGGGCCGCGGGGTCGCCGCCGTCGACGAGCCCCGTCAGGGCCGCGAACTCGAGCAGCGTGAAGCTGCGGCGCAGGGCCTGCGGGTTCATCGCGAGCACCTCGGAGCGGTGCTCGCGGGTCGCCGTGAGGATCAGGTCGGCGGACTCGACGAGGTAGGAGTCGAGGGGGTGGGAGCGGAACGTCTCGGCCCCGTGGCCCAGGCGGTGCAGCTCCATCGCGGCCATCGAGTCCATCGGCTTGCGGTCCCAGCCGCGCACACCGGCGCTGGCGACCTCGAAGCGGTCGTCGTCGAGCCGCGCGCGCAGGAGGATCTCGATCAGCGGCGAGCGGCAGATGTTGGCGGTGCACACCGCCAGGACGGCGAACCGCGGGCCGCCCGTCACGACAGGACGGGGCGGACGTGCAGGCCCGCCTCGGGGTCGACCAGGACCTGCTGCGTCGCGGCGACGCCGTCGGCCAGCAGCGTCGCGTCGAGGGGGACGTTGCGCTTGACCATCGCGAGCGCGACGGGCCCCAGCTCGTGGTGGCGCGCCGCCGAGCCGACGAAGCCCACGACCTTGCCGTCGAGGACGACGTCGGAGCCGTGCGGCGGCAGGTGGTCGACGGACCCGTCGAGGTGGAGCAGCACGAGGCGTCGGGGCGGACGTCCGAGCGTGTGCACGCGGGCGACGGTCTCCTGGCCGCGGTAGCAGCCCTTGTCGAGGTGCACCGCGACGCCGAGCAGCCCGGCCTCGTTCGGGATCGTGCGGTCGTCGGTGTCGACGCCGACGCGCACGTGGCCGGCCTCGATGCGCAGGGCCTCCCACGCCCACAGGCCGACCGGGTCGCCGAGCTCGGCGGGCAGGTCGGTCAGGGTCGCACGCGGCACGACGCGGTGCTGCAGGCCCGGCAGGCCGATGACGGCGAAGTCGTCGGTCACGTCGGCCACGCTCACGCGCATGAAGAACTTCATCCGCTCGAGGAACGCCACGAGCGGCGCCCCGGCGCCCGGCTCGAGGTGGGCCCAGAACGTCTCGCCGTCGTCGACGCCCGAGAAGCCGTGCTCGATGCGGCCCTGCGGCGACAGCAGCAGCACCTCGGTGGGCGTGCCGGGAGCGAGGCCCTCGAGGGCCTGGGTCGTCAGCGAGTGCAGCCACGTCAGGCGGTCGGGGCCGCTGATCGTGACGACGTCGCGGTGCGACAGGTCGACGAACGTCGCCCCCTCGAGCAGGCGGCGCTGCTCGGCCGAGATCGAGCCGTAGTGGGCCGCGACGTCGCCGTCGGGGGCGTCGCCGCCGACCGCGCCCGGCAGGGCGAGCAGCGGGCTCGGACGGCGGGCCGCCGTGGTGTCCGCGCCGGCGCCGGCGGTGACGTCGTCAGACACGCTGCAACCGTCCCCACAGGTGCGACTGCATCTCCTGGCCCTCGGCGGCCATGTCGTGGGCGTACATCAGGTCGCCCTCGACGAGGCCGTACATGCGCTGGCCGGCCGTGTACTCCTTGGCCGTCGACGTGCGGGCGACCAGGTCGGTGGCCAGCGTGACGCGTGGCCCGTCGACCTCGCCGTACCAGACCTCGGCGTAGCCGGTGGGGTGCGCCAGGACGAGCTCGAGCTGCCCCTCGCCCGCCGGACGCAGGAACCCGGTCTCGAGCGCTCCGGGGCGCACGCGCTCGCCGGCCTCGTCGGTGATCCACGTGCGGCTGAAGTAGTGCAGGAACGGCCGGGTGTCGTGCGCGAAGACGACGTCCTGCTCGTACGAGAACGCGTCGATCGTCGGGTAGTCGCCCTGGCCGTTGCCGTGCCAGGTGCCGAGGAGCCACACGACCGGCATCAGGTCGGGGTGGAGGTCGGACGGGATCTCGAACGGCATGAACCCGATTCTACGGGTCGCGGCTAGCCTCGACGCATGCGCGCAGTCGTCCAGAGGGTCACGGGAGCACGGGTCGACGTCGAGGGCCGGACCGTCGGCGAGATCGGCACGGGTCTGGTGGTGCTGCTCGGCGTGACGCACGACGACACGACCGAGACGGCGTCGCGGCTCGCGGCGAAGATCCACGGCCTGCGCATCCTGCGTGACGAACGCTCGGTCTCCGACACCGGCGACGGCATCCTCGTCGTCAGCCAGTTCACGCTGTACGGCGACGCCCGCAAGGGTCGCCGGCCCACCTGGACGGCCGCCGCCCCGGGGCCCGTCGCCGAACCGCTCTACGAGGGGTTCTGCGAGGCGCTGCGCAGGTTGGGCGCCCACGTCGAGCAGGGCGTGTTCGGGGCCGACATGGCCGTGTCGCTGACCAACGACGGCCCCACGACGCTGTTGCTCGACATGTGACGCGAGCGCGCCCGGCCGACGACGATCAGCCGCACGCCGACGGGATCGAGACGTCGTTGCGGATCGTCCGAACCCCGGGCGTCGTCGCGAGCACGGGGTCGCCGACCTGGCCCGGCCCCGTCAGCATCGTGGCCACGATGCGGCGGCGCTGACCCGGTTCGAGCGTGAACGGCACGGACGTCTCGGCGCGGCCGCCCAACGAGGCCGTCGTGACGAGCTGCGGCTCGTCGTCGAGCCTGATGTCGGTGAACCGCCCACCGGCCGGGGCGTAGAGCCACGCCAGCAGCCGCATCTGGCTCAGCGGCACGTCCGTGTCGATGCTCGAGACGCCCCGCGGCAGGCCCGTGGGGGCGTCGGACGAGACGTCGGCGGTCACGGTGACGAGCTGCCGTCCTCCGTCGAGGCACCGCCGCGCGGTGCCGAGCACCGTGAAGTCGAAGTAGTACTCCATCTTGCTCGCGGTGGTGTCGCCGAAGTACACCCCGACGTGCGGTGTCGTGCCGTCGTCGGTCGGGAAGCCGCCCGCGATGCCGGTGCCGGCGATCGCGGCCTGCTCGTCGGCGTGCCGCGACCACAGCATCAGCCGGTTCTCGGTCGCGGCCCTGACCAGGCCGCCGATGACGGGGCGCGACGGGACGGACCCCGATCTGACGACGTCGAAGATCGAGCGGGCCGCCTCCTCGTAGAAGTCGTCCTGGGCGTCGGGGTCGGAGACCGTGAGGTAGACGCGGTTGAGCAGGAGCTCGACGACGGTCGTCTGGTCGAGCGTCACACCGCTGTCGAGCGTCACGGGCCCCGTGCCGCCCAGGATGTGGCTCATCGCGACGGGGTCGACCGACAGCACGCCGTCGACGTCCACGTCGAGCCCCTGGTCGGCCATCGCGCGCGCGATCTCGGCCGACCGCGCGAAGTCGGGGGTGACGTTGACGTCGCGCAGGTCGGTCACGAGCTGGCGCGTGAAGACCGACGTCTCGTCGCGCGTCATCGGCACGACCGGCCGCTCGAACGGGCGGAGGTCGAGGTTGGAGCCCTGCTCCCCCATCGTCAGTCGGCCGTTCCTGGCCGTGATGATCGCGTACGAGCCGGCGATGCCGCCCGTGGCACGCACCTCGGCGTTGTTCTGCACCAGCAGCAGGTAGCGCCGGGTGCCCTCGCCGCCCAGCATCGTCGGCATCAGGCGGGCCGCGACGTCGCTCGACGCGGCCGCGGCCTGCGCCGAGTCGATCTGCTGCTTGATCGTGCCGACGGGCCGGCGCAGCGGTGACAGCAGACCGGTCGGGTCGACGTCGACGAGCTCGTCGCGCGCCGCGGACAGGGCGGTGCGGGCCGTCGAGACGGCAGGCGCGATCGCGGCGACGTTCGCGAGGTCGATGCGCCCGTCACTCGGGCTGAAGGCGTTGAGGTCGACCTTCGTCGACACCTCGACGACGGGCGGCAGCGCGTCGCGGGCGACGGTGTCGAGGGCCGCCGACACCGAACGGATCGCGTCGATGTTGCGCCCCACGACCGGCACGTGCGAGCCGATCGACCACAGCGGGCCGTCGGTCAGCGACGCGGCCGACGACGTCGACGCGCGCAGGGCGTCGAGCGTGCGGGCGGAGCCGACGTCGCCGGCGATCACCTGCTCCCGCAGCTGCGTCGCCTGCTGGGCGGCGCGCCGCAGGTCGGACGTCGCGCGCACGGCCTGGTAGGCGAACACCAGCACGGCCAGCGTCACGAGCGACGCGATCCCGATCGCGGCGAGACGCCGGCCGCTCTGCCGGCGGTACCACCGGACGAGCCGGCGGCGACGGCGTCGGGCCCACCGGGCGATGCGGTCGCGCATCTGGATCACCGCTGCCTTTCGGGCCGTCGGGCACGCGCCGTGGCGCGACCCGTCACCCGCCGTGGCGGGTCGTCGTGGACGGCCACCGGGGGCCGGACCGGGTCAGTGGGCGCTGGAGCGGCGCGAGGAGTAGACGATCGTCCCGCCGACGGCGAGCAGGGCTCCGGCCGCCAGCAGGATGTAGACGCTCGCGCCACCCGTGCCCGGCAGGACGCCGTTGTCGTCGGCCCGGTCGGCGTCCGGCGCGGTGCCCGCGTCGTCGGGTGCCGCGTCTCCCGAGCCCGGGTCGTTCGAGCCGCTGCCGCCGTCGGGGGCGACGGACGCCGTGGGCGTCGGCGTCGCGACGGGGTACGGGTCGGCGGCGTGCGCGAGCGAGCCCGTCGCCATCAGGAGCACGCCGGCGAGCAGGGTCACGGCGGCGAGGCGGATGTTCGTCACGGCAGTACTCCGGCTTCGGGGTCACGAGGTGGCGGCGGGGTGCGCCATCGCCCGGTACAACGACCTGCCGCGCCGCGGGTTATGCCCCGACGCCGAAGGCCCGCCCGGTGACCGGGCGGCCCTTCGACGCTGTGGTGCCGGGACGGGTCAGACCGCGACCGCGACCTCCGCGACGACGCCCTTGGCGGCCGTCACGGCGTTGTCGACCGACACCGCCTTCGGGGCCAGGGTGCGCAGCGTCCACTCACCGGGGCCGGCGAAGAAGCGGAACTGACCGGTGGCCGAGGTCGGCACCTCGGCCGTGAACTCGCCCGTGCGGTCGAGCAGGCGCACGTACGCGTTGCCGACGGGCTGGCCGTCGCGCGTCACGACACCCTGGATGACCGCCTGGTTCTCGACGTCGACGCCCTCGAGCGAGGGTCCGCCCTTGACCGCGCCGCACATCAGGCGGCACCCGGCTCGTCGCCCAGGGCGACCGGCACGCCGCGCAGCGAGCCGTACTCGCTCCACGAGCCGTCGTAGTTCTTGACGTTGTCGTGGCCCAGGATCTCCTTGAGCACGAACCACGTGTGCGAGCTGCGCTCGCCGATGCGGCAGTACGCGATGGTGTCCTTGCCCTCGTCGAGGCCCGCGTCGGCGTAGAGCGTCTTCAGCTCGTCGTCACTGCGGAAGGTGCCGTCGTCGTTGGCGGCCTTGCTCCACGGCACGTTGCCGGCCGTCGGGATGTGACCGCCGATCTGGGCGGCCTCCTGCGGCAGGTGCGCGGGGGCCAGCAGGCGTCCGGCGAACTCGTCGGGGCTGCGGACGTCGATCAGGTTCTTGGTGCCGATCGCGTCGATGACCTCGTCGCGGTACGCGCGGATCGACGTGTCGGCGTCCTTGGCGGTGTAGGTCGTCGCAGGACGGTCGGCGACGTCGGTGCTCAGCTCACGGGCGTCAAGCTCCCACTTCTTGCGGCCGCCGTCGAGCAGGCGCAGGTTCTCGTGGCCGTAGTACTTGAGGTACCAGTACGCGTAGGCCGCGAACCAGTTGTTGTTGCCGCCGTAGAAGACGAGCGTGTCGTCGTTGCCGACGCCCTTGGCCGAGAGCAGCTCCTCGAGCTTCTCCTTGCTGACGAAGTCGTGGCGGACGCCGTCCTGGAGGTCCTTCTTCCAGTCGATCTTGATGGCGCCCGGGATGTGACCGGTGTCGTAGGCGCTGGCGTCCTCGTCGACCTCGACCAGGACGATCGACGGATCGTCCAGGTGCTCCTCGACCCAGTCTGCGGTGACGAGCGCGGATTCGCGGCTCATGGGATACCTCCGTTGTGCCCGGTGGGCGTTGGTTGTGACGGTGTGTGGATGGTGCGGGTGGTGGTTCAGGCGGTGCCGGCCGGCGCGAGCCGGCGCAGCACGAGGTACATCTCGCAGCCGAGGCACAGGCCCACGACGGCGTTGAGCAGGGCCGCCACGAGCGCGAGCGTCGTCGCGACGAGGGCGACGGTCGTGGCGCCGGCCAGCAGCGCCACCAGGGCGACCGTCGTGAAGACCAGGCCGACGAGCTGCGCGAAGCGCGGCGGTCGGGCGTCCTCGAGCTCGGCCGGCGGACCGAGCCGCGGGCGGACGATCGTGGTGAACACGATGGCCCACGGCGAGGCCGACAGGCCCACGAGCACGGCGATCGCGAACACCACGACCTGCACGCCCAGCAGGACGGTGCGCACCGGCTCGGACGGCACGGCCAGCACCAGCGCGAGGACGACCGCGGTGATCGCGGCGTTGACGCGCAGACCGCGCGGGTCGACCTGGGTGGGCTGCGGCATCGATGCTCCTGGCTGGGACGGACGGCACGGCGGACCTACCCGGGAGGGCAGGGGCGTGCGGGGCTGACGGGCGTACGGGTCAGCGCGTGCGACACAGCGACGAGCGCGTGCGGCAGTTGTCCACTGCACGGCGTCGCGTCAGGTGTGTCGTCCGGAACATGTCTCCAGAGTAGGGACCCCGCGACCACCACACACCCGCTGGTCTCACGATGTGGATGCTCGTCCCACATCGTGGCGCGCACACGGGGATCGCAGGCGTTATTTCCCGTCCGGAACGGCCCGATCGAGGGCGGCGAGCACCTGGTCGCGGCGCGGCAGGCCCGATGCGCGGGTCGTCACGACCCCGTCGGCGTCGAGCACCAGCACGGTCGGGGTGCGCATGACGTCGAGGTCGCGCACGAGCTGCAGGTGCGACTCGGCATCGATCTCGACCGTCTCGACGCCAGGCGCCGTCGCGGCGATGTCGGTCAGCAGGACCCGCGTGGCGCGGCACGGGCTGCAGAACGCGCTCGAGAACTGCACGAGCGTGGCCCGCTCGCCGAGCGGCGCGCCGATCTGCCCCGCAGTCAGGCGCTCGCGGGCATCCTCGACCGGCTGCGACGAGAACCGTCCGTTCTTCCAGCGCATCAGCAGCGCGACACCCGCGGTCGCCACGAGGGCGATGCCGAGCAGGACGAGACCGATCACGGGCCCAGCCTACGGCTGTGCGGCGAGGCCGGCCGGATCAGCGCAGCAGCGGCGCCGTGACGAGCTGGCCGCCGAGGTACACGACGGGTGCCGCGAACGCGACCGACATCGCCCCCGGGAAGCCCCACCGGACGGCCGGGTGGACGCTGCGCGCGGCCATCGTCCGTCCGACGACCTGGCCCAGCACCGCGACCACACCGGCTCCGGCGCCCACGACGACGCCGAAGAACCACGTCATGCTCGAGTCGGCGGTCGCCGCCACGGCCGCACCCGCACCCGCACCGGCGAGCGTCGCCGGGCCCAGGCAGATCCAGCGGTCGACGGGGATCGTCCAGACCAGCAGCGCGCCCCCGAGCCCCGCGGCCCCCACCGCGACGACGTCCGCCCCGCCCAAGGACTGCGCGGCCCCGAGCCATCCGGCGGCGAAAGCCGCCACGACCGCCAGCGTCACGGCGTACCCCGTCGACGACACGAGGTTCGCCCGGCCGTCCTTGCGCAGCATCTGCGCGACCAGCGCGACGAAGACCGCGGCCATGACGGCCGGCAGGACGCCGGCGAACACCCCGGTGTCGGTCGCCCCCACGACCTCGGCGGACGTGCCGTCGGCACCGTCGAGCAACCGGGGCTCCAGCGTCAGCACGGTCGCGACGACGCCCGCGACGACCGCGGGCACGAGGCGCGGCGAGCCGATCGGCTCGCCCGACGACGTCAGCAGCGGGGGCGACACCGCGACCAGCAGCTGCACGAGGACGACCGCGGCCGCGACCAGAACCTCGTCGGCGTGGGCCGCGAGCGTGATGACGCCCGCGAGGGCGAGGGCGAGCACCGTGGATCCGAGTCGTGACACCCCCGCATGATGCCAGTCCTCGGCTCAGCCGCCCGCGAACGGTGGCAGGAACTCGACGTTCGTGCCGGGATGGAGCCGCACCTGCGACGGCTCCTTGGCGCCGACGGGCGTCTCGCCGACGAGGATCGAGCAGAAGTCGATGACGTCGTCGAACCGGTCGCGGTGACCGTGACGGCGGTGGATCTCGGCCAGCAGCTCGGCGAGCGTCGAGGCCGTCACCCGCTCCTCGGCGATGCCGGCGGCCGCGCGCGCCGCCGCCCAGTAGTGGACCGTGACGTCGTCGCCCCGCGCCGTCACCCCGTCGTCGGGTGCCGCGCCGGGCAGCACTGTGACGTCGTTCTCATTCGCGTCACCTCGTGGCCATGGATCCGTCACATGTCGTATTCTGGTGCATGCAACGAGGCCACGGTGACTCACCATGGCCTCTTCCCATATGACATGGGTACGCACTGCACACTGTGCCCCGCACGAATCGCAGCACCGGAGGTAGCGACGATGTCCCACCTGCTCCTGCTCACCAAGAGCACCCAGTCCTCGGTCGAGGTGCTGCCCGCGCTCGCCCTGCTGCCGCACCACGTCAAGATCCTCCCCGCCGAGGCCAGCGCCCTGCTGGACGCCCCTCCGTGCGACGCGGTGCTCGTCGACGGACGCCACGACCTCGCGCAGGTGCGCAGCCTGACGCGCGTCATCCGCACGACGGGCGTCGAGTGCGCGCTCATCCTGATCCTGACCGAGGGCGGCCTCGCGGTCGCCGCGTCCGACTGGGGCATGGACGACGTCATCCTCACGACCGCCGGCCCCGCCGAGCTCGAGGCCCGCCTGCGCCTCGGCATCGGCCGCGCCGCCGCGACCCTCGACGGCGGCGACGACAGCCACGTCATCTCCTCCAGCGGCCTGGTCGTCGACGACGCGACCTACACCGCCAAGCTCGAGAACCGCACGCTCGACCTGACGTTCAAGGAGTTCGAGCTGCTCAAGTTCCTGGCGCAGCACCCGGGCCGGGTGTTCACGCGCCAGCAGCTGCTGCAGGAGGTCTGGGGATACGACTACTTCGGCGGCACCCGCACGGTCGACGTCCACGTGCGCCGCCTGCGGGCCAAGCTCGGCACCGACAACGAGACGCTGATCGGCACGGTGCGCAACGTCGGCTACCGCTTCGTCGCGACCAAGACCGAACCGTCACGTCAGACCGCGGACGTCGAGGTCTGACGGCGTCCGCCGCCGGCCCGCCGACGACCCACCTCCCGCGCCCATGGCTCGCCTGACCGCGCACGCCCTGCTCGACCTGGTCCTCGACGCGGGATCGTTCGAGTCGTGGGACGAGCCGATCGACCGCTCGGGGCTCGACCCCGCCTACCGCCGCGAGCTCGATGCCGCGGCCGAGCGGGCCGGCACCGACGAGTCGGTGCTGACCGGCCGGGGGCTGATGCGCGGACGCCCCGTCGCGGTCGTCGTCAACGAGTTCGCCTTCCTCGCCGGGTCGATCGGGCAGGCCGCCGCCTCCCGCATCGTCGCCGCCGTCCGTCGCGCCACGGCCGAGGGGCTCCCGGTGCTCGCGACCACGGCGTCCGGTGGCACGCGCATGCAGGAGGGCACGCCCGCCTTCGTGCGGATGGTCGACATCGCGCGGGCGATCATGGACCACCGGGCGGCCGGGCTGCCCTACCTGATCTACCTGCGCCACCCCACGACCGGAGGCGTGTTCGCCTCGTGGGGATCGCTGGCGCACATCACGATCGCCGAGCCCGGCGCCCTGATCGGCTTCCTCGGGCCCAAGGTCTACGAGCTGCTCGAGGGGCGCCCCTTCCCGTCCGGCGTCCAGACGGCCGAGAACCTCGCCGACCGCGGCATCATCGACGCCGTCGTGCTGCCCGACGAGCTGCCGTCGATGGTCGACCGTGCGCTCGGGCTGCTGGTCGACCCGCCCACGGCACGCACGCGCCAGCGCCGGACGTCCGAGGTGCACCGTGAGCGGTCGGCCTGGGAGTCGATCCGGATCACGCGCGGTCCGCACCGCGCCGGGGTCCGCGAGGTGCTCCGCTACGGCAGCGACGCGACGGTGCGGCTGCAGGGCACCGAGAAGGGCGAGCGCCACAGCGCCATGATCGTGGCCCTCGCGAGGCTCGATGGCCAGCCGTGCGTCGTGATCGGCCAGGACCGCACGACCCAGACCCGCTCGACCCCGATGGGACCGGCCGCACTGCGCGAGGCGCGCCGCGGCATGCGGCTGGCCAACGAGCTGCGCCTGCCGCTCGTGTCGTTCATCGACACGCCGGGCGCCGAGCTGTCGCCCGAGGCCGAGGAGGGTGCCGTCGCCGGCGAGATCGCCCGGTGCATCGGGTGGATGTCGACCATGAGGGTGCCGACCGTCTCGGTGCTGCTGGGGCAGGGCTGCGGCGGCGGGGCGCTCGCACTGCTGCCCGCCGACGTCGTGATCGCCGCCGAGAACGCGTGGCTCGCACCGCTGCCGCCCGAGGGGGCCAGTGCGATCGTGTTCGGCGACCTCGACCATGCTGAGCAGATGTCACAGTCACAGCGCGTCGGCGCCCTCGACCTGCAGGCCATCGGCACGGTGCACCACGTCGTCCCCGAGCCGTCCGGCGACACCGTCGAGGGCCTCGCCCTCGCCGTCGCCGCCGAGGTCGGGGCACAGCTCGAGCAGCTGGGGTCGCGATGAGCCTCGTCGACCTCGCCGACCGCGCAGCCACCGCCGACGGCGTCGCGCCGCTCAACGAGGCGAGCCTGTTCGCGCTGCGCGACCGCGTGCGGGCCCGCGTGCTGGTGCAGCAGGCCGACGCCGACGGCCGCACCGTCGCCGGGGCCTACGCCGCCGGTGACGCACCGGTCGAGATCGTCGTCGACCCCGACCGGCGCCGCCAGGGCATCGGCCGCCGCATCCTCGACGAGCTGCTCGCCGACGGCGAGGACGCCTTCTGGGCGCACGGCGACCTGCCGGCCGCCCGGGCTCTCGCGTCGTCCGCGGGGCTCGTCGCCGGCCGCACCCTGTTGGCGCTGCGCCTGACGTTCGACGGCGCCCCGACGCCCGAGCGCGTGCCCGACGGCGTCACGCTGCGCACGTTCGAGGCCGACGACGTCGACGCGATCGTCGCCGTCAACGCCCGCGCGTTCGCCCACCACCCCGAGCAGGGCGCGATGGACCGCGCCGACATGGAGCGCCGCATGGCGTCCGACTGGTTCGACGCCGAGGGCTTCTTCGTCGCCGAGCGCGACGGTCGCGTCGTCGGGTTCCACTGGACCAAGGTCGAGGACTCGATCGGCGAGGTCTACGTCGTGGGCATCGACCCGGACGCGCAGGGAGGTGGCCTCGGCACGGCCCTGACCGCCCGCGGGCTGCGCCACCTGCACGAGCGGGGGCTCGAGGTCGTCGACCTCTACGTCGAGGGCGACAACGCGGCGGCGCTCACGGTCTACCGCAACCTCGGCTTCGCCGACCACGCCCGCGACACCCTCTACGTCCGGCCGCCGGCAGCCCCCGACCCGCACACCCACACCCACCCCTGACGCCGAGGAGGGGGTTGCCGCCCCGCGAGGAGGTGGTTGCCGCCCCGCGAGGAGCGGCCCGGGTCAGGAGAGGCCGCGCTGCAGGGCGGCGGCGGCGCGGCGGGCGGCCCTGGGTGCCGTGCGCCCCATCGAGACCATGTTGATGAAGCCGTGGATCAGCCCGTCCTCGGTCACGTGCTCGACCGGGACGCCCGCGGCGCGCAGCTTCTCGGCGTAGGCGTCGCCCTCGTCGATCAACGGGTCGAAGCCCGCCGTCACGACGTAGGCGGGGGCGACGCCCGTGACGTCACCGTGCAGCGGCGAGAGGCGCGGGTCGGACCGGTCCTCGCCGCCGACCAGGTAGTTCTCCTCGGCGAGGTCCATGAAGGCCCTGGTCAGGAAGAAGCCCTCGGCGTACGTGTCGCGGCTCGGTGCCCGCTCGGCGAAGTCGGTCGCGGGGTAGATCAGCAGCTGGAACGCCGGCGTCGGTCCGCCGGCGGCCACGGCCTGCTGCGCGACGACCGCCGCCAGGTTGCCGCCCGCGCTGTCGCCGCCCACCGCGATGCGCGTCGGGTCGATGCCGAGGCCCTGGGCGTGCTCGGCGATCCAGGCCCAGGCCGCCATCGCGTCGTCGACCGCCGCGGGGAACGGAGCCTCGGGCGCGAGCCGGTAGTCGACCGCGACGACCCGCACCTGGGCCTCCTCGGCGAGGAACCGGCACGTCGCGTCGTGACTCTCGAGGTCGCCGTAGATCCAGCCTCCGCCGTGGAAGAACAGCAGCGCCGGCGAGCGTCGCGAGAGGCCCCGCGGCGTGTAGAAGCGCAGCCGCAGCGGGCCGCCGGGGCCGTCGATCGTCCGGTCGGTCACGGCACCAATCGGCGGGTTGCCGCCGGCCAGGCGCGACGACGAGACGATGATGCGGCGGCCACGACTGATCGAGACCGACTCGGCGGCCGGGCCCTCGAGGTGCTGCAGCTTGAGCAGCAGCTGCATCTCGGGGTCGAGCGTCCGACCGGCCACGACGACGGGAGCACCCGCCAGCCGGGTCAGGACGGGCCTCGGCAGCTGCATGATCGAGCGCGCCGCGGCGCCGCGCACGGCACCGATCACCTGGGGTACGAGAGCCATGCAGGACACGGTAGCGGCACGGCGGCCCGGGGACGCTCGTTCAATCCGTGTTCACCTTTGTCTGCCATGGTGGACATGTGGACACACACGACATGGCGGTCGCCGCTCTCGAGGATCCGGCCTCCCCCGACGAGTTCGACGTCGACCCCCCGTTCGACCCCGCGCAGAGCGCACTGCCCGCCGACCGCTTCCTCGACCGCGAGCTGTCGTGGATCGCATTCAACTCCCGCGTGCTCGAGCTGGCCCAGGACGACACGCTCCCCCTGCTCGAGCGGGTGCGCTTCCTCGCGATCTTCGCCAGCAACCTCGACGAGTTCTTCATGGTGCGCATCGCGGGTCTCAAGCGGCGCATCGCGGCCGGCGTCGCGGTGCCGTCGGCCAGCGGTCTCAACCCCCGCAACGTGCTGACGCTCAGCCTCGAGGCCAGCCAGGACCTCATGTCGCGGCATGCCGAGACCTACCACTCCGAGATCGTCCCGGCCCTGGCCGAGGAGGGCATCGAGCTGCTGCACTGGGACTCGCTGCGCCCGTCCGAGCAGGAGCGGATCAGCGCCGTCTACCGCGACCGCGTGTTCCCGATCCTGACGCCCCTCGCGGTCGACCCCGCGCACCCGTTCCCGTACATCTCGGGCCTGTCACTCAACCTGGCGCTCGTCATGCGCAACCCCGCGACGGGCAAGGACCACTTCGCGCGCGTCAAGGTGCCGCCCATCATCAACCGCTGGATGGAGGCCGACCCCGGACGTCTCGTGCCGCTCGAGGAGGTCATCGCCGCCCACCTCGACCTGCTGTTCCCCGGCATGGAGCTCATCGCCCACCACGCGTTCCGGGTGACCCGCAACGAGGACCTCGAGGTCGAGGAGGACGACGCCGAGAACCTGCTCAAGGCGCTCGAGAAGGAGCTGCTGCGCCGCAAGTTCGGCCCGCCCGTGCGTCTGGAGGTCGAGGAGTCGATCGACGAGAGCGTCCTCGACCTGCTGGTCTCCGAGCTCGGCGTGCGCCCCGACGAGGTCGTCCGCCTGAAGGGCCCCCTCGACCTGCGCAGCCTCAACGAGATCGCCGACCTCGACCGTCCGGAGCTGCGCTACGACCCGTTCATCCCGGGCACGCACCAGCACCTGGCCGAGGTCGAGACGTCCAAGCCCGCCGACCTGTTCAGCGCCCTGCGCAAGCGCGACGTCCTGGTGCACCACCCGTACGACTCGTTCGCGACGAGCGTGCAGCGCTTCATCGAGCAGGCCGCGGCCGATCCGAACGTCCTGGCGATCAAGCAGACGCTGTACCGGACGTCGGGCGACTCGCCGATCATCGACTCGCTCGTCGACGCCGCGCGCGCCGGCAAGCAGGTGCTGGTGCTGGTCGAGATCAAGGCCCGCTTCGACGAGCAGGCCAACATCCGCTGGGCCCGCAAGCTCGAGCGCGCCGGCTGCCACGTCGTGTACGGCCTGGTCGGCCTCAAGACGCACTGCAAGCTCGCCCTGGTCGTGCGCGACGAGCCCGACGGGCTGCGCCGCTACGCGCACATCGGCACCGGCAACTACAACCCCAAGACGGCGCGGCTCTACGAGGACTTCGGCCTGCTGACCGCCGACCCCGCCATCACGCACGACCTCACCGATCTGTTCAACAACCTGTCGGGCTTCGCCCAGGACTTCTCGTACCAGCAGCTGCTGGTCGCACCGGCCGGGCTGCGCGACGGCATCGTCGACCGCATCGACGCCGAGATCGCGCACCACCGGGCCGGACGTCCCGCGTGCATCCGGTTCAAGGTCAACTCGCTGGTCGACGAGGCCGTCATCGACAAGCTCTACGAGGCGTCGCGGGCCGGCGTCGAGGTCGACCTCGTGATCCGCGGCATCTGCACGCTGCGCCCCGGGGTCCCCGGCCTCAGCGACACCATCCGCGTGCGCAGCATCCTCGGGCGGTTCCTCGAGCACAGCCGCATCTACTGGTTCGCCGGCGGCGGCGAGCCCGAGGCGTGGATGGGCTCGGCCGACCTCATGCACCGCAACCTCGACCGGCGCGTCGAGGTGCTGGTGCGGGTGCCGACGACCGAGCACACGCAGGCGCTGGGCGATCTGCTCGCCCGGTCCGTCGACCCCGACACGACGTCGTGGCACCTGGAGGGCGACGGCAGCTGGACGCGCCACGTCGGGTCGTCGAACCTGCAGTCGGTGCTGATCGACCGGGCCCGCTCGCGCAGGTCGCGCCAGGCCTGACCGTCGCGCCGCGGCTACCCGGTCGCGGCGTCGAGGGGGCAGCCGGCGAACAGCAGCGGACCCTCGCCGCTCATGTAGGCGGCCTTCTCGGGGTCGACCGCGAAGCGCAGCGTCGTGACGGTGCCGTCGGCGGTCGCGTCGAGCAGGTCGAGCGTGTCCTCGACGCGTCCGGTGCGACCGATGAACGGTCCGGTCGTCAGCGCCGAGCGCACCGCGAGCTGCCGCGCGGCCTCGGACGGCGACCCGAACGCCGACACGAAGCGGATCGTCTGCCCGCGTCGTCCGTCGACGAGCCCCCGCCCCGTGAAGGCCGGCGACGTCAGCGAGCCCGCCCGCGCCACCGCCGCATCGGCCTGGGCCCGCAGGGTCGGGTCGGCATCGGTCAGCGACGTCGCCCGGCAGCCGAAGGCGCGCCCCTGCACGACCGCGGAGTCCGAGCCCGCGAGGGCCTCGGCCACGTCGGCCAGCGGCCGGTCGGACAGTGCCGAGGGCGCGTCGCCGTGGATCGTGGCCAGCACATCGGACGCGTACCCGGCCCGGTCGGTGGCGACGACGAGCCTCCGGTCGCGGTCGACCGCGACGTGGGCCAGGGTGCTGGCCAGCTCGGGCGTCAGGGACGCGCCGTTCTCGGCGCCGATCGACCACACGCCGTCGCGACGGGTGTACCCCAGCTCGGCCAGGCGGTCCTCGACGTCGTCCAGCGAGACCCGCCCGGAGACGCGGGCGACCATCGCGGCCCCCGCCGTCGCCCGGCCGTACGCCTCCCAGTCGAGGTCGGCGGCCGACCACCCGTAGGCGTCGTGCATGTCCTCGACGATCCCGCCGAGGACCGATCGGGTGGTCAGGTCGCGCAGCGAGCCGGCGTCCTCGATCGACGCCCGGCCAGCGGCGGACGACGCCGAGCCGACGCCGAGTCGGGAGCGGACGGAGGCCCAGTCGGTGAAGCCCGCCACGATCGTGTCGCGGGGCAGCGCGTCGAGCGCCTGGGCGAGGGACGACCGCGCGTCGGGGGCGCGTCCCGAGGCCCACGAACCGGCGCCGACCGCGAGTGCGACGACCAGCAGCGGGGCGACGACGACCGTCAACGACCGGCGAAGTCGCACGTGGCCCACCTCCCGGATCGTCGTTCACTTCCTCAGGGGAGAATACGCGCCATGAGGGCGAGCGAACGGACGACGACGGCCGCGGGTGGAGTCGTGTGGCGCAAGCGACCCGCACCGCGCCGGCCCGATCCCCGCGTCGAGGTGCTGGTGGTCCACCGCCCGTCCTACGACGACTGGACGTTCCCGAAGGGCAAGACCGATCCCGGCGAGACGCTGCAGCAGACCGCGGTGCGCGAGATCGGCGAGGAGGCGGGGGTGCGCGTGCGCCTCGGCCACCCCCTGCGGCCCGTCACGTACGCCGTCAGCGGCGGCACCAAGGTCGTGTCGTACTGGATCGCCCGCGTGGTCGGAGCCGACGAGAGCACCCCGTTCGTGCCCAACAAGGAGGTCGACGAGATCCGCTGGGTGGGGCTCGACGAGGCCGCCACCCTGCTGACGTACGAGCACGACCTGGGTCTGCTCGAGCAGTTCCGCGAGCTGTGCGCGCACCAGGCGCACCGCACCCGCACCCTCGTCGTGGTGCGCCACGGCAAGGCCGAGCCGAGGGGTCCGCGTCACGACGACGACCTCGCCCGGCCCCTGGCCCGTGCCGGCACGGAGCGCGCCGCGGCACTGGTGCCCGTGCTCGGCGCCTACGGCGTGCAGCGCGTGGTCAGCAGCCCCGCCGTACGGTGCGCGCAGACCGTCGAGCCGTACGCGAGCTCGATCAGCACGTTCCTCGAGATCGACGACCGGCTGTCGGAGCAGACCAGCGCGACGCTCGTGCAGCGCTCGATCGGGACGCTGCTGGACCGCAAGAAGCCGATCGTGCTGTGCACGCACCGCCCGACCCTGCCGTGGGTGCTCGACGCCATCGGCGTCGATCAGCAGGACCTCGCTCCCGGCGCGGGGATCGTCGTGCACCACCGCGGCGGCGCGGTGCACGCCGTCGAACAGCTTCCCTGAGGACCACGCGCCGCGCCGGGCACGACACGACCGTTTCGGCACCGTTCACCTTCCGTTCACTCTGGCGCGCAGATCGATACACCTGCGCTCCCTACGGTCACGGAGTACGCATCATCTGATCCCAGAGAGGGACTCCCTTGAACCGCAAAAACCTGCGCGTCGCCGCTCCCGCGGCCATGCTCGCCCTCGCCCTCGGTCTGAGCGCCTGCGGCGCCGGCAACGAAGACTCCTCCTCTGACGGCGGCAGCAGCTCCGACGGCGGCAGCAGCGTCTCCGGCACCCTGAACGGCGCCGGTTCGAGCGCCCAGGAAGCGGCCGTCGCCGCCTGGAAGAAGCAGTTCCAGACCGCGAACCCCGACGCCACGGTCAACTACGACCCGGTGGGCTCGGGCGGCGGCCGCGAGCAGTTCATCGCCGGCGGCGTCCAGTTCGCCGGATCCGACGCCTACCTCGAGGACGAGGAGCTCACCAGCGCCAAGGAGAAGTGCGGCAGCGACATCGTCGAGGTCCCGACGTACGTGAGCCCCATCGCCGTCGTCTACAACCTGGACGGCGTCGACGACCTGAACCTCTCGCCGAACGTCATCGGCCAGATCTTCGAGGGCAAGATCACCAAGTGGGACGACGCGGCCATCAAGGCCGACAACCCCGACGCCGACCTGCCGGACACCGACATCACGGCCGTCCACCGCTCCGACGACTCGGGCACCACGAAGAACTTCACCGAGTACCTCGACGCGGCGTCCGAGGGTGGCTGGAGCGGCGGAGTCGTCGAGACCTGGCCCCTGAAGGGTGGCGAGGCTGCCGAAGGCACCTCCGGCGTCATCTCGGCCGTCTCCGGTGGCGACGGCACGGTCGGCTACGCCGACGAGAGCCAGGCCGGCGAGCTCGGCAAGGCCAACGTCAAGGTCGGCGACGAGTTCGTCGCCCCGACGCCCGAGGCCGCGGCCAAGGTGCTCGACACGGCCGCTCCCGTCGAGGGCCGCGACGCGACCGACATCGCCGTCGACATCGACCGCACGACGACCGAGTCGGGCGTCTACCCGATCGTCCTGGCCTCGTACCAGATCGCCTGCCAGACCTACGAGGACGCCGCCACGGCCGAGCTCGTCAAGTCCTGGCTGACCTACGTGACCAGCGCCGAGGGCCAGGACGCCGCGGCCGAGACCGCTGGCTCCGCCCCGCTCTCGGGCGACTTCGCCGCCAAGGTGAAGGCCGCGGTCGAGACGATCAAGGCAGCCTGATCCCCCGCCCGGTGGTCTGGTCGGATCCCCGACCGGACCACCGGGCTCCAGGTGGCTCCCCGGAGCCACCTCCTTCTACGTCCGCACCACTTCGCTGAAAGGCACCGCCTGTGACCAGCACGCTGGATCCCCGTCGCAAGCGCTCGACCGTCGTCCGTCCCGGTGACCGCATCTTCTCCGGCCTGTCGACGAGCGCGGGAATCCTCATCCTGCTCGTCCTGGCCGGCGTGGCCGCCTTCCTCACGATCGAGGGCATCCCCGGCATCACGGCCAGCCCCGACGAGGTCAAGAGCGGCCAGAGCTTCCTGCCGTACGTCTGGCCCCTGGTGTACGGCACCCTGCTCGCGGCGACCATCGCGCTGATCATCTCGGTGCCGGTGGCCATCGGGGTCGCGCTGTTCATCTCGCACTACTCACCGCGCAAGCTCGGCCAGGTGCTCGGCTACCTGATCGACCTGCTTGCCGCCGTCCCGAGCGTCGTGTACGGCCTCTGGGGCATCGGCTTCCTCGCGCCCAACATGGCGCCGATCTACCAGTGGCTCGAGGGCAACCTCGGCTTCATCCCCTTCTTCGCCGGCCCCGCCTCGGCCACGGGCCGCACGATCATGACCGCGTCGGTCGTGCTGGCCGTCATGATCCTGCCGATCATGACCGCGATCTGCCGCGAGATCTTCCTGCAGACGCCGCGTCTGCACGAGGAGGCCGCACTCGCCCTCGGAGCGACGCGCTGGGAGATGGCCCGCATGGCGATCTTCCCGTACGCGCGCTCGGGCATCGTCTCGGCCGCCATGCTGGGCCTCGGCCGCGCCCTCGGCGAGACCCTCGCCGTCGCGATGGTGCTGTCGGTCAGCGCCGGCACGGTCACCGCCAACCTGATCAGCAGCACCAACCCCAGCACCATCGCCGCCAACATCGCCCTGAGCTTCGGCGAGGCGAGCGGGAAGACCGTCAACGTCCTGATCGCCAGCGGCCTCGTGCTGTTCGTGATCACCTTCCTCGTCAACTTCGCTGCGCGGGCCATCGTGGACCGTCGCAAAGACTTCTCCGGAGCCAACTGATGACGACCCTGACCACCAGCAACCCCGGCAACCCGGGGCCCGTGGACGTCCACAAGGAGCTGCACGGCGATCAGCTGCCGAGGCGGGCCCCGCTGATGGTCGTCGGCGCCGGCGTCGTCGTGGCCGCCCTGCTCTTCGTCCTGGCCGACGTCAACCTGCTGCTCGCCGCGCTGGTCGTCTTCGCGATCAGCCTGGTGCTCCCGGCGTGGTCGGCCGCCGTGGAGGGCCGTCGCAAGGCGACGGACCGCCTGGTCACCGTCCTCGTCACGTCGTCGTTCGTCCTGGCGATGTTCCCGCTGTTCAGCATCCTGATCACGGTCGTCAGCAAGGGCTCCAAGGTGCTCGGCATCGAGTTCTTCACGTTCTCGATGCGCAACGTCGTCGGCGAGGGTGGCGGCATCTACCACGCGCTGGTCGGCACGCTGCTGATCACCGGTGCCGCGACCGTCATCTCGGTGCCGATCGGCCTGTTCACCGCGATCTACCTGGTCGAGTACTCCGAGGCCAACCGCCTGTCGCGCTGGATCCGCTTCCTCGTCGACGTCATGACCGGCATCCCCTCGATCGTCGCCGGACTGTTCGCCTACGCCCTGTTCGTCCTGTTCTTCGGCGAGGGCGTCCGTATGGGAATCGGCGGATCCGTGGCACTCTCGGTGCTGATGATCCCCGTCGTCGTCCGCTCCACCGAGGAGATGCTGAAGCTGGTGCCCAACGAGCTGCGCGAGGCCTCGTACGCGCTCGGCGTGCCCAAGTGGCGCACCGTCGCCAAGGTCGTCCTGCCGACGGCCCTGGCCGGCATCGTCACGGGCGTGACGCTCGCGATCGCGCGCGTCATCGGCGAGACGGCTCCCCTGCTGATCATCGCGGGCGCGACCGACTCGGTGAACTTCAACCTGTTCGACGGACGCATGGCGTCGCTGCCCGTGTTCGCCTACGCCTCCCAGCGCAACCCCGGCATCCCGCCGGAGTTCAGCATCGACCGCGCCTGGGGTGCCGCCTTCACGCTGCTCCTGATCGTCATGCTCCTCAACCTGATCGCCCGACTCGTCTCCTACTTCTTCTCGCCCAAGGGCGAGCGCTAAACCGTCCAGGAAGGACAGCACCATGGCCAAGAGCATCGACGTCTCCGACCTGAACATCTACTACGGCGACTTCCTCGCCGTCGAGGACGTGACGATCCCCATCGCGGCGAAGTCCGTCACGGCCTTCATCGGCCCCTCGGGCTGCGGCAAGTCGACCTTCCTGCGGTCGCTCAACCGCATGCACGAGGTCATCCGCGGCGCGCGCGTCGAGGGCAAGGTGCTGATCGACGGCCAGGACCTGTACGGCTCCGACATGGACCCCGTCAACGTCCGCCGCATGATCGGCATGGTCTTCCAGCGGCCCAACCCGTTCCCGACGATGTCGATCTACGACAACGTCCTGGCGGGCCAGAAGCTCAACAGCAAGCGCATGAAGAAGTCCGAGTCCGACGACATCGTCGAGCGGTCGCTGCGCAGCGCCGGCCTGTGGGCCGAGGTCAAGGACCGCCTCGACCGTCCCGGCTCGGGCCTGTCGGGCGGTCAGCAGCAGCGCCTGTGCATCGCCCGCGCGATCTCCGTCGAGCCCGAGGTGCTGCTGATGGACGAGCCGTGCTCGGCCCTCGACCCGATCTCGACCAGCGTCATCGAGGACCTCATCCACGAGCTCAAGACGCAGTACACGATCGTGATCGTCACCCACAACATGCAGCAGGCGGCTCGCGTCTCGGACGAGACCGCCTTCTTCAACCTGTCGGGTGTCGGCAAGCCGGGGCGCCTGATCGAGGTCGGCCGCACGCAGTCGATCTTCTCCAACCCCCAGGACCCGGCCACCGAGGCCTACATCCAGGGCCGGTTTGGGTGAGCCGAGGAGCGCAGCGACGAGCGTGAACCCACGCCAGCGCAGCGTGAGCGGTCCGCGGCGAAGCCGCCCCGCTGCGAGGCGCGGTGAGTGAGAGGGCTCGGGTGACCACTAGTCACCCGAGCCCTTCGTCGTGCGTCAGTCCCCCTCGCTGCGCTCACGGTCGGCCGCAAGCGGCCTCCCTGGGGGACGGAGCGTTCGCCAGGGAGCGGAGCTGGGGGACCTCCCGCAAGCGGCCTTCCTGCGGGACGGCGCTAGTTGCCGGGGATGAACATCCGCAGGACGTAGTAGGTCAGGGCGGCGACGCCGGCCGAGGCGGGGATCGTGATGATCCACGCCGTGATGATGCCGCGGGCGACGCCCCAGCGGACGGCGCTGAAGCGCTTGGTGGCGCCGGCACCCATCACGGCGGACGTCATGGTGTGCGTCGTGGAGACGGGGGCGTGCGCGCCGATCGCCATGCCGTACAGGACGATCGCGGCGGTCGACTCGGCGGCGAAGCCGCGCGGCGGGTCGAGCGCGATGATGCGACGCCCCATCGTGCGCATGATGCGCATGCCGCCCGACATCGTGCCCAGCGAGATCGCGCCCGCGGCCGACAGGATGACCCACAGCGGGATGTCGTCGTTCGCGGACGTGTGATAGCCGCCGGCGATCAGCGCGAGGACGATGACGCCCATGGTCTTCTGCGCGTCCTGCAGGCCGTGGCCGAGCGACAGGGCGGCGGCCGAGACCGTCTGCGAGAGCCGGAACCCACGGTTGACGGTGTGCGGGTTGGCGCGCCGGAAGACCCACATGATCGACGTCATGATGATGAAGGCGCCACCGAAGCCGAGGGCCGGGCTGAGCACCATCGGGATCGCGACCTTGTCGACGACCTTGTCCCAGTCGACCGAGACACCGGCCGCCAGGCCGACGCCGATGAGGCCGCCGATCAGGGCGTGCGAGGACGACGACGGGATGCCGAAGTACCACGTGATGAGGTTCCAGACGATCGCCCCGACCAGCGCGGCCAGCACGACCGTGAGGGCGTGCGACTGGCTCTGTGCCGTGATGTTGTCGAAACCGCTGAGGATGTCCTTGATCGTCTTGGCGACCCCGACCCCCAGCAGCGCTCCGACGAAGTTGAGGATGCCGGCCATCGTCAGGGCGATGCGCGGCGTCAGGGCGCGCGTCGAGACCGAGGTCGCGATCGCGTTGGCGGCGTCGTGGAAGCCGTTGGTGTAGTCGAAGAACAGGGCGATCGCGACGGTGGCGATCACCAGAGCGAGGACGAGGTCCACTCTCAGGACTCCTTGACGGCGATCTGCTCCACCGTGTTGGCGACGGACTCGAGGGCGTCGATCGCGTGCTCGAGGGAGTCGACGACGTCCTTGCGCTTGAGGACCTCGAGCGACTTGTACGTGCCACCGAAGAGGTGGGCCACGATGCGGCGGTAGGAGCGGTCGCCCTGGTTCTCGAGGCGGTTGATCTCGATCCAGTACTCGTCGAGGTCCTTCATGGTGCGCAGACGCGGCATGGCCTCGGCGGTCAGCTGCGTGGCGCGCTGCAGCACCTCGACCTGGGGGGCGAAGTCGGCCGGCAGGTCGCCGAGCTCGTAGAGACCGACGAGGTCGACGGTCTCCTCCATGAAGTCCATGACGTCGTCGAGGCTGCTCGCGAGACGGTAGATGTCCTCGCGGTCGAACGGCGTGATGAACGTCGAGTTGGCGCGCTTGACGATCTTGTGGGTCGTCTCGTCGGCCTGGTGCTCGGCCTCGCGCATCTGCTCGCCGATGGCGGCCTTGTCGGTGCTGGGGTCCAACATCTGCGCCAGCAGATTCGCTCCGTCGACGAGGTGGTTCGCCATCTCGGTGAACAAGTCGTAGAACGATGTCTCAACTGGTCGGATGCGAAAACGCACGACGAGCTCCTGTCGGTGCTGAGTAGGGCACGCCCATGCTAGAGGCACGCCGTTCACGCTCGTCAATCGCGGGTGTCGACGGTTGTTCAACCGGCTGTGGCAATGCCCAGGATCTCGTCGACCTCGCGCTGCGAGAGGCGACAGTCCGTGGCGGACGCCGCGATGATCAGGCGGCTCGTCAGCTCGATCTCGTCGAGCGCCTGGTCGTCGCGCAGGCGACTGTCCAAGGGCTCGGGCATGGTGCGCACTCCAGGGTTTCGGTCTCGGCAACGGCGGTTCCCCCGTCGCGGCGGGAGCGGCCGACGGGTGGTTGTCCCCTCCGCCGAGGCTATCCGAGCCCTCCACGTCTCCGCAGCACTATGTGCCGGTCGGGTGTCGGACGAACGTCACACGCGGGCGTCGCGGGCCCGTCGCACCAGGTCGGCCACACCCATCGCGAGCGCGACCAGCACGAACGCGATCGTGACGTGCAGGCTGTACGACAGCGCGTCGGCGAAGTCGCCGTCGCTCGAGCGCACCCGCTCGAAGAACAGCGCCAGGACGATCGCGACGCCGATCGCCGAGCCCACGCGCTGCGCGGTCTGCAGCAGTCCGCCGCCGGCTCCCGCACGGGTCGGGTCGACCTCGTCGAGCGACAGCGTGATGTTGGGGGCGATGACCAGGCCGCCACCCAGTCCTGCGAGCAGCAGCACGGGGGCGAGCTTGAGGCCGACGTCGCCGTCGAGGTGCGGCACGAGCAGGTCGACGACGACGAGCGCGGCGGCGATCATCACCAGCCCGGCGACGACGAGGAGCCGTCCGAACCGCTCGACGAGCCGTCCTCCCAGCAGCGACGACGTCGCCGAACCGACCGCGAACGGCAGCTGGGACAGACCTGCCTCGAGGGCCGAGTAGCCCAGGCCCTGCTGGAGGTAGAGCGTCAGGACGATGAAGATCGACGTGAACCCCGCGAAGTAGAACGTGCCGAGACCCAGCCCGAGGACGAACGACCGGACCTTGACGAGCGACAGGTCGAGCAGGGTCTCGCGTCCCCGCGACGTCCAGCGTCGCTCCCACGCCACGAAGACCAGGAGCAGGAGCGCCGCGACCCCGAGGAGCCACCACGGGCGTCGCGACAGGGAGTCGCCCTGGCTGCCCGTCACGAGGGGCAGGAGGACGAACAGCATCGCGGTGCCGAACAGCACGACCCCGACGGGGTCGAGCGACTGCTGGGGCCCCCGGGCCGCGGTGGGCAGGTAGCGGTGCGCCAGCACGAGCAGCAGGATGCCGATCGGGACGTTGACGTAGAACACGAGACGCCAGCCCGACTCGTCGCCGCCGAGCTGGATCAGCAGGCCTCCGAGGACGGGCCCGATCGCGGTCGACACCCCGATCGTCGCGCCGAACAGGCCGAACGCCCGCCCGCGCTCGGGCCCCTTGAACAGGTTCTGGATGAAGCCCGAGACCTGCGGGGTGATGAGCCCGCCGCCGATGCCCTGCGCGACGCGCGCCGCACCGATCCAGAGCGGTTCCTGGGCGGCTCCGCAGACCGCGCTGGCGATCGTGAACAGCGCGACGCCGGCCATGAACACCGTCTTGCGGCTGCGTGCGTCACCGAGGCGCCCGGCCGGCACCAGCACGATGCCGAAGGCCAGCGCGTAGCCGGCGACGACCCACTGGATCGTGCCGTTGCCCGCGTCGAGGCCCTCGCGGATCGACGGCAGCGCGACGTTGACGATGCTGACGTCCAGCAGCGTCATCGCCCCGGCGAGCAGGCAGACCGCCAGCGCGTGCCAGCGCCGCGAGCGCTCCTCGGGGGTCAGCTCGGTCGCGTCGGTCTCCGTCACCCGGTCAACGGTAGGCCCGCACGGCTACTGCTGCGCGCGGACGAGCGTGATGCGCTCGAGCAGCTCCTCGAGCGCCTCCTCGAACTCGGCGGCGGCGTGGTCCTCGCGGAGTCGCGCCCGCAGACGCAGGACGGTCGGGAACTGGCTGAGCTCGCCGTCGTCGCCGTCGCCGTCGTCGAGCACGTCGAGGGGGCCGATGTCGGCGCCGAGCGTCGACACCTCGAGCAGCAGGTGGCCCAGCAGGAAGCTCGTGAAGCTGCGATAGCTCGCGGCGGCCGCCTCGTCGCTGAACCCGTTGTCGGTCAGCCCCGAGAGGAACGTCTCGACCCAGTCCAGGCTGCGCAGCGGCGGTCGGAGCCACGGCGCCTCCGGGGGCCGGGATGCCACGAGCGGGAACGACCGGGGGTGGGCCAGCGCGACGCGGCGCACGCCGTGCGCGAGGCGCTGGAGGAAGTCCTGCCAGCTGGTCTCGGGGGCGGCCAGGACGTCCGGATCGGCACGCATGTCGCCGATCAGGACGTCGACGATCGCGTCGAGCAGCTCCTCCTTGCCGGGGACGTGGTGGTACAGCGACATCGCCTCGACGCCGAGCCGCGCACCCAGCCGGCGCATCGTGAGCGTCGAGAGGCCCGACTCCTCGATGTGCTCGAGGGCCGTGTCGACGATGCGACGGCGGTCGAGCTGCACGCGCGTCGACGGTGGGGCGTCGCCGAGGACGATCGCGGCGTCGGCGTCGACCTGGCCCTCGGCGTCGATCGCGCTCGGGGACGTGTCGTCGTCGCCCGGACGGATCTCATCGGCAGGTGGCACGGGGCTCTCCTCGTCGTCGGTCCATCCTCCCACCGGTGTCCCGGGCACGCCCGGGACGATCGCGGCGTGGACGTCCAGGTCGGACGTCCACGCCGCGTCCGGTCAGCGGCCGAGACCGGTGCGGTCGACCTTGCGGTGGAAGTGCATGCCGGCCAGTCCGCCGACCATCGCGCCGACCAGTGCGGCGGCGATGACGCCGACCAGGACGACGACGGCCTGCAGGCTCAGGTCGGACAGGTCGTTCGGGATGCGCGGGAAGCTGTTGAGCTCGTCGAGCACGTCGTACTTCGAGCCGGCGACGGCGCCGAGCACTGCGATGACGATCGCGATGAAGACCGTCCACCCGAACACGGCGACGCCCTGACGGATGCCGTCGAAACGGGCCATCCGACCGGCGACGTACCCGCCGCTGTAGTAGGAGACGAAGACGATCACGAGGACGAGGACGACGCCGGCCCAGCCGATCTCCTCGGCCGAGACGCCGCGGTCGCTGGCCGCGTCGGCGATGTCGGAGGCGTCCGAGGCCAGGCCGACGCCGGCGCCCGCAGCGGCGACGAGCGCCGTGAGCAGCACCGTCATGCCGGTGGCCGTGAGCCAGCCGAAGAAGGCGCAGAAGATCTTGATGCCGCCGAAGCGCTCGCTCTCGCGGTCGACGACGTCCCTACGGGTCTCGGGGTTGGGTTCGTGGGTGGTCATGGGAGCTCCTGGGGTACGGACGACCAGGACGGTCGCCGGCTGGGATGTCGCGCACGAGACAGGCTTACACCGTAAGTCCGCGTCGTGCGTGGCGTGCGGGTACCCCGGGACGGGTCCGCCATGCATCGCGACCCGGTCGTGTCGCGGATCACCCCGGCTGCGGGTCTTCGCGGGGCGAGGGGCACAGTGACGGGGTGACGTCGGACTCCACGGACCCCACGAGCTGGCTGCTGACGCCCGACGAGCGCGGGAACCCCCACACCCGCCTGGACGACGCGCACCCCGGCCGAGCCTGGTCGCGGGGCAACGACGTCCGCCCGCTCGTGCACGGCGCGACGTACTTCGCCGAGCTGTTCGAGCGGATCGAGGCGACGCGCGCGGGCGACCTCGTGTTCTTCACCGACTGGCAGGGCGACGCCGACGAGCGCCTGACGGGCGAGCCCGGCAGCGAGGTCGTCGAGGTGCTCGGCCGGGCCGACGAGCGCGGCGTCGACGTCCGCGGTCTGGTGTGGCGCTCGCACTGGGAGGGCTTCGGGTTCACGGCCCGCGAGAACCGGCACCTCGGGGAGCAGCTGCAGGCCCGCGGCGCCGAGGTGCTGCTCGACATGCGGGTGCGGCTCGGCGGGTCGCACCACCAGAAGATGGTCGTCATCCGGCACCGCGACGACCCGGCACGCGACATCGCGTACGTCGGCGGCATCGACCTGTGCCACTCACGGCGCGACGACGCCGACCACCACGGTGACCCCCAGGCGCTCGACATGGCCGACGAGTACGGCCCGACCCCGCCGTGGCACGACCTGCAGGCCGCGATCACGGGCCCGGCCGTGCACGACGTCGAGACGGTGTTCCGCGAGCGGTGGGAGGACCCGACGCCGCTCAGCCGCAGCCCGATCAACCTCGTGTCCGACCTCGTGCACCGTCTCGACCGCAGCCCCGATCCCCTGCCCGAGCAGGCGCCCCCTCCCCCGGAGGTGCCGGGCGCGACGCACGCCGTCCAGCTGCTGCGGACGTACCCCGACCTGAGGGCCGACCGCGACTACGAGTTCGCGAACGGTGGCGAGCGCAGCGTCGCCCGCGGCTACTCCAAGGCGCTGCTCAAGGCGCGGCACCTCGTCTACGTCGAGGACCAGTACCTGTGGGGCACCCACGTGGGCGACGTGTTCACCGAGGCGCTGCGACGCCACCGCGACCTGCACGTCGTCGCGGTCGTCCCGCTCCACCCCGACCTCGAGGGGGCGTCGCGCACGGCCCAGCTGCTCGGTCGCCGTCGCGCGATGCTCGCGATGCAGCGCGCGGCGCCCGACCGCGTCGCGGTGTTCGGCATCGAGAACCACGCCGGCACGCCGGTCTACGTCCACGCCAAGACGTGCGTCATCGACGACGTCTGGTCGACGATCGGCTCGGACAACTTCAACCGTCGGTCGTGGACGCACGACTCGGAGCTCTCGGCCGTCGTGGTCGACCTCGCCGACGCCGACGGGGACGGGGACGCCGGTCCGACCTACGCGCGACGGCTCCGGCTCACCCTGGCGGCCGAGCACCTCGACCGCGATCCCGCGACCGACCCCATGGACGACTGCGTCGACGCGGCCGGCATGTTCGAGGCGTTCGTCGCCAGCGCCCAGCGCCTGGACGACTGGTACGACGGCGGGAGCGTCGGCCCGCGCCCGCCCGGGCGGCTGCGACGTCTCCGACCCCCGCACCTGAGTCGGTGGAGGCGCGCCGCGGCGACCGTCCCGTACCTGCTGCTGCACGACCCCGACGGCCGCCCGCGACGTCTGCGCGGCACCGACGACTTCTGACCGTGCGCCGCACGAGAGACTGACCGGGTGGCACACCAGAAGGTCGACATCGAGCTGCGCGTCCTGCACGTCCGCGCCGAGACCCCCCAGCACCTCAGCATCGTGTTCGAGCGGCCCCGCGGCTTCGACTACGAGGCCGGCGACTGGATCGACCTGGCCTTCGCCGACGAGCTGCGCGGCGGACGGACGTACTCCCTGTCGTCGTCGCCCACCGAGCCCGACCTGATGATCACGTTCAAGGAGGGCCAGAGCGAGGTCAAGCGCGCCCTGGCCGGCGCAACCCCCGGCGACCGCATGCGCATCACGGCCTACGGCAACGACTACGAGTTCCAGCTCGCCGAGCACCGCGACAGCGTGCTGATCGCCGGCGGCGTCGGCGTCGCGCCGTTCCGCAGCATGATGAAGGAGATGGTGGACGCGCGGCGGTCCGGATCGCTCGAGCTGGTCTACCTCAACGGCACCGACGACTTCCTGTTCAAGGACGAGCTCGACGCGTGGCAGGCCGAGCTGCCCGACGCACGCGTCGACTACATCGTCACGAAGGGCCTGAAGCGCAAGGACCGCGAGCGGATGCTGCGCGAGATCATCTCGGTCACGGCGCACCTCTACTACGTCGCCGGCGCCGAGGGGATGATCGAGTCGACCGAGGCGCTGCTCGACACGATGGGCGTCGACCACGACGACATCCGCATCGACAGCTTCGGCGGCTACTGAGACAGGGGCCCGTCGGTGGGTGGGATCGCGATCACGTGAGAGACTGGGACTTTGGTCCCAATGCACGGGGGAATGCATGGCACAGATCATGGTCGGACCGACTCTCGCCGACCGGGAGATCGAGCGTTACCACGTGCTCGACCGCGCCCCGGGGCGTGACCTGCAGTCGCTCGTCGACCTGATCGCCGAGATCTGCGACGTGCCGCACGCGGCCATCAACATGATCACCAGCACCCAGCAGCACCAGATCGTGACGGCCGGCTTCGAGCGGTCGATCTGTGCGCGCGACGACTCGATGTGCGCGATCGTCATGGGCGAGCCCCACCCGATCGTCGTCGCCGACGCCAGCGCCGACGACCGCTTCAAGGACAACCCCTTCGTCACGGGCGACATCGGATCGGTGCGCTTCTACGCGTCCGCGCCCATCTCGACACCCGACGGCGTCCCGATCGGGCGGCTCTGCGTGTTCGACGACGTCTCCCGCGAGCTGACGGCGGTGCAGCAGCAGGCCCTGGGCGTCATGGCGTCGCAGGTCATGGACCTGCTCGAGCTGCGCTACCGCAGCCAGGCGCTCGAGGACTCGCTCCAGGAGCTGACGCGGGCGCAGGACGAGCTGCGGCGCTCCAACGAGCACCTGACGCAGTTCGCCGGTCAGGTCAGCCACGACCTGCGCACCCCCCTGACCGCGATCCTGGTGAACGCCGAGCTGCTGGCGACCGAGCCCGCCGTCGAGGGCGACGTCGAGGTCGCCCAGATGGTCGGGGCGGTCGAGCAGGCCGGCCACCGGATGGACGCCATGATCCAGCAGATGCTGTCATTCGCGCAGCAGGGCGGACGACTGCGCAGCGCCGAGGTCGACCTGCGCCGCGTGCTCGACCTGGTGCTGACCGACGTCGCGCCGCTCGTCGGCCACAGCGAGGCCGCGATCGAGGTCGGCGAGCTGCCCCGCGTCCCGGGGGACGCCGACCTCCTCTACTCGGTGCTGCTGAACCTGGTCACCAACGCGATCAAGTTCGTCCGGCCCGGGCAGCACCCCCGCGTGACGGTCGGCGCCGAGCGGCGAGGGCGCACCTGGCGCGTCACGGTCGACGACGACGGCATCGGCGTGGCGCCCGACCGGCGCGAGGCGATGTTCGAGCTGCACACCCGCGTGACCCACGACCTGCCCGGTCACGGCATCGGCCTCGCGACGGCGCGGCGCATCGTCGAGGCGCACGGCGGCACGATCGGGATGGACGGCACGGCCTCCGGCGGCACGCGGGTCTGGATCGACCTGCCGGCGTAGGTCGCGGGCGGCGCGACGCCCCTTCGGCGGGTGGTGCCGAAGTGTGGAGTGCGTGGGGAGTTCGTGTGGAGATCGCGTGGATCTCGGCTCCCTAGGTTGGTGTCACCAGCCAACGCAGCACCCCCCACCCGGGCCCCGACCGCACTCAGCGAGGGTCCACCAGCCGAAGGACCACCGCCATGAAGACCAAGAAGATCCTCCTCCCCCTCGCCACCCTCGTCGCCGCCGGCGCCATCGCGGTCGGATCGGGTGCCACGTTCACCTCCACCAGCGCCAACACGATCAGCTCGGTCACCTCCGGCACGCTGACGCAGAGCAACTCCAAGGCCAACGCCGCGATCTTCAACCTGACCAACATCAAGCCCGGCGACGTCGTCAACGGCAGCCTCACGATCAAGAACACCGGCTCGCTGCCGGCCACCTTCTCGCTCACCGAGACCTCGTCGGTCAACGGCTTCACGGCCACGAACCTGACGCTCGACATCACGAACGCCACGACCGGCACCAAGGTCTGGTCGGGCACGTTCGGCGACCTGGTCGACGGCACCAAGAACGACCTCGGCCTCGTCGCCCCCGGCGTCTCGAACGACTACACGTTCAGCGCCAAGCTGGCCGCGACGACGCCCAACGCCGACCAGGGCAAGACCGCCTCGGCCGCGTTCCAGTGGGACTCGGTCCAGGCCGACGCCACCACGACCAACCAGTGAGCCGTGCCGGGGCGCCGCACGGCGCCCCGGCACCCGCCAGACCATCCGACGACAGGTCCTGAGAGGACGCCCCATGAGCACGCACCGTGAACCCCGCCGCGGCACCGCCTCGCGCGTCGGCTCCTGGCTGGTCAACATCGTGATGGTCCTGGCCACGGTGGCCGGGATCGGGTACCTGGCTCCCAGCCTGTTCGGCTACGAGCGCTACGTCATCACCGGCGGATCGATGTCGGGCACCTTCGAGAAGGGCTCGATCGCCTTCGAGGAGCGCGTGCCCGTGGAGGACGTCAAGGTCGGCGACGTCATCACGTACCTGCCGCCCGCCGACAGCGGCACGAACCACCTCGTCACGCACCGCGTCATCTCCGACACCGTCCTGCCGACCGGTCAGCGCCAGCTGCAGACCCAGGGTGACGCCAACCCCGACCCCGACCCGTGGACGTTCGCCCTGACGGGCGACACGCAGCCCGTCGTCCGCACGACCGTCCCGCTCGCCGGCTGGATCTTCGTCGCGCTGGCCGACCGCGAGACGCGCATGATCGCGATCGGCGTCCCCGCCGGGCTGATCGCCCTCGCGAGCCTGGTCGAGCTCGGACGCGGCATCGGCGGGGCCCGCCGCGACCGGCGCGAGAAGCGCGAGCCGGCCGTCGCCGCCGCCTCCGCGAGCGTCGAGCCGGCCCGCATGCTCGTCCACGCCTGACCCACCCGACGACGTCGCGCACGACGCCTCCAAGACGTGGAGGAGAGCGGGAGATCGTGTGGAGATCGCGTGGATCTCAGCTCCCTAGGTTGTTGTCACCAGCCAACGCAGCGCCCCTCACCCGGACCTTCTGGTCCACCAGCCGAAGGACCACCGCCATGAAGACCAAGAAGATCCTCCTCCCCCTCGCCACCCTCGTCGCCGCCGGCGCCATCGCGGTCGGATCGGGTGCCACGTTCACCTCCACCAGCGCCAACACGATCAGCTCGGTCACCTCCGGCACGCTGACGCAGAGCAACTCCAAGGCCAACGCCGCGATCTTCAACCTGACCAACATCAAGCCCGGCGACGTCGTCAACGGCAGCCTCACGATCAAGAACACCGGCTCGCTGCCGGCCACCTTCTCGCTCACCGAGACCTCGTCGGCCAACGCCTTCACGGCCACCAACCTGACGATGACGATCACCAACACGACGACCAACAAGGTCGTCTACACCGGCACCTTCGGCGGCCTCGTCGACGGCACCAAGAACGACCTCGGTCTCGTCGCCCCCGGCGTCTCGAACGACTACACGTTCAGCGTCAAGCTCGACCAGGCCACCCCCAACACCGACCAGGGCAAGACCGCCTCGGCCGCGTACCAGTGGGACTCGGTCCAGGCCGACGCCACCACGACCAACCAGTAGCCCCCCTACCTGCCGGCCTCTCCCAGGCCGGCGCGGACCGTGCCGTCGACCTCCCCCGGGTCGGCGGCACTTCTGCGTCCGTCCGCAGTTGTGGAGGAGATCGGGAGATCGTGTGGAGATCGCGTGGATCGGCTCTTCCTAGGCTTGAGCCATGAAGTCGACGACACCCCGACACCGTGAGGTGGCAGCCCGCACGCACCGGCTGCCGCTGCTGGTCGTCGCGCTGCTCGTCGTCGTCGCCGCCGTCGCCATGACGGGCTCGTCGTCCGCCTCGTTCGTCGCCAGCACCGGCTCCACCGGCACCGTCAGCGCCGCCGCCGACTGGACGCCCCCGACCGTCGCCGTCACCGCACCCGCAGCGGGCACGGCCGTCAAGGGCACCGTCTCGGTCACCGCCTCCGCGTCGGACGCCGACTCCGGCGTCGCGACCGTCACCGTCCAGCGCGCCGCCGCCGGCACCTCGACCTGGACGACGATCTGCACCACGTCGACCGCGCCGTACACCTGCAGCTGGAGCACGACGGCGCTCGCCGACGGCGGCCACGACCTGCGCGCGGTGGCCGTCGACAAGGCGGGCAACTCCGCCACGTCCGCGTCGGTCCGCACCACGGTCGCCAACAGCCTGACCGTCGTCCTGGCCCGCCCGGGCGACATCCTGCGCGGGAACGTCTCGACCACGACGACCGTCAGCGACGCCGGCTCGCTCACGCCCTCGGTGCGCGTCGAGTACGCGCCGGCCGGCACGACCACCTGGACGACCCTGTGCACCGCGGCGTCCGCCCCCTACACCTGCTCGACCAGCACGACGTCGCTGGCCAACGGCACCTACGACCTGCGATCGGTCGCGGTGGCCGGTGGCACGACGTACGCCTCGGCCACCGTCGCGGGCGTCGTCGTCGACAACCTCGGGCCGACCGTCACGATGACCGACCCGGGCTCGCCCCTCAAGGGCACCAAGACGTTCGCCGCGACGGCGTCCGACGCGCACTCCGGTGTCGCGAAGGTCGTCGTCCAGGCCTCGACCGGCTCGGGCTGGTCCGACCTCTGCACCGTCTCGAGCGCGCCGTACTCGTGCTCGGTCGACACCACGACGCTGGCCAACGGCACCTACTCCTTCCGGGCCACCGCCACCGACCGCGCCGGCAACAGCACGACGTCGGCCGTCGTCGCCAACCGCGTCGTGCAGAACACCGTCTCGTCGGTGACGCTGACGGCGCCCGGCGCGTACCTGAAGGGCAGCGTCACCCTGAACGCGTCCGCCACGTCGACCGGGACGATCGCCTCGGTCAGGATCCAGCGATCCGTCGCCGGCGCCGACAGCTGGACCGACATCTGCACCGACACCACGTCGCCCTACTCCTGCTCGTTCACCACCACGCAGGTCGCCGACGGCGCCTACGACCTGCGCGCCGTCGTGACCGACTCCGAGGGTCGCTCCACGGCGTCCGCCGTCGTCACGAACCGCGTCGTCGACAACACGCCCGGCAAGGGCGTCGACATCCAGACGACCAACGGCGGCACGGCCGGGCGCATCGACGCCGGCGACACGGTGGTCTTCACCTTCAGCGAGCAGATGGACCTCAGCTCGATCTACAGCGGCTGGTCGGGCACCGCGACGTCCGGGACGCAGCGGGTCCGGGGCGGCTTCTTCAGCACGGACGTGCTGGACGTCAGCTCGCCGGCCGGTGTCCGGCTCGGCACCGTCGACCTCAACGCCAACTTCGCCTCGATCTTCGCCGACGCGGTCAGCGACGTCTCGATCTCGGCGGCCACGGTCACGGTCGACGGCGTCGCCCGCACCGTCGTGACCATCCGGGTGCTCAACGCCAGCGGCCTGCAGGCCACGACGCCGGCCAACCTGGTGTGGCGTCCGTCCGGGTCGGTCCTCGACCTGGCCGGCAACGCGATGAGCACGACGGCCGTCACCGAGTCCGGCCCCCTGGACCTGGACTTCTGATGACGACCACGACGCCCGACGGCGCAGTCGACGACTCGACCTCCGCGGAAGACGATCCCCGTATGCTCTCTGAGATGCCCCATCTCGTGCTCCTGGTCGAGGACGACGACCAGATCGCCGCTCCGCTCATCCGCACCCTCGAGCGTGAGGACTACGTCGTCGAACGGGTCGCGGCCGGGCTCCCCGCCGTCGACCGGGTGAAGGCCGGCGGCGTCGACCTGGTGCTGCTCGACCTCGGGCTGCCCGACGTCGACGGGCTCGAGGTGTGCCGTCGCATCCGGGCGAGCGGCTACCTCGGGGGCGTCCTGATCCTGACCGCCCGTGGCGGCGAGCTCGACCGTGTCGTGGGCCTCGACGTCGGTGCCGACGACTACCTCGCCAAGCCCTTCGGCCTGGCCGAGCTGCTGGCGCGCACCCGCGCCCTGCTGCGTCGCGCGGCCCCCGCCGCCGACGTCGCCACTCCGGCTTCCTCCGTGACGGCCGCGCCCGCGCCCACCCCCGACCCGTCCGCCGCGAGCGACCTGCGGGTCGACTCCGACGCGCGACGCGTGTGGGTCGGCGCCGACGAGCTGGTCGTGACGGCCAAGGAGTTCGACGTCCTGGCACTGCTGGGCTCGAGCCCGGGAGCCGTCTTCACCCGCGAGCGCGTCATGGACGACGTGTGGGACGAGAACTGGTTCGGCTCGACCAAGACGCTCGACACCACGATCGGCCGGCTGCGGCAGAAGCTCGAGGACAGCGGCACGGCCGCCCGCATCGTCACGGTGCGAGGGGTCGGGTTCCGGTTGGAGAGCGGCGGGGACGGGAGCGATGCGTAGCCGCCTGGTCGTGACGCTGGTCGCCCTGACGGCCGTCATCCTCGTGGTATTCGGCGTGGTCCGCGGCTTCTCGACCGCCGACCTCGTGCGCGACCAGCAGCGCGACGGCCTGCGGGAGTCGGCCTCGCTCGCGTCCGTGGCGATCGCGGCCCAGGAGCGCGGACCCGACGGCGTCACGGGCGACTTCCTCGCGGCGCTCGCCGGACGTGACCGCGTCGTCACGTACGTCGACCCCGCGGGATCGTCGAGGGTCGGGGGGACGGACGTCGTCGGGCCCGACGACCTCAGCGCCAGCGCCTCCGTCGACGGTGGCGGACGCGTCACCCTCACCGAGTCGGGCTCCGTCCAGTCCGAGCGCGTCCGCGACGCGCTGCTCCCGCTGGTCCTGCTCACGGTGGCCCTGGCGATCGTCGCCGCACTGGTCGGCACCCTGCTGGCGCGTCGCTTCGCCCGCCCGTTCCGGCGGCTCGCCGACGATGCCGCCCGCATCGGCGACGGACACTTCGACACCGAGGTGCACCGGTCGAGGATCAAGGAGGCCGACGACCTCGGCACGGCGCTGCGCCGCGCCGCCGGTCAGCTCGGCACCCTGGTCGAGCGGGAGCGCGAGCTCAGCGTCGTCGCGTCCCACGAGCTGCGCACACCCCTGACGGCGCTGCGCCTCTCGCTCGAGGACCTCAGCCTGTGGCCCCAGACGCCGCCCGACGTCGCCGAGGAGCTGCAGCACAGCCTGGCCGAGGTCGACCGGCTCAGCGGTGTCGTCACGTCGCTGCTGGAGCGCGGCGACGGCAGCCATCTCGGCACCGTCACGCAGACCGATCTCGCGGTGCTCGCCGAGCAGACCGCCGCACGGTGGGCCGACCGTGCGCGTGCCGCCGGACGCACGGTCCACGCCGGGCCGTCGGACGACATCTCGCTGCCGATCGTCCGGGCGTCGGTCGACCAGATCCTCGACGCCCTGGTCGAGCGCGCCCTCGCCGACGGCACCGGCGACGTCACGATCGACGCCGTCCGCCTCAGCACGCACGCGCGGCTGCGGGTGCTCGACGAGGGCGACCGGACGCTCGCGACCGGCATCGTCCAGGCGGCGCCGGCCGGTCAGACCGGCACCGGGCTGGTCGCCGCGGCGACGCAGGCCGAGTCGCTCGGCGGCTTCGTCGGGGTGGAGGACGCCGCGACGACGGGCCTGGTGCTGGCGCTGCCCTGGCCGCGCCGCCGCATCGACGCCTGACCGCTCCGGTCAGGCGGTCGGGGCGCTCAGCTCGAGGGCGATGTTGTCGGGGTCGCGGAACTCGAGGATCGCGGTGCCGGCCTCGCCGAGGTCCTTGATGCCCTCGTGGGCGACGCCGAGCTCGTCGAGCACCCTGACGGCGTCCTCGAGGGCGGCCAGGTCGGCGACCGTGAAGCTCAGGTGGTCGAGGCCCGTGCGGTCCTCGTGGAAGTGGTCGTCGCCGGGTGCGACCGGGCGCAGGCCGAGCAGGCCGCCGCCGAAGCTGTAGATCACACCACCGAACAGGAACGCGAGCTCCTCCTTGGTCTTCTCGTCGGGGTTCGGCGGCAGCTCGAACGCGACGTCGAAGCCGAACACGGAGTCGTAGAACGAGCGAGACACGTCGATGTCGCGGACGGTCAGGCGGACGTGGTTGTAGTCGTTCACTGCGACGGGCATGGTGCTCCTGGTGCTGGGGTCTGGGTTCCCTCCCACGTTCGCACGGAGCCGACGATCCCGCCCGACCAAACCGTCACCCGGGCCGCCCTCGTCAGCCGACCAGGCCGAGTCTGGGTGGGGCGCCTTGCTCCGCTCGTCCCTCGCGCCTGGCGCCCGGGTCTCCGTTCGCCAGGGAGGCCGCTCGCGGCCGACCGTGAGGGAGCGCCAGCGCCCGGGTCTCCGTTCGCCAGGGAGGCCGCCCGCGGCCGACCGTGAGGGAGCGCCAGCGACCGAGGCGGATTCTTGCGCAGGTCGCCGCCCCCAGCTCCGCTCACGTCGCTCGTCCCTCGCGCCTGGCGCCCGATCTCGGCCGCCAGGGTCCCCGGTCAGGCTGGGCGGCGGGCCGACCAGAGGGTGCGGGTGCCGCGCACCCAGAGGTCGCCGAGCCCGCGGACGCTGCCGGGCCCGTCGCCCACGAGGTGCTCGAACGCCGACCGGTCCGGCTCGTCGAGCCGCGGTGCGGCGACGTGACCGATCCGCCGCAGCTCGAGCGCGGCGTACTCCCCCGCCGGCCCGTCCGCGGGCAGGTCGTGGTCGATCGACAGCGTCCGGGTGGCGACGTCGTCGAAGCCGGTCGACGCCAGCGCGGCCGTCCAGTCGGGCCGGTGGGCCGGCGTCGCCCCCGCGGCGTCGCGCAGCCGCTGCTCGAACCCGGCCAGCCCGCGCGGCAGCACCATCGAGGGCGCGTCCATCTCGACGACCACCAGCAGCCCACCGGGTCGGAGGGCGTCGAACAGGTTGCCGAACGCGCGGACGGGATCGGCGGCCTCGTGCAGCGCCATCGACGACCAGGCGACGTCGGCCCGTCCGAGGTCCGGGGTGTCGGAGCCGACGTCGGCGAGCAGGGTCGAGACGCGGTCACCCAGACCGGCGGACGCAGCTCGCTCGCGCACGCGCTGCAGCATCCGCTCGTCGACGTCCACCGCCACGACCTCGGCCGTCGTGAACCGCTCGGCGAGGGCGACCGACCCCGTGCCCGTCCCGGCGCCGACGTCGAGGACGCGGCGCACCGGCCCGGCACCGTCGGCCAGGTCGGCGACCGCCGCGACGGCCTCCGTCAGCAGGTGGGCGTGCACCTCGGCGTCGAGGTCGAGCAGTCGGGGCAGCAGCGCGCGCTGCGGGTGGTCGTGGCCGTGGTCGTGGTCGTGTCCGTGGGGCATGCTCCCAGCCTAGACACGACTTGCGCCTGAGACATATCATCTTGCGCATGGAGCAAGACGCCGAACGGCTGGTCCGCCTGCGCATCCGCGCGCTCCGCACGGCCCGCGGGTGGTCGCTCGACACCCTGGCCGAGCGGGCGCACCTCAGCCCGTCCAACCTCAGCCGCATCGAGACCGGCAGCCGCCGCATCGCCCTCGACCAGCTGATCCCGATCGCGAAGGCCCTCGACACGACGCTCGACCAGCTCGTCGAGTCGCACGCCGACGAGGACGTCGTCATCCGTCCGCAGCAGAACGAGCGGCGCGGCATGACGATCTGGGCCCTCGCCCACGAGCGCACGCCGAACGAGCTGACGGTCGCGAAGATGCGGATCACCAAGCCCGCGCCGCCCCTCGACGAGGCCGCCGTGCACCCGGGCCGCGACTGGTTCACGGTGCTGTCGGGCACCGCCGAGCTGCGGCTCGGCGACCGGCTCGTGGTGGTCGAGGCCGGCAGCGCCGCCGAGTTCTCGACCATGACACCCCACGCGATCGGCGCGCACGGCGGACGTCCCGTCGAGATCCTCAGCATCCTGACGCAGGACGGCCGCCAGGCGCACACGTAGCGATCAGGCGAGCAGCTGCACGATGACGGCCGTGACGAGACCGCTCACCACGAAGTACGGGGCGTTGATCAGCCCGTAGAGCATCGGCCGCGGGACGTTCGGGTTGATCGCGATCGTGAACGCCATCGGCGTCAGGTAGCCGACGCCGACGATCGCTCAGAACACGAGGGCGTCGCCCATCGAGTCGATGTCGAGCGTGGCCATCAACAACGCACTGGCGACAACGATCACGATGCTGCACGCGACGGGTCCCGCGTACGTCAACGCGCCCGATGCGGGCGGCTGCCCCTCGCGGCCGAGCGCGACGGCATAGGGCTTCGGGACGACGGCACCGAAGTAGACACCCCCGAGGACGGCGAGCGCGAGGGTGGCGAGGAGGACGGCGATCCAGTCGATCGAGGAGAGGTCGAACATGTGGTGCTCCGGTTCTGCAGATGGTGGGACGACCTCATCGTCCCGGGGGTAGCGGTCAGCTTCGGTCCTCTTCTCCTGCGATCATCGAGATGTGCTCACGACGTCCGGACGACTGCTGTCACTCCTGTCGCTGCTGCAGGCGCGGCGCGACTGGCCCGGCGCGCTGCTCGCCGAGCGGCTCGACGTCAGCGCGCGAACGGTGCGACGCGACGTCGACCGGCTGCGTCAGCTCGGCTACCCGATCGCCGCGGCCAAGGGACCCGACGGCGGCTACCGCCTCGAGGCCGGCGCCGAGCTGCCGCCCCTGCTGTTCGACGACGAACAGGCCGTGGCGTTGACCGTCGCGCTGCAGCTCGCCGCCAGCAGCGGCTCGGGCATCGGCGAGGGCGCGGTGCGTGCCCTGACCACCGTCCGCCAGGTGATGCCGTCGCGGCTGAGGCACCGCGTCGACTCGTTGACCGTCACGGCCGTCCGACGTCCTTCGGTCCGGCCCGAGGCGCCGGTGGAACCCGCGGCGCTGACGACGATCGGCGCGGCGGTGCACGCCCGCGAGACCTTGAGGTTCGACTATGCCGCGTCCAGCTCGTCGGCCTCCGGGCCACCGCGCCGGGCGGAGCCCCACCACCTGGTCACCTGGGGCGCCCGGTGGTACCTCGTCGCCTGGGATCTTGACCGAAACGACTGGCGCACGTTCCGCGTCGACCGCATGACACCGCGCATCCCCAACGGACCGCGCTTCACTCCACGCGAGGTGCCGGGCGGCGAGGTCTCCGCGTACGTCGCCAGCACCTTCCGCGGCAGCACCGATCCCTCAGGGGGGTGGCCCTGCCACGGCGAGGTCGTGCTCGACCTGCCCGCCGCCGACGTCGCGACGTACCTGGCCGACGGCGTCGTCGAGCCCGTCGGCGACGACCGCTGCCGCCTGACCACGGGCGCGTGGTCGTGGGTCGGGCTCGCTGCGACGATCGCCCGCTTCGACGCCGACGTCGAGGTCGTCGGCCCGCCCGAGCTCGCCGACGCCTTCGCCACCCTCGCCCGCCGCTTCGCCGCCGCCGGCGGTGCCTGAGCCACCCGTCGATCTCGTGACACGTGGCTCGGCCACCGCCCCGCGAGCCGGACAGGCGCGACGCACGACGCCGGCCTCTGCGATACTCGACCTGGACGCGCGGGAGACCTCTTCCCCGTCCCGGGCCTCTAGCTCAATTGGCAGAGCAGCGGACTTTTAATCCGCGGGTTGTCGGTTCGAGTCCGACGGGGCCCACCACCTCACGGCACCGCTGCCGTCGTCGTGCCGGCCGGTCGGTGCGGAGGCGGGTCCATGCGATGACGGTCGTCGGTCGACCGGCGGTCAGATCGATCCGCGCGCACGCGGCGCCGACCACCCGCGGAACATCGCGGCGAGGCGCCAGACCAGGCACGTGGCCGAGGCGACGACGAACAGGAACGACGGCCACTCCTGCGTCGCGACGACCGCCGCCATGACCGAGCCGACCAGGGCCGGGACGGCGTAGAGGTCTCCCTCGAAGATCACGGGCACCCGGTTCGAGAGCACGTCGCGCATGATGCCGCCGCCGACCGCGGAGACCAGCCCCAGCAGCGACGCGGGCAGGACGCCGAGCCCCGCGTCGACGCCGATGATCGCTCCGGTGACGCAGAACAGCGACAGCCCGATCGCGTCGAGCACCAGGATCGGGCGCTCGCGACGTCCGATGCGCCCCGACTCCACGAACACCACGGCGGCCGCCGCGAGCGCCGACAGCAGGTAGCCCCAGCTCTCGAACGCGACCGGCGGGTTGTCGCCGATCACGACGTCGCGCGCGACTCCCCCGCCGAGCCCCGTGATGAGCGCCAGCACCGCGATCCCGAAGACGTCGAGCCGCAGGCGGACGGCGACGAGCGCCCCCGACATCGCGAAGATGAAGATGCCGACGTGCTCGAGCGTCGCGATCACCGCGTGCGTCATCGCGACGTCACCGCACGGGCGATGGGGAGGGGGCGGACATGTCGCCATCATGTCCGCCCCCTCACCGCCGTGTCATGCCGGGATCGACGTCCGCTCGCGCAGGTGCGCCGCGACCTCCGCGGCCACGGCCCGTCCGAACGACGCGGGGTCGTCGTCGTCCGGCTCGGCCACGAGATGGTGGACCGAGCCGTCCTCGAACATGTCGATCGCGCCGACGCGCTGCACCTGCGCCATCTCGGGGGCGTGCTCGACGTCGCCGTGCACGATCGCGCTGGCCCCCTCGGGCGGCAGCGGCGACAGCCACGAGTTCTCGGTCGCGACCACGACGTCCGCCGGCAGCAGCGCCAGCGCCCCGCCCCCGCAGCCCTGCCCGAGCAGCACCGACACGGTCGGCACCCTCATGGTCGACATCAGGCTGATGCAGCGCGCGATCTCGCCCGCGACCGCACCCTCCTCGGCCCTCGGCGACAGCTCGGCACCGGGCGTGTCGATGAACGACACGAGCGGCAGCCCGAGCTCGTTGGCCAGCCGCATGCCACGACGCGCCTCGCGCAGCGCCGCCGGACCCATCGGCGTCTCGGGCGTCTGCTTGGCACGGTCCTGGCCGATCACGATGCACGGCTGGCCGTCGAGGCGCGCCAGGGCGACGATCATGGCCGAGTCACGCTCGCCCTTCTCGGTGCCCTGCAGCCGCACCGTGACGTCGCTGCCGTGCCGCAGCACGTCGCGGACGCCGCCGCGGTCGGACCGCCGGGTCAGCTCGATCGACTCCCACGTCGACCGGCGGCGCACGACCGCGTCGGTGCGACGCTCGCGCGTCGACCCCGTGGCGGGGTCGACCAGGATGCTCAGCGCCTGGTCGACCAGCTCGGGCAGCAGACCCGGCTCGACGACGGCGTCGATGATGCCGCGGTGCGCGAGGTTGTCGGACGTCTGCACGCCGGCCGGGAAGGGCCGTCCCTCGAGCAGCTCGTAGACCTTCGGCCCGAGGAAGCCGATCAGGGCGTCCGGCTCGGCGATCGTGATGTGCCCCAGCGACCCCCACGACGCGAACACGCCGCCGGTCGTGGGGTGCCGCAGGTAGACGAGGTACGGCAGACCGGCGCCCTTGTGGTCCATCAGCGCGCGCGAGATGTCGACCATGTGGACGAACGCGGGCGTCCCCTCCTGCATGCGGGTGCCGCCTGACGCCGTCGTGGCGAGGATCGGCAGCCCCTCGGCCGTCGCCCGCCGCACGGCCGCGACGATGCGCAGCGCCGCGGCCCGCCCGATCGAGCCGGCGAGGAACCGGAACTCGTTGACGACGACGGCGACGGGCCGTCCGCGCATGAGCCCGCGCCCGGTCAGGATCGACTCGTCGGTGCCCGCGCGCTCGGCCGCCGACTCGAGGTCCTGGCGGTACTGGTCGCCCACGCCGGAGTGGTCGACGGGCTCGTCCCACGACGTGAACGACCCCTCGTCGAGCACCAGGTCGAGCAGCTCCTGGCCCGTCAGGCGCTTGGCGCTCACTCGTCCTCCTCCAGCCACGCGCGGATCGCGTCGCCGTGCTCGCCGAGCGTCGGCGGGGCCAAGTGCTCGGTGGTCGTCCGCTCGTCGCCGTCCCCCGCGAAGAAGCGCAGCGGCGGACCGGGCAGCGTCAGCGGGCCCAGCGTGCTGTGCTCGACGTCGATCAGCAGACCCTGGCTCCTCGTCTGGTCCCACTCGTAGACCTCGTCGATCGAGCGCACCTTGCCGGCGGGGATGCCGATGACCGAGAGCCGCTCGAGCAGGTCGGCGGCCTTCCAGTCGGCGAACACCTCCTCGACCAGCGCGATGACCCGCTCGCGGTCGCCGGCCCGCTCGGGGTTCGTCGCGATGCCCTCGGTGTCGGGGTCGAGGCCGAAGCCCTCGCAGAAGTCGTGCCACAGGCCCTCGCTGCCGACCGCGATCTGCACGGCCCCGTCGGCGCAGCGGAACAGCCCGTACGGCGAGATCGACGGGTGGTGGTTGCCGATCGCCCGGCCGACCTGGCCCGCGATCGTCCACTTGGTGCCCTGGAACCCGTGGACGCCGACGGTCGCGGCCAGCAGCGACGTGCGCACGACGGTGCCGACGCCGGTCGACTCCCGCTCGTGCAGCGCGGCCAGCACGCCGTAGGCGCCGTACATGCCGGCGAGGATGTCGGAGATCGGCGTGCCGACCTTCTGCGGGTCGTCGGGGCCGGAGCCCGTGATCGACATCAGGCCCGCCTCGCCCTGGGCGATCTGGTCGTAGCCGGCGCGACCGCCCTCGGGCCCGTCGTGGCCGAAGCCCGTGATCGACAGGACGACGAGGCGCGGGTTCAGCTCCTGCAGCGCCTCGATGCCGAGGCCCAATCGCTCGAGCACGCCGGTGCGGAAGTTCTCGACCAGCACGTCGGCCCGGGCCGCGAGGGCCAGGAACGTCGCCCTGTCGTCGTCGCCGCGCAGGTCGAGCGCGATCGACTCCTTGTTGCGGTTGGCCGACAGGAAGTACGTCGACTCGCGCCCCTCGTCGGCGGGCTCGCCGGTGTGACCGTCGTCGGACGGCCAGCGGAACGGCGGCCCCCAGCCGCGGGTGTCGTCACCTCCGCGGGGGGTCTCGACCTTGACGATGCGGGCACCGAGGTCGCCCATCATCATCGTGGCGTGGGGGCCCGCGAGGGCACGGGACAGGTCGAGGACGAGGACGTCGCTGAGGGGTCCGTTGCGTGTCATGGCGGTCACCAGCCCGGGAGGATGAAGGCGGCCCAGACGAGCAGCGGTCCGACGGCGACGACGATCATGCTGTACGTCAGGATCTGCTGGTAGAACGTCTGCTCGCTGATCGTGTCGGGACGGTTGGCCAGCATCAGCGCACCGTTGGTCGAGAACGGGCTGACGTCGACGATCGTCGAGGCGATCGCGAGGGCCGCGACCAGCGCGATCGCGCTGATGCCGTGCTCGGCGATGATCGGCAGCGCGATCGGGATGATGATCGGCAGCAGCGCGGTCGACGACGCGAAGGCCGAGACGACGCCTCCGACGTAGCAGAGGATCAGCGCGCCGATGGCGGCTGCGCCGAGCCCGGCGGCCCACTTGCCGACGAACTCCGGCGAGCCCGCCTGCGTCAGGATCGCGGCGTACGTGCTGACGCCTGCGACGAGCAGGACCGTCGGCCACGCGATCGCGCGGACCGCGTCGGTGTGCGACTTCGGCGCCAGCATGTTGAGGATGACGGCGGCGGTGATCGACACGAAGCCGATGTTCTTGTCGAAGGCGAGGGCGACGACCGCGACGCCCACGAAGGCGACGAGCGTCAGGACCTGGTCCATGCGAACGCCGGTGGCCTGCGTGCCGGTGGGAGCGTTCGTGCCGTAGCCGCGGGCCGGCACCTGGGCGCCGCCGGTGTGCAGGTCGTTGACGATCTCGTCGTTGTCGGGGTCGATGCGCTGCGACATCAGCTGCCGTCCGCCGAGCAGGACGAACAGGATCGCGGCCATGATCAGGTTGACGGCCAGGCTGGAGAGGAACAGCGTCATCTCGCCGACCTCGAGGCCGTTGTCGCGCATGACCGAGTTCGTGATGACGCCGTAGATGCTGATGGGCGAGAAGCCGCCGCCCTGCGCGCCGTGGACGACGAACATGCCCATCATCAGGGGGTTGATCTTGTACTTGCCGGCGAAGCCGAGGGCGATCGGGCCGATGATCGCGCACGCGGCGGGGCTCGCCGCGCCGATGCCGGTCAGCAGCGCCGTGACGCCGAACATGACCCACGGGATCAGGGCGACGCGTCCACCGACGAGCTGCACCGCCTTGGTCACGATCAGGTCGACCGTGCCGTTGTTCTTCGCGATCGCGAAGAGGTAGGTCACGCCGATCAACGTCAGGATCAGGTCACCGCTGACACCCGCGAGGATCTCCTTCTCGTCGAGGTTCAGCGAGTACATGCCGACGAGCCACGCGGCGACGTACGCCAGGGCTCCCATGTTGATCGGCAACGCCGTCCCGATGGCGAACAGTGCCACCAGGGCGATGATGGCCACCCATTCCGGTCCCATGAGGACTCCTTCTGCTGCGGACGCCGCGCCATGAGGCTCTAATGTGATCGGCGTCACCCTGTTTGGACTAGTGGCCTAGCCAATAGGCCTGTGGTCCTTTTGTCAATACGCTGAAGGCATGAGCGATCGTCAGCCCGGTCTGCAGCCCCTCGCCCGCACGCGTCTGTACGAGCAGGTCGCGCAGCAGATCATGGGCTGGGTCGCCGAGAACGACCTCACGACGGGTGACCGCCTGCTGCCCGAGCGCGAGCTCGCGACCCGTCTCGGCGTCAGCCGCGCCACCGTCAGCCAGGCGCTCGTGGCGCTCGAGGTCGTCGGCGTCGTCGCGGTGCGACACGGCGACGGCGCCGTCCTGACCGACGCCAGCGGATCGGCCAAGCTGCTCGACGCCCTTCGCGCCCACGCCAAGCGCCTGCCCGACATCATCGACGCCCGCGACGCGCTCGAGACCAAGATCGCGGCCCTCGCCGCGTCCCGTCGCACCGAGTCCGACCTCGCCGCGATCGACGCCGCCCTCGACGTCATGGAGGCCGACATCGACGGCGGCGGACGCGGCGTCGAGGGCGACGAGCTGTTCCACGCGGCGATCACCGCGGCCGCCCACTCGTCGCTGCTGGAGAAGATGATGCAGGAGATCAGCGAGCTGATCCTCGAGACGCGGATCGAGTCGTTGTCGCAGCCCGGACGCCCGCGCGACTCGCTGTCGGCGCACCGCCGGATCGCCGACGCGATCCGCCTCGGCGACCCCGACCTGGCCGCCGCCGCGATGCACCACCACGTCGCGCAGGTCAGCGACGTCGCGCTCCTGCGCGACGCCCCGCGCGACTGAGGAGGGGCCCGTGGACCTCTCGACCCTCGACCACCTCGCGGTCATCGGCGCCGGCTTCGGCGCCGGTGTCGTCGCGGCGTCCGTCGGCGTCGCCTCACTCGTGAGCTTCCCCGTGCTGCTGGCGCTCGGCCTCCCCCCGGTGACGGCCAACGCGTCCAACACCGTCGGCCTGGTGCCGGGGGGGCTCAGCGGGTCGTTCGGCTACCGCCGCGAGCTGCGGATGCACCCCCGGGTGACCGCAGCTGTCGTCCTGACGAGCGCCGTCGGTGCCGTCGCGGGTGCGGTGCTGCTGCTCGCGCTGTCGCCGGACGTCTTCGAGTCGCTCGTGCCGTGGCTCATCCTGTTCGCGTGCCTGCTCGTGGGGTTCCAGCCGCTCGTCGCGCGCCGCCTCCGCGAGCGCCGCACCGGGCCGCAGGAGGACCGGCTGCTGCCGTCGACCCCGACGACCGTGGCACTCGGCGCGGCCGGCGTCTACGGCGGGTACTTCGGCGCCGGGCAGGGGGTCATGGTCGTCGCGGTGCTGGGGCTGGGGCTCGACATCGACCTCAAGGTCGTCAACGGGCTCAAGACCGTCGCGTGCCTGGCCGCCAACGTCGTCGCGACCGTGATCTTCGTCGTCGCCGCCGACCTGGACTGGGCCGTCATCGGCCTGCTCGGCATCGGATCGGTCGTCGGCGGCTACGTCGGTTCACGCATCGGGCGCCTGCTGCCGGACGCGCTGTTCCGCGGCCTCGTGGTGGTGGGCGGCTCGGCGGCCGCGATCGCCCTCATGCTCACCTGACCCCGGCGACAACCGGGCCATGGAGCGCAGCGACCGTGGCCACCCCCTCGTTCGCCAGGGAGCGAAGCGACCGTGAGGGCGAAGCCCGAGGCGAACCACAGCTAACAGGCTTGCGACCCGTCGCCTCGCTTCGCTCACGGGCCCCCTACTCGCGGAGCTCGTGGGGGGACCCCCAGGCCGCAGGCGGCCTCCCTGGCGACCGCACGCTTTCGTTCGCCAGAGAGAGAGCGGAGCTGGGGGTACCACCCCCTCGTTCGCCAGGGAGCGAAGCGACCGTGAGGGCGAAGCCCGAGGCGAACCACAGCGAACAGGTTTGCGTCACGTCGCCTCGCTTCGCTCACGGTCGGCCGCAAGCGGCCTCCTTGGCGACCGCATGCCCTCGTTCGCCAGGGAGCGAAGCTGGGGGTACCTCCCGCGAGCGCAGCGAGTGGGGGCCCGTGAGGGCGAAGCCCGAGGCGAACCACAGCGTCAGGGCTTGCGTCACGTCGCCTCGCTTCGCTCACGGTCGGCCGCAGGCGGCCTCCCTGGCGACCGATCACCCCCGTTCGCCAGGGAGCGGAGCGACCGTGAGGGCGAAGCCCGAGGCGAACCACAGCGTCAGGGCTTGCGTATGTCGCCTCGCTGCGCTCACGATCGGCCGCAAGCGGCCTCCCTGGCGACCGCATGCTTTCGTTCGCCAGGGAGCGGAGCTGGGGTACCTCCCGCTTCGCGACCGGTCGGCTACTCGGTGTGGGGGTCGCCGTCGACGACGTCGACGACGTCGATCGCGATGTCGCGCTCGGGGTCGAAGTCGGGGTCGTGACCCAGCAGTTCGTGGACGACGGCCGCCGCGGCCGTGCGCGCGGCACGCCCCTCGGCCTGCAGGTCGAGCCCGTAGCGGCACACCAGCGCGATGCGGATCGCGGTGCACCGGTCGTCGTCGACCTCGATGTCGACCGAGTCGGCCGCCCGGTCAGGGGTGTCGACCGCGTCGCGCAGACGCGGCGCGAGGATGCGCCCCGAGACCCGGACGACCGAGCCGCGCGCGTCCCGCTCTGCCCGCCCGTCGGCGGTGAACGAGATGACCGCCGACGCGGGCGTCACGAGCGTCCGCACGCGGTCCATGACCGACTGCGAGACCTCGACCCACCCCGTCTCGGTCTCGTCGCGCAGCGCGATCGTCGCGCGCTCGAGCGGATCGGGTGTCTGCTCTACCGCCATTGCGCCATCCTCTCCGCCAGGTTCCTGCGGCCTCGGTGCAGCTGGCCCCTGACGCTGTCGGGCGTCATGGCAAGGGTAGTCGCGATGTCGTCGTAGCTCATCTCCTCCAGCTCCCGCAGCAGCCACACGGCCCGCTGCTGGTGCGGCAGCTCGGCCAGCGCGGCCTGCAGCGCCGCGACGAGCTCCTTGTCCATGACGTCCTGCAGGGGGTCGCGGTTGGCCGGGGGTGCGACCGCCGCGAGGAAGTCGTCCGCGACCGGCGTCGGGCGCCGCTTGCGCTGCAGGTCGACGGCCCGGCGCGACACCAGGCTGAACAGCCACGTCCGCAGCGACGACCTGGCCTCGAACGTCTCGATGTTCTTCCAGGCCGAGATGAACGCCTCCTGCACGACCTCCCCCGCGTCGGTGCGGTCACCGCCGACCATCCGGATCGCGAACCGGTACATGCCCGGGCCGTGCCGGTGGATGATCGCGTCGAACGCCGACCGGTCACCGAGCCGCACCCGGCGGACCAGGACGTGGTCGGCCGGCTCCGTGTCCGACGCGTCGCCGGCTGAGTCGTTCAGCACGCACACATCGTGTCGGCGGTGCCAGAGCTCCGCCACTCGAGCGGTGCACCGGCCGCACGGCACTGTGACCCAGATCACGACGCGGTGGGCGTGAGGATCGGCCACCCCGCGACGACCAACAGATGTTCGTTCAACCGAAAGGCAACCAGACATGGCCGACACCACCACGACCTCCGCCGCGAAGACGACCTCTCCGGCGACGACGTCCAGCACGACCTCCACCGAGGTCGTCAAGGCCGAGAGCACCGGCCCCCTCGCCTCGCAGCAGGGACGCACCTCGATCGCCGACACCGTCGTGTCGAAGATCGCCGGCATCGCGACCCGCGAGGTCAGCGGCGTCCACGACCTCGGCGGCAACACGGCCCGCGCCGTCGGAGCGCTCCGCGAGCGCATCCCGGGATCGCGCACCAACCTGAGCCAGGGCGTCAACGTCGAGGTCGGCGAGCGCCAGGCGGCCGTCGACGTCGACCTGATCGCCGAGTACGGCGTCTCGATCGCCGAGCTGGCGTCGGGCGTGCGTCGCAACGTCATCGGCTCGGTCGAGCGCATGACGGGCCTGGAGGTCACCGAGGTCAACATCACGGTCCTCGACGTGCACCTCGAGGGCGACGACAGCGACCAGCCCAGCGAGTCCCGTGTCGAGTGACGCGGCGCCGGCCCCCGACGCCGCCGAGGCCATCGCGTCGGCCACGCTCGCCGTGGCCGGTGTGAGCGCGCTGCACGCGGGCGTCGTGGGCGAGGTCGCGACCTACCTGCCGGGCCGCCGGGTCAATGGCGTCCGGCTGCGGGACGACTCGTGCGAGGTGCACATCGTCCTCGACTGGGGCAGCCCGGTCGTCGCGACCGCCGACGACGTCCGCACCGCGATCGAGCCGCTCGTCGACGTGCCCGTGCACGTCACGGTCGAGGACGTCGCGGGCCCCGGGGACACGCTGTGACCTCGCCGTCCGGCGACCGGGCCGACCGCCTCGCGGCGCAACGGGCGGCGCGCCGGGCGGCGATCAAGCAGCACCATCCCGACCGCGGCGGCAGCAGCGACGAGCTGCGCCGCGCGCTCGACCGGCTCGACGCCCCAGTGGGACATACGTCCCAGATCACACCCATCCGACCCGGCGCCCGCTCCGAAGCACGGGTGGATGGGGGGCTGCGCGCCGCGATCCACCGGCTCCGCCGCCTCCTCCCGAGGCGTCTCCCGGGTTCGCGTCGCTACATCCAACTCTGAAGCCAAGGACCATCGCATGAAGCTCTCCATCATCGGCCTGTTCGCGGGCCTGCTCCTGGCCATCGCCATCGCGATCGGCGGGTTCGGCGCCTTCCTCGGCGCCCTCGTGCTCGGCGTCATCGGCCTCGCCGCCGGCGCCCACCTCGACGGCGACATCGACCTCACGAGCATCCTGAGGGGCCGACGTGAGTGACACGATCGAGGCTCCCCCGGGCCTGGCGCCCGCCGAGGAGCGCGGCACCCTCGACGTCCGCACCAAGGCGCTCGAGCACCTCGTGGCTCACGCCGCCCTGCAGGTGCCGGGATGCGTCGCGCGTCCCGCCGGGCTCCACCCGCTGACCCGCAGCCTGCCGTCCGCGTCCGTGACGTACCGCGGCTCCGTCGCGGTCGCCGACCTGCACGCCGCGGCCACCTGGCCGTGCCGCGTGCAGGAGCTCGCGACGACGATCCGCGACACGGTCCGCGCCGAGGCGTCCCGCCTGTCGGGCACCGACATCGGTCGCGTCGACGTCACGCTGCACGTCGTGCCCGTCGACGAGGCCGTCGGCGCCACGACCTCGCCGCGGAGGGTCCTGTGAGCGCCCGCGTCACGCCGCCCACCGGCCGCCCCGGGGCATCGGGCGCGTCCCTGCTGCTGGGGGTCGCCCTGATCGGACTCGCCGTCGTCTCGGTGCACGACCTCGCGGTCGACCGCGGCTGGGCCGGCGGCCCGTCGTGGACGGGATCGCTGCTGGACGCGGCGGACGGCCTGACGGCCGGCACCGGCGTCGTGGTCGCAGCGGTCGCTGCCGTCGCCATCGGCCTCATCCTGCTCGTCGTCGCGTTCAAGCCCGCGCCGCGCACGCACGAGAGCACGCCGGGACCCTCGGACGTGTGGGTCACCCGCAAGGCCGTCCGGGCCGTCGCCGTCGGCGCCGCCGAGGACACCGCGGGTGTCGCGGCCGCCCGCGCCACCCACCGGCGCGGACGCGTCGTCGTGACGGTGCAGTCCGACCGGCCCGACGCCGCCCCGCACGTCGAGGCGTCCGTGCGCGAGGCCCTCGCGGGCCTCACGGCGCGCGACGTCGCCATCAGGACCACGGAGGTGAAGCATGACGCGTAGGCTCGCAGCGATCGACCGGACGGTCACGGCCCTGGTCGGTCTCGCCCTGGTCGCCGGAGGGGTGGCCCTGCTCGACTGGCGCTACCGCTGGTTCGGCACCTGGAGCGACAGCGTCTCGACGGCCCGGCTCGACGACGTCGAGTCGAGCGCCTGGTGGCCGTGGGTCTTCGCCCTCGGCGGCGTGGTCCTGGGTCTCGTCGGCCTGGTCTGGCTGCTGTCGCACGCGCCCCGACCCGGCGAGAAGGCGGTCCGGCTGCCGGACGCGTCCGACCGTGCCGGCAGCGTCCACGTCGACCTGAGCGGCGTCGCCAAGGCCGTCGCGGCCGACTTCGAGGCCCGCACCAACGTCACCCACGTCAAGGGCACGGCCCGCCGCCAGGGACGCACCCACGTCATCGAGCTGCGCGGCCAGCTCGACCCCCACGTCACCGGAGGCGACATCGAGTCCGCCGCCAGCCGGTGCACCCACGACGTCTCGGACGCCTTCCCCGACGGCCACACGGTCTGCCGAGTGCTCCTCGGCCACGACCACCGTCGGAGCGGGCGCACCCGGGCGAGCGCACACCGCGTGCGCTGAACCATCACCACACCATCGAAGGAGAACACCATGGGTATCGCTGACAAGGCCAAGAACGCCGCCGAGGACCTCGCCGGAAAGGCCAAGGAGGTCGTCGGAGACGTCACGAACAACGACGAGCTCAAGGCCGAGGGCAAGAAGGACCAGGCCAAGTCGTCCGTCAAGGACGCCGGCGAGAACGTCAAGGACGCCTTCAAGAAGTAGTCACACCGGCACCATCGCGTGGCGGGGACGGCGATCCGTCCCCGCCACGTCCACTTCCCACCGAACGAGAGTCATCAGACATGGCACACCCCAAGCGCAACCTCTTCACCGTCCTCGGCTGGATCGTCTGGAAGGCCCTGGCCCTGGTCGGCCTGCCGATCGCCCGCAAGAAGCTCGACGAGCGCCGCAGCAACCGCAGCCTGCGCCGCGGTCGTCGCTGAGCAGACCCGAGGAGCCCGCCTACCGACCGGGTCGCAGGACGGCCCGGCGGTACTGGGCGGGGAACAGCCCCGACCCGTCGACGTCGAGCTCGCGCGACGCCCGCAGCGGCCAGCGCGGCTCGCGCAGGGCCGCCCGTCCGAGCAGGACGACGTCGGACTCCCCCTCGTCGAGGATGTCCTGCGCGTCGCGGGGGTCGGTGATCAGCCCCACCGCACCCGTGGGGATGTCGGTCGCCCGACGGATGCGCCCGGCGAGGCCCACCTGGTAGCGCGGCCCGACCGGGATCTCCTGGTGCTCGACGGCCCCGCCGGACGACACGTCGACGAGGTCGACGCCGGCGTCCGCGAGCATCTGCACGAGCTCGACCGACTGGTCCGGGTCCCACCCGCCGTCGGCCCAGTCGGTCGCCGAGATGCGCAGCAGCAGCGCCGCTCCGGCCGGCAGCACCGAGCGGACCGCCGCGACGACCTCGCGCAGCAGGCGGCTGCGACCCTCGAGGTCGCCGCCGTACTCGTCGTCGCGGTGATTGATCAGCGGTGACAGGAACTCGTGGAGCAGGTAGCCGTGCGCCGCGTGGATCTCGACGCCGTCGAACCCCGCCAGCACGGCGCGCCGGGCGCCCTCGGCGAACAGCGCCGGCATCGCGCGCACCTCGTCGGTGCCCAGCGCGCGGCACGGCGCGAGCGAGCCGAACGACCCGACGCTCGGGCCGACCGTCTCCCACCCGCCCTCGGCCGCCTCGACCGTGCCGGTGCGTCCGCTCAGGTCGGAGTGCGTCGACGCCTTGCGGCCGGCGTGCGCCAGCTGCATCACGATGCGGGTGTCGTGCTCGTGCGCGAACTCCACGACCGGGCGCCAGCTGTCGACGTGCTCGTCCGACCAGATGCCGGCGTCCTCGGGGCTGATGCGGCCCTCGGGCACGACGGACGTCGCCTCGGTGACGACGAGCCCGAAGCCGCCCGTCGCGAACGCGCCGTAGTGCACGCGGTGCCACGCGGTCGGGTGGCCGTCGCGGGCCAGACAGCTGTACTGGCACATGGGGGCGACCCAGACGCGGTTGCGCACGTCCAACCCGCCGACGGCGACGGAGGAGAACAGGGAGGTGGCGGACATCGAGGTGCTTCCTTCGGTCGGACGGAGCGGGTCAGGTGGCGGCGGGTGCCGTGGCGACGGCGGGGGCGGGGGCCGACGCGACCCCGTTCAGCGGGTTGTCGAAGCCGCGCATCAGCGCCGCGATCGCGATCATGGTGCGGTCGCGCTCACGGACGTTGTCGGCCCAGTCGTCGTGCGGGAGGCTCTGCTCGATCTCGCGGGCCACGCGGTCGACGGTATCGGGTGTCCACGGGTCCTCCGTGGAGCGCTCGATGCCCAGCCGTGCGTACACGCGGCCGTGCAGCTCGGCGTGCTGCCGCAGGCCACCGCGCGTGTTGAGCTCGTTGGTCGCGAACGGTCCCATGACCGCCCAGCGGCGTCCGAGACCCTCCCGCACGATCGTGTCGACGTCGACGGGCGACACGACCCCGTCCCGCACGAGGCAGTACGCCTCGCGCAGGAGCGCACCCTGCAGCCGGTTGAAGACGAAGCCCTCGATCTCCCTCGTCAGCACGACGGGGGCCATCTCGAGCGACTCGACCATCGAGACCGCACGTGCCACCGTCTCGGAGGACGTGAAGGGCGCCGGCACGATCTCGGCGACCCGCAGGAAGTACGGCGGGTTGCCGGGGTGCACGACGAGGCAGCGGTCGCGTCCGGGCAGCCCGTCGGCGAAGCGCGACGCCATGATGGTCGAGGTCGAGCTGGCCAGGACGGTGCCGGGCGACGTGGCGGCGTCGAGCGCGGCGAACAGCGAGCGCTTGGCGCCGACCTCCTCGAGGATGCACTCCTGCACGTACGACACCCCGACGACGGCCTCCTCGAGGCTCGTGCAGGCCCGCACCCGGCCGATGACCGTCGACACGTCCCCGGCGACCAGCCCGACGAGGGCCATCTGCTCGATCGTGTCGGCGACCTCCTCGACCGACGCGTCGAGGCGACGCGGGTCGAGGTCGAACAGGCGCACGGAGCGGCCGGCGCACGCGAACACGACGGCCCACGCCACGCCGATGCTGCCGGCACCGACGACGGCGACGGGATCGGCGGCGCCGCGGCCCGCCGACCGGTCCCCCGCGGAGGTGTCCTCGTTGACGAGGCTCACGGTCACACGCCGATCTGCTGCGCGTAGTCGTCGATCTCGCCGAGGACGGTCATGATGCGGGCAGCCTTCTCGTCGCCCTCGGGACCGATCTGGTCGAAGCGCGTGATGGGCGCCCGGACGGGACCGACGGGATGGCCCTGGCGGCGGGCGAGCTCCTTGGAGTACGCCTGGTGGCCGTACGTCGGGTGCCCCTCGGCGATGATCGCGTCGAACCGGTGGATCAGGTCGTCGATGTGGCGGGCCTCGTCGATGCGGCCGGCCTCGAGCAGCCCCCACATGCCGGCGGACGCGCGGGGGATGTAGTTGCCGTACGGGTTGACGTAGCCCTTGGCGCCGAGCAGGTACGAGTCGACGGGCTTCTCACCGGCGTAGACGACCATGTCGTCGCCCGCGAGCTCGACGACCTCGCCGACGCGCTCGACCTCCTGCGACGACTCCTTGATGTACGACACCGTCGGGAACGCCTTGGCGAGGCGGGCCACGAGGGCGGCGCTCATGTCGACGTTGGTCGTGACGGGGTTGTTGTAGAGCATGATCGGCAGGTCGACGGCGTCCGTGATGGCCTCGTAGTACCAGAAGACCTCGTCGTCGGTCGGCGTGTAGTAGTACGGCGGCGCGATCATCAGGCCGTCGGCGCCGAGCTCGGCGGCGTCGCGGGCCGCCTCGATCGCGAACGGCGTGAACGCGTTGGTGGCACCCACGAGCACGGGGATGCGTCCGTCGATGTGTCGCACGGTCTCGTCGACCAGGAGGCGCCGCTCGTCACGGGTCAGCGTGAGGAACTCGCCCGTCGAGCCGAGCATGATGATGCCGGGCACGCCGGACTCGAGCTGCCAGTCCAGGAACCCCTTCAACCGCGAGACGTCGATGGCGCTGGCGTCGTCGGTGAAGGGGGTGACGGCAACGGTGTAGCTGCCTCCGAAAGCCTGCGGCGTTGTCATGGTGACCTCTCTGCGAACACTTGTACGTTCTGTGAACACCTACGATACGATGAGAAGCATGCAAGAGGGAACACCGGCGCCAGAAGTTTTCGATGTCGTCGTGATCGGTGGCGGCGCCACCGGTGCCGCGACGGCGTACTACGCGAGCCGCGACGGCGCGCGCGTCCTGCTCCTCGACCGCAACGACCTCAACACCGAGGCGTCGGGGCGCAACGCGGGCAGCCTGCACGGCCAGATCCAGCACGAGCCGTTCCTGCACATGGGCGACGACTGGGCCCGTGACTGGTTGCCGGCCCTGGCCTTCCTCGCCGACTCGCTCGCCGTCTGGGACGGCCTGTCGGCCGAGCTGGGCGTCGACCTCGAGGTCAAGAAGAAGGGCGGGCTGCTGCTCGCCGACCGGCTCGACCAGCTGCCCGACATCGAGCGCAAGGTCGCGTTCGAGCGATCGATCGGCATCGACAGCCGCATGATGACCCGCGACGAGGTCGTGGCGCTCGCGCCGTGGGTCTCCGACGAGGTCGTGGGCGGCGAGCTGTGCCCCATCGAGGGCAAGGCCAACCCGCTGCTGACGGCCCCCGCGTTCGCGCGGGCCGCGATGCGGCACGGCGCCACGGTGCGCACGGGCCTGTCGGTCTCCGGGCTGGAGCGGACGTCCGGGGGCCTCCACCGCGTCGTGACGACCGACGGTTCGTTCGACACCCGCAGCGTCGTCATCTGCACGGGCGACACGATGCCGGTGTTCGGCGAGATGCTCGGCATCAACCTGCCCGTCACGAGCGAGGCCGTGCAGGTCAGCGTGACCGAGCGCATCGAGCCGCTCGTCGACCACCTGGTCTACTACGCGGGCGGCAAGCTGACGTTCAAGCAGGCCACGACCGGCACGCTGCTGATCGGGGGCGGCTGGCCCGCGCGACGCGACGCCGACGGCGCCTGGGTGCTCAACCCCGACTCGCTGCGCGAGAACCTCGCGATCGCCGTGCGCATCGCCCCGACGATCTCGTCGGTCAAGCTGCTGCGCACGTGGGTCGGCGTCGGCAACGGGACGCCCGACCAGCGGCCGATCCTCGGCGAGGTGCCGAGCCACCCGGGCGTCTTCGTGGGCATCTACCCCTACATGGGATTCACCGCGAGCCCCCTGATGGGGCAGACGCTCGCGGCCCTCGCGGCGGGTCGCGACCCGGGCCGCGACCTGACGCCTTTCGACCCGCTGCGCTTCAGCTGACGCCGGGCCGCGGACGTCTGGGGCGGCCGGCCCCCCGGCTCAGTAGTAGTAGTAGAACGACCACACGTTGTTGGCGATCTTGTGGCACGAGAGGTAGATCCTGTACCCCTGCAGCTGCATCTGGCGCTGCCCGTACTGACACGTGCGCAGCGACGAGAAGTTCACGTTCGCCGCATTCGCCTCGGCCGGCGTGGCCCCGACCAGCCCGACACCGGCAGCCAGTGTCAGGCCGGCGACGGCGCCGGTGATGCGTGTCGTGGTGCGTGTCGTGGTCATGTGCACTCCCCCGAGCAGGTCCGCCCTCAGACGGCTTCCAGTGCGTCGAGCCTAGAGCAGCAGCACGTCCGCCGGCCAGCACGACGCGACGGTGGCGTCGGAGCAGGACGGCTCGGCGACCACCGGCCGCGCGTGCGTCACCCCACCGGCGACGACGTCTCGGGAGGGTTGGCGACGTCGACCAGCCGCACCGGCTTGACCGGCGCCTGGGGCGCGAAGCCCGTCCGCTCCCCCGCCGGCTGCCCCGTCGTCCGCGCGCCCAGGGCGCTCAGCACGGGGCCGCAGTAGCGGCCCTGGCACTTGCCCATGCCGACGCGGGTGAGCCGCTTGACCGCGCCCGCGCTCGTCACGCCGTCCTCGAGCCCGGCCGCCATCTCGCCGAGCGTGATGTTCTCGCAGCGGCACACGACGGTGTCGTCCGCCGCGAGCTCGTCGGTCAGCACGGGTGCGCCGAACAGCCGGAGCATCGCGTTCTGGAACCTCAGGTGGCGGGCGGCCCGACGCCGGTCGGCCGCGGGCGGACGACCGGCCGCGCCGGACAGGTCGAGCGCGACGGCCGACCCCGCGAGACGGCCCTGGGCCTGCGCGAACTTGGCGCCCTGCACCCGGGCGCTGTCGCCGATGACCCACACGTCCGGTCGTGACGTGCGGCCCGAGTCGTCGGTCCGCGTGACCAGGGCGCCGCGATCGGCGTCGAAGACGTGCTCGCACCCGAGCGAACGGGCCAGGTCGTTGCTCGGGACGAACCCGTAGCCGAGGCACACCGCGTCGACGTCGAACGTCCGCTCACGACCCGTCGGACGTCCGTCGCGGTCGAGCCGGCGGACGACCGCCCGGCGCACGCCGTCGACGGGATCGCCCTCGAGGGCCGTGACCGCCGAACCGGTCACGAGCGGGACGCGCCGCCGCACCAGCGAGGCGAGGTAGCGCATGCCGTCGCGCATCAGGCCCGGCGACGCCACGGCCATCGCGGCGACCGCGCCGCCACGGGTCGGCTGCATGATGCGGCCCAGCTCGACCAGGCCGACGACGTCGGCGCCCGACCGGGCCAGCTCGTACGCGAGCTGGATGTTGAGCGGTCCGTTGCCCGCGACGAGGATCCGCGAGCCGGCCGTGACCTGGTACGACCGCAGGAGGCTCTGACCGGCCCCCGTCGTCATGACGCCCGGCAGGGTCCACCCCGGCACGGGGACGCCCCGCTCGTAGGCGCCCGTCGCGATGACCAGGCGCCGCGGGCGGATGACCCACCGCTGCCCGTCCGAGCGCGCGACGACGTGGTCGGTGTCGAACGCGGCCCACACCGTGGTGCCGAGCAGGATCGTGGCACCCGACGCCTGCACCTCGGCCACGAGCGCACGTCCCGCCCTGAACTGGGCGTCGAGGCGCTGCTCGTCGAGGCTGAACGCCTTGCTGGGCTGCTTGTAGTACTGGCCGCCGAGCGACGCTCGGTCGTCGACCAGCACGACGTCGAGACCCTGCCGCGCCAGCTCGGCGGTCGCGGCGAGGCCCGACGGCCCACCCCCGACGACCAGCACGTCGGGCGTCAGCTCGGACTGCGGCGTCGACTCGACCTCCACGAAGGCGTCGAGGGGTGGCCGGACCGGCTGCGCCCGGACGTCCATGCCGTCGGCCGCCGGGGTCATGCACGCCAGCACGCCGCCGTCGCCGTCGACCGACACGGTGCACTCGTGGCACACGCCCATGCCGCACCAGACGCCGCGGCGTCCGGCCGACTCGTCGTCGCGCATGCCCCGTGACCCCGCCGCGACCATCGCCGAGGCGATCGTGTCGCTCGCGGACACGGGGACCGTCTCGCCGTGCACCGACATCTCGCCGCCGTCGTCGGCCGGGCCCACGCCCGGGAGGTGCACCCTCATGCCGTCGCCCCCTCGCGCGCCGCACGGGGGCCGTGCTTGCGGACGTACGCCCGCCACGTCGTCGCCCACCCGTCGGGGTCGTCGAGGCCGCTCGGGTCGATCTTCGCGACGACCTGCCGGTGCGGGGCGGTGCGCACGAGCTCGGGGTCGGTCCGCGCCTCGTCGAGCACGTGCGCCAGCACGTCGATCCACGTGTCGATGTCCTCCTTCGACCACATCTCGCCCGCCTCGGGCGTGAACGGCTCGGGGACGATCCACGGCTCGTGGCTCAGCCACATCGCGTCGATGCCGAAGTCGGACATGCGGTTCTGGACGTCGACGGCCGTCACGCCGGTCTCGGCCGTGACCTCGGCCATCGAGAACCGCGTCATCTCGAGCCGGGGGTCGCCCAGCCCGGGCAGCGACCGCGTGACGCCGGGCACCTGGAGGATCCGCTGCTCCATGTAGTTGTTGGCCAGGACCGACAGATCGGCGGCCTCGCGGAGCCCGTCGGTGCCCATGGCGCGCAGCCAGCTGTACGCCTTGACGAGCTGGTGGACGTTGCCGAGGTACTCGCGCACGCGGCCCACGCCCTGCTCGGGCTCCTCCAGCACGAACGCGCCGTCGACCTCGGCGATGACGGGTCCGGGCAGGAAGCGCGCCAGCTCGGCCGAGCAGCCGTACGCGCCGACGGCCGGGCCGCCTCCGCCCTTCGGGACGCCGAACGTCTTGTGCAGCATGAACATGCACGCGTCGAAGCCCAGGTCGGCGGCCTGCACGCGCGTCATGACGCCGTTGAAGTTGGCGTGGTCGTAGAAGCACAGCCCGCCGACCTCGTGGACGGCCTCGACCCACTGCTTGATGTGCGGGTTGTAGATGCCCATGTCGTCGGGGTTGTTGACCATCAGGGCGGCGGTCTGCGGTCCGATGGCGGCCTGGAGCGCCTCGAGCGACGGGTAGCCGTCCTCCTCGACGGGAAGCGTCACGACCTCGAAGCCGGCGGCCGCGGCGGTCGCGGGGTTGCACGGGTGCGCCTGCGCCGTCGTGACGATCTGCCGCCGCTGCGCCAGCTCGCCCCTCGAGGCGTGGTACGCCCGCGTGACGCACACGTGCAGGAACGCCGCGTCGGCGCCACCCCCGGGCTGGAAGCTGAACGCGTCCATGCCCGACAGGTTCTTCAGGCCCTCGCCGAGGGCGTGGACGATGCCCAGCAGCCCCTGGTAGGTCGACGGGTCCTGGCGCGGGTGCACCGCCGCGACCTCGGGACGGGCGGCGACGGCCTCGTTGACGCTCGGGTTGTGCTTCATGGTGCACGTGCCGAACAGGCTGATGCCCATCATGCCGAGCGTCTCCTGCGCCAGGTGCAGGTAGTGGCGGCGGGCCTCGTACTCGGCCAGCTCCGGCAGCTCCGGCGGCGCGGTGCGCAGCAGCGACTCCGGCAGCAGCGGCGCGTCGTCGGTGTCGTCCGACCACGGCGCGGGCGGCACGAAGCCGCGACGGCCCGGCGCCCCGAGCTCGAGGACGACGGGCTCGTCCCAGACGGGCGCGTGGTAGCGGCGGGTGACGCTCATGCGCAGATCTCCTTCAGTGCGTCGACGAGCTCGCGCACGTCGTCCTCGGTGTGGATCTCGGTGATGCAGTACAGCGCGCAGCCGTCGAGCGCCGCGTGGCTGCCGGTCAGGTCGTGCCCGCCGAGGATGCCCCGCTCGAGCAGGGCGGCGTCGACCTCGGCGACGGTCAGCGAGGTCGCCGTGAAGTCGACGACGAGCTCCTTGAACGCCCGGTCGGCGTGGCGGACCGTCACGCCCGGCACCTCGGCGATCAGGGCGGCCGCGGCGCGGACGTTGCGGACGAGCGTCGTGCCCAGGTCGGCGAAGCCCTGCGGCCCGAGCAGCGTCATGTACACCGCGGCGCGGACGGCCCACAGGTACACGGAGTTGCCGGTCCAGTCCTTCGCGAGCTCACGGGAGCCGTACGAGCTCTGCTCGAACAGCGTCATGCCGAACGCCAGCTCACCCGGCCGGGTCGTCGGGGCGGCGCTGACCTGCAGGGTCGGGAACTGCCGGGCGTACCGCTCGTCGTCGCGCGTCGCGATGAATCCACCGACCCCGCCACCGGCGTTGAGCGGGATGCCGAGCGGCTGGATCGAGCCCACGACGATGTCCGCGCCGAACGACCCGGGCGGGCGGAGCACACCGAGCGACGTCGGGTCGACCGACACGACGGCCTCGGCGCCGACCGAGTGGGCCAGCTCGACGGCGTCCTGCACCTCGTGCTCGACGACGCCCCAGGCGTTGGGGGTCTCGACGTAGACCGCCGCGACCCGGTCGTCGACCAGTGCGCGCAGCGCCGCGAGGTCGAGCGTGCCGGTCGCCGGATCGACGGGGATCTCGCGCACCGTGATCGAGCCCGGCAGGTCGGGCGACCCGCAGTACGTGTCGATGACCCGGCGACGCTCGGGGTCGACGGTGTCGGGCACCAGCACGACGTCACGGCCCGTCAGGCGGGCCGCCATCCGCAGGGCGTGCCCCGTCGCGCAGCCCCAGCTGTAGACCGGCAGGCCGACGAACTCGGTGTCGAGCAGCGCGCCGAGCTGCGACGAGAACTCGAACCAGATCTGGTTGCGTCCGTGGTCGGAGCTCGGCGTGCCCCACACCGACGTCGCGATCTCGGGGCGGGCCGCCACCTCGTCGCACAGCGACGGGACGTAGTGGTTCCAGTAGCCGCCGCCGAGGAACGACAGGTGCGTCTGGGTCGAGACCGTGCCGCGCAGGCGCCGGTCGAGCTCGCGTCGCAGGGCGGCCTCCGAGACGATGCCGGGCACCTCGGTCGTCACGCCGGCCCGGTGGTCGGCCGGGATCTGGTCGAAGAGCGACTCGACGTCGTCGATCCCCAGGGCGCTCATCATCGCGGCGCGGCTGCCGGCGGCCGAGTTGGCCATGTAGGGGTGCACCTGGTTCATGACGATGCGGTCCTTCCGTGGAGGTCGTGCGCTACGCGAGCGCGGGGATGTCGATCGAGGGGGCGGCGGAGCTGACGATCCGCATCATGGTCGTGCGTCCCGGCCCGACGTGGACCGGGCGGTAGCCGTCGAGGCCGCGGACCGGCTCGGCGTCGCCGAGGTCGACGTGCAGCACGGGCGGGCTGAGCGATGCGAGCTTCGAGGCAGCCGCGACGACGTGCAGGCGGTCTGGCCCGACGCGGTCGAGCACGCGGGCGCTGAGCTCGTGGTTGCCACGACCGAGCAGGAAGCCCTGCCCACCGACCACGCCGAGCAGCACGTGGGTGGCGGGGTCGGCGGCGGCGTCGAAGACCTGGTGCTCGGTCGCGTCGCGCACCGCCGAGCCGTCGGCCGCCACGACGTCGACGCCGTGGACCGTCGACGTCAGGCCGAGCCCGCGCGCGACGTCGGCGACCGTGGCGCCGGGGCCCAGCACCCACTGCGCACCGGGGCCCGCGGTGGCACGGAGCTGGCGGCCGACGGCCTCGAGCATCGACGGGTCGGGCACCGCGGACGTCCGCTTCGCGCCCTGCAGCAGGGCGCGGGCGACGGGCACCCGCACCGACCCGGTCACTTGCGGTCCGTCGCCGTCGCCGCCGACGACGTCGAGCAGGTCGCACGACTCGGACCGCACCCGACCCTCGACCACCGCGAGCAGCAGGTCGCCGGCGGCCTCAGGGGTGCGGGCGAAGACGCCCGAGTGCATCTTCACGCCGGCCGGCACGCCGACGACCAGCGTCGTGCCGACGTAGCCGGCCAGGTCGGTCGCGGTGCCGTCGCCGCCCGAGAACAGCAGGCAGTCGACGCCGAGGTCGAGGCCCACGACCGCGCGTGCCGCCGCGACGGTGTCGGACACCGTGGTGAGGCCCGACGCGGCCCGACCGACCACGCGGTGGTCGAGTCCCATGTCGGCCAGCAGGTCGGCCCCGAGGGCCCCGGGGGCCGTCACGAACCGGGTGCCGCGCGGGAGCCGGTCGGCGGCCCGCGCGAGGGCACGGCGCATGCGGTCGGTCGCACGTCCGGCCTCGAGCGCCTCGCGGTGCTGGCGGTCGTCGAGGTCGGCGGTCCCGTGCATCGCGCGGGGCCCGCCGTAGCCGGCGATCGGGTTGACCAGCACGCCGATCACCCGCCCGCCGACCACCTCGTCGCCACCGACCGCCCGAACCATGGTCAGGCCTTCACCGCGACGGACTCGGCGGCCCGCCTCACGCCGTCGACCATGGCCCGGATCTCGTCCTCCGTCGTCGTGAACGGCGGCGAGAACGAGACCGTGTCGGCGGCCGGGAGGGCGCGCGTCACGACGCCGTTCTCGAGCGACGCCCGGGTCACGGCGGCACTGAACTGGCCCACCGCGTCGAACGGCGTGCGCGACGCGGGGTCCTTGACGAACTCGACCGCCGCGACCAGGCCCGTGCCACGGATCTCCGCGACGTTCGGGTGGTCGGCGAAGGCGCTCCGCAGCTCCGAGTGCAGCAGCGTGCCGAGGTCTCCGGCCCGCTGCACGAGCCCGTCGCGCTCGATGATGTCGAGGTTCGTCATGGCGGCCGCCGCGGCGAGCGGGTGCGCCGAGTACGTGTAGCCGTGGCCGAACGCGCCGTAGCGGCTCGAGCCCTCGACGATGACGTCCCACACCTTGCTGCCGACGAGGCACGCCGAGAGCGGGACGTAGGCCGACGTGATGCCCTTGGCCACGGTCATGAGGTCGGGGCGCGCACCGACCGCGGTGCTGCCGAACTCGACGCCCAGGCGTCCGAAGCCGCAGACGACCTCGTCGGCGATCAGCAGCACGTCGTACTTGTCGAGCACCTTCTGGATCTCGGGGAAGTACGTCTCCGGCGGGACGATGACGCCGCCGGCGGCCATGACCGGCTCGGCGATGAAGGCCGCGACGGTGTCGGGGCCCTCGGCCACGATCAGGTCGTCGAGCTCCTGCGCGAGGGTGCGGGCGAACTCCTCGTCGGTCGCGCCGGGCTCACGCTCCCACAGGCGGTGGGGCGGGCGGACGTGCCGGATCATCGGCAGCGGCAGGTCGAAGCCGTCGTGCAGGTTCGCCAGGCCCGTGAGGCCACCCGACAGCACCGTCACGCCGTGGTAGCCGCGGTGCCGCGAGATGATCTTCTTCTTCTCGGGGCGTCCCAGCAGGTTGTTGTAGTACCAGACGAGCTTGGCCTGCGTGTCGTTCGCGTCGGAACCGGAGTTGCCGAAGAACACCTTGGCCATCGGCACGGGCGCCATCTGGATCAGGCGCTCGGCGAGGCGCGCGGGGGCCTCGGTGCCCATCGACGAGAAGGCGTGGAAGTACGGCAGCTTCGAGGCCTGGCGGTGCAGCGCGTCGGCCATCTCGGGGTGCGAGTAGCCGATGTTGACGCACCACAGCCCCGCCATGGCGTCGAGGTAGCGGCGACCGTCGGCGTCGACGACGGTCGAGCCGTGCGCCTCGACGATCGAGATCGGCGGACCCGACTGCTGGTGCGTGGCCAGCACGGTGAACGGGTGGAAGACGTAGTCCCGGTCCAGGTCGGCGATCGACATGGGCACCTCTCTTTCGTTCGAAGGGCGAACTTATGGTCGCTAGACGAACGTACCCGCTAGAGTGGACGACGTCCACCGTTCTCCGACGACGATTGGGTTCCATGATGACCAGTGCCACCGAAGGGTCCGAGGCCTCGGGCCTGCTCCGGACCGACCTCTACATCGACGGGCAGTGGCGCGCCGGCGGCGACGGCGTGCGCACCGACGTCGTCGACCCCTCGACCGGCGAGCTCGTCGCGCAGGTCGCCGACGCGACGCGCGACGACGTCCTCGAGACCGTCGCGGTCGCCGAGCGCGCCTTCGTCGAGTGGTCGCGCCGCCCCGCCCCCGAGCGGTCGCGGATCCTGCGGCGCTGGTTCGACCTGATCGTCGAGGAGGCCGACGGCCTGGCCGAGATCCTGACCGCCGAGCAGGGCAAGCCCCTCGCCGAGGCCCGCGGAGAGATCATCTACGGGGCCGGCTTCGTCGAGTGGTACGCCGAGGAGGCCAAGCGCGTCTACGGCGAGATCATCCCGCCGAACGTCGACGGTCGGCGCATCCAGGTCACGCGCAGCGCGATCGGCGTCACGTGCGCCATCACGCCGTGGAACTTCCCGTCGGCGATGATCCTGCGCAAGGTCGCCCCCGCCCTCGCGGCCGGGTGCACCATGATCGTCAAGCCGGCCAGCGAGACGCCGCTGTCGGCCTTCGCGCTGGCCGAGCTGGCGCACCGCGCCGGCGTCCCGGCGGGCGTCCTGAACGTGGTCCACGGCGACGCCGCGATGATCGGCGACGTGCTGACGACCCACGAGTCGGTGCGGGCGCTGAGCTTCACGGGCTCGACCGCGATCGGCAAGCTGCTGATGAAGCAGTCGAGCAGCACCGTCAAGAAGCTCGCGCTCGAGCTCGGCGGCAACGCGCCGCTCATCGTGTTCGACGACGCCGACCTCGACGAGGCCGTGAAGGGCGCCGTGGCGTCGAAGTTCCGCAACGCCGGCCAGACGTGCGTGTGCGCCAACCGCATCCTCGTCCAGGACGGCATCCACGACCGCTTCGTCGAGGCGTTCACGGCCGCCGTGCGCGAGCTCAAGGTCGGCGACGGGCGCGACCCGGAGTCGACGCAGGGGCCGCTGATCTCGCAGGCCGCGGTCGACAAGGTCTCGGCGCACGTCGCCGACGCCGTCGACAAGGGCGCGACGGTGCTGCTCGGAGGGCGTCCCCACGAGCTGGGCGGCACGTACTTCGAGCCGACGGTGCTCGACGGCGCGCGCCCCGACATGGTCATCGCCCACGAGGAGACGTTCGGGCCCGTCGCTCCGATCTTCACCTTCTCGACCGAGGACGAGGCCGTCGCGATGGCCAACGACACGCCCTTCGGGCTCGCCGCCTACTTCTTCAGCCACGACCTCGGCCGCGTGACGCGCGTCAGCGAGGCGCTCGAGTTCGGCGTCGTCGGCGTCAACACGGGCCTCATCTCCTACGAGGGGGCGCCGTTCGGCGGCGTCAAGCAGTCGGGCCTCGGGCGCGAGGGCAGCAGCCACGGCCTCGACGAGTTCACCGAGCTGAAGTACGTGTGCGTGGAGGGGATCCGATGAACGACCTGACGGGCAAGACCATCCTGCTGACCGGCGCCTCGCGCGGCGTCGGACGGGCGATCGCCGAGCGGCTCGCCGGCACGGGGGCGACGCTCGTCGCCCACTACAACAGCAGCCGCGAGGGCGCCGACGAGGCGACGCGGGGGTTCGCCTCCGACCGAGTGCACCTGCTGCCCGCCGACCTGAGCCACCCCGAGGGTGCCGCGGGCCTCTGGGACGCGACCCTCGAGGCCGTGGGTCGCGTCGACGCAGTGGTCCTCAACGCCGGCATCATGCCGAAGGTCGAGATCGACGCCCCCGACGCGGAGTGGGACGACACGTTCCGCACGGCCCTGCAGGTCAACACGCTGAGCCCCGCCGACCTCACGCGCCGCGCCGCCGAGCACTTCGCGGGCCACGGCGAGGGCGTCGTGGTGGGCATCAGCAGCTGGGTGACGCACCGCGGCGCCGGGCACCCGAACCTCGCGACGTACGCCGCGTCGAAGGCCGCGTACGCCGCGCTGCTCAAGACCGTGGCGCGCGCGTACGCGCCGCGGGGCGTGCTGACGTACCTGATCGCCCCGGGTGCCGTCGACACCGAGATGACGGCGTCGTCCTCGCTCGACCGCGGCGGGCTCGACGAGATCCGCCGCACCCTCGCGATGGGCGAGCTCGTGCCGCCCGAGGAGATCGCCGAGCTCGTGGCCGTCCTGTGCGAGGGACGTCTGCGGCACCTCAGCGGCGCGACCCTCGACGTCAACGGTGCGTCGTACGTGCGGTGACGGATTCTTGCCATCGGCAGGCCGACACACTATGTTCGCCCTGCGAACCACCGTGCCCCTAGGAGGCAGCATGCCCCAGACCGAGACGGACGCGGCCGACGACCGTCGTCCCGGCGAGTTCGTCCAGTCGCTCGACCGAGGCCTGGCCGTCATCCGGGCGTTCTCCGACGACAACGACATGCTGACCCTGGCCGAGGTCGCCAAGATCGCGGGCCTCAGCCGGGCGTCCGCGCGACGGTTCCTGCTGACGCTCGAGACCCTCGGCTACGTCGGGTACCGGCAGAGCCGGTTCTACCTGCGGCCGCGCGTGCTCGACCTCGGCTACGCGTTCCTGTCGTCGTCGTCGAGCGTCGAGGTCACGCAGGACCACCTCGACAAGCTCTCGGCCCGCATCGGCGAGTCGTGCTCGGCGTGCGAGTACGACGACGGCGACATCGTCTACATCGCCCGCGCGGCGGCCGACCGCATCATGACGATCCGCCTGAGCGTCGGACGTCGCCTGCCGGCGTTCTGCACGTCGACCGGTCGCGTGCTGCTGTCGTCGTTCACCGACGACCAGCTCGACGAGTACTTCGCGACCTATCCGCGCGAGAGCTTCACGGCGCAGACCATCACCGACGAGGGCGAGCTGCGCGAGCGTCTCGCCGAGGTGCGCGAGCGCGGCTGGTCGATCAACAACCAGGAGCTCGAGCTCGGGGCCCGCTCGATCGCGGCCCCCGTGGCGGACGCCACCGGCCGGTTCGTCAACGCCGTCAACATCTCGGTGCCGACGTCACGCGTGTCGGTCGAGCAGCTGGTCGACGAGTTCCTGCCCGAGCTCTTGTCGACGACGGCGCAGATCGGCGCCGACATCTCGCACCTCCGGCTGAGCTGAGGCCGGCGGCCCTCAGACCGCGGGCCGGGTCTCGCGGTCGCCCGCGCTGCCGATGCGCGACAGGAACCGCTGCGTGCGCTCCTCCTGCGGGTCGTCGATGACCTGGGCCGCGGGGCCCTGCTCGATGATCTTGCCGCCGTCGACGAACACGACGCGGTCGGCCACGTCGCGGGCGAACTCGATCTCGTGGGTCACGATCAGCATCGTGAGGCCCTCGTCGGCCAGCAGCTTCATGACCGACAGCACCTCGCCGACGGTCTCGGGGTCGAGCGCCGACGTCGGCTCGTCGAACAGCATGACCTTGGGGCGCATCGCCAGCGCGCGGGCGATCGCGACACGCTGCTGCTGGCCGCCCGACAGCTGGCGGGGGTAGGCGTCCTCCTTGCCCTCGAGGCGCACGTGGGCGAGGAGCTCGCGGGCCCGCTTCTCGGCGTCGGCCTTCGGCTGCCCCGCGACGCGGACCGGCGCCTCGACGATGTTCTCGAGCACCGTCATGTGGCCGAACAGGTTGAACGACTGGAAGACCATGCCGATCGACGAGCGCTGGCGCGCGAGGTCGGCGACCGGGACGTCGACGAGCCTGCCCTTGCGCTCCTGCACGCCGATCAGCTCGCCGTCGACCCGGATCGTGCCGTGGTCGGGCTTCTCGAGGAAGTTGACGCAGCGCAGCAGCGTGCTCTTGCCCGAGCCCGACGGGCCGATGATGCAGACGACCTCACCGGCGTCGACCTCGAGGTCGACCCCGTCGAGGACGCGCAGCGATCCGTAGCGCTTGCACAGCTGGTCGATCCTGACGAGCGGGTCGGCGGTCATCAGATGGTCTCCTCGTGGCTGAAGAACTTCTCGGTGGGCTTGCGCCGCTGCGGCAACCGGTCACGCCACGTGACGGGGGCGTTGCGGGTCGCGCCCTTGGCGAACTTTCGCTCGATGAAGTACTGGGCGATGTTCAGGACCGTGGTCAGGACGAGGTACCAGATGCTCGCCACGACCAGCAGCGGGATGGTCTCGAACGTGCGGGCGTAGATGACCTGCACGGTGTAGAGGAGCTCGTTCATCGAGATGATGCTGACCAGGCTCGTGCCCTTGAGCATCGAGATGACCTGGTTGCCCGTGGGCGGCACGATGACGCGCATGGCCTGCGGGAGGATGATGCGGCGCATCGACTGGCGGCGCGTCATGCCGAGCGCGGCCGACGCCTCGGTCTGTCCGTGGTCGACCGACAGGATGCCGGCGCGGAAGATCTCGGCCATGTAGGCGCCCTCGCACAGCCCCAGTCCGAGGGTCGCGGCGACGAGCGGCGTGATGAGGTCGTTGGTCGAGCCGCTGACGAGGTCCGGGCCGAACGGGATGCCGATCGACAGCTCCGGCAGGAAGCTCGCGAGGTTGTACCAGAACAGGATCTGGACGAGGACCGGCGTGCCGCGGAAGACCCAGATGTACGCGCCCGAGACCGCGTTGAGAACGATGCTCGGCGAGAGTCGCATGAGGGCGAGGACGAGGCCGATCAGGCAGCCCAGCACCATCGCGATGACGGTGAGCTGGATAGTGCGGGCGACACCGGCCAGCACGTCGCCGTCGAACATGTACGACCACACGACCGACCACTGGAGGCTGTCGGACGACAGGAAGGTCGCGACGACCTGGAAGGCGAGCAGCAGGACGATGATCTTCGCCGCCCAGGCCAGCACGGTGCCCACGAGCGGCGACCGGCGCGAGCGGACCGGCGTCATCGAGTCGTCGCCCGGCTCGGCGGGTCGTGTCGCTGTCGTGGTTCGATTCATCGGGTCGCCCCGTTACCTGAGTCACACGTCATACCCACAACCTAGGCAGAGTCGAGTCGTTCGTCAAGCGACCATTCGTTCGCTTAACGAACACTTAACATCGTCCGGGACCGAGATCCCTTGACAGTAGTGACCGCAGATGTACACACTTCGAACGTCTGGTCGCACAGCGAACACGATCAGTCCCTCCGATCTCGGGGTAGTCGGCGGCAACAACCCATTCATCAGGAGAAAGACCCATGGCATCTCTGCGATCCAGCAGTGCTCGTAAGGCGATCGTGTCCCTCGCGACCGCGGCCGTCATGACCGCCGTTCTCGGGGCGTGCGGCAGCGGATCCGACAGCGACGGAGGCAGCGCCTCCTCCGGAGGCAGCGGTTCCGACCAGGGAGTCACCGTCGCCGGCGTCAGCATCACCAAGGACGACGAGCTCGCGGCCATGGTGCCGAAGGACGTCGCCGACAAGGGCGAGCTGACCGCGATCGTCTACGACAACGCGCCCGCCGACACGTTCGTCGACGAGGACGGCAAGATCACGGGCTGGGGCCCCGAGTTCGGCGAGGCCGTCTCGGCGCTGCTCGGCCTCACGTGGGCCCCCGAGGCGTCCGGAGCGTTCGACACCTTCATCCCCAGCATCCAGAACGGTCGCTACATCACCGGCCCGTGGGCGTCGCTGACGGTCCTCCCCGAGCGTCTCAAGGTCGTCGACATCGTCGCCGTCCACGAGAACTCGACGGGCGTCATGACGAACGAGGACAGCGACCTGACGATCTCGACCCCCGAGGACCTGTGCGGCCTGAACGTCGCGGCCCTCGCCGGCTCGTCGTTCATCTCGCAGCTCGAGGAGGTCAGCACGACCTGCACCGACGCCGGGAAGAAGGCGCCGACCGTCAAGGCGTACCCGCAGCAGGCCGCGGCCCAGCTCGCCGTCAAGAACGGCCGCGCCGACGCCTTCGCCACCGCCAAGGGACAGCTCGCCTGGCTCCTGCGCGAGACCAAGGGCTTCAAGCTGCAGCCGCTCGACTACCAGCCCGCCCTCGAGGGCATCGGCGTCTCGAAGACGTCCGGCATGACCGAGCCCATCGCCGCCGCGATGGACAAGCTCATGGAGGACGGCACGTACGAGACGATCCTGAAGAAGTGGGACGTCGACTTCGGCCTGCTCGACAAGTCGCAGATCAACCCCACCAGCTGACACCGGCACCACCCTCGACGTGGCCGGGCGAAGACCTCTTCGCCCGGCCACGTCCGTCTGATCGGAGACCCATGGACTACTCGAAGCTGTTCGACCTCACGGGTCGCCGCGCCGTCGTGATCGGCGGGGGACGCGGCATCGGACGCGAGACGGCCCTCGCGCTCGCGGCGCACGGCGCCGACGTCACGGTGGCCGACGTCGACCAGTCGCTGCTCGACGAGACGGCCTCCCAGCACGCCGGCATGACGACGTACCGGGTCGACGTCCTCGAGCCCGGCGCCCTCCTGGCGATGGCCGACGAGCTCGGCACCACCGACGTCCTCGTGCACCTGCCCGCCCGCGGCGCCCGCAAGCCGCTCGTCGACCTGACGATGCAGGAGGTCGACGACGTGCTGCAGCTCAACCTCGTGTCGTGCTGGGACGCGATCCGCAGCTTCGCCCCCGCCATGACCGAGCGCGGCAGCGGCTCGATCATCGCGTTCTCGTCGATCCGCGCGACGCTCATCGAGCCCGGTCAGGGGATCTACGGCGTCTCCAAGGCCGGCGTCGCGCAGCTGGTCCGCGGCGCCGCGTCCGAGCTGAGCCCCCGCGGCGTGCGGGTCAACGCGATCGCCCCCGGCGTCGTCGAGACACCGCTGACGCAGAGCCTGCGGTCGAACCAGGAGTGGTACGACGCGTACTCGCAGAAGAACGCGATGGGACGCTGGGCGCAGCCGTCCGAGATCGCCGGCGCCTCGGTGTTCCTCGCCTCCGACGCGGCGTCGTACGTCACCGGCAGCACGCTGACGGTCGACGGCGGGTGGACCGTCGTCGACGGTCGCTACGACCCTCCCCTGTGAGCCGTCGGCCGACACGTGCGGGACAGATCACGCGCCATTCCTAGCCTCTGCTCAGGTTGTGCTCGTACTCTGGAAGTTCTGCCGACACCAGGAGCCCACGAGTGACGACCCCCGACCCCGCGCCGACGGACACCGCGCCGAAGCGCCGACGCGAGCCCTCGCGACGCCGCATCCTCGTGCGTCGCGCGCTGCTCGGTGTCGGCGTGCTGGTGCTGGTGCTGGGCGTCGGCGCCGCCGCGGCGATCTGGAAGCTGCAGGGCAACATCGACAAGGCACCGCTGACCGAGTCGGTCGTCAAGGACAAGACCCCCAAGGGCGCCATGAACATCCTGTTCATCGGCTCGGACTCCCGCGACCTCGGCACCGACGAGTACGGCAAGGGCACCGGCTCGCAGCGCAGCGACGCCCTGATGCTGGTGCACTTCTCGAAGGGCAACACCCGCATCGACGCGGTGCAGATCCCCCGCGACACGCTGCTCGACCTCCCGGCGTGCAAGGACACCGGCAGCGGTGCCTTCGCCGGCGGCACCGACCAGATGATCAACGCGGCCCTCGACGGTGGCCCGGCGTGCTCGGTCAAGGCCGTCGAGACCCTGAGCGACGTGCGCATCGACCACTTCGTGCAGCTCGACTTCGACGGCTTCGCGTCGATGGTCAACGCCCTCGGCGGCGTCAACGTGTGCCTCGACGAGGCGCTGGTCGACAAGGACGCCAAGCTCGACCTTCCCGCCGGCGAGCAGAAGATCAAGGGCAAGGACGCGCTCGCGCTGGCCCGCACCCGTCACGCCGTCGGCGACGGCAGCGACATCGGCCGTCTCGGCCACCAGCAGGTCGTGATGTCGTCGATCATCAACCAGGCGCGCAGCACGAGCGTCCTCACCCGGCCCGACAAGCTCTTCAAGTTCGTCAACGCGCTCACGAGCTCGATCACGGTCGACGAGGGCATCTCGTCGATCCCCGACCTGACGGGTCTGGCCAAGCGGGCGCGCGCGGTGCCCGACTCGGGCATCACCTTCGTGACGATGCCCAACGGCGCGGCCCCGCAGGATCCCAACCGCGTCGTCAAGACCGATGACGCCGACACGATCTTCAAGGCCATCAAGAAGGACCAGGAGATGCCGGTCGAGGGCGAGGAGTCGACCGACGCCGGCGGCAACGGCTCGGGCGGCGGCACCGAGACCAGCGACCCGCGCTCGACGCCCGTCCGGGTGCTCAACGCGGCGCAGACGTCGGGCCTCGGCACCTCGGCCCAGACCGCGATGACGGGGCTCGGCTACTCCGTCACCAGCGTGGCCACGGCGCAGAAGCCCGCGACCGCGACCCGCATCTTCGTCGACGGCACGCCCGAGGCGCAGGCCACCGCCGAGGCCATCAACGCCGACTTCGGCTTCGAGGCCGAGATCGTGCAGCAGGACATCTCGGGCGTGTGGCTCATCATCGGTGCCGACCGCATCGAGGCCGGCACCGACCCGGTCAAGCCCAAGCCCGTCAAGGCCACGAGCCGCAAGGCCAACGACTCCCTCTGCGTCTGAGCCGCGGTCGCCGCGGCGGCGGTTTCCCAGGTTCACCCCGGCTTCCGCGCGTCCCGTGCGCCGGATTCGGGGTGAACCCGGGAAATCGGCACCACACCCCTGTTGCCGCCGGGGTGAGGCGTCCACATCCCAGGTTCATCCCGGAAGCTTCCGGGGTGAACCTGGGAAACCGCGGGGTTGCGGCGGCGCACGGCGGGTACGGAGCCGTCATGACCGAGAATCCCGAGCCCCTGACCAACCCCGGCGAGACGCCCGACCCCGACGAGGCGCCCCTGCCTCCCCTCGAGCCGAGCGTCACGAACCCTGACGCCGACGGGACGGACGCCGTCCCGTCGTGACGGCCGTCGGCAGCCTGCGCTCGATCGTGCTCGATTGCGCGGAGCCCGCTCCCCTCGCCGGGTTCTGGGCGGCCGTGCTCGACCGCCCGGTCGTGCAGCGCGACGACGACTGGTGGGCGCTCGAGCGTCGCCCGGGCGAGGCACGCGTGTGCTTCCAGGTGGTGGACGCCTTCGAGCCGCCCCCGTGGCCCGGGGAGCACGGCGAGCAGCAGGTCCACCTCGACGTCGAGGTGGACGACCTGGACGCCGCGAGGACGGCCGTGCTCGGGCTCGGTGCCCGCCGGCTGGGCGACGTCGTCGACGAGCCGGACGACCGCCCGTGGCAGGTCTTCGCCGACCCGGCAGGGCACCCCTTCTGCCTCGTCACCTGACCGCCGCCACCTGACGGTCGTCAGACCTCGAACACGAGGCGGCCGTCGACGTACGTGCGCAGCACGCGGGTCGTCGCGATCTCGTCGTGCGACACCGCCAGCAGGTCGCGGTCGAGCACGACGAGATCGGCCGCCCGACCGACCTCGAGCGCGCCGGACGATTCGTCCCGGCGGCTGATCCACGCGCTGCCGCGGGTGTAGGCGTCGATCGCGAGCCCGAGCGGCAGCGACTCGTCGGCCAGCAGCGGCTCGAGCGCGCTGCCCGGCTCGCGGCGGGTCACGGCGACCTGGATGCCCTCGAGCGGGTCGGGCGACGACACGGGCCAGTCGCTGCCGAACACGAGCGGCGCTCCCGCGTCGACCAGCGACCGGAAGACGTACTGCTGCTCGCGCGCGACCTCGCCGAGGAACGGCAGCGTCAGGTCGACCATCTGGTCGTCGAGGCACGCCCACAGGGGCTGCGCGTTGGCCGTGACGTCGAGCGCGCCGAAGCGGTCGACGTCGTCGGGGTGCACGATCTGCACGTGCGCGAGGTGGTGCCGGTTGCCCAGCCGCCCGTTGACGTCGATCGCGTGCTCGATCGCGTCGAGGCTGTCGCGCACCGCCCGGTCGCCGAGCGCGTGCAGGTGCACCTGGAAGCCCAGCGCGTCGAGCTGCTGCACGTGACGGGCCAGGTCGGCGGCCTCGATGAACGACAGGCCGACGTTCGCCGTCGCGTGGCCGTGCGCGTCGAGGTACGGCTCGATCACGGCGGCCGTGAACGTCTCGCACACGCCGTCCTGCATGATCTTGACGCTGCCGGCGTCGAGGCCCGCGGCCGCGGCACGGTCGCGGCGGGCGACCAGGTCGGCGACCTGCTCGTCACCGCGGGCGCGGTCCCACCACAGGGCCGCGACGACCTTGGCGGTCAGCGAGCCGTCGCGGAGCGCGTCGAGGTAGGTGCCGAGCGAGTCGGCCATGCCGAGCCCCTCGCCGACCAGGGCGTCCTGCCACCCGACGATGCCCAGCGAGTGCAGGTGCGCCTGCGCCGTCATGAGCGCCGCGTGCCGCTGCGCCGCGTCGGCGGGCGGCACCAGGGCGCGCACGAGCTCCATGGCGCCCTCGTGGAGGGCACCGGTGGGCCGACCGTCGCGATCGCGCTCGATGCGTCCGTCCGACGGGTCGGGGGTCGACCCGTCGATGCCGGCCAGGCGCAGGGCCGCGGTGCTGACCCAGGCGCTGTGGTGGTCGCGGTTCGGCAGGAAGACCGGGCGGTCGCCGACGACGGCGTCGAGGAGCCGTGCCTCCGGCACGCCGCCCGGGAACGCCTCCATCGACCAGCCGCCCCCCAGCAGCCACTCGCCGCCGTCGCCGTCGACCGGGTGCGCGGCGTGGTGCTCCGCGACGACCGCCAGGTAGCCCTCGACGTCCGCGGCACGCGAGAGGTCGCAGGCGTTCATCTCGAGGCCGGCCTGCACGGGGTGCACGTGGGCGTCGTGGAACCCGGGCAGCACCCACCCGCCCCGCAGGTCGACGACCTCGCCCTCGGGCGCCAGGCCCACCCCCATGGCCGCGATCCGGCCGTCGCGCACCACGAGGGTGTCGACGTCCCGCAGCCACCGGCCCCCGGCGTAGAAGTGGCCGTCGACGAAGGTCAGGTCGTGCGTCATGGGCCTCAATGTGCCAGATCGACGGTTGACCCCGCGCGCTCGCCGCCGGCGAGGCACACTGGACCCGTGAGCACGAGGGAGCAGGTCAACGGGGCCGACACGTTCAGCACGTCCGCCGATCAGGTGATCGCCTACCTGAAGGCGCACACCCCGATCCCGGAGTGGTCGGTGTCGCGCGTCGCGGCCGGCGAGCAGGTGCACATCCACACCGGCGACAACGAGATGCTGCAGCTGGGGCGCCGCGTGCCGTGGGACGACACGTTCTGCATCCGCATGTCCAACGGCGCCGACCGCATCGTCCTCGACGCCGCCGAGCACCCTGCGTACTCCGACCTGCCCGACGCGGGCGTCGTCCGGGCCTATGCCGGCACCCCCATCACGGACGACGACGGTCGCACGTTCGGCACGCTGTGCGGCGTCGGCACCGAGCCGCTCGGCGGCTTCGACGAGATCGACGCCGACCTGATCGAGCTCATGGCCGGGCTGCTCTCGTCGCAGCTCAAGCTGGCCCGCATCGCCGACCGCGCACGGCGCACCGCCGACCTCGCCCGGGCGCTGGCGCAGACCGACGCCCTGACGGGGCTGGTCAACCGCCGCGGGTGGGACCTGCTCGTCGAGGACGCCGACCGTCGCATCACCGCCTACGGCGACCCCGTCGCGATCGCGGTCATCGACCTCGACGGCCTCAAGGCCCTCAACGACCTCGAGGGCCACGCCGCGGGCGACGAGCTCATCCGGCACGCCGGCGAGGTGCTCGCCGCGGCGGCACGCGCCGGCGACCGCGTGGCCCGCTATGGCGGTGACGAGTTCGCGATCCTGTCGAACAACGTCGCCGTCAAGGACCTCATCGCCCACTTCGCCCGCTTCTCCGAGGCCCTGGCCGACGCCGGGATCGCGGCCTCGCTGGGGTGCGCGCCCACCAGCGCGGGAGTCGTCGACGTCGCCGGTGCGTTCGAGCTCGCGGACGCCGACATGTACGCGGCCAAGCAGACGCGCCGCGCCCGCCTCGCCGGCGAGGTCGGCTGACGCCGAACGGCCCCCGGGGCGGCCCGGCGCCGGTACGGTGACGTCCATGACCGCCGTCCGGAGCCCGTGGCTCGTCGCGTTCGGGGTCGTCGCCGTCGTGCACCTGGCCCTGAACGCCGCAGGCGCGACCCCGCTCGACAGCATCAGCAAGTGCCTGCTGGCCCCGCTGCTCGCGGTCTGGGTCGCCCGGCAGGGCGGTCCCCGGCTGCTGGTCGTCGCCCTGGCCCTGTGCTTCCTCGGCGACCTGTTCCTCGAGATCGACGACCTGTTCGTCGTCGGGATGGCGGCGTTCGCGGGCGCCCACGTCGCCTTCGTCACGCTGTTCGTCCGCCGCGGCGCGCTCGACCGCCTCAGGCGGCGTCCACAGGCCGCGGTCGCCTATGCCGTCGTCGCGGTCGCGATGGTCGCGTGGTGCTGGGGCGGGCTCGAACCGGCGCTCAAGCCCGCGATCCCGGTGTACGCGGCGCTCCTGGTCGGCACCGCGACGGTCTCGCTGGCCGTCGACGTCCGGGCGGGCGTCGGCGGGGCGCTGTTCCTCGTGTCGGACGGCATCATCGCGCTGTCGCAGGCGGGCCGCATCGACGCCGACGCGACCGCCACGGGGCTGGCGATCATGACGCTGTACATCGCCGCGATCCTCCTGCTCGCGACCGGCGTCGTGCGCCGTGACGCGCAGACGCCCGCGACCACGCCCCACGACGCCCCGTAGGCTGGGCCGGTGCCGGGCAAGGACAGGACGTACCGCTTCGTCATCGTGGTCTTCGGGCTGCTGTTCCGACTGATGGGCTACCGGTTCGACGTCCGGGGCGTCGACAACATCCCCACGTCGGGTCGCGCCGTCCTGGCGGGCAACCACATCGGCTTCCTCGACTTCACGTTCATCGGCTACGCGGCCCGCCCGCGCGGGCGCCGCATCCGCTTCATGGCCAAGACCTCGGTGTTCCGGCTGCCCGTCGTCGGACGCCTGATGCGCGCGATGCACCACGTCCCGGTCGACCGGTCGCACGGCGCGAGCGCCTATCGTCGGGGGCTCGCGCTGCTCGACGACGAGCAGGTCGTCGGCGTGTTCCCCGAGGCGACCATCAGCCGGTCGTGGCTGCTCAAGCCGTTCCGGCGGGGCGCGGCCGGTCTGGCGCTGCACCGCGACGCCCCCCTGGTGCCGGTCGTGGTGTGGGGCGGCCACCGCATCTACACCGTCGACGGCCACCGCTCCCTGCGGCGCGGCGTCCCCGTCACGATCGTCGTCGGCACCCCGCTGCGCGCCGAGCGGGGCGAGACCGTCGACGCGCTGTCGGACCGCCTGCGTGCCAGCATGGAGCTGCTGCTGGCCGAGGCCATCGACACCTACCCCGAGAGCCCCCGCGACGAGGACGACCGGTGGTGGCTGCCGCACGACCGTGGTGGAGCGGCACCCGATCCGCAGACCGCGGCCGTGCTCGACCGCGAGGCCGTGGCCCGCATCGGCGAGACCTTCGAGTGACACCCGGACGACACGAGGAGACACCATGACGTACGACTCCACCACCCCCGTCACCGTCGGCGAGCTGACCTTCGACGTCCGGTTCGCCGGGCCCGAGGACGGTGCGCCCGTGATCCTGCTGCACGGCTTCCCCGAGACGTCGCTGTCGTGGACGCAGGTCGCACCGCAGCTGGCCGAGGCCGGGCTGCGGGTCGTCGCGCCCGACCAGCGGGGCTACTCCCCCGGCGCGCGCCCCGAGGGGGTCGAGGCCTACACGACTGACCTGCTGGTGCAGGACGTCATCGGCCTCGCCGACGCCCTCGGCATCGGCGACTTCGACGTCGTCGGCCACGACTGGGGCGCCGTCGTGGCGTGGCTGACGGCGGCCGCCCACCCCGAGCGCGTCCGGACGCTCACCGCGGTGTCGGTGCCGCACCTGCGCGCCTACAACGAGGCCCTGCGCAACGACCCCGACCAGCGCGAGAAGGGCGCCTACATGCAGGTGTTCCGGCAGGAGGGCGTCGCCGAGGACCTCCTGCTGGCCGACGGCGCCCGCCGCCTCGGCGCGATCTACGGCGACGCCGTGCCGACTCCCCTGGCCGCCCGGTACGTCGCGCACCTGGGCGAGCCGGGAGCCCTGACCGCAGCGCTCAACTGGTACCGGGCCATGACGGCCGAGCTCGCCTCGGCGCCGCGGACCGTCGTCCCGACGACGTTCGTGTGGGGCGAGCACGACCAGGCGATCGGGCGGGTGCCGGCCGAGGCGTGCGGCGACTTCGTCGACGCCGACTACCGCTTCGTCGAGCTGACCGACATCGGCCACTGGGTGCCCGAGCAGGCACCCGACGCCCTCGCCGCGGCGGTCCTCGACCGGGTGCGCGCGCGGGCATGAGAACCGGCGGCCCCGGTCGCGCCCTGCCGTGGCCGGCGTGGATCGTCGAGGCGCTGACGGCGTCCGGCGGGTCGGCGACGCCCCTGCAGGTGTCGCGTCACGTGTGGGCCCACCGCCGGGCCGAGCTCGAGGAGTCGGGCGACCTGCTCTACGTCTGGCAGCTCGAGCTGCGCGAGGCGGCCGCGCGCATGGTCGCCTCGGGCCTGTTGTCGACCGTCGACGACGCGTGGGTCGTGGCCGACGACGCAGCGGCGCGGACGCTGACGGCCAGGCCGTCGGGCTGGGACGCCGACGACGTCGCGGTGGCCGTCGCGGCCTACGTCTCGCTGCTGCGCGACCGCGACGAGGGGCGACCCCTGCGTCATCGCGAGGCCCTCGCGCAGGTGGGCGAACGCACCGGACGTCCGGTGTCGGCGGTCGAGAGCCTGTTCGCGAACGTCTCGGCGGTCGTGCAGGAGCACGGCGTCGAGCCCGTGGCGGCGTACGCGCCGCGGTCGAACGTGCCGCGCGGCGTGCGGCCGGCGGTGCGGGAGGCCCTCAGCCCGTGAGGGCCGTCGCCCCGACGCGCGCCAGCGGCCAGCCCTGCGGGTCGTCGAGCGAGCGGCCGACCCGACGGGCGTAGTCGTTCCAGTCGTCGGCGCGGTCGGCGAACCAGCCACGCTGACGATCCATCAGGTCGGCGAGCGTCCCGGCCGCGACGGCCGGGTGGCGGCGACCGATCTCGTGCGCGATCTCGCGCGCCGCCCGTGCGTCGGCCGTCGCGTCGTGGGCGTGGTCGAGCGGCACGCCGTAGTAGGCGGCGACGTCGGTGAGGCGTCGCGGCCCCAGCCCGCCGCGCTCGATGCCCCAGTCGACGACGTACGGGTCGACCACCAGGAGCCGCTGCCAGTCGGGCTGGCCGACACCCCAGCGCTCGGCCTCGGCCCGCAGCATCGTCAGGTCGTAGGCGGCGTTGTAGACGACGAGCCCGACGCCCCGGGCGACGAGGTCCTGCACCCAGGCCGCGATGCGGGCGATCGCCTCGGCGGACGACGGTGCGCCCGCCAGCACCTCGGCGGTGAGGCCGTGGACCGCGGCGGACGCCGGCGGGATCTCGACACCGGCGTCGACGAGTCCCGTGACGTCGTCGCCGCGGTCGCCCAGGAGCGCGTAGCTGAGGACCCGGTCGGTCAGCGGGTCGACCCCTGTCGTCTCGAAGTCGAGGGACGCGAGCGGGGCCAGGTGCCAGCCGGGGTGGTCGCCACGGGCCGGCGGGCGGGGGGTGCAGCCGAGGCAGATCGTGCGCCAGCTGCCCGGCAGGCCGATCAGGCGTCCCGCCGCGATCGCGACCGCGATGCCGCACGCGGCACACACCCCGGCATACCTGTTGGCTCTCATCGACGGCCTCCTGGCGCTGGTCGGTCCGTGCTCGTTCCCGGATGACTCACGCTAGCCGCGCGCCCCGACACGTCCGGTGCGCGACACGCGACGTGTACCGTCGCGGCATGCGCCGTGTCCTCGTCCTCCTGGCGGCCCTCGCGCTGCCGGCCGGGTGCGCGGACGACGCCGAGCCCGCCATCTCCGCGGCGAGGCTGGCGCAGCAGCAGGACCGCGTCGACTCCGTCGCGCAGCGCGTGGTGGGGGCGCTCGTGAGCGGCACGGGCGCCCAGCCGCCGAGCGCCGACAGCCTGGGGCGGGGCCTCTACACGGGCTGCGACAACGGCGATCCCGACGAGGCGGCGTACTTCGTCGACACCTTCGTGACGTACGACGTCCGCCCGCCCGAGCAGGCCGCCGACGACGTGGCGCGGGCGCTGCGCGACAGCGGTCTGGAGGTGTCGACGCTCGAGACGTCGCGCAGCCGGATGCTCGTCGTCGACGGGCTGACGGTCGACGTGTCGTCGCAGGAGAAGCGCGGTGGTTCGGCCGGTCAGAACATCTTCGTCAGCACCGACTGCCTCCGGATCGGCGAGAAGGCCATCGCCGCCTTCAACGCCCGCAACGGCCGCGACGTCCCCGCCCCCTGAGCCCTGCGGTGACCTGGCGACCTGTCGAGGGTCGCGACAGGTCGCTCAGTCACCGCCCCGGGCGGCCGCGGCGACGAGGGCACGGAACAGCCCCGCGTCCTCGCGGGTCTCGGGGTGCCACTGCACCGCGAGCCGGAACCGGTGGCCCGGGTGCTCCATCGCCTCGAGCGTCCCGTCGGCCGCGCGGGCGGCGGGGACGAACCCGGGATGGTCGGCCACCGCCTGGTGGTGGTGGCAGCGCACCGCGCCCGTGTCGCCGATCGCGGCGGCCAGCCGCGTGCCCGGCAGCACGTCGACGTCGACCTCGCCGAACGCGGCCCCGCCCGGCGAGTGCCGGCTCGAGCCGACGACGTCGGGGACGTGCTGCTCGAGCGTCCCGCCGGCGTGGACGGCCATGACCTGCATGCCGCGGCAGATGCCGAGCACCGGCAGGTCGGCCGGTGCCGCGTCGAGCAGCGCGAGCTCCCAGGCGTCGCGGTCCTCGCGCCACGCCGCCGTCCGGGCGTGCGGCTCGGCGTCGTAGCGCGACGGGTCGACGTCCGCCCCGCCCGAGATCAGCAGGCCGTCGAGCCGCGCGACCACGGCGGACGCCGCGGCGGCCGGGCCGGGCGGCAGCAGCACCGGCGCCCCGCCGGCGCGCTCGACCGATCGGGCGTAGGTCGCGGGCAGGACGTCGGCCAGCTCGTCCCAGACGCCCCACCGCGCCTGCTCGCGGTAGGTCGAGATCCCGATCAGGGGCGTCACGGCTGCGTCGCTCACAGCGGGGTGACGTACGCCCCGGAGATGCCGCCGTCGACCAGGAACGTCGACGCCGTGATGAACGACGACTCGTCGGAGGCCAGGAACAGCACGGCGTTGGCCATCTCGACGGGCTCGGCGAACCGTCCGACCGGGACGTGCACGAGCCGCCGCGCGGCCCGCTCGGGATCGGACGCGAACAGCTCCTGCAGCAGCGGGGTGTTGACCGGGCCGGGGCACAGCGCGTTGACCCGGACGCCCTCGCGGGCGAACTGCACGCCCAGCTCGCGCGACATCGACAGCACGCCGCCCTTCGACGCCGAGTACGAGATCTGCGACGTCGCCGCTCCCATGACCGCCACGAACGAGGCCGTGTTGATGATCGAGCCCGACTTCTGCTCCAGCATGTAGGGCAGGGCGGCCTTGCAGCACAGGTAGACGCTGGTCAGGTTGACGTCCTGCACACGCTTCCACGCCTCGAGGTCGGTGTCGAGGATCGAGTCGTCCTCCGGCGGGCTGATGCCGGCGTTGTTGAACGCGATGTCGACCGAGCCGTAGGTGTCCTTCGCGGTCTGGAACAGCGCGTCGACCTGCTCCTTGTCGGTGACGTCGACGTGCACGTAGGTGCCGCCGACCTCCTTGGCGACCTCGGCGCCCTTGGCGTCGTCGAGGTCGCCGATCACGACCTTGCCGCCCTCCTCGGCGAACCGGCGGACCGTCGCCAGTCCGATGCCCGATGCGCCGCCCGTGACGACGGCGGTCTTGCCTGCGATGCGTCCTGCCATGTGATGGTGCCCCTTGCTGGTCGGAGATGTCTCGTCGCTGATGACTACTCGTTCGAAAAGAAGATGTTCTTGACCTCGGTGAACGCGTGCGGGGCGTCGGGCCCCAGCTCGCGTCCGATGCCCGACTGCTTGAAGCCGCCGAAGGGCGTCCAGTAGCGGACCGAGGAGTGCGAGTTGACGCTGAGCGCGCCCGCCTCGACGGCCCTCGAGACGCGCAGCGCGCGCCCGACGTCGCGCGTGAAGATCGAGCCCGACAGCCCGAGCTCGGTGTCGTTAGCGAGCCGCACGGCGTCCTCCTCGTCGTCGAACGGCATGACCGCCACGACGGGCCCGAAGACCTCCTCGCGCCAGATCGGCTGCGTCGGGTCGTCGGCCAGCACGACGGTCGGGGCGAACCAGTAGCCCGGGCCGTCGGGGCGTGCGCCCTCGAACGCGACCTCGGTCGTGTCGACGAGGCCCGCGACGCGCGCGTGCTGCGTGGCCGAGATCAACGGACCCATCTCGCTGCTCCGGTCGGTCGGGTCGAGCACCCTGACGGCCTTGACGGCGGGCTCGAGCAGCGACACGAACTCGTCGTACGCCGAGCGCTGCACCAGGATGCGCGAGCGGGCGCAGCAGTCCTGGCCCGCGTTGTCGAACACGGCGGACGGCGCGGACGCGGCCGCCCTCGCCAGGTCGGAGTCGGCGAAGACGATGTTGGCGCTCTTGCCGCCGAGCTCGAGCGTCACGCGCTTCACCTGGTCGGCGCAGCCGCGCATGATCTGCTTGCCGACCGCGGTCGAGCCCGTGAAGCACACCTTGCGGACGGCGGGGTGCGTCACGAAGCGCTCGCCGACGACCGGGCCGCGTCCCGGCAGGACCGTGAAGACGCCCTCGGGGAGCCCCGCCTCGCGGCCGAGCTCGCCGAGGCGGATCGCCGTGAGGGGGGTCAGCTCGGCCGGCTTGAGGACGACGGTGTTGCCGGCGGCCAGCGCGGGGGCGAACCCCCAGCCGGCGATCGGCATCGGGAAGTTCCACGGCACGATGATGCCGACGACCCCGAGGGGCTCGTGGAACGTCACGTCGATGCCGCCGGCGACCGGGATCTGGTGCCCGGTCAGCCGCTCGGGCGCGGCGGAGTAGTAGTTGAGGACGTCGCGGACGTTGCCCGCCTCCCACGTCGCGTTGCCCCACGTGTGGCCCGCGTTGCGGACCTCGATCTCCGCGAGCTCGTCGACGGAGTCGTCGACGAGGGCCGCGAACCGGCGCAGCAGCCGCGCCTTCTCGCCGGGCGCGACGTCGCGCCACGCCGGGTACGCCGCGGCGGCACGCTCGATCGCCGCGTCGGTCGCGGCCAGGTCGGCCATCTCGACCTCCGCGACGACCTCCTCGGTCGCCGGATTCACCACGCTGTACATGTCACTCACAGATGTCCCTTTCCAGTGTTCTCAACCCACAACCCGACCACGGGGCCGGAGCCCGCCCGCGGGCGACGGCCAGGCGCCCACGCGAAGCGTGGCGGCGACGGAGTCGCCTGCGGGCGGAGCCCGTGCGCCTCAGAGCCGTTCGAAGCCGCGCTTCAGCTCCCAGTCGGTGACGGCGGCGTCGAAGGCCCTGAGCTCGACGTCGGCCATGGTCGTGTAGTGGTCGACGACCTCGTCGCCGAGCACGGCGCGGGCGATCGCGGAGCCGTGGAACGCCTCGCGGGCCTCGCGCAGCGTCGTCGGGACCTTGGGCTTGCCCGACGCGTACGCGTTGCCGGTCTGCTCGGGCTCGAGCTCGAGGCCGTGCTCGATGCCGTACAGCCCGCCGCCGAGCATCGCCGCCAGCGCCAGGTACGGGTTCGCGTCGCCGCCCGGCACCCGGTTCTCGAGCCGCGCGCCGGGCCCGTGACCGACCAGGCGGACGGCGCAGGTGCGGTTGTCGAGGCCCCACGCGATCGCCGTCGGGGCGAACGAGCCGTCCGCGAACCGCTTGTACGAGTTGACGTTGGGCGCGTAGAGCAGCGTGAAGTCGCGCATCGTCGCGAGGATGCCGGCGAGGAACTGGTCGTAGACCGTGCTGCGGGCACCGCCGTCCGGGCCCTCGTCCCAGAACGCGAGCCCGCCGTCGGCGTCGCGCAGCGACAGGTGGACGTGGCACGAGTTGCCCTCGCGCTCGTCGTACTTGGCCATGAACGTCAGGGCCTTGCCGTGCTGCGACGCGATCTCCTTGGCGACGGTCTTGTAGACAGCGTGGTTGTCGGCGGTGACCACGACGTCGTCGTAGAGGAAGCCGATCTCGTGCTGCCCGAAGTTGCACTCGCCCTTGGCCCCCTCGACGTTCATGCCCGCGGCGTACATCGTGTTGCGGATGTCGCGCAGCAGCGGCTCGACCCGCGTCGTGCCGAGGATCGAGTAGTCGACGTTGTACTGGTTCGCGGCCGGCAGGCCCCGGTACTCGTCGCGCCACGCCTGCTCGTACGTCGTGTCGAACAGGATGAACTCGAGCTCGGTGCCGGCCAGGGCGACGTAGCCCGCCTCGGCGGCCTTGGCGACCTGCGCCTGCAGGATCGTCCGTGGCGACTGCACGACCGGGCTGTGGTCGAGCCACACCAGGTCGCACTGGACCATGACGGTCGCGGGCAGGTGCTCGAGCCGGCGGATCGTGTCGAAGTCGATCGCGAACTCCATGTCGCCGTAGCCCTTCTCCCACGAGCTCATGGCGTACCCGTCGACGGTGTTCATGTCGACGTCGACGCTGAGCAGGTAGTTGCAGCCCTCCGTCCCCTGCTCGACCACGACGTCGAGGAAGTACGCGGCGTGCAGGCGCTTGCCCTGGAGCCGGCCCTGCATGTCGGTGAAGGCGACGACGACGGTGTCGACGTGGCCCTCGGCGATCTGCACGCGGAGCTGCTCGAGCGTCAGGAGGTTCTGGTGCCGGGTCATGTCGGTGCCACTTCCGTCCGGGGGTGGGTCTTCTGGGGAGGGGTCGTGCGGGGACGGGTCACAGCAGCCCCCTGAGCAGGGCGGCGGTGTCGTCGCAGTGGCGCTCCATCGTCAGGCGCGCCGCGTCGGCGTCGCGGTCGAGGATCGCCTGCACGATCGCCCCGTGCTGCTCGCGCGAGTGCTCGATGTTGCGGTCGAGCACCGGGATCGCGTCGAGCATGTCGTGCAGGCACATCTGCACCGTCGTGACGGCGTCGAGGGCCATCGGCGACCCCGTCAGGGACGCGATCGCGAGGTGCAGCTGCGAGTCGGCCTGCCGGTGCAGCGCCTTGCTGGTGGCCCGGTCGACCTTGGCCAGGGCCGCGCGCAGCATCGACGTCTGCGCGTCGCCCAGCCCGATCTCGGCGACGGCCTGGGCGGCCCCGGGCTCGACGATGCGGCGGAACTCGAGGGCGTCGAGCAGCTCCTCACGGGGACGCTGGAGCGTGCGCGACCCCGGCTCGTCGGGCCGGTGGTCGACGACGGTGCCCCCGCCCCGTCCGCGCCGGGTCACGACGAGCCCCGCCTCGCGCAGCGCCGCGATGGCCTCGCGCAGGGTCGCCCGCGAGACGCCCATGTGCTCGGCGAGCTCGCGCTCGGGCGGCAGCGTGCTGCCCTGCTCGTATACCCCGAGACGGATGGACGTCGCGAGCCGCTCGACGCACGCCTCGAACGCGTGGTGCCCCCGCACGGGGCGCAGCACCGCGGCCGCGAGGTGCTCGTCCAGCAGGATGTCGCTCACGACGCCCTCCGTCTCCATGGCGGTCTCGAAATCCGGTCTGGTTCCGAACCTTATCTCAGTCCTTGAAGGCGTCGGTGACCGCCGAGTCGATCGTCATCTTCGGGCCCGTGAACCACTTCTTGGCCGACAGCTGCCACCAGATCGCCAGGACGATCAGCGTGCCGCCGGTCAGGATCGGCGCGTAGTTGACGGCGCTCCACGTGAAGTCGTCCGAGAAGATCCAGCCGGCCGGGACGAACGGCAGGATGAAGTAGATCGAGATGATCGCGATCTCGGCGACCGCCAGCAGGTTCATCCACTTGTACTTCTGACCGTTGTTCCAGCTGCCGGGCACGAAGTCGTCGCCCATCCTCCAGCGCAGGAAGATCGGGATCGCGAAGGCCAGGTACAGGCCGATCACGGCGACCGAGGTGACGGCGTAGAAGGCGATCGGGACACCGCCGATGCTCTTGAGCGCCGGCAGCGTGATGATGACGCCGATGACCGCCACGAACGTCACGGCGTTGGCGGGCACCTTCGTGCGGGGGTTGACCTTGGCCCACAGCCGCGAGCCGGGGATCGCACCATCGCGGCTGAACGCGAACGTCATGCGCGACGCGCTCGTCAGGCACGCGACGGCGCAGAAGAACTGCCCGGCCGTCGAGATCGCGAGGATCATGAAGTGCCAGCCCTCGGGCAGCGCCTGGCCGAAGATCACGTCGACCGCACCGAAGCCGTCCGTGACGCCCTGCGGGTCCTGCACCGCGAACAGGAACGCCAGCAGCAGGAGGTAGCCGCCGATCGCCGAGTACGCGATCGAGCGCCAGATGCCCTTCGCCGCGCCCTCCGCGGCACCCTGCGTCTCCTCGGCGAGGTGGGCGGACGCGTCGAAGCCCGTGATCGTGTACTGCGTCAGCAGGAACCCGAGCGGCAGCACGAGGAACCAGTACTTGCCGTCGAGGTAGCCCGAGTTGTTGATGCGCTCGGTGAAGACGAAGTCGATGCTCTGGTGCGAGTCGGGGATGATGACGAGGATCAGGATGACCGCGGCGGCGCCGGCGACGTGCCACCAGACCGAGATGTTGTTGAGCACGGCCAGCAGGTGGCCGCCGTAGATGTTGAGCAGGGCACCGAGGGCGAAGATCACGATGAACGTGATGAACACGCGGGTCAGCGAGTAGCCGTCGGCGTAGCTGCTGCTGATCGTGCTGATCGTCAGGTCGAAGAACGTCGCGCAGCCGTACGCGACGGACGCCGTGACCGCCAGCAGGCCGATGAGGTTGAGCCAGCCCGTGAAGAAGCCCGTCGCGGGGCCGCCCATCTTGGCGGCCCACCAGTAGATGCCGCCCGACGTCGGATAGGCCGACACCAGCTCGGACATCGTGAAGCCGATGATGAGGATGAAGATCGAGATGACCGGCCAGCCCCACGAGATCGCGACGGGGCCACCGTTGTTCCAGGCCTGGCCGAACGTCGTGAAGCAGCCCGCGAGGATCGAGATGATCGAGAACGAGATCGCGAAGTTCGAGAAGCTCGACCAGCTGCGGTTGAGCTCCTGCTTGTATCCGAGCGACGCGAGCAGCTGCTCGTCGTCGTTGAGTTGATCCGCCATGGAGTGCACCCAGCTCTCTGAAGAAGTTGGTGCACGCTACTGCGGTACGACTTCAGACCACAAGAGGTCCGGGGCCCCCTTTTCGTCCCGAATGTGCCGGAAACACGACGGAAATCGCAGCGTCTCCCGCGTCGCACCCCCCGATCCTCGGCCGACGCCGCGGGCGACGGCTGGCGTCGTCAGCGGGTGTGGTCGTCGCGGCGGCGCAGCTCGTCGCGCTCGCCCTTGAGCCGCTTGACCTCGGCGCGACGGCTCTTGAGCCGCATCGTGACGACCGTGAAGCCGATCACGAGCGCCGCACCGATCACGACGCCGATCAGCGTCGCGGCGCGGAACCCTGGGGCGTCGACGTCCATGATGCGCTCGCCGGCGTGCGCCGCGTTGCTGTTGCCGGCCACGACCGACAGCGTCAGCCAGTTCGGGGCCGCGAGTGCGATCGCGACCAGCGCCACGATGCCGCGCCACGTCCAGCTGAAGAAGCCGCGCCGCACCTGCACGAGCAGCAGCAGCGGAACCGCCGTGAAGACGATGCCGTAGAACAGGCCCCACGTCGTGCCGCGCGTGAAGTCGCCACCGACCTGGTCGGCGACGCGCTGCGCCCACCAGCGCGGGAAGAACGCGGCCGACATGAGGTAGACGAGGTACGCGACGCCGATCAGGACGATCGCCAGCACGATGCGTCGCACCCAGCGGTGGGGCGTGACGTCGGGCTGCTCGCGGATGCGGCGCTCGAGGTGGTCGTCCTCGGTCTCGGGGTTGTGGGCGGCCGAGCTCTGGTCGTTCATGGAACTCATGATGGCAGCCGGCGGCGGATCCGCCCGGTCAACCCAGCGCGGCCCGTATCGCCTGCCATTCCGGACCGTCCACGACGCCGTCGACCGCCAGACCGGCACCCGCCTGCACCCGCTCGACGGCGGCGCGGGTGACGGGGCCGTAGAAGCCGTTGCGGTCGGCCGTCGCCAGGCCCAGCGCGGTCTGCAGCACCACGACCGCCTCGGCCGCCCGGCCCGGGGCGATCGACGTCGACGAGTACCGCGCCACGCCCCGCGCGGCGGCCTGGCGCCGGCTGAGCTTCGCGACGGTGCGCCGGCGGATGCTGCCCCGGTCGAGCGATCCCCACGTCGGCTGGTCGAGCGCGCCCGTCATCGGCAGGTCGTGCGCGCGCTGGTGGGCACGCGTCGCGTTCCACGTCGCCCGGTCGAAGCGGGACGTGACGGGCACGCCCAGCAGCGTCTGCGCACGCCGGACCGTCCCGCCGGAGCTGCCGTAGGCGCGGTTGCCCCACGACGTGCGCACGAGCGCCTTGGTCGGCGTCCCGCACCGGGCCGTCCGCGGCGAGCCGGTCGGCGGCGCGTACGAGCCCGCGAACCGCACGCACGGGCCGACGTCGACGACGCCGACCGCGCCGGTCCAGAACGACGTGCTGCCACGGGCCCCGGCCCAGCTGAACGAGACGTGCACGTGATCGGTGTGCGCGTAGCTCTTCCGCCAGCCGGCCTTCGCGTTGTAGACCGACCAGATCTTCTTGTTGTAGATGACGTACATGATGCCGAGGCGGCGCGCGTTGAGCCCGCCGTCGCGGGTCACCCAGGCGATGAAGTCGGCCGCGGCCGCGCGCTCGGCCGGACGTCGGGTGTCGACCATCCAGTCCATCGCGCGTCCCTCGCTGTGCTCCGACAGCCCCTCGGTGCAGCCCCGCGAGATCGACCCGGGTCGTCCGACGCCGTACGTCGAGAGCAGCAGGTCGCGCAGCATCAGCGGGCCGGCCATGTCGACGGGGTTGCAGCTGACCTGCGGCAGGTAGGGCGAGACGGGGTCGACGCCGGCCGGCAGCGGCACCGGCGACGTCAGCCCGGTCGGGGACGACGGCAGCGACACCGGCGGCGACCCCGCCGAGCCCGCCGCGGACGCGGGCGCCTGCATCCCGCCCGCCGCCACGGCCAGCGCGACCAGGACGGGCACGACCCCGCGCACGACACGACTGCGCCCCATGACGTCATCTCCCCACGACGGTGGCCTCTCCCGGGGCCTGCTGCTCCCTGCAGCGACCACCATCGTGCGCCGTCCGGGGCCCCTCTGTCCCGGCATCGGGGGAACTGACGACTCGTCATGACCCTCCGATAGGGTGGAGGCACGCCATGACTGCCCTCTTGACGCTCCATTTCCTTGCTGCAGCGGGGGCGCCTGTCCTCGTCCGGGGCATCGGCCGTCGGGCGTTCCTCGTCCTGGCCCTGGCACCGGCGATCTCGTTCGCGTGGCTGCTGCCCCACGTCCTGCGCATCACCGACGGCGCACCCCCGCACGAGCAGCGCATCGCGTGGATCCCGACGATCGGGCTCGACCTCAACTTCGTCATCACCCCGCTCAGCGGCGTCCTGGCGCTCGTCGTGACGGGGGTCGGGGCCCTCGTCCTCGTGTACTGCACGTGGTACTTCCGCCCCGGCGACACCGAGATCTGGCGGTTCTCGGGCGTCCTGACGGCCTTCGCGGGCTCGATGCTCGGCCTGGTGCTGTCCGACAACGTCTACGTGCTCTACATCTTCTGGGAGCTCACGACGGTGCTCTCGTTCCTGCTGATCGGGCACAACCCCGAGCGCCGCGCCAACCGCCGGGCCGCCGTCAACGCCCTGCTCGTCACGACGTTCGGCGGCCTCGCGATGCTCGTCGGCCTCGTGATGCTGGCCGACGAGGCCGGCAGCCCGCGCCTGCAGGAGATCGTCGCCGCCCGCCCCTCCGGCACCACCGTCACGGTCGCGGTCATGCTGGTCCTGGTCGGCGCGATCTCGAAGTCGGCCCTGGCGCCGTTCCACTTCTGGCTGCCCGGCGCGATGGCCGCGCCGACCCCCGTCAGCGCCTACCTGCACGCCGCCGCGATGGTCAAGGCCGGCATCTTCCTGGTCGCCCTGCTGGCCCCCGCCTTCGCCGACGTGCCCGGCTGGCGGCCGACGCTGATCGTCCTCGGCATCGTCACGATGATCCTGGGCGGGCTGCGCGCGCTGCGCCAGTACGACGTCAAGCTGCTGCTGGCGTACGGCACGGTCAGCCAGCTCGGCTTCCTGATCGCGATGGTCGGGGCCGGCACCCGGTCGGCCGCCTTCGCGGGCCTGGCCCTCGTCTGCGCCCACGGCCTGTTCAAGTCGACCCTGTTCCTGGTCGTCGGCATCGTCGACCGCTCGGTCGGCACCCGCGACCTCCGCGAGCTGTCGGGCATGCGGCAGGCGCGTCCCGTGCTGTTCGTCGTGACGGTCGTCGCGACGGGGTCGATGGCGGGTCTTCCGCCGCTGTTCGGCTTCACGGCCAAGGAGAGCGGCTTCGCGGCCTTCGCCGACCTCGGCGACGACCTCGGGTGGGGCGGCTGGTCGGTCCTCGCCCTGGCCGGGATCGTCGTCGGCAGCATCCTGACGGTCGCCTACAGCGCCCGCTTCGTCTGGGGCATCTTCGCGGTCAAGCCGGGCGCACCGATCTGCATGCCGAAGGACTTCTCGCCGGCGTTCCAGGCCTCGCCCGTCGTGCTCGCGGTCCTGACCGTCGTCGCGGGTCTCGCCGGCCCGTGGTTGACGCCGCGCCTGACGTCGTACGCCGAGACCATGCCGCCCGGCGCGCACGAGGCCGAGCTGACCCTGTGGCACGGCTTCAGCCTGGCGCTGGGCCTGTCGGTCCTGTGCGTCGTGGTGGGCCTGGCGCTGTTCTGGTGGCGCAAGCCCGTCGCCGCGTTCCAGCACGGCGTGGCCGACCGCGTCCGGGTGCCCGACGCCGAGCGCGCCTACTACTGGATCATGCGCGGCGTCGACCGCCTGTCGGTCGAGGTCACGGGCCTGACGCAGCGGGGCTCGCTGCCGATCTACCTCGGCGTGATCCTGGTCGTCCTGATCCTGGTGCCCGGCACGGCGCTGGTCCGCGCGTGGGGCGACATCGCCGTCCGCGGCTCCGACAGCCGCATCCAGCTGGCCGCCGCGGTGCTGATGGGCGGTGCCGCGATCCTCACGGTGCGCTCGCGCCGCCGCCTGCGCGCCGTGCTGCTGGTCGGCATCACGGGCTACGGCACCGCGCTGCTGTTCGTCGCCCACGGCGCCCCCGACCTCGCCCTGACGCAGATCCTGGTCGAGACGTTCCTGCTCGTGACGTTCGTGCTGGTGCTGCGCCGCCTGCCGCCCTTCTTCTCCGACCGCCCGTTCAACGTCGCCCGGTGGGTGCGCGTCGGCATCGGCGTCGCCACCGGCACGGTCGTCGCGGGCTTCGCGCTCGTCGCCGCGAACGCCCGCACGGCCAACCCGATCTCGGAGAAGTTCGCCAAGCCGGCCGTCGAGTACGGCGGCGGCGACAACATCGTCAACGTGACGCTGGTCGACATCCGCGCCTGGGACACGCTCGGCGAGCTCTCGGTGCTGGTCGTCGCCGCGACGGGCGTCGCGAGCCTGATCTTCCTCATCACCGACCGCTCCGGTCGCCCGCGCCGCGCCGAGCCCACCGAGGGCACGGCCCCCAGCGCCAACGGACGCTGGCTGCGCTCGACGCGTCCCGCGACCGACGCCCGCCGCTCGGTGGTCTTCGAGGTCGTGACCCGGCTGATCTTCCACACCGTGATGATCTTCTCGATCTACCTCATGCTGGTCGGCCACAACCTGCCCGGCGGCGGCTTCGCCGGCGGTCTCGTGGCCGGTCTCGCGCTGATGATCCGCTACCTCGCAGGCGGACGCGCCGAGCTCGACGAGGCCGCCCCGATCGACGCGGGCGTCGTGCTGGGCATCGGCCTGGCCGTCGCGGCCCTGTCGGGTCTCATCCCCACGCTGCTGGGCGGCGGCGTGCTGCAGAGCGCGATCGTCGACGTCCACATCCCCGTGCTCGGCACCCTGCACCTCGTGACGTCGGTGTTCTTCGACATCGGCGTCTACCTCGTCGTGATCGGCCTGGCGCTCGACGTGCTGCGCAGCCTCGGCGGCGGCATCGACCAGCAGATCGAGGACGGCGCCGAGGGCGGCGACCCGTCGTCCACGCCCGCCCAGACCCACCCCGTCGTCGAAGGGGGACGCGCATGACCCCCAACCTGCCCCTCGTGATCCTGGTCGGCGTCATGGTCGCCGCGGGCGTCACGCTGGTGCTCGAGCGCAGCCTGACCCGCATCCTGATCGGCTTCGTGCTGATCGGCAACGGCGTCAGCGTGCTGTTCCTCGTCGTGTCCGGTCCCGCCGGCACCGCGCCCATCGTCGGCCTGTCCGACGAGCCCATGAGCGACCCCCTGCCCCAGGCCATGGTGCTCACGGCGATCGTCATCACGCTGGGCGTCACGGCCTTCGGCCTGGCCCTGGCCTACCGCGCCTGGCAGCTGACCGGCCACGACGACGTCCAGGACGACGTCGAGGACGACCTCATCCGTCGCCGGGCCGAGCAGGACGAGACGTCCGTGACGTTCGACGAGGCCGACGCCGCCCTGCCCGACGAGGAGGGCTCCGACGCCCCCCACCACCCCGAGGTCCACGAGGTGCCGGCCACCACGGTGCCCGAAGCCCTCGACGCCGACGACGCTGCGTCGACCAACCGGGCAGGCGAGAAGCCATGAACCAGATCGTGCTCCTGCCCGTCATCCTGCCGCTGCTCGGCGCCGGGCTGTGCCTCGTCTTCGGGCGCTCGGCACGGGCCCAGCGCGTCATCAGCGTCGCGATCCTGGCGCTGGTCGTCACGGTGTCCGCCGTGCTGCTGTACCGCGCCGACCACTTCGGACCGCAGACCGTCAACGTCGGCGGGTGGCCCGCCGACATCGGCATCAGCCTCGTGGCCGACCGGCTGTCGGCCCTGATGCTGCTGGTCTCGACGATCGTGACGCTGTGCGTCCTGCTGTACTCGTTCGGCCAGGGCATCGTCGAGTTCGGGCGCGACGCCCCCCTGTCGGTGTTCCACCCGACGTTCCTGGTGCTGAGCGCCGGCGTCTCGAACGCGTTCCTGTCGGCCGACCTGTTCAACCTGTTCGTGGGCTTCGAGATCCTGCTGGTGTCGTCGTACGTCCTCATCACGCTGGGCGGCACGGGGGCGCGGGTGCGCTCGGGCACGATCTACATCGTCGTCAGCATGATCTCGTCGGTCGTCTTCCTCGTCGCGATCGCGTGCGTCTACGCCGCGACCGGCACCGTCAACTTCGCCGCCCTGTCCGGACGCATCGCCGACCTGCCGCCCGAGGTCTCCAACCTCCTGCAGCTGCTGCTGCTCACGACGTTCTGCATCAAGGCCGCGGTGTTCCCGCTGTCGGCGTGGCTGCCCGACTCGTACCCGACCGCGCCGGCACCCGTCACGGCGGTGTTCGCGGGCCTGCTGACCAAGGTCGGCATCTACGCCATCATCCGCACGCAGACGCTGCTGTTCCCCGAGAACGACCTGCGCACCCTGCTGCTGTGGGCCGCGACGTTCACGATGGTCGTGGGCATCCTGGGCGCCGTCGCGCAGTCCGACATCAAGCGCATCCTGTCGTTCACGCTCGTCAGCCACATCGGCTACATGCTGTTCGGCGTCGCGCTCGGCAGCGCCGCGGGCCTCTCGGGCGCGATCTTCTACATCGCCCACCACATCACGGTGCAGACGACGCTGTTCCTGGTCGCCGGGCTGATCGAGTACCGCAGCAGCACGACCAACCTCGACAAGCTCGGCGGACTGGCCCGGGCCGCGCCGATGCTGTCGGTCATGTTCTTCGTGCCGGCCATGAACCTCGCCGGCATCCCGCCGTTCTCGGGCTTCCTCGGCAAGCTCGCGCTGGTGCAGGCCGGCGTCGACGACCACCGCTGGCTGTCGTACGTCGCGGTCGCGGCCGCGATCGTCACGAGCCTGCTGACGCTCTACGCGATCGCGAAGGTCTGGAACCGCGCGTTCTGGCAGCCCGCCGAGGACGCCGAGGCCCTCGGCGCCGACTCCCACGGCGGCTCGATGCACGGCCGCTCGGGCGTCTCGACCAAGACCGAGCGCACCAGCACCTGGAAGGTCACCGACGACGGCGAGCAGCGGCTGCCGCTCGGCATGGTCGTTCCGACGATGATGCTGGTCGCCTGCTCGATCGCGCTGACCGTCGTCGCCGGGCCCCTGCTGGCGTTCACGGCCCGCGCCGCCGACGAGCTGCAGGGCCGCAGCGCGTACATCGTCGCGGTGCTGGGAGGTGGTGGATGATGCAGGCGTTCGGACGCGGCGTGCTGGGCCGGTTGCCCGTCGTCGTCACCCTCACCGTCGTGTGGGTGCTGCTGTGGGGCAACGTCGGCCCGCTGACCGTCCTCGGCGGCGCCCTGGCCGCGCTGCTGGTCATGACGGTGTTCCCGTTCCCCGCCGTCATGTGGAAGGGGCGCTTCCGCCCGCTGCCGGCCCTCCGCCTCGTCGTGACGTTCGTGGCCGACCTGCTGATGGCGAGCGTCCAGGTCGCCTGGATCGCGATCCGCCCGCAGGCTCCCCCGCGCAGCGCCGTGATCCGCGTGCAGATGGCGACGCGGTCGGAGCTCCTGCTCACGATCACGGCCGAGCTGATCTCGCTGGTGCCCGGCTCGCTGCTGATCGAGCTCGACAGCCGGCGCGGCCTCATCTGGCTGCACCTGCTCGACGGCAGCACCCCCGAGAAGGTCGAGCTCGCCCGCAGCAAGGCCCTCGCTCAGGAGCGACGCGTCATCGCGGCGCTCGGATCCGATCCCGAGGTCGTCGCCTGCGGGCAGGACGCAGGAGCGCACCCATGACCGTCGTCGGAACCATCTGCGTCGTGCTGCTGTCGATCACGGGCGTGCTCTGCATCGTCCGCATCGTCCGCGGCCCCACGATGCTCGACCGCACCGTCGCCGCCGACGTCTTCGTCGCCGCGAGCGCTGGAGCGATCGGCATCGAGGCGGCCGTCGAGCGGCACGGCACGACCCTGTCGATCCTCGTCGTCCTGGCCCTCGTCGGCTTCCTGAGCTCGGTCAGCATCGCTCGGTTCGCCGCGCCCGACACCGACCGCCGCGCCTACGACGCCGAGCCCACCGACCCCGACCACGGCCCCGAGGGCGTCGGCGACGGCGACCAGCCCGTCGACCCCGACCAGCGGGGGGTGGCACCGTGATCGACGTCCTCGCCGGCATCCTGCTCGTCTCCGGCTCGCTGATGGCCACGATCGCCGCGATCGGCATCGTCCGGTTCCCCGACGTGCTGAGCCGCATGCACGCCGCGACGAAGCCGCAGACCGTCGGGCTCCTGCTGATCCTGGCCGGGCTCGCGCTGCGCCTGCGCGACCTGTCCGACATCACGATCATCGTCCTGATCGCCCTGTTCCAGCTGCTGACCGCCCCGGTGTCGGCGCACATGGTCGGTCGGGCGGCGTTCCGCACCGGTTTCGCGCGCCGCGACGACCTGACGGTGTGCGAGTTCGACGCCGACGGCGAGTGGGACACCGAGGACGACGGCGCCCCCGGAAGCCCGACCCGATAGGTTCGAGACGTGCGCATCGCCACCTGGAACGTCAACTCCATCCGCAGCCGCATCGATCGCGTGACCGCCTTCCTCGAGCGGCACGACATCGACGTGCTGGCCATCCAGGAGACCAAGTGCCGCGAGGACCAGTTCCCCGGGCTCGAGCTCTCCGCGATGGGTTACGAGTACGCCCACCAGGGCCTGAGCCAGTGGAACGGCGTCGCGATCGTCTCCCGCGTCGGGCTCGACGACGTCGCGACGCAGTTCGCCGACGACCAGCCGACGTTCGGTGACCCCGAGGTCGTCGAGGCCCGCTCGATCGGCGCGACGTGCGGCGGCGTGCGCGTCTGGAGCTTCTACGTGCCCAACGGCCGCGAGCTGGGACACCCCCACTACGACTACAAGCTCGCGTGGCTCGAGCGGCTGCGTCAGGCGTCGGCCCAGTGGCTCGCCGACGACCCCACGGCGCAGATCGCGCTCACGGGCGACTGGAACGTCATCCCGACCGACGACGACGTCTGGGACGTGACGGCCTTCGAGGGCAGGACGCACGTCTCGCAGCCCGAGCGCGACGCCTTCAACGCCGTCGTCGACGCGGGATACGCCGACGTCGTCCGCCCGCACGCCCCGGGGCCGGGCGTCTACACGTACTGGGACTACCAGCAGCTGGCGTTCCCGAAGAAGCGCGGGCTGCGCATCGACTTCGTCCTGGCCTCGCAGGCCCTCGCCGCTCGCGTCGACACCGCGTGGATCGACCGCGAGGAGCGCAAGGGCAAGGGCGCGAGCGATCACGCCCCCGTCGTCGTCGAGCTCGTCGGCGAGCCGTGACGCCCATGACGACCCCTCACCACGGCGTGCCCCCGCACCTGGCCGACCTCGCCGACTCGGGCGTCGTCTCGAGCGCGCGGCTCGCGGCGACCCTGCTGCGCTACGAGTACGACGGCGGCGAGGAGATGCTCGCCCGCGCGGCGTCCCGGGGGCACTACGGCGTCGACGAGCTCGCCGGCATGGCGGCCGAGGCGACCGCCGGGCGCGCCCCGAGCGACGAGGTGCTCGCGCCGCTGCACGGGCCGTCGCTGTACGGCTTCGCCTACCTGATGCTGGGCCGCGCGTTCGGCACCGACGGCAACTTCCGCACCGCCGCCGACCTGTTCGCGCTGGCCCGCACGATCGCCGACCGCGACGGCAACCCGTACGAGTACGACCGGCAGGACGTCCAGGCCCACCTGGCGGTCGGCCGGGCCGACTACGTCCGCCGCCACACGTCGCAGGCGACGCCCGACGTCCGGACCAACAGCGCCGAGTCCTGGTACCACTGGGCCGTCAACCTCGACCTGATCAGCCCGTTCCGCGGCGTCGAGCCGGCCCCGCTCGAGACGTGGCAGGAGCGGTTCAACGCGCCGTTCGTCGAGCGCGGCCTCGACCCCGTGCGCTTCGAGGCCACCGACAGCCCGTTCGACACCGTCCGGACGGACGCCCCCGCCGGATCGGTCGACGGCCCGCTCATCAGCATCGTCATGCCGGTCTGGTCGCCCACCGAGAGCCTGATCACGGCGACCCGGTCGATCCTCGAGCAGACGTGGGCGAACCTCGAGGTCATCCTCGTCGACGACCACAGCCCCGCCGGCTTCGAGGACGTCTTCGAGCGGGCCACGGCCCTCGACGAGCGGGTCAGCTACCACCGCATGCCGGTCAACGGCGGCGCGTACCGGGCCCGCAACCACGGCCTGTCGATCGCCCGCGGCGCGTACCTCGGCATCCAGGACGGCGACGACTGGTCGCACCCCCGCCGGCTCGAGCGCCAGATGGCCGAGTTCGCCGACCCGCAGGTCGTCGCGACGCTGTCGAAGGCCATCCGCCTGCACACCGATCTCTACATCACCCGGGTCGGCTCGCTGGCCTTCGCGCACAGCGCCCCGTCGCTGCTGATGAAGCGCGAGGTCTTCGACGAGCTCGGACCCTTCGACCTGATGCGCAAGGGCGCCGACACCGAGTACATCGAGCGCATCGCGACGGTCCACGGGCTGAAGAGCATCGTGAACCTCAAGGTGCCGCTGTCGCTGTACCAGCTGACCGGCGGCTCGCTGTCGCGCGAGGACTTCCGGCCCAGCTGGCACCGCCCGGCGCGGGCGACTTACCACTCGGCGTTCCGCCACTGGCACGCCAAGATCGCGGCGGGCGAGACCTCGCCGCACTCGTCGAACCCGGACGGCAGCCGCGCCTTCCCCGCACCGCCCGACATGGAAGGCGTCGACTACGCCGATCTCGCGCCCGACGTCGTCGTGCTGACCGATCCGCGTCCCGGCCCCCTGGCACACGCGGGCGCGGCCGACGAGGTCGCCGCGATCGCCGCGTCCGGCCTGACGGTCGGCGTCGCGCGGGCGGACGCCCTGCGGTTCGCGTCGCGTCAGCGCCACTACCCGCGGGCCGACCTGCTCGAGCTGATGTACCGCGGGGTCACCGACTGGGCCCTGCTCGGCGCCCCCATGACGCCCACGGTGCTGCTGGTGCGCGACGTCGACCTGCTGGCCCTGCCCCGCTCGGCCGACGCCGTCGCGATGCGACCCCGGTCCGTCGCGGTGGTCGCCGACCGGCTGCCCGTGACCGGCACGGCCCCGCGCGTCTCGTGGGACCCGGTCCACGTCGAGTCGGTCGTGCGCACGATGTTCGACGTCGACGTGCAGTGGCTGCCCGCGACCACCGAGATCGCCGACGCCATCACCGCGTCGGGCGCGACCGGCGTCGTCCGTCCCCCGCGTCCGATGCAGGTCGTCCGCCCCGCGCGCTTCCCCCGACGGCTGCTGCCGGGTGCCCCGGTCGTCGGCGTCGTCGACCCGGCGACCGAGGCGCTCGAGGTCGCCGACCGCCGGCGTCTCGCCGCCGCGCTCCCCCGCGACGCCGACGTCCGCGTGCTCGAGGGAGACGCCCGCGGCCGCGTGCGCGCCGACGCCCTCACGTTCTCGACCGGCACGATCGACACGACCGCCTTCCTCGACCTGTGCGACGTCGTGATCGTGCCGCCGACCCGCGTCGGGGGCGCGACGCTGCTGCGTCCGGCCCTCGAGGCGATGGCACGCGGCTGCGTCGTCGTCGTCGACCCCGCCCTGCGTCCACTGCTCGGCGAGGCCGCGCTCTACCTCGACGATCCCGACGTGGCCGCGACGATCGAGCGGCTGACGGCCGACCCCGCCCTCTACGCCGCGCAGCAGGGCCGCTCGCTGGGCTTCTGCGAGACTGAGCTGGCACCCGCGACCTTCGCCGCGTCCGTCGCGGCCCTCACCACCCCGACCGACACAGGAGTCCGATGAGCACCTGGCAGCGCACGGCACGATCGCTCGTGCGACGACTGATCGCCGAACGCACCCTCGTCCTGGTCGGGGCGACCGCCGTGCTCGTCGTGATCGGCGTGATCGGCACGGTCTTCGACGGGTACGACCTCACGCTGCTGTGCGTCCTGGCGCTGCAGGCCGTCATCGTCGGCTACCTGCTGACCTCGCCCGGCGAGGAGGCCGGCGGCGCAGGCGCAGCCGGTGGACCGGACGACCTGCGCGAGGCCGTCGACCGCTCGTCGGCCCGCACCCTGACCGATCTCGCGCACGCGCGGCAGTCCATCCTCGACGCGATCGCCGAGATCGAGGCCAAGGGCAGGTGAGCGTCGAGCCCGTCCGCCTGATCGCGGCCAGCCTGCACGGGCTCGACGTCGTCGACGGCGGACGCACCCTGCGCCTGACCGGCACGTGCCGGCGTCCCGGCACGGACGGCGACGCGCCGGCCGACCAGACCCTGCTGCTGCACTGGCTGCGTCCCGACGGCACCCGCGAGCTCACCGTCGTGACCGAGCCGCGCCTGCGCCACGAGGACGGCGCCGACCGCTGGACGGGGTTCGTCGCCGACGTGCCGATCGACGAGGTACCGCTCGGCACGACGGGCCTGGAGGTCTCGCTCGACTCGTCCGTCGTGCCCGTCGGCGCCGCACCCGGGTCGCTCGCGTCGTCGCGTCCGCTCGTGACCCACGAGCGTCGCCTGCAGCTGTTCCCGTCGCCCACGGAGCACGCCGAGTTCGTCGCGCAGCCCGGTGCGACGCCGCTCGCGGGGCTGCGCTGGCGGGCCGGCCTCGTGCTCCGCACGCTCAAGGACGTCGTCAGGCGCCGTCCGTTCGCCTTCGTCCAGCCCCTGCGGGTGCTGACGTGGCCGCTGTTCCGCGGGCGCGAGATCTGGCTCGTCGGCGAACGGGCCGACACCGCACGCGACAACGGCTACCACCTGTTCACGCACCTGCGCCGCGAGCGCCCCGACGTCCGCGCGTACTACGTCCTCGACCCCTCGAGCGACCGGTTCGACGAGCTCAGCCGGCTCGGGAACGTCGTGGCGCACTCGTCGCTGCGGCACCGGCTGCTGATGGTGCACGCGACGGTGCTCGCCAACGCCTACTCGATCAAGCACATGGTGCCGTCGCAGTGGCCCAAGCAGCACTACATGCGCCAGCTCGGCTGGCGCACGGGCGCGTACCGCGTCTACCTCAAGCACGGCATCAACGACAAGACCACCGACGTCCGGCGACGCACGGGCGGGTACGACCTCTACCTGACCGCCAGCGCTGCCGAGACCGCCGCCATCCGTCACACGTCGGGCTACGACCGACAGGTCGTCGAGACGGGCCTGCCGCGCTACGACGCCCTCGTGCCGACGCCACCCAGCCGCACGATCCTGTTCATGCCGACGTGGCGGCGCTACCTGGCACCCGAGCTCTACACGACCGAGCTGCTGACCAAGGGCGCCACGGGCGAGGTGCCGTTCGAGGGCTCGAACTACCAGCGGTTCGTCGACGACCTGCTGCGCAGCCCCCGCCTGCACGACCTGCTCGAGCAGCACGACCACCGCTTCGAGCTCATGCCGCACTACAACCTGATGGCGCAGTACGCGGGCGCCGCACCCGTCGGCGACCGGGTCGAGATCCTCGACGGCGGGGCGTCCGACATCCAGGACGTCATGCGCCGGTGCGACCTGTTCCTGACCGACTACTCGTCGGTGCACTTCGACCTGGCCTACCTCGGCACCCCGCTGGTCTACACGCACTTCGACCGCGAGGAGTTCGGCGCGGGCCACGCCGAGCCGTCGTGGTTCGACCACGAGCGCGACGGCTTCGGGCCCGTGACGCACGACGTCGAGTCGACGATCGACGCGATCGAGGCCTACCTGCTGGGCGACCGTCGACGTCCCGACGTCTACGAGCAGCGTGCCCGGGAGGCCTTCACGTTCCACGACCGCGACAACTCGCGGCGGGCCGTCGCGGCGATCGAGGCGCTGGTCGGGAGCCGCGGCATCTCGTAGCAGCGGCCGACGGCTACGGCGTCTCGATCGTCCGGCCGAAGGCCCCCTCGGACGCGTCGTACAGCGCCGCGGCCAGCTGGGGCTCGGCCGAGTCGATGAACGTCTTCGTCAGGTGCGTGCCCTGGCGGTACACCAGGACGTTGCCGATGACCGCCGCGCACCGGTCGTCGTCGGGGCAGATCGTCGACGTCATGTCGATGATGCCGACGCCCGGCACCTCGGCCGCGGCCATCCGCTGCGCCTCGGCGCCCGACGCCTGCACGGCTCCCGCGAGCTCGAACGAGCAGCTCGAGAGGTCCTTCGGCGCCGCCGCGACGCACTCGTACACCGGCGCGTTGGGCGGCGCGGGGTTGTCGAGCAGCGTCACCAGCGGGATGCCGGCGTCGGTGATCCGGCGCCAGTAGCTCGTCAGCCCGTCGACCAGGGCCTCCTGCGTCGAGTCGGCGTCGTCGGTGCGCCCCGGCGGCAGCGCGTCGGTGAAGCGGTGCGACTCGATCACGAGATCGGGCTTGAGGTCGAGGACGTCCTGCAGCACCGCGCGCCCCCAGGCACGGCAGTCGTCGCGGTTGTCGCGGGCGAACTCGACGTCGGCGAACGTGCACGCCGACTTGGTCAGCTGCACGAGCCGCCAGCCCTCGCGCTCGGCCATCGCGGCGAACGTGGGCTGCCACTGCGCCATCTTGGAGTCGCCCACGATCACGACGGTGCGCCGGGCCGAGGCGTCGCCGTAGATGCAGGGCTTGGGGGTCGCGTCGCCGTCCGAGACCTGGCAGCCCGAGCCGTCGTCGTAGAACGCGGGACGGTCGTCGACCGCCTCGGTCGCGAGCGGGCGCATGCGCTCGACCTCGCGGATCGCCGACCAGTCGACGTCCTTGTTCGCGGGGTCGAGCAGCGCCGCGGCACCCGGGCTCGCGGCGCGGTCGGCCTCCGTCACGCCGCCGGCGGTCGCCGAGACACCCAGCCCCCAGCCGACGCCCACGCCGACGGCCGTCAGCGCCAGGCCCATGCCGATGGCCCGGCCGTTCGGGCGGAAGAACGTGCCGAACCGGATCGGGTTCTCGATGAACCGGAAGCTCAGGTAGGCCGGGACGATCGACAGCACCGCGAGCAGGACCGTCCAGCGCAGCTGCAGATCGGGGAACCGCGCCTCGGCGGCGACCAGGATCGGCCAGTGCCACAGGTAGATCGAGTACGAGAGCCCGCCGATGAACACCATGGGGCGCAGGCTCAGCAGGCGCTGCGGCGACCCGGGGGTCTCGCGCAGGCCGCTCGCGATCATGAGCGCGGCACCGATCGTCGGCACCAGCGCGACGGCCCCCGGGAACGCGGGGGTCGTCTTCTCGAAGACCAGCACGCCGTAGGCGATCAGCCCGATGCCGACCCACCCGCCGGCGGCGCGCACGGTGCCCGGGACCCGGGCGACCCGCTCGGCCGACAGCGCGAGCAGGGCCCCGATGCCGAGCTCCCAGATGCGCGTCGTCGAGATGAAGTACGCCGTCTGGGGGCTGCTGGCGGTGTGCGCGACCGACCACGCGAACGAGACCGTCGTGACGAGCCCGAGGACGACGAACGAGACGTTCTTCCAACGCCGTGCCGCGAGCACCGCGACGATCAGCATCAGGATCGGCCAGATGACGTAGAACTGCTCCTCGACCGCCAGCGACCAGTAGTGCTGCACGGGCGACTCGCCGATGTCCTCGGCCTGGTAGTCGACGCCGCGGGCCGCCAGTCGCCAGTTCACGACGTACAGGGCCGCCGAGACGATGTCGCCACCGAAGTCCTTGCGCTGCGTGATCGGCAGGTACAGGTACGTGACGAGGGCCGAGAAGACCAGCACCGTCGCGCTGGCCGGCAGCAGCCGCTTGACCCGCCGGGCCCAGAACGTGCTGAGGCTGACCCGTCCCGACCGGGTGATCTCGCGGGCCAGCAGGCCCGTGATCAGGAAGCCCGACAGCACGAAGAAGATGTCGACGCCGATGAAGCCGCCGGCCAGGAACGGCACGCCCGCGTGGGCCAGCAGCACCGAGCCGACCGCGATCGTGCGCATGCCCTCGATGTCGAGGCGGATCGTGCGACCGTGGTCGGGCCGGGTCAGGGTCGTCCCGCCGGTACCGGCGGACGAGCCGCGGTGCTGTGCGGTCGACATGACGTTCCTCCCATCGGCGCTCACGGTGGCGGCGGGGCCCGACAGGCCCACGACAGGCTATCCGATGGGTCGAAGGCCGCCGACGACGTCCGCGAACGCCGCGGGGTCGAGTGCGTCACGCACGAAGGCGTCACCGCGGTCGCGCTGCGCGGCGTACGCGGCAGGGTCGGCGACGAGCGCGTCGAGCACCGCCCGCGCCTCGTCCGGACGCGCGTAGAGAGCGGCGTCGCCGAGCGCCGGCCGGTGGCGCGGGTCGACCAGCAGCACGGCTCCCGCGCCGAGCGCGCCGACCATGGGCCACGTGACGCCGTCGCCCCACGCGTCGGGCGCGAAGGCCACCATCACGTCGACGTCCGCGGCGAAGGAACCGATCGACCGGCCCTCGACGATCGTCCACGTCGACGGCACCGGGTTCTTGCGGAACAGCTTGGGGACGACCTCGTCGTCGTCCAGCACGCGCACCGACCACGCCCCGTCGGTCGGCAGGTACTGCACGAGCTGGGCGCCCGGCAGGCGGTTCTTGCCGATCTTCTCGAGCCGCGCGGCACCGACGACGGGGGGACGCGACACGACGGCGGGGCGGTCGGTCGCGGCGTCGACGACGGCGATCGGGCGGGACGGCAGGATCGTCGCGGTCGCGCCGGCGGCCCTCAGGTCGGCGGCGACCCCGTCGTGGGCGGGCAGCCACTCGACGTCGACGCCGAACAGCTCGCGGCCGTTGCGCTCGACGGTCGCCGGGTCGTACAGCGTCCAGCCGCGCTCGCGCTGGTGCGGCGAGCTGCCGGCCGCCACCACGAGGCGGTCGGTCGTGACCCGCACGTCGGCGGCGCTGCGGGGGAACATCAGCAGCTCGGCGGAGTCGACGAGCGTCACGCGGGCGTGCACCGGCTCGCTCCAGACGAGCCAACCCAGCCCGCGATCGGCCCGCAGGTCGCGGATCTCGGGCACCGACTCGCGCCGCGTGCGGTAGGCGTGCCGCAGGTGGACGGCCTGCCCCGCGTGCACCGTCAGGCCGACGTCGAGCAGCGCGCGGACGCGGCGGGGGGCCGCGTCGTAGCGGTTGATGCCGACACGCCAGTCGGAGACGTACGCGACGTCGCACGTCACCGGCGCAGGCACGCGGTCGACGAAGCTCGCGGGGGCCGGGAAGGTCCGCGGTGCCGATGCGTCGATCATCGGCGGGGCCTCGCCCCGGCGGATGCGGTCGTGCCAGTGCGAGGCGGCGGCGCCGTAGGCCTCGCGGGTCGGGGCCCACCAGCCGAAGGCGAAGTCGTCGCGCGACAGCGAGTCGGCGGTCAGCTGGGCGACGGCCAGCACGTCGGGCAGGACGACGAGGGCGTCCTCGCCGTACGTCGCGGCGAGGCGGTCGCGGAACTCCGAGTCGGCGTCCTTGCGCACGGTGTCGAAGCCGCCGAGCCGCTCGACCACGGGCTCGCGACGGAACATCATCGACGAGGCGTTGACGCGGGTCGCGGCGTAGCCCACGCGGTTGAGCACCAGGTCGGGGGTCATGCGCACCCACGAGCTCAGCGAGGCGATCGCGTCGGGCTGCCGCTGCAGGGCCTCGACCTGGCGGGCCAGACGCTCGGGGTGCGACCAGTCGTCGGAGTCCTGGAACGTCACGAGCTCGCCGCGGGCGTGCGCCAGCGCGTGGTTGCGGACCCGGTAGGTGCCGCCGTTCTCGGGCATCCGCAGCACCGTGACCCGCTCGTCCCAGTCGGCGACGGCGGCGATCTCGGCGGTGTGCTCGGCCGGCGAGCAGTCGTCGACCACGAGCAGCTCGAGGTGCGTCCACGTCTGCGCCAGCACCGAGCGCACGGCGGTGCGGAAGCTCTCGTCGGCCCCGAACACCGACATCACCACGGTGACGAGGAGGGGGTCGTCGCCCTGCGAGGAGGGGGTTGCGGCCCCCGGCGCGGCCTCGAGCCGGTCGAACGGACGGGCGTCGCCGTCGCCGAGGCGCACCGGAGCCTGCCCCTCGGCGAAGATCTCGCCGAACGACGCGCTCCACTTCTCGGGGTCGTGCCGCAGGCGGTCGGTGCGCACGATCCAGGCGAGGTGCTCGTCGACCAGGTCGGGCTCGGCGGCCAGCAGCGCGTCGAGGGCCGCGAGGTCGCCCGGACCGCCGGCGGCGAGCTGCGTCTGCACCAGCAGCTTGGCGAACCCCGTCGGCTGGTCGTCGGCCGTGCCGATCGCGTGGGCCAGCCGGTGCATCCGCGCCGAGGCGGCGTACGAGCCGTCGGGGCGCTGGTGCCGGCCGATCAGCGCCTGGGCCAGGGCGCCGACGGCCCGCGGCGCGAGACCCGTCGGCAGGGAGCCGTCGGCGTCGAAGCGGTCGGCCGCCGCCTGCACGACGTCGTACCCGTCACGGCCGTCCGACGCCATGAGCGCCAGCAGGTCGAGCAGGCCGGGCGTCCCGTAGCGCAGGGCGTGCGCCGCGACGGCGTACGGGTCGACGTCGATGTAGTCGATCTGGTCGCGCAGGACGTCGAGATGGTCGGTCACGCATGCTCCCCGGTCGGACTCGGCGGACGTCCCGAGCGTATCCGCGCCGGGTGCGGCCGCGGCCCCGCGGGTGACCGCGGGGCCGGACGGCGAGGGCTCAGCTGCCCCAGGTGGGGCGCAGCGGCCAGCTCGCGTCGCCACGCGCGTCGGCCTTGACCGCCAGCACGTGGTGGAGCTCGATCTCGTTGCGCTCGAACGCCAGGCGCGATCCGGCCATGTAGATGCCCCACACCTTGGCGCGGCCGATCGTGACCTCCCCGAGGGCCTCGTCCCAGTGCTCGACGAGGTTGTCGCACCAGCCCGTGAGCGTCATGGCGTAGTGCTCGCGCAGGTTCTCGACGTGCCGGACCTCGAGGCCCGCGTCCTGCGCGGCGACCTGGATGCGGCCGACGCCCGTCAGCTCGCCGTCGGGGAAGACGTAGCGGTCGATGAACGCACCGGTCGTCGTGGTCTTGTTGTTCGGCCGGGTGATGCAGTGGTTGAGCAGGCGTCCGCCGTCGCGCAGCTTGGAGTGCAGGAAGCCGAAGTAGTCGCAGTACTGCTTGACGCCGATGTGCTCGGTCAGGCCGATCGAGCTGATCGCGTCGAACTCGCCCTCGGGGACGTCGCGGTAGTCGGAGAAGCGCACCTCGGCGAGGTGGTCGAGGCCCTCGCGCTTGATCGCGTCCTGGGCCCACGAGGCCTGCTCGCGCGACAGGGTCACGCCGAGGACCTTCACGCCGTAGTGCCGCGCGGCGTGGCGCACCATGCCGCCCCATCCGCAGCCGATGTCGAGCAGACGGTCACCGGGCTTGAGGTCGAGCTTGCGGCAGATGAGGTCGTACTTCTCGTGCTGCGCCTCCTCGAGCGTCGAGTCGAGCGTCGGGTAGACGGCACACGTGTACGTCATCGACGGGCCGAGCACGAGCTCGTAGAAGCGGTTCGAGACGTCGTAGTGGTGGTGGATCGCCTCGGCGTCGCGCTTCTTGTTGTGGCGCATGCCCTCGAGGGCGCGGCGCCACTTGGGCAGGTGCTCCTCGGCCGGCGGCGGCGGGGGCTTGAGGTTGCCGAAGCCGAGGCTGCGGACGATCTGCACCATCTCGGCGGCCGACGGCACCTTGAAGCGCAGCTGGCTCATGATGAGCACCATCGCGTCGTAGGGGTTGCCGGGGTGGATGCCGTCGAGCTCGAGGTCGCCCGCGACGTACGCCCGCGCGAAGCCGAGGTCGCCCGGTGCCGTCATGAGGTACGACAGGCCGCGCTCGTTGAGCAGGCGCAGCGTGAAGGGAGCGTCGGCGGGACCCGCCGAGCTGCCGTCGAACGCCTCGAAGCGGAACGGCAGACCCTCCTTCATGAGCTTGCCGAGAGCGTCGGCGATCGTGAGCCGGACGGCGGCTTCTGTGGTCATGAGTTCCTCACTGCCTTGTCGTAGAGCGTGCTCAGCCTGTTGTCGGGGTCGTACCGGGCTCGGACGGAGGCGAGCACCTCTCCGCCGTACATCCGGTCGAACGTCGTCTGGTCGTAGAACGCTTCCGAGTACAGCGACTTGTGGCCGCCCATCGCGTGCACGGCGTCCTCGATGCGCCGGTTGACCAGGCCGGGCGGCGAGTCGGCGGGCACCTCGACGGTGCCCCAGAAGCCGGCGTTGACGTAGATCTCGCCGGGCTCGAGCGGGTAGACGGGCCACGGCCGCGTGGTCTGCAGCGGGCACAGCCACACGGGGCGCATGCCGACCTCGGCGTCGAACCACTCGAGGAACTCGGGCACCTTCGCGAGCGGCACCTCGACGTCCTGGATGACGCGCTCGCGACCGGGGATCTTCTTGATGCGGTCGAGCGTGCGGATGATGCCGAAGCGCTCGTCGAGGCCCACGATCTTGTGGAAGACGTCGCTGCGGCGGTACCGCGCGGGCCACAGGCGGCGGATCCACGGCGTCTGCGCACCGAAGGCGCCCGAGCACCAGAACCAGTCGGTGTCCCAGCGCCAGATGTAGTCGTTCATCGTCAGGACGTCGGTCTCGCGCTGCTGGATCGAGCGGTAGTAGACGCCCATGCCGGTGTAGTCGCTGATCGCGGCGGTGCCGCCCGAGGGCAGCGTGTCGGTGAACGTCGCGAGCGTCAGGTAGATCTCGTCGGGCGTGAAGGCCGTCCCGTCGAGCCCGTCGACGCGCTCGCCGTGCCAGGCGCCCGTGCGGGTGATCGACTCGATGGCCTCGACGGCCTGGGCCGCGTCGGCCATCAGGACGTGCCGCAGGGCGACGTAGCGCGGGACCCGCTCGAGCTTGATCCTCAACCGGGTCGCGTAGCCGAGGCTGCCGTACGAGTTGGGGAACGCGTCGAACAGGTCGGCGTGCTCGTTGTCGGGCGTCGCGGTCACGAGCTCGCCGGAGCCGGTCAGGATGTCCATCTCGAGCACCGACTCGTGCGGCAGCCCGTTGCGGAACGACGTCGACTCGATGCCGAGGCCCGTCACCGCGCCACCGAGCGTGATGGTGCGCAGCTGGGGGATGACGTACGGGATCAGGCCGAGTGACAGGGTCGCCTCGACGAGGTGCTCGTAGGTGCAGACGCCCTGCACGTCGGCCGTGCCGGCGATCGCGTCGACCGCGATGACGCCGTCGAGCCCGCTGACGTCGAGCCCCGGCGCGTCGCTGGACGATCGCGGACGGAACAGGTTGGACGTCTTCTTCGCGAGCCGCACCCGTGACCCTCGGGGGATCTGCGCGTAGGACGTCAGGAGCTGTTCGACTGCCTCGGTGTGCGCATTCCAACCCTTCACCTGCCCAGCCTATGACCCGACGATGACGGGACGGTGTCCGGGGCTCGTTGCATAACGCAACGAACTGTGACGGGGGTCTCAGCCGTCGAGCCGCCAGACCAGGGCCGCGGCCCCGTGGGGGGCGACGAGCTCGATCTCCCGACCGTCCGCGGACCGCAGCTCGTCCCCCTGCGCGGCCTCCAGCTCCCCGCAGACGACGAGCCCCGACGTCACGACGACGAGGACCCGTGCGGCCGCCGGCACCACGACCTGCTGGCCCGGGTCGAGCCGCAGCGAGAACAGCTCGGCAGGGGCGTGGACGTCGACGGTCGGCACCAGGACGCCCGTGTCGCCCGGCACCTCGACCTGCGCGTACTCCGGCACGTCGTCGCGGCTCGACCGCAGCATCGTCTGCACGAACACGAGCGGCTCGGTGTCCGAGCCGTTGCGCTCGGAGTGCCGCACCCCCGTGCCGGCACTCAACCGCTGGGCCGTGCCGGGTCGGACGTCGCCGGCCTGCCCCGTGGAGTCCTCGTGCCGCAGGACGCCCTCGAGCACCCACGTGACGATCTCGACGTCGGCGTGCTCGTGCACGTCGTACCCGCGGCCCGGGGCGACGTGCTCGGTGTTGATCGCCATGATCGGGCCGAAGCCGATCTGCTCGGGGTCGTAGTGCACCCCGTAAGAGAAGCTGTGCCACGTCTCGACGCCGTCGCCCACGGTGCGGAAGCGTCGGCCGGCGCGCCGCAGCTCAGGCATAGCCGAGCTCGTGCAGCCGGTCGTCCTCGATGCCGAAGTGGTGGGCGATCTCGTGCACGACCGTGATGCCGACCTCCTCGACGACGTCCTCCTCGGTGTCGCAGATCTCGAGCGTCGGGTTGCGGTAGACGAAGATCCGGTCGGGCATCGCACCGGCGTACGTGCTGTCGCGCTCGGTCAGCGGGATGCCGTCGTAGAGGCCCAGCAGCGTGGGGTCGTCGGGCGGCGCGTCGTCCTCGATGAACAGCACGACGTTGTCGAGCAGCGCCGCGAGCTCGGCGGGCACCGCGGCGAAGGCGGCCTCGACCAGCTCGGCGAACCGGTCCTCGCTCACCTCGATCATGAGCCCATCCTGCCCGATGCGGTGCAGCGCCGATCCGTCTCACCCTCTATGCTGAACGGGTTTCTGGCCCCCATCGTCTAGCGGCCTAGGACGCCGCCCTTTCACGGCGGTAGCACGGGTTCGAATCCCGTTGGGGGTGCCACGCACGTCACAGCCGCCACGATCGGAGGAGCCGTGCTCGAGCTGGGCGCGATCTTCGCCGCCGGCATCTGGGCGGGGATGATCAACACGGTCGTCGGATCGGGCACCCTCGTGACGTTCCCGGTGCTCCTGCTGTTCGGCTACGCCCCGCTGACGGCCAACGTCTCGAACAACATCGGCCTGCTGGCCGGCAGCGCCTCCGGCATCTACGGCTACCGGGCCGAGGCCCGTCAGCACCTGGGCCTGCTGCTGAGGCTGCTGCCCGCGTCCGTCGCCGGCGGCCTCGTCGGCGCGCTGCTGCTGTTCGCCCTGCCCGCCGAGGCGTTCGGGGCGATCGTGCCGGTGCTGATCGCGGTCGGGCTGCTGATGGTCGTCGTCGGGCCGGCGCTGCAGCGTCGGACGGCCGCGCGACGCGAGGCTGCCGGCGTCACCGACCCGGACGACCGTCCGCGGGTCCTACTCGTCGTGCTGGTCTTCCTGCTGGGCGTCTACGGCGGCTACTTCGGCGCCGCGCAGGGCATCCTGCTCGTCGGGGTCATGGGCGTGATGCTGACGATCGGCATGCAGGGCATCAACGGCCTCAAGAACGTGCTGGCAGGGGCCGTCAACGGCGTCGCCGCCATCGCGTTCGTGGTGGTGGCGCGCGACCACATCGACTGGAAGGTCGTCGGCCTGATCGCGGGCGGCAGCCTGATCGGCGGCTACCTCGGCGCCCGCATCGGTCGGCGCCTGCCCCCGAACGTCCTGCGCGCCGTGATCCTCGTGGTCGGCGTCGCCGCCCTCGCCCGCCTCGTGCTCTTCGACTGAGGGGCGCCCGGGCGTCATAGGGTGACGACGTGGCCAGCATCTTCGACTCCATCGACGACTCCCTCCGCGCGTGGATCGACGAGCAGCCCCTGTGGTTCGTCGCGACGGCGCCCCTCGGCGCCGACGGGCACGTCAACGTCTCGCCCCGCGGGCACGACTCGTTCTCGGTGCTGGGCCCCCACCGCGTGGCGTGGGTCGACTACACCGGCAGCGGGGTCGAGACGATCGCGCACATCCGCGAGAACCGTCGCGTGTGCCTGATGTTCAGCTCGTTCGGCGCCCGTCCCCGCATCGTCCGGCTGCACGGCCGCGGGTCGGTGCACCTGCCCGGCGAGCCCGAGTTCGACGAGGTCGTCGCCCTGCACCCCGAGCACCCCAGCACGCGGGCCGTCATCGCGGTCGACGTGACACGGGTCAGCGACGCCTGCGGCTGGGGCGTCCCCGTCATGGAGATGACCGACGAGCGCGACCTGCTGCGCCTGCGGGCCGAGCAGCGCGGCCCCGACGGCATGGCGGCATACCGCGCCGACGAGAACGCCACCAGCATCGACGGGCTGCCGGGCTTCCCCTGACGCGCCCCGGCCGGGAAGCGCGGCGAAGCGACCGTGCCCACACCCTCGTTCGCCAGGGAGCGAAGCGACCGTGAGGGCGGAGCCCGAGGCGAACCCCAGCGATCAGGCTTGCGTCACGTCGCCTCGCTCCGCTCACGGTCGGCCGCAAGCGGCCTCCCTGGCGACCGGTGCCCTCGTTCGCCAGGGAGCGGAGCGACCGTGAGGGCGAAGCCGGAGGCGAATCCGAGCGATCAGGCTTGCGTTCCGTCGCCGCCCCCACTCGCTAGCGCTCGCGGGAGGTACCCCCAGCTCCGCTCACGGTCGGCCGCGGGCGGCCTCTCTGGCGACCGTGAGGGCGGGGGCGCCCGGACGACGTACGATGTGCCGACCCTCCCTCCGAACCAGAGGCACCTCATGCTCCGCGCCCTCGCCCTGTCCGTCGCCGCCCTCCTGACGTCGACCCTCGCGCTCGCCGCACCCGCCTCGGCGGACGACACCGTCCCGGCCCCCGCCCCCGCCGCCGCGCCGACCATCACGGTGGTCGGCGACTCGATCACGTCGTGGTTCCGCGACGAGCCCGGCAGCGTCTCGCAGGGCTGGTGGTCGATGCTGGCCCGCGAGATGGGCGCCAGCGTCACGACCCTCGCCGAGGGCGGATCCGGCATGAACGTGCGCGGCAACAACTGCCACGGGACGACGTTCGGGCAACGCCTGGGCGCCCTGCAGAAGGTCGACTACCTGATCATCCAGGGCGGCCGCAACGACATGTACACGTGCACCAGCAAGGGCGTGAAGAAGTCGCTGCCGCAGCTGCAGCGCAAGAAGGGCATCGCGAGCTACCTGTCCCGCCTCGGCCGCCGCGTCGACGCGCTGGGCATCCCTCGCGAGCGGGTGCTGGTCATGTCGCCGTGGGGCAAGGCCGACCGCCGTCGCGGCTACCAGATCCAGTCGTACCTGCGCCTGTACTCCAACCGCAAGCACGAGGGCTTCACCTACGTCGAGACCAAGACGCTCCCGAACAGCCTGACGCTCGACGGCAAGCACCCCAACCGTGCCGGGAGCACCTACCTCTCGGACACGGTGCGTCGCGTCATCGCCTCGCTGCCCTGACGACCGTGGCAGTTCGTGGGAGGCTGGCGGGGTGACCGTCATCCGCGCAGAGCTCGCCGACGTCCTCGAGGCGGGCCAGCTGTTCGCCCTGTACCGGGAGTTCTACGGCGCCCCCTACGACGCGTCGGCCGCCGCGAGCTTCCTCGCCTCGCGCATCGTGCGCGACGAGTCGATCGTGCTGCTGGGCCTGGACGACGACGAGGTCGTGGGGTTCGCCCAGATCTACCCCTCGTTCTCGTCGACGCGCCTGTCGCGCATCTGGGTGCTCAACGACCTGTTCGTCGTCGAGCACGCCCGCGGCACGGGTGTCGTGGACGAGCTGCTCAACACCGTCGCGAGCATGGCCGCGGCCGCCGGTGCCGACGCGGTCGAGCTCAGCACCGCCCACACCAACACGCGGGCCCAGGCCGTCTACGAGCGCCACGGGTACCAGCTCGACGAGACCTACCGGTCGTACGAGAAGTCGACCCAGACCCTGCGGTTCGTGTGGGAGGGCCAGGTCGACGAGAGCTCCCGCCGCAGCCTCGGGTGACGCGGTGAGCGCGGGCCGGTTCGCGCCCTCGCCGTCCGGCGACCTGCACGTCGGCAACCTGCGGACGGCCCTGCTCGCGTGGCTGTGCGCCCGCTCGTCGGAGCGCGATCTTCTGATGAGGATCGACGACCTCGACCGCGTCCGGCCCGGCGCCGAGCAGCGCCAGCTCGACGACCTCGCCGCGCTGGGCCTCGACTGGGACGGTCCGGTCGTCCGCCAGTCGCAGCGCGCCCGCTACTACGATGCCGCGCTGGCCTCGCTGGGCGGCCGAGGGCTGCTGTACGAGTGCTTCTGCACCCGCCGCGAGATCCAGGAGGCCCCCTCGGCCCCGCACGCGCCGCCCGGGGCGTACCCCGGCACGTGCCGGGACCTCACGGCGGCCGAGCGCGACGAACGACGGCGCGAGCGTCCGGCCGCGCTGCGGCTGCGGGCCGACGTCGCCGAGTTCACGGTCGAGGACGTCCTCCACGGCACCGTGACGGGCGTCGTCGACGACGTCGTCCTGCGCCGCGGCGACGGTGTCGTCGCCTACAACCTGGCCACGGTCGTGGACGACGCGCAGCAGGGCGTCGACCAGGTCGTCCGCGGCGACGACCTGCTCAGCTCGGCCCCCCGCCAGGCCCACCTGGCCACGGTGCTGGGGGTTGCTCCCCCGACCTACGTGCACGTGCCGCTGGCCCTCAACCCCGCCGGCGCCCGGCTCGCCAAGCGCGACGGACCCGTCACGCGTGCCGAGCTGGCCGAGCGGGGCGTCGACGTGCTGGCGATGATCGCCGACTCGCTGGGCCTGTCCGGCGCGACCCCGGCCGAGATGCTGCGCGGCTTCGACGTCACCCGCATCCCCCGTGAGCCGTGGGTCGTCAGGCCTGCAGGTACGTGATCACGGCCATGACGCGCCGGTTGCTGCCGTCGTCGTCGGGGTCGAGGTCGAGCTTCATGAAGATGTTGCTGGTGTGCTTGCTGATGGCCTTCTCGGTCACGAAGAGGGCCGCCGCGATGGCGGCGTTCGACCGGCCCTCCGCCATCAGGCCGAGCACCTCGCGCTCGCGGGGCGTCAGCCGGGCGACGGGCCCGTCGCCGGGCGCCCTGGCGATCAGCGCCGACACGACCTCGGGGTCGAGCACCGTCCCGCCGGCCGCGACCGACCGCACCGCCTCGACGAACGTCACGACGTCGGCGACCCGGTCCTTCAGCAGGTACCCGACCGCACCGTCGCCGCTGCCTAGCAGCTCGCGGGCGTAGAGCTGCTCGACGTACTGCGAGAGCACCAGCACCGGCAGGCCCGGCCGCTCCTCCCTCGCCGTGATCGCGGCCCGCAGCCCCTCGTCGGTGAACGTCGGCGGCATGCGGACGTCGACGACCGCGACGTCGGGCTCGTGCGCGCGAAGCGACGAGGCGAGCGCGTCGGCGTCGGCGACCGCCGCGACGACGTCGAAGCCGTACGCCTCGAGCAGGCGGGTCAGTCCGTCGCGGAGGAGGGCGAGGTCCTCGGCGATGACAACGCGCACGGCACCTCCAGGCTGACGGTCGTCGGCCCCCCGGCGGGGCTGACGACGTCCATCGTGCCGTCGAAGGCGCCCAGCCGGCGCGCCACCCCCGTCAGGCCCGACCCGGCCCCCACGGCCGCACCACCCACGCCGTCGTCCGTGACGACGACGCGGAGCGCCCGGCCGTCGTGCCCGACGTCGATCGCGACCCGGCGGGCCGAGGCGTGCCTGACCGCGTTGGCCAGCAGCTCGCTGGTCGCGAAGTAGACCGCCGACTCGACCGGCGCGGGCGGGCGGCCGGGCAGCACGATCGTGACCGAGACCGGCAGCGACATGTCGAGCGCGAGCGCCTGGATCGCACCGGCCAGGCCCCGGTCGGCCAGCACCGGCGGGTGGATGCCGCGCACGACCGACCTGAGGTCGCCCAGGGCGGACGTCGTGACGGTGCGCGCCTCGGCGAGCAGTCGCGCCGCGGCGTCGGGGTCGTTCTCGAGCAGCTCGGCCGCCAGGCCCAAATTCATGCCCAGCGCCACCAACCGGGCCTGTGCCCCGTCGTGCAGGTCGCGCTCGATGCGCCGCAGCTCGGCGGCCGAGTGGTCGATCGACTCGGCACGCGACTGCGACACCTCGGCGACGCGACGCTCCAACGAGGCCCGCGACGGGGCGAGCACGGCCCGGTCGAGCTGCGCGATCCACCGGACGAGCAGGGGCTCGAGCCACCACCAGGCGGCGAGGGCGACGGGGACCAGGACCCACTGGAGGAACGACTCGGACTGCGTGTCGAGGGTGGCGAACCCGTAGTCGTTGGCGAGCGTGCCATCGGGCGTGAGCGCGAAGACGGCCGGGAAGGCCGCGTACCAGACGACCGCCAGGCCGAGCCCCAGCCCCAGCCACGCGAGCGTCCAGCCGAGCGTCACCGACACGTACGTCCAGGCCAGGTCGCGCCACCGGGCCGGGTCGGCCGCCCACCCGCGCAGCCGCGACCACCGCGAGCCCCGGCGGGCCGGGGCGTACGGCGTCGGCACCGTGACGCCGAGCAGCCGGCCCGCGATCCGCCGGTGCAGACCGGCCAGCTGCGCCGTCAGCGGCACGAGCGCCAGCAGGAGCACGAGACCCACGCCGACGGGCACCAGGCTCACGGACGTCGTGACCAGGCACAGCACGACCAGCGCGAGGGGGGCCAGGAGCACGTACCCCAGCGAGACGCCGGTCAGCGCGACGCGACGACGGAGGCCGGCGGTCAGACGCTCCTTCCGCGGCACGGCGAGGGCGGGGGTGGCGGTCATGGGAGGAGCCTTCCAGACGGGGACGGTGACCTCGATCCTCGCCGCCCGACCGGGTCCGGCGCAGTGGGGCTGGACCCACCCCGTGGACGGGTCGTGGCCCCCTCGCCCCGGGGGTCGCTGATCACGAGGCTGGAGCCACCTCCTCCCGAAAGGCCACATCATGTCCCGCACCTCCCTCACCGTCGGGGTCGCCCGCTGGAGCGCGACCCACCCCTGGCGGGCGATCGGCCTGTGGGCCGCGCTCGTCACCACCGCGGTCGTCCTGATGGGCACCGTGCCGACGCAGCAGACGACCGACGCCGACTTCCGCGTCGGCGAGTCGGGCGCGGCCGCGGCGATGCTGGACGACGCGGGGCTCGCCCCGACGCCCGCCGAGTCGGTGCTGGTCACGGCACGCTCGGGAGCCCTCGACGTGCCCGCAGCGACCGCCGTCGCGACGCAGATCGGCGACCGCGCGGCCGACGTCGCGGGCGTCGCCGACGTCGGCGCGCCCGTCGTGTCGGGCTCGCGCGACGTCGTCCTCGTGCCGATCTCGATGACGGGCGGCCTCGACGACGCGCTCGCCCACGTCGCGGACCTCGAGGCCGTGACCGCTGCGGCGCAGGCCGACCACCCCGGGCTCCGCGTGCAGCAGGCCGGTGACGCGTCGCTGCAGTCGGCGCTCGACGAGAAGGTCGCGGGCGACCTCGCGGCGGCCGAGGCGCTGAGCCTGCCCATCACGTTCCTGATCCTGCTCGTCGCGTTCGGCGCCTTCGTCGCGGCCGGCATCCCGGTGCTGCTGGCCGTCACGTCGGTCGTCACGGCCCTGGGCCTGTACGCCCCGCTCTCGCACCTCGTGCCCGACTCCGGGTCGGTCGCCAACGTCGTGCTGCTGATCGGCATGGCCGTGGGCGTCGACTACTCGCTGTTCTACCTGCGCCGCGAGCGCGAGGAGCGAGCGCGCGGACGGTCGACGATCGACGCGATCGAGATCGCCGCCGCCACGGCCGGCCGGGCCGTCGTGGTGTCGGGGCTCGCCGTGACGGTCGCGATGTCGGGCCTGTTCCTGTCGGGCGAGCCGGTGTTCGACGCGCTGGCCGTCGGCTCGATCCTCGTCGTGCTGGTCGCCGTGATCGGCTCGCTCACGGTGCTGCCCGCGATGCTCGCGACGCTCGGCCGCTGGGTCGACCGTCCCCGCATCCCCCTGCTGTGGCGGCTCAACCGCCGCATCGGGACCGGCGGCATCAGCGGACGTCTGGTGCGGCCGGTCGTCCGCCGCCCCGTCGTGTCGGCCCTCCTCGCCGGTGGCGCACTCGTCGCCCTGGCCGTCCCGGCACTGGGCATGTCGACGCACCAGTCGACGATCGCCTCGCTGCCGCAGGACATCCCCGCGGTGCAGACGTACCTGCGGGCGCAGGAGAGCTTCCCGTCGCAGCGACCGGTCGTCGGCGTCGTGCTCCACACCTCGGTCGACGGATCGGACGCAGCGCGGGGCGCCGCGACCGCGATCGGTCGCGACGCCGCTCGGGCCGGCCTCGTCGAGGCGGACGGGCAGGACGTCCGGGTGTCCCCGGACGGTCGCACGGTGGCCGTCTCGCTGGCCGCGCTGCACCCCGAGGGCGACAGCCGCAACGGCGCCGCGGTCGACGCGCTGCGCGACTCGATCGTGCCGTCCGCGACCCGTGACCTCGCGGGCACGACGTCCGCGGTCGGCGGCCCCGTCGCCGAGGCGCTCGACGTCGACCGGCAGACGTCCCGCCTGCCCCTCGTGATCGCGTTCGTCCTGCTGCTGACGATGCTGATGATCGTGTGGACGTTCCGCAGCGTGACGCTGGCGCTGCTGACGACGGTGCTCAACCTGCTGTCCGTCGGCGCGGCGTTCGGCGTGCTCACGATGGTCTTCCAGGGCGGCTCGGGCTTCGTCATCGACTGGATCCCGCTGTTCTGCTTCGTGGTGCTCGTCGGGCTGTCGATGGACTACCACGTGTTCGTGCTGAGCCGCGTGCGCGAGGGGCTCCGTCGCGGGCTGCCGTACCCCCTCGCGGTCGAGGCGGGCATCCGCGAGACTGCCGGTGTCGTCACGAGTGCCGCGGCCGTCATGGTGTCGGTGTTCGCGGTCTTCGGGACGCTCGACCTGATGGAGATGCGGCAGATGGGCCTGGGCCTGTCGGTCGCGATCCTGGTCGACGCGACGCTCGTGCGACTCGTGCTGCTGCCCGCGCTGCTGCTGGTCCTCGAGCGCCCCCTGCGCCACCTGGGCCGCGTGCGCACCTCGGCGGAGGCTCCCGAGGCCGAGCTCGTCCCCGCCTAGGGCCTGGGTCGAGCAAGAATCGGGGTCTGTCCGCGCCGGCGCGGACAGACCCCGATTCTCTCGTTCACGGGAGGGACGTGGAGCCTAGATCAGGCCCTTGTCCATCAGCCACTGCTTGGCCAGGACGTCCGGGGCGGTCTTGTCGTCGCCCTGGTTCTTGCCGTTGAGGTCGAGCAGGTCCTGCGTCGTCAGCTGTGCCGAGATCGCGTCGAGCGCCTCCTCGACCTTGTCGGACGACTTCTTGTCGCTGATGAGCGGCAGGACGTTCTGCGCCGCGATCATGCTCTCGGGGTCCTCGAGCGTCACGAGGTCGTTCTCGACGATCGACGGCGTCGTCGAGTAGATGTCGGCGACGTCGACCTTGCCGTCGAGCAGCGCCTTCAGCGTCGCGGGTCCGCCGCCGTCGCTGAGCGACGTGAACTCGACGCCCGTGATGCCGTAGACCTTCTCGAGACCGGGGATGCCGTACGAGCGGGTCTTGAACTCGGGGTTGGCGCCCAGCTTGAGGTTGTCGACGTTCTTCAGGTCGGCGATCGTCTTCAGGTTGTTGGCCTGCGCGAACTCGGACGTCACGTTGAGCGAGTCCTTGTCCTCGGCGGCGGACGCGTCGAGCACCTCGAGGCCCTCGGGCAGCGCGTCGTCGAGGGCGTCGTCGACGTCCTCGGACGACGTGGCGGTCGCCTCGGGGTCGAAGTACGTCAGCAGGTTGCCGGAGTACTCGGGGACGAGGTCGATCTCGCCGTTCTGCAGGGCCTTGATGTAGACCTCGCGGGCGCCGATGTTGAGCTTCTTCTCGACCTTGACGCCCTTGGCCTCGAGACCCTGGGCGTAGATCTCGGCGAGGATCTCGTTCTCGGGGAACGCCGCCGAGCCGATCGTGATGGTGTCGGACGCCGAGCTGCTGTCGGAGCCGCCCGACGACGACGAGGAGTCGGTGGGGTCGCCGCTGCCGCACGCGGCGAGCGAGAGCCCCAGGGTCGTGGCCGCGGCGAGGGCGGCGATCTTGCGGATGGTCATGATTCGTCCTTCGGTGGGTGGGGCTGTGTCGTGCGGGGTGGGAAGTCTGGGGCCCTGGCCGGGGTGGTCAGGCGGTCGAGGGCTGCTTCTTCGGACGTCGTCCGGTCGCGGCGCCCTGCAGGCCGGCGAACAGGCCGTCGAGCACGAGCGCCAGCAGGATCACGAGCACCGACCCGCCGGCCATCTGGGCGTAGTCGCTGATGGCCTGGCCGTCGATCAGGTAGCGGCCGAGGCCGCCGAGGCCGACGTAGGCGGCGACCGTGGCGGTCGCGACGACCTGCAGGACCGCCGAGCGGAACCCTCCGACGATGATCGGCAGCGCGAGGGGCACCTCGACCTTGCGCAGGATCTGCATCTCGGTCATGCCCATGGCGCGGGCGGCGTCGATCGTCTGGCGGTCGACCGACTCGAGGCCCGAGTAGGCCCCGGCCAGCAGCGGCGGGATCGCGAGCACGGTCAGGGCGATCAGGGTCGGGGTCAGGCCGATGCCGAGGAACAGGACGATCAGGATCAGCAGGCCGAGCGTCGGAAGGGCGCGGAACGCGCCCGTGATCGCGACGGCCGCGCTGCGGAACCGGCCGGTGTGGCCGATCCACAACCCGATCGGGATCGCGATGACGGCGGCGATCGCGATCGTCTCGGCTGTGTAGCCCAGGTGCTCGACCGTGCGGTTCACGAAGCCGTCGGGGCCCGTGCGGTTGATCGGGTCGGTCAGCCAGTCGATCGTGTCGGAGACGACGCTCATGCGCGCGCACCCCCCGGGAACCTGGCGAAGAATTCCTGCCACCCGGTCGTCCTGCGCGCCGGCGTCTGCTGGGCCGAGGCCCACGGCATCAGCAGGCGTCCGACCAGGTTGATCAGCAGGTCGAGGGCGACCGCGAGCACCACGATCGCGACGATGCCGACGACGATCTCGGTCAGGAAGTCACGCCGGAAGCCGTCGGTGAACAGCGACCCCAGGTTGCTGACGCCGATCAGGCTGGCGACGCTCAGCATGCTGACGGTGCTGACCGACACGACCCGCAACCCGGCGAGCAGCACGGGCCCGGCGAGCGGCAGCTCGACGCGGAAGACGCGCTGCGCCCTCGAGAACCCGGCGGCCGATGCTGCGTCGAGCACCGCCGGCGAGACCGAGCCGAACGCGTCGGTCACCGAGCGCACCATGACCGCGGCGGCGTAGATCGCGAGGGCGACGACGACGTTCGAGACGCTCAGGATGGGCGTGCCCAGCAGGCCCGGCAGCAGGATGAACATCGCGATCGACGGGATCGTGTAGAGGATCGCGACGATGAACACCGAGGCGCCGCGCAGCCGCGGGTGCTCGTTGGCGAACCACCCCACGGGCAGCGCGAACGCGAAGCCGATCAGCGTCGAGAGCACGCTGATCCACGCGTGCCGCACGAACAGCTCGCGCACGTAGTCGAAGTTGTCGAGGAACCAGCTCATCGCGCCTCGAGCACCCCGGTGGCCTTTCCCGTGCCGTCGACGACGACGTCGACGCCGTCGCGCTGCTCGACGTGCAGCGTGCGGCTGCCCTTGTCGATGCCGACGAAGCTGCGGACGAAGTCGTCGGCGGGCGCGGCCAGGATGTCGGCGGGCGAGCCCACCTGCGCGACCTCGCCGCCCTTCTTGAGGATCACGACCTGGTCGCCGAGCAGGAAGGCCTCGTCGATGTCGTGCGTCACGAAGACGATGGTCTTGTCGAGGTCGCGCTGCAGGCGCAGCAGCTCGGCCTGCAGCTCCTCGCGGACGATCGGGTCGACGGCACCGAACGGCTCGTCCATCAGCAGGATGTTGGGGTCGGAGACGAGCCCGCGCGCCACGCCGACGCGCTGCTGCTGCCCGCCCGACAGCTGGCTGGGGTACTTGGTCGCCAGCGAGCTGTCGAGGCCGACGGTCTCGAGGACGGCGTACGACCGGTCGCGCGCCTCCTTCTTGTCGACGCCGTTGAGGCGCAGCACGGTCGCGACGTTGTCGATGACCTTGCGGTGGGGCAGCAGGCCCGCGTGCTGCATGACGTAGCCGATGCTGCGCCGCAGCTCGACCTTGTTGCGCGTCGCGATGTCGACGTCGTCGATCAGCACCTGGCCCTTGGACGGGTCGACCATCCGGTTGACCATGCGCAGCAGCGTCGTCTTGCCGCAGCCGGAGGAGCCGACGAAGACCGTCGTGGTGCGGGACGGCAGGACGAGGCTGAAGTCGCCCACGGCCTCCGTCCCGTCGGCGAAGGTCTTGCCGATGGAGCGGTACTCGATCATGCGGTCCTCCGCGCTCGACGCCATCGCGTCGGGACAGTAGGTAGGCAAGGAAGGGTCGTGCCGTGACGGCAGTCGGACCAGTCTTGCGTGCTCACCGGCTTGCGGCAATCGGAACGGTGCGGCCTGTCACGTGCGTCACGACGGCTCGGGCACCCGGTGCTCGACCGGCGTGGGCCCCGCGACGACCGGCAGCCCCTCGGCGCGCCACGCGTGGATGCCCCCGACGATGTCGCGCGCGGGCAGTCCCAGCGAGACCAGCGCGGCGGCCGCCAGCGACGAGGTGTAGCCCTCGGTGCAGACGACGATCCACTCCTGGCCCTCGGTCGCGACGGCGAGGTTCGCCCCCGAGCGCGGGTGCAGGCGCCACTCGAGGTGGTTGCGCTCGACGACGACCGAGCCGGGGATCTCGCCGTCCAGCTCGCGCTGCCAGGCCGGGCGGATGTCGACGATGATCGCCCCGGCCGCGACGCGCGCGTGGGCGGCGCGTGGCGAGATGCGGTCGAGGCCACCGCGCGCCGACTGCAGCAGCTCGTCGACCGAGGCGTAGGTGACGGTCATGACGCGGCCTCCAGGTCGGGAGCGGGCGCCTCGGGGTCGTCGGTCCACACCGACGCGAGGCGGGTGAGCTGGTGGCCGTCGACGTCGTAGTAGTTCATCTGCGACAGCGGGGGCGAGTAGGCGTGGACGCTGACGGCGGTCTCGGCGTGCACGTTGCGGACGTCGTGGACGTAGTGCTCGCCGAACAGCACCGAGTCGCCCTCGACCCGCTCGGTCTCGGTCAGCACCTCGGCACCCGGCGTCCACACGGCCTCGCTCAACGCGCCGCTGACGACCGTGAAGGCACCCGACGAGCCGCCGTGGTCGTGCAGCTGCGTCCCCTGCTCCTGCGTCCAGCTGATGAGCCAGACGTCGACCTCGTCGTCACACCGCAGTCGCACGTGCCAGCGGCTCTCCGAGTCGGCGTGAACCTCGTGGAGGCCCGCGCGGACGTCGTCGGCGACCGAGCTCGTCAAGGATCCGAGCTCGGCCAGCGACAGGGGCGCGACGGTGGTGGGACGGGCGGTCATGGCTCCATGCAAGCCGAGATCGCAGCACTTCCCCACGGTGCTCACCAGTCGGACGCCGTCCACCAGCGTGTCGGGATGCGGTAGGGGGCGGTCGAACTATCGTGACGAGGACACTCCCGGAAGGTCTGTCGCATGAAGTGGATCCTGCTCGTCGTCGTCATCGTCGTGGTGGTCGCCGTCGTCGTCGCCCGTTCCTCCCGCACCGGGTCCGGTGCCGCGGCGGGTCGGTCGCACCGGCTCGACGACTCCTCGTCGCCGTCCGCACGGCCTGCCGGGAACCGGTCCGAGCCCCGTGATCCCGGGGACGACGACCCCCTCACGCCCGGCGGGACGACGTAGGGCCCGACCCGTTTTGGAGACCACGCGGACCATGCGATAGAGTCACGTTCGCGGTTCGCCGCACAGCATGGCCCCGTGGCGCAGTTGGTTAGCGCGCCGCCCTGTCACGGCGGAGGTCGCCGGTTCGAGTCCGGTCGGGGTCGCCATGTGAGAGAGCCCACGTCCCTCCTCGGAGGGACGTGGGATTTTTCTTGTCCGCCAAGTGGTTGAATGTTCTATGACTTCTTCGACGGAAACCAGCCCCTTCGTCCTCGGCGACGACACCCTCGACGTCCTGTTCCGCGAGGCCCGCTCGGTCAACGCGTTCAGCGACGAGCCGGTCTCGGCCGCGCAGGTCCGCGAGGTGTTCGAGCTCGTCAAGCTCGGCCCCACGATGATGAACATCCAGCCGATGCGCCTGCTGCTGGTCGAGCAGGGCGAGGGCCGCGACCGCCTCGTGCCGCACATGGCCGAGGGCAACCGCACGAAGGCGCAGACGGCGCCGCTCGTCGCGGTCGTCGCCGCCGACACCGACTTCCACACCTCGATGGACGTGCACTTTCCGCACAAGCCCGGCATCGGCGACATGTTCGCGGGCGACGACGCCAACCGCTACGAGGTCGCCCGGTACAACACGGCCCTGCAGACGGGCTACTTCATCATCGGCATCCGCGCCGCCGGCCTGCACGCCGGTCCCGTCGGCGGCTTCGACGCCGCGGGCATCGACGGCGAGTTCTTCGGCGGCACGACGTGGCGCACGCAGCTCGTGATCAACATCGGCCACCCCGGTGAGAACCCGTGGTTCGACCGCCTGCCCCGCATCTCGGCCGACGACGCGGTGCGCACGGTCTGACGGACGGGGTTCTGACAGGCTGAGGTCATGGCCGACCTCACCGCGCGCGTCCACGACGTGCTCCCCTCCGTCCTCGACGACCTCGAGACGCTCGTCCGCATCCCGTCGATCTGGGCCCAGCCCGAGCACCACGACGACGTCCACCGCAGCGCGGCAGAGGTGCAGCGCCTGCTGACCGAGGCGGGCTTCGCGGATGCGCGCGTCGTCGAGGCCGGAGGGGCGCCGGCGGTCATCGCGCACCACCCCGCCCCGCCGGGCGCCCCCACCGTCCTGCTGTACGCCCACCACGACGTGCAGCCGACCGGCGACCCCGACCGGTGGACGTCACCGCCGTTCGAGCCCACGCGCCGTGGCGACCGGCTCTACGCCCGCGGCGCGGCCGACGACAAGGCCGGCCTCGCGGCGCACCTCGCGGCCTTCCGCGCGCACGGCGGCAACCCGCCGGTCGGCGTCACGGTCTTCGTCGAGGGCGAGGAGGAGTCGGGGTCGCCGAGCCTCGTCGCCCTGCTCGAGCAGCACCGGGACGAGCTGACCGCCGATGCCATCGTGATCGCCGACTCGGCCAACTGGGCCATCGGCGTGCCGGCCCTGACGGTCTCGCTGCGCGGGATGGTCGACTGCGTCGTGACGGTCGAGACGCTCGGCCACGCGGTGCACTCCGGCATCTGGGGCGGCGTCGTGCCCGATGCGCTGACGACGCTCAGCCGCCTGCTCGCGACGCTGCACGACGACGAGGGCTCCGTCGCGATCGAGGGGCTGCACCACGGGGTCGCCGCCGAGCTGGAGTACCCCGAGGACCGCTTCCGCGAGGAGTCGTCGGTGCTGCCCGGCGTCGGGCAGATCGGTCGCGGGTCGATCGTGCAGCGGCTGTGGGCCGAGCCCGCCGTCAGCGTCCTCGGCATCGACGCGACCCCCGTCGCGACGGCGTCGAACACGCTCTCGCCGAGCGCCCGCGCCAAGATCGGCATGCGCGTCGCTCCGGGCGGCGACGCCGCGGCACACCTCGACGCCCTGGTGGCCCACCTCGAGCAGCACGCGCCGTTCGGGGCCCGCGTGACGGTCGAGCGGGGCGATCTCGGCGAGCCGTTCACGGTCGATGCGAACGGTCCCGCGTACGACGCCGCGCGATCGGCGTTCCGCGACGCGTGGGACGGCACCGAGCCCGTCGACATGGGCATGGGCGGGTCGATCCCGTTCATCGCCGAGTTCGCGCGGCTCTTCCCCGACGCCGCCGTGCTGGTCACGGGCGTCGAGGACCCCGACACGCGGGCCCACGGCATCGACGAGGGCCTGCACCTGGGCGAGTTCGCGCGCGTGTGCGTCGCCGAGGCGCTGCTCCTGCAGCGGCTGGCCGACCCCGCTGAGTGAGTGCATTCGCGGACGTCCGACGCCGTGCGATATGGTGATCGTCGCTCGTTCGCGAGCGGTGGCCAGGTAGCTCAGTTGGTACGAGCATCCGCCTGAAAAGCGGAGGGTCGCCGGTTCGACCCCGGCCCTGGCCACAGATGACGATGGAGCCCCGCACGATTTTCGCGGGGCTCCATCGTCATTCTCGGCCAGGGTGACGCGGGCTCGTACGACGTGGCGAGGTCGCGTGGGCCGACGTCGCTGTAGGTTCTGCCCATGGACCTGACGGGCGTGACCGACGCCGTGTTCGTCGTCGGCGTGCTGGTCGCCCCCCTGGTGGTCGTGCTGGTGTTCACGGGGGTCGTCGCGACGCGCCGGTCCGCTCGAGCCGTCGCCCTGACCTCGGTCCTGTCGGCCGCCGTCGTCGGTTCCCTCTTCGTGTACTGGTGGCTGTGGGGCGCGGCGTTCGACGCGGTCGACGCGGGGCGCGAGGTCTCGTCGGCGGTCGACCGGACCATGAGCATCGCCGTCGGGGTCAGCGCGGTGTCGACGGTCCTGCTGGCCACGCCGGGCGTCGCCGTGGCGACGACGTCGCGGAGACGTCGCCGGTCGTCCCCGCCGTGGGGGTCAGCGCTCTGAACCGGGTCGCTCGTCGCGGATCGACCGTTCGCTGGCTCGGGCCGCGACGAGGTCGGCGATCCGCCGCCGCACGACGAGCCGACGCCGATTCGCCGCCTTGCGCCGTGCCGCGCTCCTCTGGACGAACTGCAAGGGACTCACGCTCCTCGTGAACTCGCGGGCACCCCTGGCACGACGCGCCCCGTACCTGTTCATCGCACGAGGGGCCCCGATGTCACCGGTCGGAGCGGGGAATCTTCTACGCGGGTCGCGGGGCGTACATGATGAGGCCGACGCCGACCAGGCAGACCAGCGCACCGCTGACGTCCCAGCGGTCGGGCTCGAACCCGTCGACGACCATGCCCCACAGCAGCGAACCCGCCACGAAGACGCCGCCGTAGGCCGCCAGGATGCGGCCGAAGCTCGCATCGGGCTGCAGCGTGGCGACGAAGCCGTAGGCGCCGAGCGCGACCACCCCGCCACCGATCCACAGCAGGCCCCGGTGCTCACGCACGCCCTGCCAGATCAGCCACGCGCCGCCGATCTCGGCGAACGCCGCGGCGACGAACAGGGCGATCGAGCGGAGCGTGTCCATCGCTGCATCCTCGCAGGCCCGCTGCCGCTCGGGTGTCTTCGAGGTCGCGGACGGCGTACGTGGAGCCGGTGCGCGACCGAGCACGGTCGGCACCGTTCACCCCGTCCGCCTAGCATGGCTCGGATGGGGACACTGCTGAACGGACGCTACGAGCTCGGCGACACCATCGGTTCCGGGGGCATGGGCCGCGTGCACCGCGCCACCGACACGCGCCTGGGCCGATCCGTCGCGATCAAGATCCTGCGCGTGGGCGGCGGCGAGGACGACGCCACGGCGCGGGCCCGCTTCAAGGCCGAGGCGACCCTGGCCGGCTCGCTGCACCACCCGGGCATCGCCCAGGTCTACGACGTCGGCGAGGACGAGGCGTCGCCCGAGCGCGAGCCCTTCATCGTCATGCAGCTCATCGAGGGCACCCCGCTGAGCACCCTGCTCGCCGAGCGCGGTGCGATCCGCCCCGACGGTGTCGCCAAGATCGTCGCGCAGGTCGCCGACGCCCTCGACACCGCGCACGGCGCCGGCATCGTGCACCGCGACCTCAAGCCGTCCAACATCGTCGTCACCCCGCAGGGCCGGGCCGTGCTGGTCGACTTCGGCATCGCCTGGTCGGCCGGCAGCGAGCCGCTGACCCAGACCGGCTCGATCATCGGCACCGCCGAGTACTTCAGCCCCGAGCAGGCCGCCGGACGGCCCGCGACCGCGCGCTCCGACCTGTACTCGCTGGGCATCGTGGCCTACCACTGCGTGACCGGCACGTCGCCGTTCCGGCGCGAGACGCCCGTCGCGACCGCGATGGCGCAGCTGACGGGCGATCTGCCGCCGATGGACGACTCCGTGCCGCCGGCGCTGCGCACGCTCATCACGTCGCTGACGCAGAAGGACCCCGAGGACCGTCCGTCGAGTGCCGCCGCCGTCGCCGCGCTCGCGAACAGCGAGACGTCGCCGGCCACCGAGATCATCGCCCCGGCCACGTCGGGGATGCCGGCGACGGCGCCGGTCTCGCAGCCCACCTCGGTGCAGCCGGCCGCCGCTGCAGCACCGCCCCCGCCGCCGGTGCTCCCACCGCCGACGTTGCCGCCGCCGTCGCGGTCGGACGAGCGCGAGCGTCGCTCGTCACGCTGGCTGGTCGTCGCGGTCGTCGCGATCCTCCTGCTGCTGGCCGGCGTGCTGGGCGTGCAGGCCCTCGGCGGCGGCGGCGACGACGGCTCCCCCGCCGCCGACGCGACGACGCAGACCAGCGACGCGCCGACCGAGGACGAGCCGACCTCCGAGACCCCGTCGGAGCCCGCCGAGACGGAGCCCGAGTCGAATGACGTCACGGTCGACCGCGACGCCCTGATCGGGCTGGACTACGACGACGCGGCCGACGAGCTCGACGACCTCGGCCTCTCGGCGCGTCGCGTCGACGAGACGTCGTCGGCCCCCGAGGGGACCGTCACGGGCGTCTCGCCGTCGGGCACCGTGGGACGCGGCAGCACGATCACGCTGACCGTCGCCAAGGAGGCGCCGGAGCAGACCGAGCCGACCGCCGAGACCCCGTCCGCGCCGACCGGCCCGGCGGGCGACGCCACCGACAAGGGCCCCGCCGGCGGCGGGGGCCCCGGCGGCGGCAAGAAGCCCTAGCCGGCAGACGCGGCGGTCAGCGCGGCGGCAGGTCGTCCTGCCGCTTGATCGCGGCGTTGCGCTGGCCCTGCGCGACGAACGACAGCACGATGCCGACGAGGCCGGCCGCCATCAGGATGTAGCCGACCGTCACGAGGTCGACCTCGTTGATGTTGTCACGGACGGCGAACGACAGGATCGCGCCGATCGCGATGAGGGCGATGGATCCACCGAAGTACATGACAGAACCCCTTTCGAAGGTGTGCCCCGAAGGTAGTGGGCCGAGGGGTCGACCGCACGTCCGCCGCGCCCGGTGGCCTGCACCTAGGCTGGAGCCATGGACCTCGGCCTGACAGACCGCACCTACCTCCTCACCGGCGCCTCGGGCGGGCTCGGCCTCGCGACGGCTCAGCAGCTCGTCGCCGACGGCGCCAACGTCGTGATCTCCTCGCGCAGCCAGGAGTCGGTCGACCGGGCCGTCGCCGGGCTCGGCCCCCGCGCGATCGGCGTCGCGGTCGACAACGCCGACGCCACGGCACCGGCGCAGCTCGTCGCGGCCGCGCAGGAGGCGTTCGGCCGGGTCGACGGCGTCCTGATCAGCGTCGGCGGCCCTCCCGCGGGCTCGATCCTCGACCGCACCGAGGACGAGTGGCGGACGTCGTTCGAGTCGGTGTTCCTCGGTGCGCTGCGGCTCGCGACCGAGGTCGCCGAGGTGCTCGGCGACGGCGGCTCGATCGCATTCGTCCTCTCGACGTCGGTCAAGGCGCCGATCCCGGGCCTCGGCATCTCCAACGCCCTGCGTCCCGGCCTCGCGATGGCCGCCAAGAACCTCGCGGACGAGCTCGGTCCCCGCGGCATCCGGGTCAACGCGCTGATGCCGGGTCGCATCTCGACCGACCGCGTCCACTCCCTCGACGCCGCGACGGGCGACGCCGACGCGGCCCGGGCGGCCAACGAGCGCTCGATCCCGCTCGGACGCTACGGCGACCCCGCGGAGTTCGGACGCGCGGCAGCGTTCCTGCTGTCGCCCGCCGCGAGCTTCCTGACGGGCGTCATGCTGCCGGTCGACGGAGGGCTCACCCGCGCGCTGTGACCTCGCGCGGCTGCTCGGCGTCCGCGCGCGACTCCCCCGGGTGCCAGCCGGGGGGCATCACGACGTAGCCGATCTTGTCGCGCCACCGCTCGGCCGCGCGCACGTCGCGGGCCAGCGCCACGAACGGCCCGTACTGCAGCGTCAGGACGTTGAACGTGCCGACGGGCACCGTCAGGCCGTACGTCGGACGGTGCAGCTCCTCCTGGAACGTGCCGAACATGCGGTCCCAGACGATGAAGATGCCGGCGTAGTTCTTGTCGAGGTACTCCGGGTCGCTGCCGTGGTGCACCCGGTGGTGCGACGGCGTGTTGAACACCAGCTCGATCGGCCACCACATCGTCCCGACGCGCTCGGTGTGCTGGAAGAACTGGAACACGAGGTTGAAGCCGAACGCGACGTAGAGCATCCACGGCTCGAAGCCCAGCAGCGGGAACGGCGCCCAGAAGATCGCCTCGGCCCACGGGTTCCACTTCTGCCGCAGGGCCGTCGAGAAGTTGAAGTACTCGCTCGAGTGGTGGGCCTGGTGGGCCGCCCAGCCGATGCGGACGCGGTGGACGAAGCGGTGCTGCAGGTAGAACGCGAGGTCGAGCCCGACGATCAGCAGGGCCCACGACCACCACGTGTCGTCCGGCAGGTGCCAGGGCGCGAGGTAGACGCTCATCGCGACGAACACCACGAGCGTCCCGGCCTTGAACACGGCGCTCGACACGATCGAGCCGACGCCCATGACCAGGCTGGTGCGCGCGTCCTTCTTCTCGTACCCGCGCATCTCGTGCGTGTCGCTCTCGAGCCACTTGAACGCCGCGATCTCGAGCAGCAGCGTCAGGACGAAGAACGGTGCCGCCGCCAGCGTGGGGTTCTTCAGCGGGTCGAGCAGCTCCATGGCGCCTCCTGCGGCGGGTTCAGTGATATGACTCTCGGGTAAGTTACCACCGGATCACATGCCCTGACTAGACTTCGGGCATGGCTCGACCCAACGCCGGCACCAAGGGCGTCCCCCGCCTCGACCGCGAGACCCAGATCCTCGACGTCGCGTCCGAGCACTTCGGCACCGGCGGGTTCGCGACCACCTCCGTCGCGACCATCGCCGCACGCGCCGGCATCTCCAAGCCCCTGATCTACAGCTACTTCGGCTCCAAGGAGGGCCTCTACGAGGCGTGCCTCGACCGGGGCGGCGCCCTGCTCGCCGACGAGATGGAGCGCATCGCGCGGGGCGACGCGGTCGGCATCGAGCGCGGCATGCAGACGCTGGCCGGCCTCTTCGCCCTGCTGGAGGACCGCCGCCACCTGTGGCGGCTGTTCTTCGACACCACGGCCCCCACGAGCGGCCCCATCCGCGACGCGATCACGGGCTACGCCGACCGCATCGGCAGGCTGGCCGACGAGGGCGTCACCGAGCTGATGGCCCTGTCGGGCAACGACGACGCCCTCGACGTCTCGGCGATGACCTCGGTGTGGCTCGGCATCGTCGACTCGCTCATGAACTGGTGGGTCGAGCACCCCGACCAGACCGCCGACCAGATGATGCAGCGCTGCCTGCGCCTGCTCGCCGCCCTGTTCGGGCAGGACGACGCGTGAGCCGGCGGCTCGACGGCCACACCGTCGTGGTGACGGGTGCCTCCGGCGGCATCGGCGCCGCGGCGGCCCGCCGGCTCGCCGGACTCGGCGCCACCGTCTGCCTGCTGGCGCGGCGCGACGACGAGCTCGAGTCGGTCGCCGACGACATCCGTCGCGCGGGGGGCGTCGCGCACGCGTACGTCGTCGACCTCAGCGACCCGGACGACACCGATGCCGTCGCGGCACGCCTGCTGGCCGACCACCCGCGCATCGACACCCTGGTCAACAACGCGGCGCGATCGATCCGGCGCCCCATCACCGCCTCGCTCGACCGCATGCACGACTACGAGCGCACCATGGCGATCAACTACTTCGGTGCGGTGCGCCTGACCCTCGCGCTCGTGCCGCGCTTCCTCGAGCAGGGCCGTGGTCACGTCGTGATCTCGTCGAGCATGTCGACACAGCTGCCGATCCCCCTGTTCTCGGCCTACCTCGCGAGCAAGAGCGCCCTCGAGTCGTTCACGCGATCGCTCGTCGCCGAGCTCGGCTCGGACGGCGTCTCGGCCACGACGGTCTACTTCCCCATGGTGCGCACCGAGATGTCGGGCCGCACCGACATCTACCAGGCGATGCCGATGCTGAGCGCCGAGAAGGCGGCCGGCTGGCTCGTGCGGGCCGTGGTCGCCCGACCCTCGCGGGTCACGAGCCTGCAGGGTGCCGCCGCCGAGATCGGCATGGCGACGCTGCCCGGCACGGTCACGGCGGGGCTGCGACCGGTCTTCCGCCACATGGACCGGGTGCTGGCCCGTCGCTCGGGCGTCCGGCCGGACGCCCCGTGAGGGCCTTCGTGCTGACCGGGCCCGGCCGGTGGACCGTCGACGACGTCGAGCCACCGCGCGCCGCACCCGGCCACGTCGTGGTCGACATCGCGCGGGTCGGCGTGTGCGGCACCGACACCGAGCTGTTCTCGGGCGAGATGGAGTACCTGCGCGACGGGCTGGCCGCCTACCCGCTGCGTCCCGGGCACGAGTGGTGCGGCACGGTCAGCGCCGTCGGCGAGGGCGTCGACGCCTCGTGGCTCGGGCGCCGCACGACGGGCGACACCCAGATCGGCTGCGGCGCCTGCCACCGCTGCCTGGCCGGCCGGCAGCACGTGTGCGAGCACCGGCACGAGATCGGGCTGAGACGCGGCTTCGACGGCGCCCTGGCCGAGCAGATGGCGGTGCCCGTCTCGGCGCTGCTGCGCCTGCCCGACTCCGTCGACGACACCGCGGGCGCGATGGTCGAGCCGGGTGGCAACGCCCTGCGCGCCGTCCTGGCGGCCGACCTGGCCCCCCGCGAGCGGCTGCTCGTGATCGGCCCCGGCACGATCGGCCTGCTGGCGACGATGTTCGCCCTCGCCCGCGGGTGCGAGGTGCACGTGCTGGGGGCGACCCGGGCGTCGCTCGACGTCGCCCGCACCCACGGTGCGCACGGGGCGTGGACGTCGGACGACCTCCCCGACCTGCGGTGGGACGCCGTCATCGACGCGTCGAACGGCCCCGGCTCGCCCGCCCTCGCCGCCGGGCTGGTCGACGCCGGACGTCGCATCGTCCTGATCGGGCTGTCCGACGCAGCGAGCCTGCTCGACACCCGCGTGCTCGTCATGAAGGACGCCCACGCCGTCGGCATCCTCAGCGCGTCACCCGGTTTCGCCGGCGCGATCGAGCTGTACGCCTCGGGCGCCGTCGACCCCCGCGGGCTCGTGGGCGCGACCCTGACGCTCGACGACGTCGGCGAGGTGCTGGGCGGCGTCCGCCCGGTCGACGCGGGCCCCGGGCCCAAGATCCACGTCGACCCGGCGGCTCACTCGAAGTGACGGCGCGGGTTGCCCACCAGGATCGTGTCGATGTCGCCCTCCGACAGGCCACCCTTCAGCAACGCCGGGATGACGTCCTCGCTGATGTGGCGGAAGTGCCAGTTCGGCGCGGCCTGGTGCTTGGCCTCGGGGCTGAAGTAGTCGATGTAGCAGTTGGCGTCGTGGGCCAGCGTGATGTTCTCGACGTACCCGCGGCGCACGAGCTCGATGATCGTGCCGATGCGCTCCTCGAGCGGGTTGAACAGGTCGAGCCCGAAGCGGTCCATGCCGAGCATCGAGCCCGCGTCGGCGACCTTGCACAGGTAGTCGATGTCGTTGGTGTCGCCGGAGTGGCCGATGATCACCTTCGACAGGTCGACGCCCTCCTCCTTCAGCACCTTCTGCGCGACGAGTCCCGACCCGGTCGCGGGGTTGGTGTGCACCGTGATGGGCGTCCCGGTCTGCACGTGGGCCTGTCCGACGGCCCGCATGACCCGCTCGACACCGGGCGTCAGCCCCTGGTGCTCGATCGCGCACTTGAGCAGACCGGCCTTGACGCCGGTGTCGGCGATGCCCTCGGTGATGTCCTTGACGAACATCGCGGTGAGCGGCTCGGGGATGTCGACCAGCAGGCCGGGGCCCTGGTGCTCGAACTGGTGGGGCACCTCGTCGTACGTGTAGAGCCCCGTGCCGACGACGATGTTGACGTCGACGCGGGCCGCGATCTTCTGGATGCGCGGGATGTAGCGGCCGAGGCCGAGCACCGTCGGGTCCATGATCGAGTCGATGCCGACCTCCTTGAGGTCGGTCAGCTTCTGCACGGCGTCGTCGATGCGCTCCTGCTCGTCCCACTCCGTCAGGTAGTTCTCCTTGTACTCGGTGTTGAGCACGAACACGTGCTCGTGCACCAGGGTGCGGCCGAGCTCGCTGGAGTCGATCGCGCCGGTGACGGTCTGGACGGAGGCCATCAGGACCACCCTTCTCTCACGGTGATGAATGTTGAGGTCGGATTCAGATTCGGGTTTAGTGTGTCCGAGGTCACAGGGCCGGTCAAGAGCCTTCCCGCCCCTCGGACAGGAACGCGACGACACGGTCGACGACCTCGTCGGGACGCTCGAGGATCACGCTGTGCCCCGTCGTCGGCAGGCTCCACAGCTCGGCACCGGGGATCCCCCGCACGAGCTCGTCCGACCACTCCGGCGGACGGGCGTGGTCCTCGCCACCGCTGACCACGAGCGTCGTCGCGGTGATGCGCGGCAGCAGCGCCACGGCGCTCGGCCTCTCGACGACGCCGCGGACCGCGTGCGAGAGCCCCGGCGACAGCGCCGCGATGTGATCTCGCCAGGGCGCCAGCAGCGCGGCGCGGGACGGGTCGGACCGGACGGTCTCGCCGAACATGATCTGCATCGTCGTCTCGAGCAGCTCGCCCGCGAAGCCGTGGCGGGCCACCTCGTCGACGATCGGCCGGAACGCCTCCAGGTGCTCGGCGGGCTCCTCGCGCGCGGACGACCCCAGCAGCACCATGCGGTCGACGGCCTCGGGCCGTCGCGCGGCGACACGCACCGCGACGTCGCCGCCCATCGACTGGGCCACGACGTGCACCCGGTCGAGTCCCAGGCGGTCGAGCAGCGCCAGCACGTCGTCGGCGCAGTCGTCCATCGTCACGGTCGCCGACGCGTCACCGCTCGCACCCTGCCCCCTGAAGTCGGGGCGGACGACGCGGAACCGGCCGGCGAGGGCGCTGACCAGGCCGTCGAACATCGTGTGGTCGAGGAACAGCGAGTGCAGGCACAGCACCGCCGGCAGGTCCGCCTCGCCGGTGTCGGCGACGAACAGGCTCATGCCGGGGCCCCGAGGTCGAGACCGGCGAGGTGGCGCTCGAGGACGTCGATCACGGCGTCGGGGTTCTCCATGGCGTGCACGTGGCCGGTGCGCTCCATGACCTCGAGCACCGCGCCCGGTGTCGCGTCGACGATCTGCTGCGACTTCGGCGGCGGATAGGTGTGGTCCTCGGTGCCGGCCACCACGAGGACCGGCACCGAGATCGAGGCCAGCTCGTCGAGCACGGGCAGGCGGTGGGCGATGTTCCAGGCGGCGTCGGCGTACTCCGGCGTGCGGCTGCGCAGCAGGGCCGTGACCTCGGCGAGCACCTCGGCGCGCGACGGGTCCGTCAGCGTCGTGTCGCCCATCATGAAGTGCAGCACCCCGTCGAGCACCGGCTCGATGCCCTGCTCGGCCAGCACCTCGACGAGCCCGTCCATCGCCTCGGCCTGCTCCTCGACGTCGGCCGACGTCCCCATCAGCACCGCCGACGCCAGCAGGTCCGGACGTCGGGCCGCGAGGCGCAGACCGACGAAGCCGCCCATCGAGTTGCCGACGAACGTGCACGGTGCGAGGTCGAGCGCCTCGATGAGCGCCGCGGCGTCCTCGGCCAGCGTGTCCATGTCGAGCCGCTCACGGACGTCACGGGCGCTCTCGCCCTGCCCCCTGTGGTCGTAGCGGACGACCCGGAACCGGTCGGACAGCGCCGCTGCCTGCGCCTCGAACATGCGGACGTCGAAGAACATCGACGGGCTCATGACGACGGCATGGCCGTCGCGCGGCCCCTCGTCCTCGTACCTCAGGGTCGTGCCGTTGACGTCGATGACTGCCATGCGGGGGCCTCCTCGGGCGGACAGGTGTGAGGCAGGTCACGCTACTTGAACTCGGGTTCAGGTTCAAGTAGCGTCCGATCACGCTCTCGAACCGGAGGAACCATGCCCGACACCCACGCCCCGATCCGCCCGACCTCGATCCAGGACCTCAAGGACCTCGTCGGGACGACGCTGGGACCGACCGAGTGGCACGACATCACGCAGGAGCGCATCGACGCCTTCGCCGAGCTGACCGGCGACCACCAGTGGATCCACGTCGACCCCGAGCGCGCCGCCGCCAGCGACTTCGGGTCGACGATCGCCCACGGCCTCTACAGCCTCTCGATCGGTCCGCGCTTCATGGAGGACCTCATGGCCTTCGACGGCTTCGCCCACAGCCTCAACTACGGCTACGAGAAGGTGCGGTTCCCGTCGCCCAACCCCGTCGGCTCGCGCATCCGCATGCACGCCGAGATCGTCTCGGTCGACGACGTCGGGGGCGGCGCGGCCCGCATCGTCACGAAGCAGGTCTTCGAGCGCGAGGGCGCCGACAAGCCGATCTGCGTCGCGGAGTCCGTCGGCCAGTTCACCGAGTACCCCGCGCAGGCCTGACGGTGGTGACGACCGCCCGCCGCGTGCACCTGGCCGCACGCCCCGTCGGCCTGCCGGACGCCTCGACGTGGGACGTCCGCGAGACCCGGCTGCCGGAGCCCGCCGAGGGCGAGGTGCTCGTCCGCACGACGCACCTGTCGCTCGACCCGGCCATGCGGGGCTGGCTGAACGACGTCCGCTCGTACGTGCCGCCCGTGCAGATCGGCGAGGTGATGCGGGCATTCGGCGTCGCCACGGTGCTCTCGTCGCGCCACCCCGACCTCGCCGAGGGCGACACCGTCACCGGCACGATCGGCGCGGCGACGCACGCCGTCGTCGACGGCTCGGAGCTGACCCGCATCGACCTGTCGGTCGCCCCGGCCACGACGTGGCTCGGCGCGCTCGGCATGCCGGGCATGACGGCCTGGTTCGGCCTGTTCGACGTGGCCCGTGCGCGTCCCGGCGACACCGTCGTCGTCTCCGGTGCCGCCGGCGCGGTCGGCAGCGTCGTCGGCCAGCTCGCCAGGGCCCACGGGTGCCGGGTCGTCGGCATCGCGGGCGGCCCCGAGAAGTGCGCCTGGCTGACCGACGAGCTCGGGTTCGACGCCGCGATCGACCACCGCGAGGGGCCCGTCCACCGCGCCCTGCGCGCCGTGGCCCCCGACGGCGTCGACGTCTACTTCGACAACGTCGGCGGCGAGGTGCTCGACTCGGTCCTGCGCACGCTGCGCCTCGGCGCCCGCGTCGCGATCTGCGGCGCGATCTCGACGTACAACGCGACCGAGCCGCCCCCCGGACCGGCGCACTACATGTCGCTGCTGGTCAACCGGGCGTCGATGGCCGGCTTCCTGGTGTTCGACTTCGAGGACCGCTACCCCGAGGCCGTCGCGGACATCTCGGCACGCATCGCGGACGGGTCGTTGATCGCCCGGGAGCACGAGGTCGCCGGTGGCATCGACGCCTTCCCCGACGCGCTGCTGATGCTGTTCTCCGGCGCCAACACCGGCAAGCTCGTGCTGACCCTCTAGCGCCGTCGGTGCGTCAGGCGACGCGGTTGCCGAGGCCGAGGGCGTTGGCCCAGAGCAGGGTCGTGGTCTCGACGAGGTCGTCGACGGGCCAGTTCTCGCCCAGCGCGAAGCTGGAGTAGGCCAGGCGCGAGACCATGCCCGAGAGGGCGCGCGACGTCATGATCGGGTCGAGGTCGGCGTCGACCAGGCCGGCGTCCTGCATCTTCTGGATGCTCTTGGCGTTGCGGTGGGCGAACGCCTCGCCGCGCTGCAGCCGCTGGGCGCGGAAGTCGGCGTCGATCGTGGCGACCTGCTCCTGCAGCATCATGAGACGGCCGTTGCGCTTGTAGGTCTCGAAGTAGGCACGGTTGCTGGCCTCGATGACGGCCATGGGGTCCTCGGCCTCGGCGACGTGCGGCATGCCGGGGTGCATCATCTCGTCCTTGGCGGCCTCCATGACCGCCATGAAGATCTCTTCCTTGCTCACGAAGTACGTGTAGAACGTGCCGGTCGAGCACTGCGCCTCGGCAGTGATGTCGGTCAGCCGCGAGGCGAGGAACCCGTCACGCTCGAAGACCGTGCGGGCGGCCGAGACCAGCGCCGCACGGGTGCGCACGCCGCGCGCGGTCGTCGGCGGGCCCTTGGGCAGGGGGACGTCGCTCAGTGCCACATCGGCCTCCTCGCGCCCGCTGGTCATCCATTCTTTCTACTGAACTAGGTTTCAGGTTGCAAACCGAGAGGCCGGCTCGAGCACCCGCACGACCGGCGCGGCCGCCAGCTCGGGGGCGAGCTCGGCCGACATCTCCCGGAAGTGCGGCGCCTCGCCGTGGGCCCTCAGCGCGTCCTTCGACGCCCACTGCTCGACCATCACCAGGGTGTCGTCGTCGCGCCGGACGCGGTACAGGTCGTAGCGCAGGCACCCGTCCTCGGCCCGGATCGTGTCGAGGTGCGCGGTCACGATCTCGACGACGGCATCGGCCCGCCCGGGTCGCACCGCGATCGTCGCGACGACGTCCAGCGGCGCGCTCATCGCACGACCACCGGGTTGACCGGCGCACCCGTCCCGCCGACGACCTTGAGCGGCGCGGCGGTGTAGAGGAACGTCCACCGCCGGTCGGCGGCGCAGGCCTCCGCGAGCTCCTCGAGCCAGGCGATCTCGGTGAACGTCACCCCCAGGTTGCGCATCAGGGCGCTGTGCAGCGGCAGCGTCACGCCGGTGCCGGGCTCGAACGTCACCTCGTTGGCGATCGTGTCGGTCACGAGGTTCGGGATCTCCATGTCCCGGAACCAGCGCACGAGCTCGGGGCTGTACGTCAGGCCGGGCTCGAGGAAGCCGTCGTAGAACTCCTCCGGGGTCGTGTCGTAGTACGAGCCGATGAAGCCCGTGCGGACGATCAGCACGTCGTGCTTCTCGATCGTCAGCCCCTGCGCCTCGGCGACCTCCAGCAGGTCCTCGTGGGTGAACGTCTCGCCCTTGTCGAGCACCTTCTTGCCGCGGTGGCGGGCGACGTCGAGCAGGACGCCCCGGCCCACGACGCCGCGCTCGGCGATCGGCAGCACCGACGCCCTCGCCATGCCGCCGGCGGTCGTCGACGCGTCGTAGCCGTTCCAGATCTGCCCGTCGAACCAGACGTGGCCCAGCGAGTCGTACTGCGTCGAGGCCTGCAGGAACAGGGTCGCGACGTCGTCGGAGTAGTGCGCGCCGCCCGGGGTCTCGTCCCCCTCGCCGCGCTCGAAGAACGACTCGTCCATGACGTTGCGGCGCTGGATGCTCTCGCGGCCCGGCCAGACCGGGTCGCCGCCCGGGTTGCCCATCGGCACCTGCAGCGTGAAGACCTCTCCCGACCTGACGCTCGCGACGCCGCGGAGCACCTCGGCGGACGTCAGGTAGTTGAGCGAGCCGACCTCGTCGTCCGGGCCCCACTTGCCCCAGTTCTTCGGCGAGTCCTTCAGGAAGTCGCCCACGTAGGGGGTGTCGGTCATGGTGTTCTCCTCGGTCGGGATCGGTCGGACGGGTCGGTGGGGGCGGGTCAGGTGTCGAGGCCGGCGGCGCGCGCCGTGGCCCAGGCACGGTCGACGAGGCTGTCGACGAAGCCCGGCTCGGGCGGGCCGCCGTCGGCCGCGTTGCGCGGGTCGTCGAGGGCGCGCCGCAGGACGCCCTCGGAAATCACGGCGATCTTCCACAGGCCCAGCACGTGCCAGTAGTCGAGGTCCGCGGCGTCGCGCCCGGACGCCGCGAGGTACGTGTCGGCCATCGCGCGGCGGTCCGCGAACCCCGGCAGGGTCGACGCGGCGAACAGGCCCGTGGGCGGGTCGCCGGCCTCCGGCCAGTACGCCAGCAGGCTGCCGATGTCGGCCAGCGGGTCGCCCAAGGTGCTGAGCTCCCAGTCGAGGACGGCCCGCAGGTCGCCCGTCGCAGGATCCGCGATGACGTTGCGGATGTGGAAGTCGCCGTGCACGAGGGTCAGCTCGTGCTGCTCGGGCATCCTGCGGCGCAGCAGCTCGGTCAGCCGCTCCAGCGCCGGCAGCTCGCGCGTGCGACTCGCGTCCCACTGCCGCGACCAGCGCTTGAGCTGGCGGGCGGCGTACGGCGCGTGGCTGGCGAGGTCGGCCAGGCCGACGGCCTCGACGTCGACCTCGTGCACCGCCGCCAGCGTGCGGGCCAGCGACGGGCCCAGCGCCGCGCGCAGGGCCGTGTCGGTGGCCGCCGCCACCTCGGGACGGTCGACGACCAGGCCGTCGACGTGCTCCATCACGACGACGGGCGTCTCGGCGAGGCCGTCATCGACGTACCGTCCGACGACGGCCGGCACCGGCACCCCGGTGCCCTGGAGCGCCGAGAGGATGCGGTGCTCGCGCAGCACGTCGTGCGCCGAGTCGAGCAGGTGCCCCCGGGGCGGACGACGGACGATCCACCGGGACCCCGCGGCGTCCTCGACGAGGTACGTCAGGTTCGACTGCCCCCGCCCGACGCGGACGGCGGAGAAGGGTGCGACCGCCCCGACGCCGTCGGCGCGCAGCAGCGCGCCGAGGACGTCGAGGTCGACCGCCACGTCGGAGGCGGTTCCGGCGACGGCCACGGGTCAGCCGACCCCGACGGCGATCGTCGCGGCATCGGCCGCGGCGGTCGCGCCGATCATCTGCCCGCCGTCGATCACGATGGTCTCCCCCGTGATCCACGACGAGTCGTCCGAGGCCAGGAAGGCGATCGCCGAGCCGACGTCGGCGGGCTCGCCGATGCGTCCCAGCGGCGTCCGCCGGGCGACGGCGTCCTCGTGCTCCTTCCACAGCGCCTCGGCGAGCCGGGTGCGGACGACGCCCGGGGCCACGGCGTTGACGCGGATGCCCGGCCCCACCTCGACCGCGAGCTGCTTGGTCAGGTGGATCAGCGCCGCCTTCGAGACGTGGTAGATCCCGAGGTCGGGCGCCACGACGATGCCGCCCAGCGACGCGGTGTTGACGATCGAGCCCCCGTGCTCGCCCATCCAGGCGTCGTGCACGAGCTGCGACCACAGGATCGGCGCCCACAGGTTGACGTCCATCGTCTTGGCGAACCGCCCGTGGTCCTGCGACAGCAGCGGCCCGTACGCCGGGTTGGTGCCGGCGTTGTTGACCAGGACGTCGATGCTGCCGAAGACCTCCATCGTGCGCTCGACGCAGGCACGGGCCGCGGCCTCGTCGGTCGCGTGCGCCTGCACCCCGAGGGCGCGGTCGCCCACCGAGGCGGCGGCCGCCACGGCCGCCTCCTCGGTGCGGGACGTCAGCACGACGTTGGCGCCGGCCTCGTGCAGCGCCACCGCGGCCGCGAGCCCGATGCCGCGGGACGCGCCCGTGACGATCGCGGTGCGGCCCGCGAGCCGTCCCTCGCGACTCACTTCTTCTTGTTCCACTCGGGCGAGATGCGCCGCAGCTCGACCTGGGCGATCGTGCGCTTGTGCACCTCGTCGGGGCCGTCGGCCAGCCGCAGGGTGCGCTGGTGGGCGTAGAAGCTCGCGAGCGGGAAGTCGTCCGTGATGCCGCCGCCGCCGTGCACCTGGATCGCGCGGTCGATGATCTTCAGGGCGACGGCGGGGGCCGCGACCTTGATCGCCGCGATCTCGATGCGGGCCTTCTGGTTGCCGACGGTGTCCATCAGCCAGGCGGTCTTGAACGTCAGCAGGCGGATCATCTCGATCTCGATGCGCGCCTCGGCGATCCAGTCCTGGATGTTCGAGCGGTTGGCGACGGGCTCGCCGAACGTCACGCGGTTCTGCGCGCGACCGATCATGAGGTCGAGCGCGCGCTCGGCCATGCCGATCGAGCGCATGCAGTGGTGGATGCGACCGGGGCCCAGGCGGGCCTGGCTGATCATGAAGCCGTCACCCTCCTCGGCGAGCAGCGCCGTCTTGGGCACGCGGACGTCCTCGAACAGGATCTCGGCGTGACCCTCGCGGTCCATGTATCCGAAGACCGGCAGGCCGCGGACGATCGTGACGCCCGGGGTGTCGATCGGCACGACCATCATCGACTGCTGGCGGTGCTTCGCGGCGTCGACGTTGGTCTTGCCCATCACGATGAGCACCTTGCAGTTGGCGTGCAGCGCGTTCGAGGCGAACCACTTGCGGCCGTTCAGCACGTACTCGTCGCCGTCGGCGTCCATGCGGAGCTGGACGTTGGTCGCGTCGGAGCTGGCGACCTCGGGCTCGGTCATGCAGAACGCCGAGTTGATCTCGCCGGCGAGCAGCGGCTTGAGCCACTTCTCCTTGTGCTCGTCGGTGCCGAACAGCTGCAGCACCTCCATGTTGCCGGTGTCGGGGGCGTTGCAGTTCATGGCCTCGGGGGCGATGTAGGGGCTGCGGCCCATGATCTCGGCGAGCGGGGCGTAGTCGAGGTTGCTCAGGCCCGGCGACCCCCAGGCCTCGTCCTCGTGCGGGTGGAAGAGGTTCCAGAGGCCGCGCTTGCGGGCCTCGGTCTTGAGCTCCTCGAGGATCGGCGGGTGGAAGTTCGCGTCGCCGGACTCGGCCATCTGGGCGGCGTAGATCGGCTCGGCGGGGTAGATGTAGCTGTCCATGAAGTCCAGGAGCTTCTCCTGGTACTCGAGGGCGCGGGGGCTGGGTGCGAACTCCATCAGATCTCCTTGTGGGACGTGCTTGACGTGGTCAGAGGGGCAAAAACGGGAGGGCGTCGCTCGGTGAAGCTCGCGACGCCCTCCGCGATGTCGGCCCCGCGGAACGAGGCGCGCATGAGGGTGTCGGCGTCCTCGACGGACGCCTCGAAGCCGCGGTCGCCGTCGAGGTCGACCTGGCGCTTGATCGTGGCGATCGACCACGGCGAGCAGGCCGTGGCGAGGTCGGCGGCGTAGGCCACAGCGGCGTCGACGAGCTCGTCGGCCGGGACCAGGTGGTCGACCAGACCGATCCGGTACGCCTCCTCGCCGCCGACCCGGCGTCCCGACAGCAGCAGGTCGAGGGCGCGGCTCCGCCCGATGATCCGCGGCAGGAGCCACGAGACGCCGTACTCGGCGGCCAGCCCGCGACGGACGAAGGCCGTCAGGAACACCGCGTCGGGCGAGGCGAACCGGACGTCGCAGTACAGCGCCTCGACGAGTCCGAGGCCGGCCGCGGCGCCGTTGACCGCCGCGACGAGCGGGGTGCGGAGCGTCATCGGCAGGTGCCGGGGACGCGGTCGGTCGATGTCGGCGTCCGACGCGCTGGACGCACCAGCGAGGTCGTCCATGTCGGCACCGGCGCAGAAGCCACGGCCGGCGCCGGTCACGACGATCGCCCGGATGTCCGGATCGGCGTCGGCGGCCTCGAGGACGTCGAAGTACCGGTCCTCCAGCGCGTCGGTCCAGGCGTTGAGCCGCTCGGGGCGGTCGAGCGTCACGAGCAGCACGGCGCCGCGACGCTCGGTGCGCACGAGCTGCTGGGTCAGGTTCGCCATGACTCGACCCTACATGAATCTGAGTTCAGTTTCATGTCATTCACGCCGCCGCTGCCCGGCGACGCGCCAGCGAGCCGACACCGACACCGAGGATCAGCAGGAGCCCCTGGAACAGGTACTGCCAGTACGTCTCGAGCCCGATCAGCGCGATGGCGTTGAACCCCACCGAGACCGTGATGACGCCCACCAGGGTGCCGATGACGTGGAACTCGCCGTCGCGCAGCACGGCCGATCCGAAGAAGGCGGCCGCGAAGGCCGCGAGCAGGTACGAGTCGCCGCCGGACACCGCCGCGCTGCCGGTCCGCGACGCGAGCAGGATGCCCGTGAGGCCCGCGCACACGCCGCAGATCACGAAGGCGAACACCCGCACCCGCTCGACGCGGATGCCCGACAGCTGCGCGGCGACGGGGTTGCCGCCGACGGCCTGCATCGACTGCCCGAGGACCGTGCGGTTCAGCACGAACCACAGGACCGCGGCCAGGCCCAGCATCATGTAGACGGGGTACGGGATGCCGAGGAAGCGCCCGAGCGTCAGCTGGATGAAGCTGCCGGGATCGGGCAGGCCCACGGGCGTGCCGCCCGCCACGGCGTAGTTGACGCCGACCGCGACGGTGCCGATGCCGAGCGTCGCGACGAGGGCGTTGACGTTCATCAGCGTCACGACCAGGCCGTTGAGCAGGCCCACCACCGCGCCGATCACGACGGCCAGCACGAGCGCCGCCACGATGCTGATGTCCTGGTCGACCATCGCGCTCAGGCACACGACCCCCGAGAGGCTCGCGACGTTGCCGATGCTGAGGTCGAACTCACCCGTCACCAGCGCGAACGTCAGGCCCATCGCGATGATCGCCGACAGCGCGCTCTGGTTCAGGATGTTGATGAAGTTGTCGTACGTCGCGAACGTCGTCGGCTCGAGGATGCTCGTGCCCACGACGAGGATCGCCAGCACCAGCAGGGCCCCGTACCGTCCGAACCACCTCCAGACCCGGGCGCTCGCGGGACGGGCCGCGACGACGGCGGTCGGATCGATGGTGGCTGTGGTCATGACGGGTCCCGTTCTGCGGTGAGGGTGGCGGTGTCGAGGGCTGAGGGGTCGGACGGTGCGGTGTCGGCGGTGCCGAAGCACAGCGACGTGAGGTGGTCCTTGGTGGCGCGGGCGGCCGGGACGGAGGCGGTGATCGTCCCCTCGCGCATCACGACGACGCGGTCGCAGATCGCGAGCTCCTCGAAGTCGCTGGAGATCATGAGGATCGAGGTCCCCTGCGCCGCCAGGTCGCGGATGATGTCGTAGATCTCGCTGCGCGCGCCGACGTCGACGCCCACGGTCGGCTCGTCGAGGATCAGCAGCTGCGGCCCGGCGAGCACGTACTTGCCGACGACGATCTTCTGCTGGTTGCCGCCGCTGAGCTCGCCGACGGTCTCGTGCACCGAGGTGGCCTTGATGCCGAACCGCGCGACCGCCTCGCGGGCGATCGCGGCGGCCCGCCGCGGGCTGTAGGTGCGGGACCGGCGCGACGGGTCCTTCAGCGAGGCCATCCCGAGGTTCGAGCTGACCGAGTTGCGCAGGATCAGGCCCTGCGAGCGACGCTCCTCGGGGACGAGCGCGACACCGGCCCTGATCGCGTCGAACGGCGACCGGGGACGGTAGGGCGTGCCGTCGAGCGTCATGGTGCCCGAGCCGACCGGATCGGCACCGATCAGCAGGCGGGCCAGCTCGGTGCGTCCCGCGCCCACCAGTCCGGCCATGCCGAGGATCTCGCCGCGGTGCAGCGTCAGGTTCGCGTCGCGCACCCGCGGCTCGCGGGTCAGGCCCGCGACCTCGAGCAGCACCGGCGCGGTCGTCGGGTCGACGTCGGTGACGCGGTGGGCGACCTCGGCGACGTCGCGGCCCACGATGTGCCGGGTCAGGGACCCCAGGTCGAGGTCCGCGGCGGCGAAGCTGCCCACCAGACGTCCGTTGCGCAGCACCGTCACGTCGTCGGCGACCTGCAGCACCTCCTCGAGGCGGTGGGAGATGTAGATGATGCCGACGCCGTCGGCCGTCAGCTCGTCGATGATCGCGTAGAGACGCTCGGCCTCCTCCTTGGTGAACGACGCCGTGGGCTCGTCCATCGCGACGATCGTCGCGTCGCGCATCAGCGAGCGCCCGAGCGACACCATCCAGCGGTCGGAGACCGTGAGGTCCTCGACGCGGGCGTCGAGCGGCACGCGGTAGCCGATGCGGTCCTGCACCTGCAGCGCCTTGCGTCGTAGGCCCCGCAGGTCGAGCACGCCCGACCGGCGGGTGCGGTCGGCGCCCATCGCCATGTTCTGCAGGGCCGTGAACTTGGGCACCAGGTTGAGCTCCTGGTGGATGAAGCTCAGGCCGAGCCTCGTGGCGTCCTGCGGTGCACCGATCGAGACCTCCGACCCGTGCACCCGGATCGTGCCGGCATCGGCCGACTCGGCCCCGGCCAGGATGCGGACCAGGGTCGACTTGCCGGCCCCGTTGGCGCCGCACAGGGCCAGCACCCGTCCGGGGCTGAGCGAGATGGACACGTCCTCCAGGGCCTGGTGCCCACCGAACTGCTTGGAGACGCCGGTCATCTCCAGGCAGGTCGGCGCGGGCACGGAGGCGACCGTCGGGTCGTCGAGGGCTGTTGCTTCGGTCATGACACTCCTCCTCGGTCTCCGGGGCCGGTCGGCCCCGGAGGACGTGCTCGGGACAGGACTACTTCGTCGAGTTCGGGTACTTCGTGAGGAAGTCGTCGATCGTGTCGGTCGTGACCAGCACGTTCGTCAGGGCGACCTCCTGGGGCTCCGCGTCGACGCCGCCCTCGACGAACTCGGGCACGAGCTTGGCGAAGTTCTCGCCCGCCTCGGTCGCCAGCAGGTAGACCGTGGCGCGCATGTCGCCGTCCTTGATCGCGCTGATCGCGCCGGGCTGGCCGTTGATGCCGTAGACCTTGACGTCGTCGCGACCGGCCGACTTGAGCGCGGCGATCGCACCGAGCGCGGGATCGTCGAAGCAGCCCCAGACCGCGAGCGGCTCGCTGCCCGCGGGGTGCTTGGCGAGCCAGGCCTGGGCGAACTGCGTGCTGGCCTCGACCTGGCCGGGGATCGGGACCTCGTTGCGGGTCGTCGTGATGTCGGTGCTCTTCAGCGCGTCGTCGAGCGCCTGCTCGCGACCGATGCACGGGAGACCGCTCTTGTAGCCCAGGACGAGCACCTCGCCCTTGCCGCCGAGGTCCTCCACGAGCTGCTTCGCGACGGGCTCGCCGTTGGACACACCGGCGTCGAGGTTGGCCGTGATGCCGTCGGTGGTGCCGCCCGAGATCGAGACGACGGGGATCCCGGCGGCCTTGGCCGCCTGGGCGCCGGCCGTCAGGGTGGTGCTGTCGAACACCGCCGTCACGATGAGGTCGACGCCCTTCTGCACGTAGTCCTGCATCGAGCCGTTGGCCTTGTCGACGGCTCCCTGCGGGTCGACCGCGCTGGTCTCCCAGCCCTGCTTCTCGGCGTAGTCGCGGAAGCCCTTGATCGCCTGCTCGGACGTCTGGTCGCTCGAGGCGAACTTGACGATGCCGATCGTGTACTTGCCGTCGCCGCCACCGTCCCCGCCGCCGGATCCGGCCGAGTCGCTGCTGCCGCACGCGGCGGTGACCGTCAGGGCCAGCGCAGCTGCGAGCACGCCGCCGATTCGTCGAACATTCATGAGTCCTCCTGAGACTGTCGTCGTCCCGCGATGGGGCGACGGGTGGTGCGGCGCGGCCGGGTGGCGTTGCCGTGGGTGGTGCTCATCTCCCCCGATGCCTCACTCACCGCAGGGCGGCATCCCGGACCGACGACCTGCCGAGGAGCCGGTCGAGCTCCTCCGCGGTGTCGGATGCCCTGCGGTGCACGACGCCACCCATCCCGAGACGTTCGGCAGCGACGATGTTCTGGGCGAGGTCGTCGACCATGACGACCTCGGAGGGGGCGGCGCCGAGGCGCTCGCACCCGATCTCGTAGAGGCGGCGCGACGGCTTGCGCACACCCTCCTGGCCGGAGATCGTGACGGCGTCGAACATGGCCGGCAGGTCGAAGCCGGCGTAGCAGTCACGTCCCAGCGAGTTCGACAGGAGCCCGACCGGGACGCCGTCCGCCCGCAGCGACGCCACGAGCTCGACGGTCCGGTCGTCGCGCACGAGCCGCGACTGCATCCGCGCGATCAGGCCGTCGGCCGACACGTCGGCGCCGTGCGCGCGCAGCCGCTGCGCGAACCCCGCCTCGAACCCGTCGTCGTCGAGCCGGCCCTCCTCGTGCTCGGTCAGCAGGCGCTTCGACTCGGGGTCCGACCCCAGGAGGCGCAGCGGCAGTCCCGCATCGCCGCAGTCGGCAGCGCCGAAGCCGGCGAAGGCGTCGAGCACGCTGGACGTCAGGACGCCGCCGAAGTCGAACAGCACGGCCCGGTGCGTCATGACAGCGAGTCCTGGTAGCGGCGCATGCCGGCGAGCCAGCGGTCGTAGTCGGACGCCTTGCGCCGGTAGAACTCGAGCACCTCGGCGTGCGGCAGGATCAGGAACTGCTCGGTGCCGATGGCCTCGATCACGACGTCGGCCACCTCGAGCGGCTCCATGACCCCGCCCGCGTCCGTGACGGCCCTGGCGCCCATGCGGGCGGTCTCGTCATCGGACTCGGCGCCGCCGTTCAGCATCGCCGTGTTGACGCCCATGGGGCACAGGCAGCTCACGGCCACGCCCCGCGACCCGTAGGTGACCGACATCCACTCGGCGAACGCGACCGCCGCGTGCTTGGTCACGGAGTACGTCGGCGACCCGATCTGCGTCAGCAGCCCGGCCGCGGACGCGGTGCTCAGGAAGTAGCCGCGACCGCGCTCGAGCCAGCCGGGTGTCAGCAGCCGGGCGGCCCGCACGTGCGCCAGGACGTTGACGTCGATCGACGTCTCCCAGTCGCCCTCGGACGACTCGAGCCCCTGCCCCAGCCCGACGCCGGCGTTGGCGGCGTAGAGGTCGACGGGCCCGAACCGCTCCTCGGCGAGGTCGATCAGGCCCTTGACGTCCTGCTCGACCGAGCAGTCGGCCGCGAGACCCACGACGTGCCCCCGTCCCACGAGCTCGAGCTCGGCGACCGTGCGGGCCACGCGGTCGGCGTCGAGGTCGGTCACGACGACGCGGGCCCCGTGCTCGAGGAGGCGTTGCGCGAGGGCCGAGCCGATCCCGCCCGATGCGCCGGTGACGATGGCGACGGTTCCGTCGATGATCATGCGCCGGCCCCCGCCCCCGCCGCCGCGGCGCGGATGGCGTCACGGTCGATCTCGCGCTTCAGGATCTTGCCGGTCGCGCCCTTCGGGAGCACCTCGACGAACTGGTAGAGCCTCGGCACCTTGTACGCCGAGAGCTGCACCTTGGCCCACGTCCGCAGCTCGGCTCCCGTGAGCGTCGAGCCCTCGCGCAGCGCGACGACTGCCGCGACCTCCTCGCCGAAGTGCTCGTCGGGGACGCCGACGACCGCGACCTCGACGATGTCGGGGTGCTCGTACAGCACCTCCTCGACCTCGCGCGGGTAGACGTTGTAGCCGCCGCGGATGATGAGGTCCTTCGCCCGGTCGACGATGCTCAGGTAGCCGTCCTCGTCGAGCAGACCCAGGTCGCCGGTCTTGAGCCAGCCGTCCTGCAGGTCCTGCGCCGTGACGTCGGGCCGGTTGCGGTAGCCCTTCATGATCGTGGGGCCCTTGATGAAGACCTCCCCGACGACGCCCGCCTCGACAGGCGCACCCGTGACGTCGCGCACCTCGATCAGGCTGCCGGGCAGGGCGGGACCGACCGTGCCGGCCTTCTGCTCGCGGTTGATGTCGTTGAACGTCGCCGCACCGGTCGACTCGGTCAGGCCGTAGCCCTCGAGGATCGCGCAGTCGAACCGCTCGTTGAAGGCGCGCATGACCTCGACCGGCAGCGAGGCGCCACCCGACGTGGCGAGCCGCAGGTGCTCGAAGTCGCTGGGACCGTAGTCGGCCGCGGCGTGGAGCAGCGCGTTCCACATCGTCGGCACGCCCGCCATCGCCGTGAGGCGGTCGCGGCGCAGCATCTCGAGCATCGCGGTCGGCTCGAACGGCGACAGCACCGAGAGCGACGCGCCGGTGACGAGGACCGTGTTCATGACGACGGCCTGGCCGTAGACGTGGAACAGCGGGAGCGCCGTGCCGAAGCGGTCGTCGGGGGTCAGCGCCAGCACCGGCAGGAACGACGCCGTCGTGTCGAGCAGGTTGGCGGCGGTCAGCTCGACGCCCTTCGGCCGGCCCGTCGTGCCCGACGTGTACAGGATGATCGCGGTGTCGTCGGGTGCGTGCTCGTGGGCCTCGTCGACCGGCTCGGCGTCGAACGCGGCGCCGTCGTCGACGACCCACACGTCCAGGCCGCGCTCCCCCGCCGCGGCGCGGGCGGCGTCGGCGCACTCGTGCCAGACGACGACCAGCGACGCCTCGGAGTCGTCGAGCACGTAGCCGATCTCGGGGGAGGTCGCCATGGTGTTCATCGTGATGACGCTGGCGCCCACCGCGTGCAGCCCCAGGTAGACGACGGGGAACTCGATGACGCTCGGAGCGATGAACACGACCCGGTCCAGCGGGCGCACGCCGGCGGCCCGGACGGCTCCGGCCACACGGCTGCTGAGCTCGCGGAGCTGCCCGTACGTCAGGTCGCCCCGCGGCGAGCGCAGCGCGATCCTCTCCGGATCGTCCTGCGCGTTGGACCACACGTTCGCCGCCACGTTCACCATCTGGAGTCGCTCTCGTCGTCGGGATGCTGTGACCTGTCTCACGTGACCGGCCTCACGTTCAGGACCGTAGTTGAATCCGGGTTCAGGTTCAAGTAGGTTTCCCGAAAATCTTCCAGCCCCACCCCAGAGGAGCCGTCCGTGCCCAGAGCAGCGATCGTCGCCACCGCCCGCACCCCCATCGGCAAGGCGTACCGAGGCGCCTTCAACACCACGACGAGCCCCCAGCTGGCAGGTCACGCCATCGCCTCGGCGCTCGCCAAGGTCGGCCTCGACGGTGCCGCCGTCGAGGACGTCGTGCTGGGCGCGGCCGCACCCCAGGGGACGTCGGGCTTCAACGTCGCGCGCCAGGCCGCACTGCGCGCCGGGCTCCCCGTGACCGTCCCGGGCCAGACCGTCGACCGGCAGTGCTCGTCGGGTCTCATGGCGGTGTCGATCGCGGCCAAGCAGATCCTCCACGACGGCATGAAGATCGCGATCGGGGGCGGCGTCGAGTCGATCTCGCTGGTGCAGAACGAACACATGAACACCCACCGCGCCATCGATCCCTGGCTCGAGCAGCACCACCCGGGCCTCTACGCGCCGATGCTGCACACCGCCGAGAACGTCGCGGCGCGGTACGGCGTCAGCCGTGAGCGCCAGGACGAGATGGGGCTGCAGTCGGTGCAGCGTGCCGCGGCGGCGCAGGCCGCGGGGATCTTCGACGACGAGATCGTCCCGATCACCGTCACGACGCTGGTGCACGACAAGGCGACGGGCGAGACCTCCGAGGTCGAGCAGACCGTCTCGGCCGACGAGGGCGTTCGCGCCGGCACGACCGCCGAGGGACTCGCGGCGCTGCGCACCGTCCTGCAGCCCGGCGAGGTCACCGACCGGCCGACCGTGACGGCCGGCAACGCCTCGCAGCTCAGCGACGGCGCGTCCGCCAACGTCCTGATGGACTCCGACCACGCCGCCTCGCTCGGCATCGAGCCGCTCGGCTACTACGTCGGCATGACCGTCACGGGCTGCGAGCCCGACGAGATGGGCATCGGGCCCGTCGCGGCGATCCCGCGGCTCCTGGCCCTGCACGGGCTGACCGTCGACGACATCGGGGTGTGGGAGCTCAACGAGGCCTTCGCGGCGCAGGCCGTCCACTGCCGCGACGTCCTCGGCATCGATCCCGAGCGGATGAACGTCAACGGGGGCGCCATCGCGATCGGCCACCCCTACGGCATGACCGGCTCCCGGGCCGTCGGCCACGCGCTGCTCGAGGCGCGTCGCCGCGGAGCCCAGTTCGCCGTCGTGTCGATGTGCGTCGGCGGCGGCATGGGCGCGGCCGGCCTGCTCGAGGTCGCCCGATGAGGGCGTGGCAGGTCGAGCGGCTCGGCGAGCCCGCCGACGTCCTGACGCTCGCCGAGGTGCCCGACCCGCGGCCGGGGCCCGGCCAGGTCAGCGTCCGCGTGCTCGCCGCCGCGGCCAACTTCCCCGACGTGCTGATGTGCCGCGGGCTCTACCAGGTCCGGCCCGACCTGCCGTTCACCCCCGGCGTCGAGCTGTGCGGCGAGGTGCTCGAGCTCGGCCCCGACGTCACGGGCGTCGCCGTGGGTGACCGCGTGCTCGGCGCGCCGGCCGGCCCCGGTGGCGCCTTCGCCGAGATCGCGCTGATGGACGTCGCGACGACCTTCCCGGCTCCCGGGTCGCTCGACGACGCGCAGGCGGCGTCGTTGTTCGTGGGCTATCAGACGAGCTGGTTCGCCCTGCACCGCCGCACGCGGATCGCCGCCGGCGACGTCCTGCTCGTCCACGCCGCCGCAGGGGGTGTCGGCAGCTCGGCGGTCCAGCTCGGCAAGGCCGCCGGCGCGACCGTCATCGGGGTCGTCGGCAACGCCGGCAAGGCCGAGGTCGCCCGCGCCCTGGGGGCCGACGTCGTCGTCGACCGACACGAGCAGGACTTCGTCCAGGTCGTCAAGGACGTGACGGACGGCCGGGGCGCCGACATCGTCTACGACCCGGTCGGGGGCGAGACCTACCAGCGCTCGACCAAGTGCATCGCGTTCGAGGGACGCATCCTGGTGATCGGCTTCGCCGGTGGCGAGATCCAGTCGGCGCCGCTGAACCACGCCCTGATCAAGAACTACTCCGTCGTCGGGCTCCACTGGGGCCTGTACAACCAGCGCGACCCCGCGCTCGTGCGGCACTGCCACGACGAGCTGACGGCCCTCGCGGCCACGGGCGCCGTCTCGCCGATCGTGAGCGAGCGCATCGGGCTCGCCGACGTGCCGGCCGGGCTCCAGCGCCTGGCCGACGGCGTCACGACCGGAAGGGTCGTGATGGTCTCCCCGGGGTGACAGCATGAGGGCGAGCGGCCACGACACGCCGCCGCACCCCCCACCGCGAGGAGCACGCCATGAGCGACCGGACCCTGCTGGACGAGCTGGAGGAGCAGGAGCGCACCCTCGTGCTCGACTCGTTCGACGAGACCGACGCGTGGGAGCTCGGCTCGGCGCTGCGCGAGGCCGCCGTCGCCCAGGGGCTGCCGGTCGCGATCTCGGTGCGCCGCAACGGCCAGCGGCTGTTCCACACCGCCCTGCCGGGCGCCTCGGCCGACAACGACGACTGGCTCGAGCGCAAGTGCGCCGTCGTCGACCGCTACGGACGGTCTTCGCTGCGCGTGGGCGAGCAGTTCCGCGTGGCCGGCAGGAGCTTCGACGCGGACTCCCGGCTCGACACGTCACGGTTCGCGGCCCACGGCGGGGCGTTCCCGATCATCGTGCGCGGCACGGGGTGCGTCGGCACCGTGGCAGTCTCGGGGCTGCCGCAGCGGGACGACCACCGGCTCGTCGTCGAGACGTTGCGCGCATTCGTCGTCACCCCCTCGCAGTGATGATTGGTGCACCAATCATTGGTACACTCGATGCATGACCGACCGTGATCCCCTCGCCCTCGAGGAGCAGGTGTGCTTCGCGCTCGCCGTGGCCTCCCGCGAGGTCGTGGCGTCCTACCGCTCCGTGCTCGAGCCGCTCGGGCTGACGCACCCGCAGTACCTCGTGATGCTGGCGCTCTGGCAGCACGACGCGACCGCGTCGGCCGGCCTCTCGGTGTCCGAGCTCAGCGCCCTGCTGCACCTCGACCCGGGCACGTCGTCGCCGCTCGTCAAGCGACTCGAGGCGGCCGGGCTCGTGTCGCGTCGCCGCTCGCCCCGCGACGAGCGCGTCCTGGTCGTCGAGGTGACGCCCGAGGGCCGGGCCCTGCGCCGCCGCGCCCTCGCCGTGCCGACGACGATGCTGGCCCGCCTCGGCATGTCCGAGGACGACCTCGCCGCGACGAACGACGTCCTGCACCGCATCATCGACGCCGCCCACGAGAGCGTGACCGCATGAACGCGCCGGCCCCCTCCGCCGAGCTCGCGGCCCTGCGCCGCGTCCAGCGCCGCGTCGGCGCGATCGCCTTCTTCGCCGTGGCGATCCACGGCGTGCTCGGACTCATCGTCGTGGCGCACGTCGTCAAGGGCGAGGGCCGTGACGCCGACGCCGTCCTGCTGCTCGTCATGTCGGCGGTGTTCGCCGTCGTCACCTACGTCGTCGTGCGGCTGATCCTCGCGGCCCGGCTGTGGGCGCCCGGATGGATCGCCCTGTCAGTCGTCCCGACCGTGATCGGCTTCGTCTGGGTGCTGTGACCCCTTGTCGGCCAGCACGGCGGCGTCGCGCACGGCGGCGGCGACCTTCTGGTGGACGTCGTGGTGGAAGACGCTGGGGATGATGTAGTTCGCGTTGAGCTCGTCGGACGACACCGAGCCCGCGACGGCGTCGGCGGCGGCCAGCAGCACCTCCATGCCGATGCCGTGGCTCTGCGCGTCGAGCAGACCGCGGAAGATGCCGGGGAACGCCAGGACGTTGTTGATCTGGTTGGGGTAGTCCGAGCGACCCGTCGCGACGACCGCGGCGTGCTGGCGGGCGATCGCCGGCTCGATCTCGGGGTCGGGGTTGGCCAGCGCGAACACGATCGAGCCCGGCGCCATCTTCTCGACGTCCTCGGCGGTGATCAGGTTGGGGGCGCTGACGCCGATGAACACGTCGGCGCCCGGCAGCGCGTCGCGCAGCGTGCCGGTGTGCCCGGCGGGGTTGGTGTGCTCGGCCGTCCAGACCAGCGACGGGTCGAGGCCCTCGCGGCCGGAGTGGACGACGCCCTGCACGTCGCACACCGTGACGTCGACGGCGCCCGCGTGCAGCAGCACCTTGAGCACCGCGGTGCCGGCGGCGCCCGCACCGACCAGCACGATGCGCGCGGCCGGCAGGTCCTTGCCGACGACCTTCAGCGCGTTGCGCAGCGCCGCGAGCACGACGACCGCGGTGCCGTGCTGGTCGTCGTGGAACACGGGGATGTCGAGCCGCTCGCGCAGCCGGGCCTCGACCTCGAAGCAGCGGGGCGCCGAGATGTCCTCGAGGTTGATGCCCGCGAAGCCGGGCGAGATCGCCGCGACGGTCTCGACGATCTGGTCGACGTCCTGCGTGTCGAGCACGATCGGCCAGGCATCGATGTCGGCGAAGCTCTTGAACAGGGCCGCCTTGCCCTCCATGACCGGCAGCGCCGCGTGCGGGCCGATGTTGCCGAGGCCCAGCACGGCCGAGCCGTCGCTGACGACCGCGACGCTGTTGCGCTTGACCGTCAGACGGCGCGCGTCCTCCTTGTCGGCCACGATCGCCTGGCAGATGCGCGCGACGCCGGGCGTGTAGATCATCGAGAGGTCGTCGCGGTTGCGCAGCGGGTGCTTCGTGGCGGTCTCGATGACGCCGCCGAGGTGCATCAGGAACGTGCGGTCGGAGACCTTGAGGACGTCGACGTCGCCGACGGCCTTCAGGGCGTCGACGATGATCGCCGCGTGATCGGTGTCGGACGCCGCGCACGTGAGGTCGATGCGCAGGTGGTCGGCGCCGGACGCCGCGACGTCGAGGGCCGTGACGATGCCGCCGGCCCTCTCGACCGTCGTGGTCAGGTCGCTGACGGCCGAGCCGCCGGACGGCACCTCGAGCCGGATCGTGATGGAGTACGAGATGCTGGGCGCGGTCGAAGGTTTCACCTCACCATCTTAAAGACGAGGCTTCCCTCATGTTTGTTCGGGACCCCCTGCTCGACCGTTCTCGCGAGTAGAGTCGGCCGCGAGCCGCCACACCCCGCGGCTCACCCGTTGGAGGAGCCCACCACCGCCCCTCCGCCACATCGAGAGAGAGCACCACCGTGACCGATCCCAGCACCCCGCCCAGCACTCCCGCACCGTCCGCGTTCGGCAGCCACCACGAGCAGGTCGTCTTCTGCCACGACGAGGCCACGGGCCTCAAGGCGATCATCGCCATCTACTCCACGGCGCTCGGCCCGGCGCTCGGCGGCACGCGCTTCTACCCGTACGCGTCGGAGGCCGACGCCCTGACCGACGTGCTCAACCTGTCGCAGGGCATGGCCTACAAGAACGCGCTGGCCGGTCTCGACCTCGGCGGCGGCAAGGCCGTCATCATCGGCGATCCGCACACGCTGAAGACCGAGGCCCTGCTGCGGGCCTACGGACGCTTCGTGCAGACGCTCAACGGTCGCTACTTCACGGCGTGCGACGTCGGCACCTTCTCGGCCGACATGGACCTCATCGCTCGCGAGAGCGGGTTCGTCACGGGTCGCACGGTCGAGCACGGCGGAGCCGGCGACTCGTCCGTCCTGACGGCGTTCGGCGTCTACCAGGGCATGCGCGCGTCGGCCCAGCACCTGTGGGGCGACACGTCGCTGGCCGGCAAGCGGGTCGGCGTCGCCGGCGTCGGCAAGGTCGGCCGGCACCTCGTGGGTCACCTCGTCGCCGAGGGCGCCGACGTCGTCGTCACCGACCCCTACGCCCCGGCCGTCACGGCCCTGCTCGAGACGCACCCGGGCGTCCGCAGCGTCGACGACACCGACGCCCTGATCCGCGAGCCCCTCGACGTCTACGCCCCGTGCGCGCTCGGCGGCGCCCTCGACGACGCGTCGATCGAGGTGCTGACGGCGCAGGTCGTGTGCGGTGCGGCGAACAACCAGCTGGCGCACCCCGGCATCGAGAAGCGCCTGCAGGAGCGCGGCATCACGTACGCGCCCGACTACTGCGTCAACGCCGGTGGCGTCATCCAGGTCGCCGACGAGCTCGAGGGCTTCGACTTCGACCGCGCCAAGCTGCGCGCCACCTCGATCTACGACACGGCGCTGGGCGTTCTCGAGCACGCGAGGGCCGAGGGCATCTCGCCGTCGCTGGCCGCCGACCGCATGGCCGAGCAGCGCATGCGCGACGTCGGCCGCCTGCGCTCGGTCTACCTGCCGTAGCCCCCGACCCGGGGGCGGTGGCTCAGCCACGTGTCGGCGTCTGGACACGTGGCTGAGTCACCGCGACTCGCTCGGAGCGTGAACCGGGGCATCGGCCCGGACCCGGGCGAGATGGTCGGCGTCGACCGGCTCACGCCAGTCGTGCGACGTGACCAGCCTCAGGACGCGGCTGGGTCTTCTCGCGCGAGGTCGCGGTACTGCTCCGGAATCGGTTCGCCCGATTCGCCATGGAGCTCTCGCTGCAGGGTGTTGAAGTCTGTGTCCGGAGTCCGGTACTTCAAGTCGCGCGCAACTTTGGTCTGTTTGGCTTTCGCACGGCCGCGGCCCATAAGGCTCGACCCCCTCGCAGAGAAATAGTCAGTTTGTCGTGCTGGCCAGCCTACCGGGAGTACGCAACAGATGCGTCACCGACCCCCGCGCGGCACGAGAAATAAACCAGCGCGACGCGCAGCCGTCAGGCGTGGGCACCCGTGAGCGTGACGGTGCCGCCGTCGCCGTGCACCCCGGCGTCCTGCACGTCGCCCGCGATCCACGCGTCGACGCCGTGCTCGGCCAGGAGGCGCAGGGCCGCGTCGGCGGCGTCGGCGGCCACGAGGGCGACCATGCCGACCCCCATGTTGAGCGCGAGGTCGAGGTCGGCCTGCGCGACCGAGCCGAGCTCGCCGACCAGGCCGAAGACCGGCTGGGGCGCCCACGTGGACCGGTCGACCCGCACCGAGACGGTCGGGGGCACGACGCGCTCGAGGTTGGCGGCGAGCCCACCACCCGTGATGTGCGACATCGCGTGCACCTCGACCTGCTTGACCAGGGCGAGGCACGGGAGCGTGTAGAGCCTGGTCGGCGTGAGCAGCTGCTCGCCCAGCGTCGTGCCGAACTCGGGCACGTCGCGGTCGAGCTCCCACCCCGCCTGGGTGAAGAAGACGTGGCGCACCAGCGAGAAGCCGTTGGAGTGCAGTCCGCTCGAGCGCATCGCGATCACGACGTCGCCCGGCCGCACCAGCTCGGCACCGATCAGCTCGTCGGCCTCGACGACGCCCGTCGTGGACCCGGCGATGTCGTACTCGTCCACGCCCAGCAGCCCGGGGTGCTCGGCGGTCTCGCCGCCCAGCAGCGCCGTGCCCGACTCGGCGCACGCCTGGGCGATGCCCTTGACGATGTCGGCGATCCGCTCGGGCACGACCTTGCCGCACGCGATGTAGTCGGTCATGAACAGCGGCTCGGCGCCGCACACGACCAGGTCGTCGACCAGCATGCCGACCAGGTCGAACCCGATCGTGTCGTGACGGTCCATGCGCTGCGCGATCTGCACCTTGGTGCCGACGCCGTCGGCCGACGTGGCCAGGTAGGGCTTGCGGTACGTCTTCAGCGCCGAGGCGTCGAACAGGCCCGCGAAGCCGCCGATGCCGCCGACGACCTCGGGGCGGCGGGCCTTGTCGACCCACTCCTTCATGAGCTCGACGGCGCGGTCGCCCTCCTCGATCGAGACGCCCGCGGAGGCGTAGGACGTGCCGCTCACTGGATGACCTCGAGCGGGAGCTGGTCCTGGACCTCGAGGAGGTGCTTGCCGATCACGTCGTCCTCCGGGAGCGCCACGGGGTAGATGCCGTCGAAGCACGCCCGGCACAGGTTGTCCTTGGGGATGTTGGTCGCCTCGACGAGCTGGTCGAGCGTCACGTACGCCAGTGAGTCGGCGCCGATCGAGCGGCAGATCTCGTCGACCGAGATGCCGTTGGCGATCAGCTCGGCACGCGAGGCGAAGTCGATGCCGTAGAAGCACGGCCACTTGACCGGCGGCGACGAGATGCGCACGTGCACCTCGGCCGCGCCGAACTCGCGCAGCATCCGCACGAGGGCGCGCTGCGTGTTGCCGCGCACGATCGAGTCGTCGACGACCACCAGGCGCTTGCCCGCGATGACGTCGCGCAGGGGGTTGAGCTTGAGCCGGATGCCGAGCTGGCGCAGGGTCTGCGACGGCTGGATGAACGTGCGTCCGACGTACGAGTTCTTGACCAGGCCGTGGCCGAACGGGATGCCCGACTCCTCGGCGTAGCCGATCGCGGCCGGCGTGCCCGACTCGGGGACGGGGATCACGAGGTCGGCCTCGACCGGGAACTCGCGGGCCAGACGGCGTCCGATCTCGGAGCGCACCGAGAAGACGCGCTGGTCGGCGATCGTCGTGTCGGGACGGGCGAGGTAGACGTACTCGAAGACGCAGCCCTTGGGCTCGGGCTTGGCGAAGTGCTCGGTGCGCAGGCCGTCCTCGTCGATCGCGATGAACTCGCCGGGCTGGATCTCGCGGATGAACGAGGCGCCGACGATGTCGAGCGCCGCGGTCTCGCTCGCGACGACCCACCCGCGCTCGAGACGCCCGAGCACCAGGGGGCGGATGCCCTGCGGGTCGCGGGCGGCGTAGAGCGTGCCCTCGTCCATGAAGACCAGCGAGAACGCCCCGCGCAGCTGCGGCAGCACCTCGAGCGCGGCCTCCTCGACCGAGCGGTCGGGGTACGACGCGAGCAGCGACGCCATGACCGCGGTGTCGGACGTCGCGGTCTCGCCCCGGCCGGACCCCTGCCCCGCCTCGGCCTCGCGGGCCGCGAGCAGATCGGTCAGCTCGGCGGTGTTGGTGAGGTTGCCGTTGTGCCCGAGGGCGACCGAGCCGGCCGCCGTGGGGCGGAACGTCGGCTGGGCGTTGTGCCACACGCTCGACCCGGTCGTGGAGTAGCGGGCGTGGCCGATCGCGATCTCGCCCTTGAGCGACTCGAGCGTGGCCTCGTCGAACACCTGCGACACCAGGCCCATGTCCTTGTAGACGAGGATCTGGCGGCCATTGCTGACCGCGATGCCGGCCGACTCCTGGCCGCGGTGCTGCAGCGCGTAGAGACCGAAGTAGGTCAGCTTGGCGACCTCCTCACCGGGGGCCCAGACACCGAAGACACCGCAGGCGTCCTGGGGTCCGGCGTCCTGGGGATCGAGGTCGTGGGTGAGGCGTCCATCTCCGCGGGGCACGGCACCAGTGTAGGGGCGGCGACCGTGGCCGCCCAATCTTTCGGCTGTGACCCGATCGGCCGGACGGGCCCGCACCCCCGAACGAACCTAGGGTGGCGGCATGGACTCAGACATCATGACCGTGGAGCGCACGATCTCCGCACCGCCCGAGCAGATCTTCGCCCTCCTGTCCGACGCCGGCAGGCACCAGAGCTTCGACGGCTCCGGGACCGTGCGCGGCACGCGCGCGGAGTCGCGTCCACTGACCCTCGGCACGACGTTCGGCATGGCGATGCACATGGGCGTCGGCTACCGGACGTCCAACACCGTCGTCGAGTTCGAGCAGGACCGGCGCATCGCCTGGAAGACCACGGGCCTCAAGGGCCTCGTGGGCGGACGCATCTGGCGCTACGAGCTCGTGCCCGTCGAGGGCGGCACGCTCGTCAAGGAGTCGTGGGACGTCTCGCAGGACAAGCAGAAGTTCTTCCTCAAGCGCTCGAAGATGCCGGCCGCGACCAAGAACGGCATGCGCAAGACCCTCGAGCGGATCGCCGGGGCCGTCGAGCGCTGACGTCGACGGCTCCCGGGGCCGCGGTCGGTGCGGCTAGGGTGACGTGACCCACGCCACACCCGAGGAGTGCCGCATGACCACCGCGATCCCCGACGCCACGTACCTGCCCGACTTCCTCGCGGCCCGTGCCGCCGAGCGACCCGGCGGCACGTGCTGGGTGTTCGGCGACCGCACCTGGACGTGGTCGCAGGCCGACGAGTCGGTCCGTCGCGCCGGCGGTGCGCTGCAGGCGGAGGGCGTCGCCCGGGGCGACCGCGTCGCGGTGCTCGACAGGAACAACCCCGCGGTGCTGCAGGTGCTGCTCGGCGGATGCCTCGTCGGCGCCGCGACGACGGTCGTCAACTGGCGGCTCGCCGGCGACGAGCTCGACTACGTCATCAACGACTGCCGCGCCAAGGTGCTGTTCGTCGGCCACCAGCTCGTCGAGCAGCTGGCGTCGGTGCGCGACCGGCTCGAGCACGTCGAGAAGATCGTCGTGGTCGGGGGCGACGCCGACGAGCTCGAGGCGTGGCTGGCGGCCGCGGCGCCGATCGACCGCCAGGACGACGTGACGCCCGACGACGTCTGCGTCGTGATGTACAGCTCGGGCACCACCGGGCGCCCCAAGGGCGTGCAGCTGACCCAGGCCGCGATGGTCGAGCACAGCCTCAACGGCGGTGGCAGCACGACGTACGCCGACGGCGACATGATGCTCGTCGCGATGCCGATGTTCCACGTCGGTGGCACGTCGTACGCGCTGCTCGGGCCCGTCAACGGCGTCCCCGGGTACATCATCAGCGAGGTCGACGCGACGCTGATGGCCGGCGGGATCATGGCCGGCTGCACGCACGCGTTCCTCGTCCCCGCGGTCGTCGCGGCGCTCGTCGCGGCCGGGCCCGACGCGATGGCGCTGTTCGGCCGCCTCAAGGCCGTCGGCTACGGCGCCGCCCCGATGCCCCTGCCGGTGCTGCGCGCCGCGATGGTGGCCTGGCCCGACACCTCGTTCCAGCAGGTGTACGGCATGACGGAGTTCGGCGGCGTCATCACGATCCTCGAGGACGACGCCCACCGCGACACCGACCACCCCGAGCGCCTGGTGTCGGCGGGGCGCCCCGTCGCGCACGCCGAGATGCGCATCGTCGACCCCGCGACACTCCGCGACGTCCCCGCCGGCGCGTCGGGCGAGATCTGGTTCCGCACCCCGCAGGCCACGATCGGCTACATCGGGCGCCCCGACGACACCGCGGCACTGATCACGGACGACGGCTGGGTGCGCACGGGCGACCTCGGCCGCGTCGACGACGGCGGCTTCCTGTTCATCGAGGACCGCCTCAAGGACATGATCATCACGGGGGGCGAGAACGTGTACTCCCCCGAGGTCGAGCGGGTGCTGGCCGAGCACCCGGCCGTCGCCGAGATCGCGATCATCGGCGTCCCCGACGACCGGTGGGGCGAGACGGTCAAGGCGGTCGTGGCCTTCCGCCCCGGCCAGGCCGCGACCCCCGACGAGCTCATCGCGTTCGCGCGGGAACGGCTGGCGGGCTACAAGGCCCCGTCGTCGATCGACGTCGTCGACGCGCTGCCCCGCAACCCGTCGGGCAAGATCCTGAAGCGCGACCTGCGCAAGCCCTACTGGGGCGACGGCAGCCGCCAGGTCTGACCCGGACATGACGCGGCCCCGGTCATCCAGGGGAGGGGACCGGGGCCGCGCTGGCACCAGCCTAACCTCTCGAGCCCCACGAGTCCCACACGTCACACGCGTTCCGCGGACACCGGGCCGTCCCACGACATACCCTCGGTCCCATGCGTCTCGCCGTCACCGGTCTCGTCACCGGCCTCGTCGCCTCCCTGTTCCTCGCGTCCCCCGCCCGGGCCGACGGGCCGGAGGCGCCCGGCGACTTCACGGGCCACGGCTTCGACACGTGCATCGCGCCCAGCCAGTCGGTCATGGACACGTGGAACCTGACCTCGCCGTTCAGCGCCGTCGGCATCTACGTCTCCGGCAACTCCCGCTACTGCGGTGACCGGTACCAGAAGAACCTGACGGCGTCGTGGGTCACCCGCAACGCCGCGAACGGCTGGAAGTTCATCCCGATCCACGTCGGCCGCCAGGTGCCGTGCTTCAAGAACAACCCGAAGAGCCGCGTGCAGAAGAAGAAGATGTCGACGAACGTCGCGACGGCCCGGTCGCAGGCCGTCGCCGAGGCCAACGAGACCGTCGCCGCCCTGATCAAGTACGGCTTCGGCCCCGGCAGCGTCTCGTACCTCGACATCGAGTGGTACGCCCGCACGGCCGCCTGCGACAACGTCCTGCTCGAGTTCGCCGACGCCTGGACCGAGCAGCTGCACGCCCAGGGCTACCAGTCGGGGCTGTACTCGAGCGGCTCGGCCGGCATCAAGGTGATCGACGAGGCGCGGCTCGCAGGTCGTCCGGGCCTGACGCTGCCCGACCACCTGTGGAACGCCTGGGTCAACAAGAAGGCCGACACCAAGGGCGGCCCGTACCTGTCCGACAGCGGCTGGACGAACCACCAGCGCATCCACCAGTACCACAACGGCGTCGACGTCACGTACGGCGGCAGGACGCTCAACATCGACAAGAACTTCCTCGACGTCGGACGGGGCTCGGTGCCGTCCCGCCGGGTCGACCCGTGCGGGGTCAACGTCACGCTGAAGGCCTATCCGACCCTCCGGGCCGGGGCCAACCGCGCCGAGGTCGCCGCCCTGGAGTGCCTGCTGAAGAAGCAGAAGCTCATCTCGACGGTCGACACGACGTACGGCGCGGCCACCGTCAAGGCCGTCAACCGGTTCCGCGCGAAGCAGGGCTGGTCCAGGACCGGCGTCGCGACGCGCGCGACCTGGACGGCGCTCCTCGCGGCCGGTTCACGCCCCCGCGTGCTCAAGCAGGGATCGGTCGGCGAGCCCGTCTGGCGCCTGCAGCGGTCGCTGACCGCCGCGGGCCTCAAGCCCGGGCTCACGGGGGTCTACGACGCCAGGACGGTCCGCGCGGTGCAGGCCTACCGCAAGGCCCGCAGGCTGCCCGGCTACACGACGACCGAGTCGAAGGTCTGGTCGCAGCTGCGCAGCGGCAGGACCGCCTGACGGCACGTGCCGTCCTGACGGGCGCAGGGTGACAGACAGGCTGGCACGACGTAGCCTCGAGCCCATGCGTCTGACGACTCCCGCCCTGATCCGGCACGCGATCCTCGGTCTGGCGGCCGCCGTCACGGCGTCCCTCGTGGTGGCCGCGCCCGCCGGTGCGGCGACTCCGCCGGCCCCCGGCGGCTTCACGGGGCACGGCTTCGACACGTGCGTCGCCCCCGACCAGGCCACGATGGACACCTGGAACCTGACCTCGCCGTTCACGGCCGTCGGCATCTACGTCTCCGGCTCGTCGCGCTACTGCGGCGACGACAAGCAGCCCAACCTGTCGCCGCAGTGGGTCGCGCAGAACGCCCGCAACGGCTGGCGCTTCCTGCCGATCCACGTCGGCCGTCAGGCGCCGTGCTTCGCCAACAACCCGAAGAGCGCGGTCCAGAAGCAGCTGATGTCGCGCAGCGCGGCGACGGCCCGCAAGCAGGCGCGCAGCGAGGCCAAGGAGACCGTCGCGGCCCTCAAGCGGTACGGGTTCGGCAAGCACAGCACCTCGTACCTCGACATCGAGTACTACACCCGCACCGCCTCGTGCGACCGGGTCGTGCTCGAGTTCGTCGACGCCTGGACCGAGTACCTGCACGCCAAGGGGTACAAGTCCGGCGTCTACGGGAGCGGCTCGGCCGCGATCTCGGCGATCGACGAGGCCCGGCGGTCGAAGCGTCGTGGCTTCACCGAGCCCGACCAGCTGTGGGTCGCGTGGGGCAACGGCCGGGCCAACACCGACGGCGGGCCGTACCTGGCCGACTCGGGCTGGAAGCGCCAGCGCCTGCACCAGTACCAGCTCGACGTCCGGGCGACGTACGGCGGCACGTCGATCGTGATCGACAGGAACTTCCTCGACGTCGGCAAGGGCTCGCGGGCCGGCAAGCAGTCGAAGCCCTGCGGTGTCACGCAGTCGTTCACGCGCTACTCCACGCTCAAGGTCGGCTCGAAGGGCACGCAGGTCAAGGCCCTCGAGTGCCTGCTGAAGAAGCAGGGCTTCCTGCGCTCGGCCGACACCCGTTACGGCATCGGCACGGCCCGGGCGGTCGAGGCCTTCCAGACGTCGAAGGGCTGGACCGCGACCGGCAACGCGTCGCGCACGACCTGGACGGCGCTGCTGTCGGCCGGCCGCAGCCCGCGCGTGCTGAAGCAGGGCTCGGTCGGACCGTCGGTCTACCGCCTGCAGCGCTCGCTCGTCGCCGCCGGCGCGCGCCTGACCATCTCGGGCGTCTACGACTCGCGCACCGTCGCGGCGGTCAAGGCCTACCGGAAGGCCCGCGGCCTGCCGGGGTACGTCACGGCCGAGGCGTCGGTCTGGGCCGAGCTGCAGCGCGGCCAGCTCGTCTAGACCGGCCACGGCTTCCCCCTCCCCCACCCACGTCACGATGGTCCTCGTCTCGGCGCACCGCGGTGGTGCGGGCGACGTCCACAGCGCGGAGAACACCCTCGAGGCGTTCGAGGCGGCGATCGCCCTGGGGTGCGACTACGTCGAGTTCGACGTGCGGTTCACGGCCGACGGCACGGCGGTCGTCTTCCACGACGCCGCCCTGACCGGCGACGACGGTGCCCGGTGGTCGATCGCGGGGCACCGTCTCGACGAGATGACCGGTGTCGTGCTCGTGACGCTCGACGAGGTGCTCGACCTGATCCGCGGTCGCGTCAAGGCGCACGTCGACCTCAAGGTGCGCGGGCGAGAGGCCGAGCTCGTCCACCGCATCGTCGACGCGCTCGGCGCCGGCTCGGTCGTCGTCACGACCGCCGAGGACGCCTCGGTGCGCCGGCTCGTCGACTGGGCGACCGACCACGCACCCGGGCTGCTGGTGGGGCTCTCGTCGAGCCCGCGCTCCGCCCGCGGACGGTGGCCGCGTCTGCTCGCGAGGGTCGAGTCGGCCTTCCCGCGCACCCGCATCCGCCGGAGCCGCGCCAACGTCGTCGTCGCGCACCGGAGCCTCGCCCGGTGGAGCCTGCGGGCGTACGCGAGGCGCCGCGGCCTGCCGCTGCTGGTCTGGACCGTCGACCGCGCCGACGAGCTCGAGCGCTGGATGAACGACCCCGTGACGTGGATGGTGACCACCAACCACCCCGCCCGGGCCATCGCCGCCCGCCGCTGACCCCATCCCCCACGTCGGGGTGACGTGGGTGGTCCCTCAGACCTCGTCGAGCGGCAGGAGCGGCGAGAGGTCGGAGCGCTCGCCGGACGCCCGCACGGTCGCGTCGGCCCATGCCAGACGTCCACGCCCCAGGGCGATCCAGGTCGGGGGGTCCATCTCGACGACCGCCGGCGGCGTGCCCCGCGTGTGCCGGGACCCCTCGACGACCTGCACGGCGGCGAACGGCGGGATGCGCACCTCGACGCTCGATCCCGGGGCCTTGGCCACCAGCAGGGCGGCCAGGTGCTTCGTCGCGGCCTTCAGGTCGGCCCGCGACGGCTCCCCGGCGTCGAGCCGCTCGCAGATCTGCGCGAACTCCTCGTGGGTCAGGGCGGCGTAGCGCGCCATCGTGCCGGCCATGTCAGACGAGGTGCGCGCCGAGCACCGCCGGCAGCGTCGCCTGCCACGCGGCCCGCAGCTCGGCGACGGGGACGCTGAACCGGTCGACGACCTCGATCGCGTCGCCCCCGGTGCGGCCGACCGACGCCAGCTCGACACCGTGCTTCTCGGCGAGGTCGACGAACGCGTCGTGCCGGTCCTCGGCGACGACGACCATCGCGCGGGCGGACGACTCGCTGAACAGCTCGACGAACGGGTCGTCGAGGTCGACCGTCACGCCGACCCCGTGGCGGAACGCGGCCTCGGCCAGCGCCATCGCCAGGCCACCGTCGGACAGGTCGTGCGCCGACTCGACGACACCGGCCCGCGCGGCCTCGACCATCAGGTCGGCCAGGGCCCGCTCGGCGGCCAGGTCGACGACGGGCGGCTGCCCGCCGAGGTGCCCGTGCACGACGTCGGCCCACGTGGAGCCCGACAGCTCGTCGCGGGTCTCGCCGAGCACCAGCACGTGGCTGCCCTCGCCCGTGAACCCCTGCGTGATGCGCTGGCGGACGTCGTCGATGACGCCGAGGACGCCGACGACGGGCGTCGGCAGGATCGGCGTCTCGCCGGTCTGGTTGTAGAACGACACGTTGCCGCCCGTGACGGGGATGCCGAGAACCGCGCAGGCGTCCTTCAGGCCGTGGGTCGCCTGCTCGAACTGCCACATGACGTCGGGGTTCTCGGGCGAGCCGAAGTTGAGGCAGTCGGTGACCGCCAGCGGCAGGGCCCCCGTGACGGCGACGTTGCGGTACGACTCCGCGAGCGCGAGCTGGGCTCCCGCGTAGGGGTCGAGCTTGGCGAACCTGCCGTTGCAGTCGGTCGAGACCGCCACGCCGAGGTGGGTCTCGGCGTCGATGCGCACGACGCCGGCGTCCTCGGGCTGGGCCAGCACCGTGTTGCCCTGCACGTAGCGGTCGTACTGGTCGGTGACCCACGACTTGTCGGCCATGTTGGGCGAGCTGACGACCCGGACGAGCTGGTCCTCGAGCTCGTCGCCGGTGGTCGGTCGCGGCAGCTGCTCGGCCGCGTCGGCCTGGAGCGCGTCCTGCCACGTGGGACGGGCGTAGGGACGGTCGTACGTCGGACCGTCGTGCGCGACCGAGCGCGGGGGGACGTCGACGACGGTCTCGCCGTGCCAGTCGATGACGAGGTGATCGCCGTCGGTGACCTCGCCGACCACGACGGCCTCGACGTCCCACTTCTCGCAGATCGCCATGAACGCGTCGAGGTGGTGCGGCTCGACGACCGCCATCATGCGCTCCTGCGACTCGCTCATGAGGATCTCCTCGGGCGACAGCGTCGAGTCGCGCAGCGGCACGGTGTCGAGCTCGACGTGCATGCCGCCACTCCCGGCCGACGCCAGCTCGCTCGTGGCGCACGAGAGCCCCGCGCCGCCGAGGTCCTGGATGCCGTTGACGACCTGCGCGCGGAACAGCTCGAGCGTGCACTCGATCAGGAGCTTCTCCATGAACGGGTCGCCGACCTGCACGGCGGGACGCTTGGAGGGGCCGGTCGACTCGAACGTCTCGGACGCCAGCACCGACACGCCGCCGATGCCGTCGCCACCCGTGCGGGCGCCGTACAGGACGACCTTGTTGCCGACGCCCGACGCGAACGCCAGGTGCAGGTCCTCGTGGCGCAGCACGCCGACGCACAGCGCGTTGACGAGCGGGTTGCCGACGTAGGTCTCGTCGAACACGACCTCGCCGCCGATGTTGGGCAGGCCGAGGCAGTTGCCGTAGCCACCGACGCCGGCGACGATGCCGGGCAGGACGCGCGCGGTGTCGGGCGCGTCGAGCGGGCCGAAGCGCAGCGGGTCCATGACGGCGACGGGACGGGCGCCCATCGCGAGGATGTCGCGGACGATGCCGCCGACGCCCGTCGCGGCGCCCTGGTAGGGCTCGACGTACGACGGGTGGTTGTGCGACTCGACCTTGAACGTCACGGCGTAGCCCTGGCCGATGTCGATCACGCCGGCGTTCTCGCCGATGCCCGCGAGGGTGCGGCCGAGCGGCGTCTCCTGCGGCAGGTCGCCGAACTTCTTGAGGTGCACCTTGGACGACTTGTAGGAGCAGTGCTCGCTCCACATGACGGAGTACATCGCCAGCTCGGCGCCGGTGGGGCGCCGACCGAGGATCTCGCGGATCGTGTCGTACTCGTCGGGCTTGAGACCCAGCTCGGCCCAGGGCTGCGCCTGGTCGGGGGTGTCGGTGGCGTGGGCCACCGTGTCGAGGCTCGGCCGGACGGGGCTGGAGGCGTCAGTCACGCCCCCGATCCTATCGGTCGTCCCGCCCCACCCTCGCCGCGCTGCGCGCCGTCACCGCGGGAGCGACGGACGACGTGCGCCCGGCAGGCGTCCCGCGAGCGAGCTGAGCGGCTCGACCGCCCCGCTCAGGTCGCCGACCGCCGCGTTCAGGCCGGGGATCGCGGCTCCCAGCTCCTCGAGCCGGGGCGCCAGGCGGTCGAACGTCGCGCCGAGCGCCACGAGCCGGTCGAGGGTGCCGCCGGGGGCGAGGAGCCGCTCGAGCATCCCGCCGTCGGCCAGCAGCTGCTCGACCAGGCCGCCGTCGGCCAGGACGCGCTCGAGCACCCCTCCGTCGGCCAGCAGCTGGTCGAGCACTCCCCCGTCGGCGAGCACGCGATCCAGCGCGCCCTCCTCGGCGAGGAGGGTGTCGAGCGCTCCCCCGGGCGCGAGGAAGCGGTACAGCGGGCCGTCCTCCGACAGCGCCCGGTCGAGCGGCCCGCCGGCCTCGAGCAGCCGCACGAACGGCCCGTCCTCGTCGGCCATCCGGTCGAGCAGGCCGTCACGGGCCAGCGCCCTGCCGATGGGCCGGTCGTCGGCCGTCAGGTCCGCCAGGGTGTTGGCCAGCCCGATGGGTCCGCGCTCGTCGGCGAGGATGCGTCCGACCTGGTCGAGCAGACCGCCCTCGCTCAGCAGCTGGCCCAGGCGCGCCCCGTAGCCCCCCTCGCGCAGGATCGGACCCGTGGGCGAGGCCAGCTGCCCCAGCCCCAGGGTGGCGCGCGTCGCCGCGACCGAGACGCGCACGGGGAGCAGGACGAGTCCGCGGAGATCCATGACGGCATCGTAGGACCTTGACATCGGCGGTGTCAGTGTCTGCGCGTCACCTACCGCCCGACGCACCGTTCCGACTATCGTTGAGCCAGCCAGGGGGCTACCGAAGGAGAGCCGAGCCGTGCCGGAGGACGCCGAGACCGAGGTCGCGCACCGTCCGTGGCCGCCCGCGTTCCCGCAGGCGTTCGTCGCCGCGACCCGTGCCCGGCTGGACGACCGTGGCGTCCTGGTGGTCGCGGGCACCGACGGCGGGACGCGCGACCTGCTGGCCGCCGAGGTCGCGGGGCTCGTCGACCGTCCGTCGCTGCACCGTCACGTCTCCCGCCAGGGCGATGCGCACCGTGCCCTGTTCGTCCTCGAGCAGCTGTGGCGCGACGAGCTGCCGCGGGGCGCAGACCTCGACACCGTCGAGACCCGCATCCGCGAGCAGCTCGCGGGTCACGCCGGCCCGCCCTGCATCGTGCTGTCCGACGCCGAGCTGTCCGACGCCGAGAGCGTCGACGTGCTGGTGCGGCTCGCCGCGGCCGGCGACCTGCGCCTCGTGGCGACCGTCGGCGCGACGTCGTCGGCCGTCGCCGACCGCCTGCGATCGGCCGGCGACCTGGTCGAGATCGCACCGCTCGACGCGGCGGACGTCGCCGCGCGCCTCGAGTCGCGGTTCGGCGTGCTGCCCGACCCCGCGGTCGTCGCGTTCGTCCTCGACCGCGCGGGTGGCTCGTACGAGCTCGTCCGGCACGTCGTCGACACGTCGGTCGACGCGGGGCTGATCGACGTGCGCGACGGGATCCTGATGCCGACCGACGCGTCGGTCGACGCCGCCGCGGATCGGGCCTCGGCCGACCCGACCCTCGTCGACCTGCTCGACGTCACGTCGCTGGTGGGCCTGCTCGACGTCGACGAGTGCCGCGACGTCTTCGACGAGTGCGCGCTCGAGCTGGCCGTCCGACGTGGCATCCTCGCGGTGCACGACGGCGCGGTCGGCTTCGTGTTCGCGGTCGAGGCGACCTCGGTGCGGCGCACCCTGACCCAGGAGCGCCAGCGCGCGCTGCACGACCGGTACGCCGCGGCGCTCGTGCGCAGCACCGCACGCCCAGGCGTCGCGCCCAAGGTCGCCGACTGGTGGACGGCGTCCGGGCGCCTGCTGCCCGTCGACCTCGCCGCCCGGGCGACGCGCGAGGCCAACCTGCAGGCGCGGTTCCGCCGGGCGCTGGTGCACTCCGACCCCGCCGCCAACGACCAGGGTGCCGTCGTCGCCCAGGTCGAGCGGGTCTACGCCCAGGTGCAGCTCGGCCGGCGCCGTGACGTCGGCGAGATGTTCGACGGCATCGATCCCGCGGCCCTCGACGAGGACGGCCTCTACGTCTACCTGCACGCCGTCCACCTGGTCGACGACGACGACGAGCGCGAGCGCCTCGTGCGCCGCGCCGTCATGGTCGACGACCCGACCGCCCGGCGGCGGCGCGAGGCCGTCCGGGTGCTGGCCGAGCTGTCGCACCAGACGTTCTCCGGCAGCGGTGACCGGGTCGCCACCCGCCTGCGCGCCCTGACGTTCTCGGGCCAGCTGTCGCCCGGCAACCGGGCCCTGACGTTCATGGCGCTGTCGGCCGCGCTGCGCGGCTCGGCGCGGCCCACCCAGGCCGTCGAGGCCGCCGAGTTCGCCCGCGAGACCCTGCGCGCCGAGGAGGCGACGCTGCACGCGTTCCACCTCGACCCGGCGGGCGAGGTGCTGATCTCGGCCCGGGTGTCGGCACTCGACCTCGACGGCGCCCAGCAGGCCGTCGACGCGTACGCGTCCGGGCCCTACGGGACGGGCGGCGGGCGCCTGGCGCTGTCGATGCAGGCGTTCGTCAACCGCCAGCGGGGCGCGGTCCACGACGCGCTCGCCGACGCGCACCGGTTCCTCAACGACCTCGGACCGCACGATCCCCACGAGCTGCGGGGGTGGGTCGAGGCCATGGCGGCCGACTGCCTCGTGCACCTCGACCGGCCCGACGAGGCCGTCGCCGCCCTCGAGTCCGCGGCGCGGCACCCGTCGCGCATGCCCGAGACCGACCTCGCGCGTCGCACCACGATGGCGGCGACGCGCGACGCCCTCGCCGAGCCCGAGGAGGCTCTCGAGATCCTCGACGACGTCATCGACGAGGCGGTCGCGCGGGGGCTGCTGAACGCCCGCATCGAGGCGGCCGCCGCCGGGGTCCTGGTCGGCGGGCCCCCTCAGCTGGACCGTCTGCTCGACGCCGTCGACGACCTGGTCGACCCCACCGGCACCCCCGCGGCCTGGCAGCGGTTCGCCCGCGGCGTGCAGGCCTACGACATCCCGGCCATCGTCGAGCTGGCGATCGAGCTCGAGGCGGGGCACGCGCGGCTCATAGCGTCCGGCATCGCCCAGTTCGTGCTCGACATGGCGCGCCGTGCGACCGACCTGGACGACGCGACCCGCGCGCACCTGGCGACCCTCGCCGACCTGTCGGACCCGCGCCGCGGCTGACCCGGCGGCGGACGACGACCGCGAGGCTCAGAAGGCGCCGGCGATCGTGCCGACCAGCGAGAACAGGGCCACGACGATCGAGACCGGCACGAGCCACAGCGTCGCGACCGAGATCGTGATCGTCGTGCCGATCTTCGGCGGCCCGAAGTAGCGGGCCCGGGGCAGGTCACCGATCTCGTCGATCCAGCGCCCCGTCATCTGGGTGCCGCTCCAGATGCCGCGCAGACGCCCCATGACGCGCCAGCCGCCCGAGGCGCCGGCGACCTGCGTCAGCATGCCGCGGGCCTCCTCGACCTTGCCGGTCATCGAGAGCATGACGGCCAGCTCGGTCGCGAGACGGTCGGGGTCGTCGACGGCCCTCAGGATGCGGTGGCGGCGTCCCCAGAACAGCCCGTTCACGACGGCCAGCACGACGCCCGCGACGAGCACGACCATGCCGACCCCACCGCCGGCCAGCAGGCCCAGCACCAGGGTCGCGACGATGAACGGCACCGACAGCGCCCCCATGATCGCGGTCGGGATGCGCAGCACGCGTACCGCCAGCACGATGACCTGGGTCGCGCGCGCGGCGACCTCCGTCGCGCGGCCGTCGGCGCGTGACGCGAAGTCGTTGACGGCGGCATTGGCCTGGGCGCCGAGCGCACCCGATCTGCGGAATCTCACGGAGCCAGCCTATCGACGTCCGCACGCCCCGGTGCCCGTACGCTCGGCGCGTGGCCATCGTCCTGTCGCTCGTCTCGGCCCTCGCGTACGGGGTCTCCGACTTCCTCGGCGGCATCTTCTCGAAGCGGGCGCCGGCCTGGCAGATCGCGGTCGTCGGCCAGACGTCGTCGGGCGTCGTCAGCCTCGTCGCCGCGCTCGTCGTGGGCGGCTCGCCGACGGGGCACGACCTGGCGTTCGGGGCGCTCGCCGGGCTGGGCGCGGGCTTCGGCGTGGCCTTCCTGTACCGCGGGCTGTCGACCGCCCGGATGGGCGTCGTGGCGCCCATCTCCGCGATCGGGACGGCCCTGATCCCCGTCGTGGTGGGCGTCGCGACGGGCGACCGCCCCTCGACGACCGTCGTGATCGGCATCGTGCTGGCGTTCCCGGCGATCGCCCTGATCTCGCGGGTCGTCGACGACGACCCCGCGCACCGCGGCGGCGTCCTCGACGGGGTGCTGGCGGGGCTCGGCTTCGGGCTGCTGTTCGTGAGCCTCGGTCAGGTCGGCGACGACGCCGGGCTGATGCCGCTGGCGCTGTCGCAGGTGGCCTCGGTCGTCAGCGTCGTCGTGACGGCGACGGTGCTGCGGCACGCCTGGGTGCCCCGCACCCGGGCGGCGTGGTCGGCCGTCGTGATGGGCCCGCTGGGCGCGGTGGCGCAGGGTGCGTTCCTGTACGCCTCGCACCACGGCCTGCTGTCGGTCGTCTCGGTGATCTCGTCGCTCTACCCGGCCAGCACCGTCGTGCTCGCCGCGGTCGTGCTGCGCGAGAAGATCCTGCGCTGGCAGGCCGTCGGCCTGCTCGCGGCGGCCCTGGCAGTAGCCCTCGTAGCCGCGGGCTGACTTATTTCAGGAACTTGCTGGTCGTGCGGTCCTTGAGCGGCTTGCCGCCGGTCTGGCACGTCGGGCAGTACTGCAGGGCCGACTGCGCGTACGTCACCTCGAGCACCGTGTCGCCGCAGACCGGGCACGTCTCGCCCGCGCGGCCGTGCACCCGCATGCGGGTGCGCTTGTCGTCCTTGAGCTCGTCGGCTGGCTTGCCACGGGCCTCCTCGACCGCCTCGCGGAGCACCTCCTGCAGCGCGGTCCCGAGGCGGCCGACCTCGTCGTCGTCGAGGTTCTCGGCGATCGCGAACGGCGACAGCCTCGCAGCGTGCAGGATCTCGTCGCTGTAGGCGTTGCCGACCCCCGCGATGATCTTCTGGTCGCGCAGCAGGCGCTTGACCTGCATCCGGCGGGCCAGCAGCGGGCGCAGCTCGAAACCGTCCGCGAGGGGGTCAGGGCCGAGGGCCGCGATGCCGGCGACGTCGGTCGGCGAGGTGACGATGTACATCGCCAGGCCCTTGCGCGTGCCGGCCTCCGTGACGTCGAAGCCGATCGTCGGCCCGTCGCCGCGGTCGAGGCGGACCCGGGCGGCGATGTTGCTGGCGCCGAGCTTCAGGCGGGTGTCGGGCAGCTGGTCGGACCAGCGCAGCCAACCCGCCTTGGCCAGGTGCACGACGACGTGGATGCCGCTGACGTCGATGTCGATGAACTTGCCGTGCCGGGTCACGCCGGAGACCTCGAGGCCGCTCAGGGCCGAGGCGGGCGGGTCGAACGTCTTCAGGACGGCGAACGACGCGAGCTCGACCGACGCCACGACGGCGCCGGACATCCGCTCGTCGAGCAGCTCGACCAGCGCGTTGACCTCGGGGAGCTCGGGCATGCCTCCATCATCTCGCGTCGGCGGTCGATGTCGAGTCGTCGTACTGCCGGAAGAAGACCTCCATCGCGGGCCACGTCGTGCGGCGGGCCGCGCGGCCGGTCAGCACGCCGAGGTGTCCCCCGGGTGCCCGGACGAGCCGTCCGTCGGGCGAGCCCGTGACCAGGTCGAGCAGGTGGTGCACCGCCGCCTCCGGGGCGAGGGTGTCGCCGGTGCCCGCCACGACCAGGACGGGGACGTCGATCTTGGCCAGCTCGACGGGGCGTCCCGCGAGCTCCATCGTGCCGGTCGCGAACTCGTTGGTGCGCATCACGACGTGGTACAGCTGCCCGAACGTGCGGCCCGGGTAGGCGTACATCGACGCCATGAAGCGGTCGACGCCCTCGAGCTGCGCGAGGAAGTCGCGGTCGTCGGCGTGCACCACCATCGCGAGCGGCTTCGTGAGGTACTTGTCGAGGCTCGAGATCTGGAAGCCCAGGCGGGTCAGCGGCGCCGGGACGCCGCCCATGGCCCGGTACGCGGGGCCGACCAGGGGGCCGGCCACGCGGTCGATCGGACGCGCGACGGCGAGCAGCGGCACGCGCCGCAGGTCGAACGGGCTGGCGACGGCGGTCGCGGACGCCAACGGCAGCTCGGGGTGGGCGGCCGCGGTGAACATCGTGAAGATGCCGCCGAGGCTCCACCCGGCCAGGTGCACCGCGTCGGCGCCGGAGTGTGCGGCGACGATGTCGACGGCGGCCGGCACCACGGTGTCGACCCAGTGCTCGATGCCGAGCCCGCGGTGGGCGAAGTTGACCGGGCCGTAGTCGGCCAGGTAGACCGGGCGTCCCTGGTGCACGAAGTACTCGACGAGGCTGCACCCGCGGCGCAGGTCGAACGCCAGCGCGGGCGCGGCCAGCGGCGGCACGAGCAGCACCGGGCGGCCACGCGGCTCGATGCCGCGCACCGCGCTGTAGCGGTAGAGCGTGAACGACGCGCGGTGCTCGACGATGTCGCGCGGCATGCCGCGCAGGTCGGCGATGGGCTTGCGCCGCAGCTTGTCGGTCAGGTTGGTGCGGGCTGCCCCGAGCCGGTCGGGGATCGTGATCGTCGGGAGTGCCACCCGGTGATTCTGGCAGAAGGGCGGCCCCGGCGTCCGTCAGTGGCGAGCCGCGGCGGTGCGGTGGTCGTCCAGCCAGCGCATCACGGGGGTCGCCGTGACACCGTGCAGCACGACCGAGACCGCGATGACGAAGGCGACCGTCGACCACAGTGTGTCGGCGCCCTCGAACTCCTCGTGGCCCGTCGCATAGGCCAGGTAGTACAGCGAGCCGATGCCGCGGATGCCGAAGAAGGCGGTCGCCAGGCGCTCGCGCGGTCCGAGGCCCTCGCCGTCGACCCCCTGCTTCGGACGCGAGCCGATGCGCAGGGCGAGCCAGGCCGTGACGGGCCGCACCACGAGCAGCAGGACGACGCCGACCGCGGCGCCGCGCCAGCTCAGCGCGTCGAGCAGCCCGTTGGAGAGCGCGACGCCGAGCAGCAGCAGGACGACCAGCGTCAGCAGCCGCTCGAGGCGCTCGATGACCTGGTGCATCAGGGCGTGGTAGTCGGCGCTGCGCTCCATCGACCGCAACGTCATGGCGCACGCGAAGACCGCGAGGAAGCCGTACCCGTGCGCGACCTGCGCGACGCCGTACGACAGCAGCACGGCGGCGATCGCGAGCAGCGGCTCGCCGGTCTCGGCGGTGCGGATCGACGGACGCTTCGAGCGGAACGCGGCCTTCGCGAGCCCCCACCCCGTCAGCATGCCGATGACCACGCCGACCAGGGTCTTGCCCACGACGTCCCAGGCCGCCCACTCGACGCCCCAGTCGGCGAGCGATCCGGCACCGACGACGAAGATCGCGAGGTGGACGAACGGGAACGCCAGACCGTCGTTCATGCCCGCCTCGGACGTCAGCGCGAACCGCACCTCGTCCCGCTCGTCGATCTCGGCCTCGTCGAGGCCGTCCTCGGCGGAGTCGTCGGTCGTGGGCCCCGCCACCTGGACGTCGGAGGCGAGGACGGGGTCGGTCGGGGCCAGCGCGGCACCCAGCAGGATCGCCGAGGCCGGGGCCAGGCCCATGACCCACCAACCGAGCCAGGCCGTCGCCGCGATCGACAGCGGCATCGCGACGGCCAGCAGCCGCCACGTCGTCCCCCAGCGACGCCACGAGCCCCAGGCCCGGATGTTCAACGGACGGTCGAGGGCCAGCCCGACGCCCATCAGCGAGATGATGACGGTGAACTCGGTCAGGTGCTCGATCAGCGCGCGGTCGTCGCCGGGCGTCAGGCGCACCGCGTCGGGCAGGGGCAGCAGGCCCATCAGGACGCCGAGGCCCAGGAGCACGACGGGCGCGGAGAGCGCGACGGTCCGCAGGGCGGTCGGCAGGATCACGGCCAGGAGCAGGGCGACCCCGGCGAGCAGGTAGACGGCGTCGGCGTCGATCAGGTGGTCCACCAGTACTCCTTACCCGGTGGTTGAACTCTCAACCCGAGATCGTGAGCCAGATCAGCGAGACGTTCAGGGCGATCACGACGGCGGCGACGACGCAGGCCGCGGCGGTCGTGGCGCGGGCGTTGACGTGCTCGCCCATGACGTCGCGCCGCGCCGTCAGCACCATGAGCGGCACGAGCGCGAACGGGATGCCGATCGACAGCACGACCTGCGACACCACGAGCGCCCGGCTGGGCTCGGCGCCGAGCCCCAGCACCACCAGCGCGGGGACGAGCGTCACGACCCGGCGCAGCAGCACCGGCAGGCGGACGCCGAGCAGCCCCTGCATGACCTCGGCGCCCGCGGCGCTGCCGACCGACGTCGACGCCAGCCCCGAGCCCAGCAGCGCGACGGCGAACAGCAGGGCGACCCCCGCGCCCAGCTCGGACGTGACGACCGCGTGGACGCCCTCGAGTGTGTCGGTCCCGGGCAGCCCCTCCAGGCTCGTCGCCGCCACGACGAGCAGCGACAGGTTCAGGACGCCCGCCAGCACGAGCGCCAGGACGACGTCGGTGCGCGTCGCCGAGAGCAGCTCGCGCACGCTGCGCCCCTCGCCACGGGAGCCGAGCCGCGACGTCGTGAGGCTCGAGTGCAGGTAGATGACGTGCGGCATGACCGTGGCGCCGATGATGCCCGAGGCGAGCAGCACGCTCTCGGACCCCTCGAACGTCGGGATCAGGCCCTCGGCCAGCGGCGACACCGCCGGCGGGTCGATGAAGAGCCCCGCCATGAAGCCGACCGCGATCAGCGCCAGGAAGCCCATGATGACGCGCTCGAGCGCACCGGGTCCCCGCACGTCCCCGATCCGCAGGATCAGCATCGCGACACCGGCCGTGACGACCGCACCGGCGACCAGCGGCAGGTCGAACAGCAGGTTCAGCGCGATCGCACCGCCCACGACCTCGGCCAGGTCCGTCGCGACCGCGATCGACTCGGCCTGCAGCCAGAAGGCGATGCGCGGGCCCCGCGGCAGCCGCTCGCCGACGTGCGTCGCGAGCGAGCGTCCCGTCACGAGGCCGAGCTTGGCCGACAGGTACTGCACCAGCACCGCCATGACGTTGGCCGTCACGACGACCCACACGAGGGTGTAGCCGAACGTCGAGCCGGCCGTCACGTTGGTCGCGACATTGCCGGGGTCGACGTAGGCCACCGCCGCGACGAAGGCCGGCCCGAGCAGGCCGATCCGCGGCAGTCGGTCCCGTACGAGCATGCAGACAGCATCCACCACCCCGGGCCGCACCAGGGGTCGGGTCCGCTCCCCCGGCGTCGCGTCCGCCACGACGAACGGCACCACCCCCGGGCGTACCGGGAATGGTGCCGTCGTGCTGACGATGCCCCGAGGGGCCGGAGCCTACGAGGAGGAGTAGACGGTGCGCGATCCGCCGCTGCCGCCGTTGCCGCTTCCGCTGCCGCCGCCGCTGCGACGACGTCCGCCGCCACCGCCACGGTTGCCGCCGCCACCCTGCGGGCGTCCGCCACCGTTGCCGCGGAACCCGCCCTGCGGGCGACCTCCGCCGCGGTTGCCGCCACCGCCGCCGCTGCCGCTGCCGCGAGCACCCTGGCGCACGGCCGAGGCGTGGGGCGCCTCGGTGCCGGCACCCGAGAGCGCGTCGACCGTCATGGGCGACGGCGCGGTGCGCGCGTCGTGGTGGCGGGCGGTCACGCCGGCCTTGTTCTGCAGCTGGATGACGTCGCGCAGCGCCTCGGGCGTCGTCATCGTGACGACGGCTCCGGACTCGCCGGCGCGGGCCGTGCGGCCCGACCGGTGCTGGTACGCCTTGTGCTCGGCGGGCGCGTCGTAGTGCACGACCAGGCCGATGCCGTCGACGTGGATGCCGCGCGCCGCGACGTCCGTCGCGACGATGACGCTGGCGCGACCGCTGCTGAAGGCCTCGAGGTTGCGCTCACGGTGACGCTGCGAGAGGTCACCGTGCATGTCGACGGCCTCGATGCCGTTCTGCGTCAGCTGCTTGGCCAGACGCATCGCACCGCGACGCGTCCGCGTGAAGACGATGCTGCGGGGGTTGGCGCGCAGCAGGTCGAACGCGGCCTTCGACTTCTCGGTCGCGGCGCTGACGAGCACGTGGTGCTCCATCGTCTCGACCGAGCTCTCGCCCGAGTCGACCTCGTGCAGCACGTGCTGCGGCAGGTGGCGCTTGACGAGCTTGTTGACGTCGCCGTCGAGCGTCGCCGACAGCAGCAGGCGCTGGCTGCGCTCGGGCGTCTTGGTGAGGATCGCGTCGATCGGCTTGTAGAAGCCGAGGTCGCACAGGTGGTCGGCCTCGTCGAGGACCGTGATCTCGATGTCGTCGAGCGTCATGCAGCGACGGTCGAGCAGGTCGGTCAGGCGACCCGGGGTCGCGATGACGATGTCGACGCCGTTCTTCAGCGTGTTGATCTGCTTGTTGATCGGCACGCCGCCGTAGATCGTCGTCAGGCGCAGGCCCATCTTCTGGGCGAGCGGCTCCATCGCGGTGCGGACCTGGGTGGCCAGCTCGCGGGTGGGCAGCAGGATCAGGCCACGGGGGGCCTTGGAGCGGCTCGTGCGACCCGCGAGGCGCGCCAGCACGGGCAGGCCGAAGGCCAGCGTCTTGCCGGAGCCGGTGCGGGCGCGGCCCAGCACGTTCTTGCCGGCGAGGGCGTCGGGGATGACGGCCATCTGCACGGGGCTGGGGGTGACGATCTCCTGACGCGCAAGCGTCGTGACGATCGACTGGGGAAGGGACAGGGTGGAGAAAGTGGGCAGCACAGGGCTGCCAGCAGGCTGGTTCAAGAAACTCTCAGACGTCTTTGGGGGGCGATGCCCGCACACCGTTCACGCGGATTCGCGCTACTTCGTCGGGCCGGAACAGCGCAGGAATTGCGCGTTCACGTGTTCACATACTAGCAGTGAGGCCACCGCGGCGACGATTCGTCGCGCTGTGACCCGGGACTCAGGCCAACAGGTCGGCGTACTCGGGGTGCTTGACGACGAAGTTCGCGACGTACGGGCACTCGGCGACGATCTTGAGCCCGCGGGCCCGGATGTCGTCGAGCGCGCCCGTCACGAGAGCGCTCGCCAGACCCTTGCCCTCGAACTCGTCGAACACCTTCGTGTGCGGCATCGTGACGATCTCGCCGTCCTCGACGGCCTGCGTGATGCCGGCGAGCGTGCCGTCGACGAAGATCTCGTAGCGCTGCTGGTCGGCGTTCAGGGAGACGGTGTTGGTCATGCCTGGTGCAACGCTCAGACCAGCGCGGCGATTCCCACGACGCCGGTCGCCAGGCCCAGCGTCAGCGAGACCGCCACCAGCACGACGTGCACCGTCAGGAACGTCGTGGCCCGGCCGGCCTCGTCGCGGGCACGGGGGTCCTTCAGCACGCGGCGCAGGAACGGGGGCCACACGACGAAGCTCCACACCCCGGCGACGATCAGCAGGACGGAGACGGCGACGGGAAGATCCATGCCGCCATTCTGACGGACGCCCGCGTCGGTCCCTGAGCCACCCGTCAGGAATCCGATGCGTGGCTCAGGCACCGCTCCGGGCGGGTCAGACGGAGGTGAGGGCCTTGACGGCCGAGGTGAAGAAGCCGAGCCCGTCGGTGCCGGGGCCCGTGAGGTCCTCGACGGCGTGCTCGGGGTGCGGCATCAGGCCGACGACGTTGCCGCGCTCGTTCGTGATGCCCGCGATGTCGCGCAGCGAGCCGTTGGGGTTGACGTCGACGTAGCGGACGACGACCTGGCCCTCGCCCTCGATGCGATCGAGGGTCGCCGCGTCGGCGACGAAGCCGCCCTCGCCGTTCTTGAGCGGGACGGTGATCTGCTGGCCGACCGAGTAGTCGGACGTCCACGAGGTCGACGCGTTCTCGACCTGCAGGACCTGGTCGCGGCAGATGAACGTGCGGTGGTCGTTGCGGATCAGCGCACCCGGCAGCAGGTGCGACTCGCACAGGATCTGGAAGCCGTTGCAGATGCCCAGGACGGGCATGCCGCCGTTCGCGGCCGCGACGACCTCGGTCATGACGGGCGCGAAGCGGGCGATGGCGCCGCAGCGCAGGTAGTCGCCGTACGAGAAGCCGCCCGGCAGGATGACGGCGTCGACGCCCTTGAGGTCGTGGTCGCCGTGCCACAGCGCGACGGGCTCACCACCGGCGAGGCGGACGGCGCGCTGCGCGTCGGTGTCGTCGAGCGACCCCGGAAACGTGACGACGCCGATCTTCACGCGATGACCTCAGCGCCCTCGACGCGCACCTCGTAGTCCTCGATGACGGGGTTCGACAGCAGCGTCTCGGCCAGCTGGTGCACCTCGGCGAGCGTCGCCTCGTCGGCGACGTCGACCTGGAGCTCGAACCGCTTGCCCTGACGGACGTCGGTGACGGCGTCGAAGCCCAGACGCGGCAGGGCGCCGTGGACGGCCTTGCCCTGGGGGTCGAGGATCTCCGGCTTGGGCATGACATCGACGATGACGCGGGGCATGCCCGAATCCTACTGGACCCCGATGCCGCCCCATCACCCCCGAACGCTGACGAGGGGGTTACCGCCCCTCGACGAGGGGGTTGTCGCCCCGATCGGCGTCGTTCGCGCCACTCGTCGAGGGGCCGCAACCCCCTCCTCAGCAGCTCTCGTGGCCTTCGGCCTACGAGAGCTCGCGCTTCAGGATCTTGCCGGTGGACGTCATGGGCAGCTCGTCGAGGAACTGGACGGCCCGCGGGTACTTGTAGGCCGCGAACTGCTCCTTGCCCCAGGCCACGAGATCGGCCTCGGTGACGTCGTCGTGGTCCTTGTTCTTGACCACGACGGCCTTGATCTCCTCGCCGTGCTGCTCGTTCGGCACGCCGATGACCGCGACGAGCGAGACCGCCGGGTGGCTCATCATGACCTCCTCGATCTCGCGCGGGTACACGTTGTAGCCGCCGCGGATGATCATGTCCTTGGAGCGGTCGACGATGAAGTAGAAGCCGTCGTCGTCCTTCTTGGCCAGGTCGCCCGAGCGGAACCAGCCGTCGCGGATCGCCTCGGCCGTCGCCTCGGGGCGGTCGTAGTAGCCCTTCATGACGTTGTGCCCCTTGATCGCGATCTCGCCGACCGCGTCGGGACCGGGCTCGACGTCCGACCAGTCGTCGTTGATGAGCTTCATCTCGACACCCGGGATCGGCTTGCCGATCGAGCCGACCCGCGGCTCCTCGCCGTACACCGAGAATGAGGCGACCGGCGACGTCTCGGACAGTCCGTAGCCCTCGAGGATCGTGACGCCGAAGCGCTCCTTGAAGTTCTTGTGGATCTCGCCGGGCAGCGCCGAGCCGCCGGCCGCCGCGACCCTCAGCTTCGCCGCGATCGCCGAGACGTCGATCGAGTCGTCGAGGGCGCCCAGCAGGCCCCAGTACATCGTCGGGACTCCCGCGAAGTACGTCACCTCGTTGCTGATCATGAGGTCGAGTGCGGCCTTGGCCTCGAAGCGCGGCAGCATCACGATCGTGCCGCCGAACGCGAAGGCACCGTTCTGGATGCAGGTCTGGCCGAACGAGTGGAACAGCGGCAGCACGCACAGGTACGTGTCGGGGTTGCTCTCGTCGGCGCCGAACAGGTCGGTGCCGGCCAGCGCGTTGTCGCGCATGTTGCGGTGGCGCAGCTCGGCGCCCTTGGGCTGTCCCGTGGTGCCGGACGTGTAGAGGATGACGGCGGTGTCGTCGTCGTCGCGCTCGACGGTCTCGAACGTCGTGGGCTGCTGGGCGACCAGCGGCGCGTAGTACTCGGGCGGCGAGATCGGCTCGGGCCACTTGGCGTCCATGCGGATCAGGAAGAACTCCGTGCACGTGTCGGTGGCCTCGAAGCCCTCCCACGCGTTCTCGCCGATCGGCAGGTCGGGGGTGCCCTCGAACGCGAAGTAGGCCTTGGCGTCGGAGTCGGCCAGGTGGTACGCCACCTCGCGCGGACGGAGCAGGACGTTGAGGGGCACGACGGTGCCGCCGGCCTTGAGGATGCCGTAGTAGACGATCGTGAAGTACGGCAGGTTCGGGCACGACAGGGCGACCTTGTCGCCCGGCTCGATGCCGCGCTCGACCAGCAGGTTGGCCACCTGGTTCGCGGCGGCGTCGACCTGCGCGTAGGTCAGGCGCGTGTCGCCGAAGACGATCGCGGTGCGGTCGGCGTACTTCTCGACCGAGTTCTCCAGCAGGGCGGCAAGATTGGCCACTTCGACTCCTCAGGTGTGACGACGGTCTCTGCAGCCTACCTACCGGCGAGTACGTCAGCCCGGCGGTCGGTCAGAACGTCTCACCGGACAGCGTCTCGAAGGCCTGCACGTACCGGTCGCGGGTGCGCTCGACGATCTCGGCGGGCAGCGTCGGGGGCGCGGCGTCGCCCGCACGGTCCCACCCGCTCTCGGGCGACAGCAGCCAGTTGCGGACGATCTGCTTGTCGAACGAGGCCTGCGCGCGTCCCGGCTGCCAGTCGTCGGCGGGCCAGAAGCGGGACGAGTCGGGGGTCAGCACCTCGTCGCCCAGCACGATCGTGCCGTCGGCGCGCGTGCCGAACTCGAGCTTGGTGTCGGCCAGGATGATGCCGCGCTCGCGCGCGACCTGCTCGGCACGGGCGTAGACCTGCAGCGTCAGGTCGCGCAGGGCCGTCGCCGACTCCGCCCCGATCGTGTCGACGACCTGCTCGAACGAGACGTTCTCGTCGTGCTCGCCGAGGTCGGCCTTCGTGGCGGGCGTGAAGATCGGCTCGGGGAGGCGGTCGCCGTCGACCAGCCCGGCGGGCAGCGGCACGCCGCAGACCTCTCCGGTCGCCTGGTAGTCGAGCAGGCCGGAGCCGGTCAGGTACCCGCGCACGACGCACTCGACCGGGAACATGTCGAGCTTCTCGACGACCAGCGCACGTCCGCGCACGGCGTCGGGGACGTCGGTCGAGACGACGTGGTTCGGGACGAGGTCGGCCAGCTGGTCGAACCACCACAGCGACATGCGGGTCAGGATCTCGCCCTTGTCGGGGATGCCGGGCTCGAGCGCGTGGTCGAAGGCCGAGATGCGGTCGGACGCGACCATCAGCAGACGGCCGTCGGCGACCTCGTAGAGGTCGCGGACCTTGCCCGAGTGCAGGTGGGTGGCTCCAGGGATGTCGAGTGGCACGCCGACAGCCTAGAGCAGGACGATCCCGATGACGGCGCCCGCGACGACCAGCACCCCGCCCGTCGCGAGCAGGATCCGCACGAGCCGGACGGCCTCCTGCTCGGTGACGTCGAGCCGTGCCCGGCGGGGGTCGGCCGGGTCGAGCAGCACCGACACCTCGTCGCCCACCGCGAACGGCGTGGCGAGCGGCCCCGGCACCCTCAGGCGGCGCCCGTCGGGGATGCGGTACTCGATGCGCGGCGGGACCTTGACGCCGTCGCCGACGTCGATCACGGTGCCCGGAACCCGCCGCCAGTCGGTCGGCACCCGGCCCAGCGACCGCCGTCGCCGCAGCCCCCACCAGACGAGCCAGCCGCCCACGAGCAGCAGGCCGAACGGGAACAGGGAGACCGACACGTCACGAGCGTAGGCGCGCCCGGGCGTGGCCGCAGCACGGCGGGCGACCGGGCGGGACGGGACTAGAGGATCGAGCCCGGCGTGTAGGCGGCGGCCTCGGGGCGCTCGGCGACGAGCTGCTCGACGCGGGCCACGACGGAGCGCACCTGGCTGACCGCGGCCCCCGTGAACTCGATCGGCGAGGCCACGAGGCTCGCGAGGTCGGCCTCCGACAGCCCGAGCCGCTCGTCGGCGGCGAGCCGCGCGAACAGGTCGTTCTCGGCGGCCCCCTGCTCGCGCATCTCGAGCGCGACGGCGACGGCGTGCTGCTTGACGGCGTCGTACGCCGACTCGCGGCCGCGGCCCTGCCGGACGGCGGCCATCAGCACCTTGGTCGTCGACAGGAACGGCAGGTAGCGGTCGAGCTCGCGCTGGATGACGGCCGGGAACGTGCCGAACTCGTCGAGGACCGTCAGGAAGGTCTCGAACAGGCCGTCGGCGGCGTAGAACGCGTCGGGCAGCGCGACGCGACGCACGACCGAGCACGACACGTCGCCCTCGTTCCACTGGTCGCCGGCCAGCTCGCCGACCATCGACACGTAGCCGCGCAGGATCACGGCCAGGCCGTTGACGCGCTCGCACGAGCGGGTGTTCATCTTGTGCGGCATCGCGCTCGAGCCGACCTGGCCGGCCTTGAAGCCCTCGGTGACGATCTCGTTGCCGGCCATCAGGCGGATCGTCGTGGCGAGGTTCGACGGCGCGGCCGACAGCTGTGCCAGCGCCGTCACGACGTCGTAGTCGAGCGAGCGCGGGTAGACCTGGCCGACGCTCGTCAGCACCGTGTCGAAGCCGAGGTGGCGCGCGACGCGCTGCTCGAGGTCGACGAGCCTGGCCTCGTCGCCGCCGAGCAGGTCGAGCTGGTCCTGCGCCGTGCCGACGGGGCCCTTGATGCCGCGCAGCGGGTAGCGCGCGAGCAGGTCGTCGAGCCGCGAGACGGCGTAGAGCAGCTCGTCGGCCACCGTCGCGAAGCGCTTGCCGAGCGTGGTCGCCTGCGCCGCGACGTTGTGGCTGCGGCCCGCCATGACGAGCTCGGCGTGCTCGGTCGCGAGGCGGCCGAGCCGCGCGAGCGTCGCGACGGCGCGGTCGCGCATGACCTCGAGGGAGGCCTTGATCTGCAGCTGCTCGACGTTCTCGGTCAGGTCGCGTGACGTCATGCCCTTGTGGATGTGCTCGGTGCCCGCCAGCGCCGCGAACTCCTCGATGCGCGCCTTCACGTCATGGCGCGTGACCTTCTCGCGCTCGGCGATCGAGGCGAGGTCGACCTGGTCGACGACGGCCTCGTACGCCTCGATGACGCCGTCGGGCGTCTCGACGCCGAGGTCCTTCTGCGCCCGCAGGACCGCGATCCACAGGCGGCGCTCGAGCACGATCTTGTGCTCGGGCGACCAGATGCGGGCGATCTCGGGCGAGGCGTAGCGACTGGCGAGGACGTTGGGTGTGGTCACGGCACCATTGTCCCTGCGGCCGCAGTGGGTTCGTCGCTCACCCTCCGGCGACGCGGCTATCGTCTCGACCACGACCACCGACGAAAGGGCGTCCCGTGCTGCTGACCTCCCTCGACGGCCCCGACGACCTCGAGGCCGCCGTGACCGTCGGCGACGCGTCGCTCTCGCGGGCCGACCTGCTGGCCGCCGCGACCCGCTTCGGCGCCTCGCTGCCCGACGACGGCCCGGTCGCGGTCGACGCGACGGCGTCCCTCGACACCGTGGTGGCCGTCGTCGGGTGCCTGCTGGCCGGCGTCCCGGTGGTTCCGGTGCCGCCCGACTCCGGTCCGGCCGAGCTGGCGCACGTGCTGCGCGACTCGGCCGCCACGACCTGGGTCGGCGAGGCCAGGCCGTCCGTCGACCTGCCGCGGCTCGACGTGTGGGACGGGACCGCCCGACGGACGCTCCCGACCTCACCACCCGAGGGCGCCGCGATGATCGTCTACACCTCCGGCACGACGGGATCGCCCAAGGGCGTCGAGATGGGCCACGGCGCGCTCGCCGCGGGGCTCGACGCGCTCGCCGACGCGTGGGCGTGGACGCCCGACGACGTCGTGGTGCACGGTCTGCCCCTGTTCCACACGCACGGGCTGATCCTCGGGGTGCTGGGCAGCCTGCGCGTCGGCTCGCGGGTCGTGCACACCGTGACACCCCGGCCCGAGCGCTACGCCGCTGCGAAGGGGTCGATGTACTTCGCGGTGCCGACGGTGTGGTCGCGCGTCGTCAAGGACGAGGCGTCGGCTCGCGCCCTCGCCGGCGCCCGCCTGCTCGTCTCGGGCAGCGCACCCCTGCCCGTCTCGGTGTTCGACGGTCTCGCCGCGCTCACGGGGCACGCGCCGATCGAGCGCTACGGCATGACCGAGACCATGATCACCCTCAGCACCCGCGTCGACGGCGAGCGACGTCCCGGCTGGGTCGGCACGCCGGTGCTGGGCGCCGAGACCCGCGTCCTGGCCGAGCACACGGGCGAGCAGGTCGCCCCCGACGGCGAGAGCATCGGCCGGCTCGAGGTGCGCGGTCCGATGCTCTTCGACGGCTACCTGGGACGGCCGGAGGCGACCGCCGAGACGTGGACCGACGACGGCTGGTTCGTCACCGGCGACCTCGCGACGCGCGACGCGCACGGCTTCCACCGCCTGGTCGGGCGCGCGTCGACCGACCTGGTGAAGTCGGGCGGTTACCGCATCGGCACCGGCGAGATCGAGGCGGCGCTTCTCGACCACCCCGCGGTCGAGGAGGTCGCCGTCGTGGGCCTGCCGGACGACGACCTCGGGCAGCGCGTCGCGGCCTTCGTCGTCACCGACGGACCGGCCCGCGACGGTCTGGCCGACGAGCTGGTCGAGCTCGTCGCCTCGCAGCTGTCGTGGCACAAGCGGCCCCGGCAGGTCGTCTTCGTCGACAGCCTGCCCCGCAATGCCATGGGCAAGGTGCAGAAGACCCAGCTCGGCTAGGCCCGCGCGGCGTCCTCCGCCGCGGTGCGGGCGATGTCGGTGCGGTGGCGCCCGCCGCGGATCGCGATGCGGTCGACCCCGGCGTACGCGCGCTCGCGGGCCTCGGCGAGGTCGGCGCCGACCGCCGTCACCGACAGCACGCGTCCGCCCGCCGTCACGAGCCGTCCGTCGACGACCGCGGTCCCGGCGTGGATGACGTCGACCCCGTCGAGCGCGTTCGCGGCGTCGACCCCGGTGATCTCGTCTCCCGTGACGGGCGACTCGGGGTAGCCCTCCGACGCGACGACGACCGTCACGGACGACGCCCGGTCCCACTGCGGCAGGCCGACCTCGCCCAGGGTGCCCGTCGCGGCGCCGTGCAGCAGCGCCGACAGCGGCGTGCGCAGCATCGACAGGATCGACTGCGTCTCGGGGTCGCCGAAGCGGGCGTTGAACTCGATGACCCGCACGCCCCGGCTCGTCAGCGCCAGCCCCGCGTAGAGCAGTCCCTGGAAGGGCGTGCCACGGCGGGCCATCTCCTCGACCGTCGGCACCAGCACGCGGCGGGACACCTCGGCCACGAGGTCGTCCGGCGCCCACGGCAGCGGCGTGTAGGCGCCCATGCCGCCGGTGTTGGGTCCGTCGTCGCCGTCGAGGGCGCGCTTGAAGTCCTGGGCGGGCTGCAGCGGCAGCACGGTCTCGCCGTCGGTGATCGCGAACAGCGACACCTCGGGACCGTCGAGGAACTCCTCGATCACGACGCGGTCACAGCCCGCCGCGTGGTCGATCGCGGCCTGGCGGTCGTCGGTCACGACGACGCCCTTGCCGGCTGCCAGCGCATCGTCCTTGACGACGTAGGGCGGGCCGAAGGCGTCGAGAGCGTCGACGACCTGCTGGGGCGTCTCGCACACGTGGGCCAGCGCGGTGGGCACCTCGGCGGCGGCCATGACCTGCTTGGCGAACGCCTTCGACCCCTCGATCTGCGCGGCCTCCCTGGACGGGCCGAAGCACGCGATGCCGGCGGCCCGGACGGCGTCGGCGACGCCCGCGACGAGCGGCCCCTCGGGCCCGACCACGACGAGGTCGACCTGCAACGAGGTCGCGAGGGCCGCGACGGCGTCCCCGTCGAGGGGGTCGACGGGGTGCAGCGTGGCCACGTCGGCGATGCCGGGGTTGCCGGGCGCGGCGTGCACCTCGGTGACCTGCGGGTCGCGGGACAGGGCGAGGGCCAGGGCGTGCTCGCGGCCGCCGGTGCCGATGACGAGGGTCTTCACGGGACGCCACTCTAGTGGGACGGGCGGGGCCCCCGGACGCGACGAGGGGCCCCGACCTCGTGGTCGGGGCCCCTCAGCGGGTGGTGGGTGCTACTTCTTGACCGTCACCGCGCGCGAGATGCTGACGGGCTTGATCGTGTCGGTGCCGACGACCGTGACCTTCAGCGTCGACTTGCCCTTGGGCAGCTTGCCGAGGCTCAGCTTGATCTTGCCGATGCTGTTGACGGTGCCGGAGGCGACCTTCTTGCCCTTGGCGTAGCCGTCGACCTTGAGGCCGCGCGGGGCCTGCTTGCCGTCGACCGTGACCTGCACGTAGACGTTGACCGTGTTCTTGGTCGTGATCTTGCCCGACTTGGGCGAGAACTTGTAGAACTTCGCGGCCGAGACCTGCTGGACGACGGGCTCCTTGAACGTGTACGTCGTGCCGTCCCACGTGATGTCGGTGACGGTGGCGGGCTTGTCGGACTGGACGCCGAAGCCGATGACCTTGTAGTCCGGTCCGAGCGCGGCGATGATGTCACGCAGCGGGGTCGGCTGGTTGGCGGGGATGCTGCCGATCGCCTTGCTGGACGCCCACTCGTCGGTCAGCTTGATGCGGCTGCCGTCGTCGTCGAGGCTGCGGATCGTGGCGAACTGGTTGCCCGCGATCGCGGTGCTGCGCAGCGGCACCTGCAGGTTGGCCGTGCCGACGGTCGTCGTGAAGTCGGCGGCGGTGATCTTCGACGCCAGGTCGAAGTTGCGGTTCGCCGCGTTCGGCGCGATCGTCGCGTCGTTGTCGGCGTACCCCTTGATGACCTGCGAGGGGCCGTTCGAGAGCTCCAGACCCTTCACGGTGACCTTGGCTCCGGTCGGGTTGTTGTCGTATCCCTGGTGCCAGGCGGTGTAGACGGCCGCGGTGGGCTTGACCTCGGCGTTGGTGACGTTGACGGTCGTGGCGGCCTGCGCGGCGGGCGCGAGGACGAGGGCCGAGGCGACGAGCGCGCCGATGCCGGCGACGGCGCCGGAGCGGCGGGTGGCGGTACGGGTCATGGGAGTTCCTTGCTGTAGGTGCGACGGACGGCTTCGTCCGCTGTCGGCCAGTGACCTGGCTCTCCCATGTGACCACACATCCGAGACATTGTGACTCGAATGGACGGTCTGTCTCCAAAAAGTTGGACACTCGTCCCGATGCGTGACGCGCGAAGGGCCCCACCCGCACCCGGTGGGGCCCTCGTGTCGCGCGGCGTCGACTACTTGCGAACGCGGACCGCGACGGAGGAGCTGCCGCCGTTGATCTTCGACGAGCCGGACTGGACGACCTTCAGCGTCGCCTTGCCGGCCGGCAGCTTGTTCGGCAGGCGCAGCTTGACCTTGCCCGTGCTGTTGACCTTGCCCGTCACGACCTTCTTGCCCTTGGCGTAGCCGTGGACCGTCGTGCCCTGGGCCGCGGGCCGGCCGTCGACCTGGATGACCGCGTAGACCGAGACCGTGCTGCGCACGGACGGACGGCTCGGGTGGATCCGGTAGATCGTCGCCTTGCCCTTGAACTTCTCGACCTTGACCGTCACGGTGCCCGTCGACGAGCCGCCGCGGCCGTCCGTCACGGTGTAGGTGAAGGCAGCGTTGCCCTTGAACCCGCGGGCGGGCGTGAACGTCGCGGTCGTGCCGGTCGCCGACACGGTTCCGCCCACCGGGCCGCCGACGGAGTACGTCAGCTCGTTGCCGTCGACGTCGGAGGCGGCCAGCGTGACCGTCAGCGGCGTCTCGATGCGCGTCGAGACCGTCGGGCTCGGGGTGCTGGGCGCGGTGTTCTTGAACAGGTAGGTCGTGCCGTCGAAGGCGATGCTCTTGACGGTGCTCGTGCCACCCGACGCGTCGACGCCGAAGGCGTTCACGGTGTAGTCGTCCTTGACCTGCGCGCCGATCTCGTCGATCGTCGCCGAGTCGCCGGCGGGGATGTCGCCGATCGCCGTGTCGGTGGTGAACTCGCCGGCGGTCGACGAGGGGCGCAGCGTCGCGGGGCCGCCGGCGATCGCGTCGTCCGACAGCAGCAGCACGAACGACGCCGCGGTGCCGGACGCGCGCTCGACCTGGGCGGTCGAGAGGGCGGCCAGCTTGACCGTCGACCCGGCCGGGTAGCCGTTCAGGACGCGCGACGTGCCCGCGAGCTCGAGGCCGTCGTTGGTGATCTGGTTGGTCCCGGCGGCGTCGGCCTGGTACCAGCCGAACGTCGTGGTGCCGTTCTTGGCGATCTGCGACTCGCGGACGTCGGCGATCGCGTCGGCCGCCTGGGCGGACGGGGTGAACAGCAGTGCCGAGGTGACGAGGGCGCCGATGGCGACACCCGCCCCTGCGCGGCGCGTGGTGATGAGTTGAGTCATGTGAATCCCTTGCAATCGATCCCCCCGGACCCCCCGGAGGATTGCCGGTGATCGGCGCACCCACCTCGGCTCGATCGCGAGACAGGCTGACCCCAGTGGATCACACCCGCCCCCGCAGGCCCAATCGCGTCCGGCGACCGGACCGTCAGAGCAGGTCGTGACGGACGATCGACTGCTCGCGGTCGGGGCCGACGCCGATCGTCGAGATGCGCGCGCCGGAGATCTTCTCGAGCGCCAGCACGTAGTCCTGCGCCGCCTGCGGCAGGTCGTCGAACACGCGCGCACCGGAGATGTCCTCGTGCCAGCCGGGGAACATCTCGTAGATCGGCTTGGCGTGGTGGAAGCCCGTCTGCGTCATCGGCATCTCGTCGACCCGCTCACCGTCGACGTCGTACGCGACGCACACGGGGATCTCGTCCCATCCGGTCAGGACGTCGAGCTTGGTCAGGACGAAGTCGGTGACACCGTTGATGCGGGCGGCGTAGCGCGCGATCGGCGCGTCGTACCAGCCGCAGCGGCGCGGCCGTCCGGTCGTCGTGCCGAACTCGGCACCGTTGGCGCGCAGGCGCTCGCCGTCGTCGTCGAACAGCTCGGTCGGGAAGGGGCCCTCGCCGACGCGGGTCGCGTACGCCTTGACGATGCCGATGACCCGGGTGATCTCGGTGGGAGCGATGCCCGAGCCGGTGCACGCGCCACCCGTGGTCGCCGAGGACGACGTGACGAACGGGTAGGTGCCGTGGTCGACGTCGAGCAGCGTGGCCTGGCCGGCCTCGAGCAGCACGGTCTTGCCGTCGCGCAGCGCGTCGTGCAGCAGCAGCGGCGTGTCGGCGACCATCGGACGGAGGCGGTCGACGTACGTCAGCAGCTCCTCGACGACCTCGTCGACCTCGACCGAGCGGCGGTTGTAGATCTTGCTCAGGATCTGGTTCTTGAGCTCGAGCGCGCCCTCGACCTTCTGGCGCAGGATCTTCTCGTCGAACAGGTCCTGCACGCGGATGCCGAGGCGGTTCATCTTGTCGGCGTAGGTCGGGCCGATGCCGCGTCCGGTCGTGCCGATCTTGCGGCTGCCCAGGAAGCGCTCGGCGACCTTGTCCATCGTCCGGTTGTAGTCGGCGATGACGTGCGCGTTGGCGCTGATGACGAGCTTGGACGTGTCGATGCCGCGCTCCTCGAGGCCGTCGATCTCCTCGAACAGCACCTTCAGGTCGACCACGACGCCGTTGCCGATGACCGGGACGCACCCGGGGCTCAGGATGCCGCTGGGCAGCAGGTGGAGGGCGTACTTCTGGTCGCCGATCACCACCGTGTGGCCCGCGTTGTTGCCACCGTTGAACTTCACCACGTAGTCGACGCGACTACCCAGGATGTCCGTGGCCTTGCCCTTGCCTTCGTCGCCCCACTGGGCTCCGACGATGACGACTGCGGGCATGGGATGCACCACCCTCACACATGCGACAAGCCCCGTTCTCGCGGGGCTCTTACCGGTTCACCCTAGCGGAGATCGGCGGCGCGCGGGGCTAGCCGGACTGCCGCGCCCGGTACGCGGCGACGGCGGCGCGGTTGCCGCACGCGGTGCTGCAGAAGCGTCGGGACCGGTTGCGCGACAGGTCGAGCACCAGCCCGCCGCAGTCGTCGTCGGCGCAGACGCCCAGCCGCGACATCTCGTCGGCGCGGATGACGTCGATCATCGCCATCGCGGTCTCGACGACGATGCGGGTCGCGAAGGGGCGCTCGTCCTCGACGGCGTGCAGGTGCCAGTCCATGGCGCCGTGGCGCACGAGCTGCGGCAGCGCGCCGGCCTCGCGCAGCAGCTCGTTGACGAGACCGACGGCCTCGTCGCGATCGCTCGTGAGCAGGCGCCGCAGCACGGGTCGCAGCTCGCGCAGCTCGTCGAGCTCGGCCCGGTCGCCGTCGAACCGTCCGGTGTAGCCCTGCTCGGCGATGAACTCCCCGACCTGCTCGGTCGAGACGAGGGTGTCGGGTTCCTCGGCCGAGTTCGCGAGCGCCACGGCCGCCACGAGGGCTGCTTCGGTGTCATGAGCGAAGACCATGTTGACACCTTACAGGCCACGCCCTAGTGTCACATGCCATGACCGCTGTGACCCATGACATCGAGCTCGCCGGCCCGTCCCGCACCTCGTCCGGGATCGCCTTCGCGGTCGCCGGCGCGGCGTCGTTCGCGATGTCGGGCCCGATGGCCAAGGGCCTCATCGCGGCCGGATGGTCGCCCGGGTCCGCCGTCACGGTCCGGGTGCTGCTCGCCGCTGCGATCCTCGCGGCACCGGCCGCCGTCGCCCTGCGGGGCCGATGGCACCTGCTGCGCGCCAACCTCTGGCTCGTCGCCGCGTACGGCCTGGTCGCCGTGGCGGGCGTGCAGCTGGCCTACTTCAACGCCGTCGACCACCTGCAGGTCGGCGTCGCGCTGCTGATCGAGTTCACGTGCCCCGTCGCGGTGCTGGCGTGGATGTGGTGGCGCCACCACCAGCGTCCGTCGCGTCTGACCGCGATCGGCGCGGTGCTCGCGATCGCGGGGCTCTTCCTGGTGCTCGACCTGACGTCGGGCGCCGCGATCGACCTCGTCGGGCTGGCGTGGGCCTTCGCGGCCATGATCTGCGCCGCGGTCTACTGGGTCATGTCGGCCGACGAGGACAACGGCCTGCCCGGCATCGCCCTGGCCGCCGGCGGCCTGACGTTCGGCGGGCTCGCGCTGCTGCTCGGCGGGATCGTCGGCATCATCCCGCTGGCCGCCTCGACCGCCGACGTCGAGCTCGCCGGCTCGATGTGGCCGTGGTGGGGGCCCATGCTCGTCCTCGGCGCCGTGACGGCCGGGCTCGCCTACGTCCTCAGCATCGAGGGCAGCCGCCGGCTGGGGTCGCGCCTCGGCTCGTTCGTCGGGCTGGCCGAGGCCGTGTTCGGCGTGGCGTTCGCGTGGCTGCTGCTCGCCGAGACGCCCCGGGCCGTCCAGCTGTTGGGCGGGGCGCTGATCCTGCTCGGCGTCGTCGGGGTCAAGCTGGGCGAGCCCCGGCTCGACGCCCCTGCGGCGCCTGGCACGGCCCCGTAGGGTGCGGGGGTGCCCTCTCTCCTCGCCATCGCCAACGCCGACGCCGGCAGCTCCGACGACGCCGCGGTCGACGAGGTGGTCGCGGCCCTCACGGGCGAGGCCGACGTCGAGCTCGTGCGGACGTCCAGCCCCGACGACCTCGCCGAGGCGCTCGCGAGCCGGCCGGCGCTCGACGGCGTCGTCGTGCTCGGCGGCGACGGCAGCCTGCACGCCGTCGTCCAGGCGATCCGCGACGCCGGCCGCCTCGGCGACCTGACGGTCGGGCTGGTGCCGCTCGGCACCGGCAACGACTTCGCCGCGACGCTCGGCCTGCCCGAGGAGCCCGCCGCCGCGGCGCGGGTGGTCGTCAGGGGCACCACCAAGGCCATCGACCTGGTGATCGACGGTGACGACGACGTCGTCGTCAACGCGGCGCACATCGGCATCGGTGCGGAGGCGGCCGCGGCGGCCAAGCCCTACAAGAAGGCGCTCGGCCCCGTCGGCTACGCCGTCGGTGCGGCCATCACGGGGCTGAAGGGCCTCACGACGCCGGGGGCGCGCCTGCGCGTCACGGTCGACGGCCAGACCCTGACCCGCAAGGAGCCCGTCATCCAGGTCGCGATCGGCAACGGCCGCTACGTCGGGGGCGGCGCTCCCCTGCTGCCGCGCGCCGACCCGTCCGACGGGCTGATCGACGTGTCGGTGTCGTACACCGAGTCGCCGCGACGCCGCATCGCGTACGCATTCAGCGTCCGCCGCGGCGAGCACCACCGCCGCGACGACGTCGTCTACCTGCGCGGCAGCACGATCGAGGTGCAGGGCGACGCGCTGCGGTGCACCAGCGACGGCGAGCTCACCGAGGCCTCGACGCGCCACGCGTGGCGCATCGAGCCGGGCGTCCTGATGATGTACGTCCCCTGACGCCCCACCCTCCGCGGTTCACCACGGTCCCGTGGTGAACCGCGTCCGCCCGGGGGAAGGTTCCCCCGGGCGGACGCGGTCTGCCGCGGGCAGACGGTCTCAGGCGGTGCGGGTGACGAGCTCGGCGTAGCCCTCGGGGCTCGACTCGTGCAGGAACTCGCGGCAGCGGTGTGCCTCGCCCTCGTCGCCGAGACGCTCGGACGCGTCGGCGAGCGCGGCGAGCGAGCGCAGGAACGCGCGGTTGGGCTCGTGCTCCCACGGCAGCGGACCGTGGCCCTTCCAGCCGTTGCGGCGCAGCAGGTCGAGCGAGCGGTGGTAGCCCGTGCGCACGAAGGCGTAGCCCTCGAGGTCGCGGCCCTCGGCGAGCGCGAGCTCGGCCAGCGTGACCCAGGCGAGCGCCGAGTCGGGGTGCAGCGACGCGACGGTCTGCGGGCTGTCGCCGGCGGCGAGCTCGGCGGCGCCGGGATCTTCGGGCAGGAGCGTGGCGGGCGGTTCGCCGAACAGGTTCGTCATGCCCTCATCCTGTCAGGCCCGCCCAGATTCCCAGGTTCACCCCGAGAGCTTCCGGGGTGAACCTGGGAATCTGGCGCTGGACCCAGCGAGCACCAGGGGTGAGGTGCGGGACGTGTGGGTGACGTCCGACGTCCACAGCGACGAGCACCGGGCACGGGTCTCCACAGGAGGCGCCGACGCACTTCCGGGGCCGCCGACCGAACTCGACGATCGAGGCATGGACGACCACCTCATGCGCCGGGCCCACGACCGCGGTTTCATCACCCGCCCCGAGATCCTCGACAGCGGGTACGGCGACCGCGACATCAGGGACGCCATCAGGGCCGGCGTCCTGACCCGCGTCGGGGCCGGGCTCTACGCCCCCGCGCCGGCCTACCGGGCCCTCGACGACGAGGCCAAGCTGGCCGCGCGGAGCCGCGCGGTGTTCCACCGCCACCGCGGTGCGGTGGTGCTGACCCATCAGTCGGCGGCCGCCGTCCACGGCATCGCGATGTGGGGCGCGCCGCTCGACGAGGTGCACGTGACCCGGCTCGACCGGGGGCGCGGACGTCACGAGGCGCACGTCCAGCACCACGTCGGCCACCTCGACGAGTCAGATGTCGTCGAGGTCGACGGCGTCCTCGTGTCCCGTCCCGAGCGGTGCGTCTGGGAGCTGGCGTGCGAGCAGAACCCGGAGTCCGCGCTGGTGTCGACCGATGCCGCGCTGCACCGCGGGCTCGTCACGGCCGAGTCGCTCGGCGAGACGGCCGCGCAGTTCCGGACGTGGCGCGGTTCGCGCTCGGGTCGACTCGCCCTCAGCCTGGCCGACGGACGGTCGGAGTCGCCGGGCGAGTCACGCAGCCGGTACCTCTTCTGGAAGCACGGCATCCCGCGCCCCGACCTGCAGTTCCGCGTCCGCGACGCCCATGGTCTGGTCGTGGCACGCACCGACTTCGCGTGGGAGCTCTACCGCCACCTCGCGGAGTTCGACGGCCGCATCAAGTTCGACGGCACCTTCAGCCCCGAGGGCTTCGAGACCGTCTTCGACGAGAAGCGGCGCGAGGACCTCGTGCGCGCCGAGCTGTGGGGCCTGACGCGTCTCGTCTGGGTCGACCTCGGCGAGCGCGCGGTGGAGGCCACGATGGGACGGCTGCGGGGCGACCTCGAACGGTCGCGGTCCCTCTACGCGCGGCACATCGCCTGACGTCGACGCCGGTCGTCCCACCGAGATCCGGCACGTCACCACCGTTGCACCAGGGGTGACGTGACAGATTCCCAGGTTCACCCCGATAGCTTCCGGGGTGAACCTGGGAATCCGCGACCCAGGGGTCAGAGCGAGGTGCCGGCGCTCCGCAGGGCCGTGCACGCCTCGGCCACGCGGGCGGACATGCCGGCCTCGGCGGCCTTGCCCCACGCGCGGGGGTCGTACTGCTTCTTGTTGCCGACCTCGCCGTCGACCTTCAGGACGCCGTCGTAGTTGCTGAGCATCCAGCCCGCGATCGGACGCGTGAACGCGTACTGCGTGTCGGTGTCGACGTTCATCTTGACGACGCCGTAGTCGACGGCCGCCGAGATCTCCTCGGGCAGCGAGCCCGACCCGCCGTGGAACACCAGGTCGAAGGGCGACTCCTTGCCGTACTTGCCGGCGACGGCCTCCTGCGCGGCCTTCAGGATCTCGGGCTTCAGCGTCACGTTGCCGGGCTTGTAGACGCCGTGGACGTTGCCGAAGGTCAGCGCCGTCAGGTAGCGGCCCTTCTCGCCGAGGCCCAGCGCCTCGGCCGTGGCCAGCGCGTCCTCGGGCGTCGTGTAGAGGTGCTCGCCCATGCCGCCCTCGACGCCGTCCTCCTCGCCGCCGACGATGCCGATCTCGACCTCGAGGATGATGCGGGCGGCCGCGGCGGCAGCCAGCAGCTCCTGCGCGATCTTCAGGTTCTCGTCGAGCGGCACGGCCGAGCCGTCCCACATGTGCGACTGGAAGTACGGCAGTCCGCCGGCGTCGACCCGCTCCTTCGAGGCGGCGATCAGCGGACGCACGAAGTCGTCCAGCTTGTCCTTGGGGCAGTGGTCGGTGTGCAGCGCGACGTTGACCGGGTACTTCTTGGCGACCTCCTGGGCGAAGGCGGCGAACGCGAGCGAGCCGGAGACCATGTTCTTGACGGTCGGGCCCGAGAAGTAGTCGGCGCCACCCGTCGAGACCTGGATGATGCCGTCGCTCTCGGCCTCGGCGAACCCGGCGAGGGCGGCGTTGAGGGTCTGCGACGACGAGACGTTGATCGCCGGGTAGGCGTACGACTCGCGCTTGGCCTTGTCGAGCATCTCGGCGTAGACCTCGGGTGTGGCGACGGGCATGCGAACTCCAGTGGGTAGAGGGGGCGGCCCCGCCAGTATTCCAGTTGATCCGCGTCGGGGACGGACTACCCTGCGAGCGCCTTGACGGCGGCCCGCGCCGCGACCTGGATCGGGCTCCACACCGACGAGAACGGCGGCGCGTACGCCAGGTCGAGCATCACGACGTCGTCGACGGTCATCCCCGCGACGACGGCCGTGGCCGCGACGTCGATGCGCAGCGCGGCGTCCTCGGCGCCCACGATCTGGGCGCCGAGCAGCCGCCGGGTCGACCGGTCGGCGACCATCAGCACCGTCATGCTGCCGGCCCCCGGCATGTAGCCGGCCCAGTTCGACGTCTCCTTCGACACCACGACGGGGTCGAAGCCCGCGTCGCGCGCCTGCTTCTCGCCCAGACCGGTGCGGGAGATCTCGAGCGAGCAGAACTTGGTGATCGCGGTCTGCACGACGCCCGGGAACGTCAGCCGCGGCTCCTCGCCCAGGAGGTCGGCGGCGATGTTGTCGGCCGCGACCATGCCCTGCTTGTTGGCGTGCGTGCCCAACGGCAGGTGGATCAGCTCTCCGGTGGTGCGGTCGCGCGTGACGACGCAGTCGCCGGCGGCCCAGATGTCGTCGAAGCCCTCGACCCGCTGCCGGTCGTCCACGACGATGCCGCCCTTCGCGCCGAGCGGGAGCCCTGCGGCGTCCGCGAGCGTCGAGCGCGCCGACACGCCCAGGCCGAGGATCACCAGGTCGGCCGGCAGCGTGCCGTCGTCGGTCTCGACACCCGTGACGCGACCGGCGTCGTCGAGCGCGAAGCCCTCGACGCCGACGCCGGTGCGCAGGTGGATGCCGCGCTTCTTCATGGCCTCGGCGACCTGGTCGCCCAGCTCGGCCTCGATGATCGGCATGACGGTCGGTGCCCGTTCGACGACGGTCGTGTCGAAGCCGCGCGCGACGCACGCCTCGGCCATCTCGAGCCCGATGTAGCCGCTGCCCACCACGACGACGTGCCGCGGCCGCTTCGCGAGCCCGTCGAGGATCACCTGGCCGTCGTCGAGCGACTGGACGCCGTGGATGCCGCCGCCGTCGATGCCCGGCAGGTCGGGGCGCAGGGGCTCGGCGCCCGTCGCGATCACCAGGCGGTCGTACGGCACGGGCTCGCCGTCGCGGACCGACACCGTCCGCGCCGCGGGATCGATCGCGGTCGCCTCGACGCCGAGGCGGACGTCGATGCCGTTCTCGCGGTGCTTCTCCGGCGATCGCGCGACGAGGTCGTCGGCCGAGTCGACGTCGCCGGCGACCCAGTAGGGGATGCCGCAGGCCGAGTACGACGTCCAGGTGCCGCGCTCGAGGACGATGACCTCGTCGTCGTCCCCCAGACGCTTCCGGACGCCCGACGCGACGGACATGCCGGCCGCGTCCCCACCGATGACGACCACGCGAGAGCTCATGCGTCGAGCCTAGGGGCACCCCACGAGTGGCGCAGGATGGTCGGCTGCCGCACCGCGGCCCGCCAGCCCTGCGCCGCTCGCGGGTCAGGGGGTGGCGTGCTGACGGATCCAGGCGTGCATCGCGATCGCGGCGGCGGCGCCGGCGTTGATCGACCGCGTCGACCCGAACTGCGCGATCGACAGGGTCTGCTCGCTGGCCTCCCGCGCCTCGGCCGACAGCCCCGGGCCCTCCTGGCCGAACAGCAGGACGCACGCCGCGGGCAGCGTCGCCGACTCGATCGGCACCGACCCCTCGACGTTGTCGATGCCCAGCACCGGCAGAGCCTCGCCCGCGGCCCACCGCGCGAAGACGTCGACCGACTCGTGGTGCCGCACGTGCTGGTACCGGTCGGTCACCATGGCGCCGCGACGGTTCCAGCGCCGGCGGCCCACGATGTGCACCTCGGCCACCGCGAAGGCGTTGGCCGTGCGCACGATCGAGCCGATGTTGAAGTCGTGCTGCCAGTTCTCGATCGCGACGTGCAGGGGGTGCCGGCGGCGGTCGAGGTCGGCGACGATCGCCTCGAGCGTCCAGTAGCGGTAGCCGTCGACGACGTTGCGCCGGTCGCCGTCGGCCAGCAGCTCGGGGTCGTAGTGGTCGCCGACGGGCCACTCCCCCGGCCACGGCCCGACGCCCACCGGCTCCGTGGGCCCGGTCGGCTCGCTCATGCGGAGACGCCGAACTCCTCGCGGTAGGCCCGCACGGATCCGAGGTGCTCGGCGTGCCGTCCGGTCTGCTCGACGAACTCGATGATCTGGTCGAACGTGATGATCGAGACGACCGGCACGTCGAAGTCGCGCGCGACCTCCTGGATCGCCGACAGCTCGCTGCCCGCCCCCCGCTCCTGCCGGTCGACCGCGACGACGATGCCCGCCAGGGTGGCGCCCGCGGCAGACACGATCTGCTCGACCTCGCGGATCGCGGTGCCGGCCGTGATGACGTCGTCGACGACCAGCGTGCGGCCCTGCAGCGGGGAGCCGACGATCGACCCGCCCTCGCCGTGGTCCTTGGCCTCCTTGCGGTTGAAGCACCACGGCACGTCGAGGTCGTGGTGCGCCGACAGCTGCACCGCCGCCGCGGACGCGATCGGGATGCCCTTGTAGGCCGGGCCCATCAGGACGTCGAACGCCAGACCGCTCTCGACGATGGCGTCGGCGTAGAACCGACCGAGGTCCGCGAGCCGGGCGCCCGTGTTGAACAGGCCCGCGTTGAAGAAGTACGGCGACGTGCGCCCCGACTTGAGGGTGAACTCGCCGAAGCGGAGCACCTCGAGATCGAGGGCGAGCTCGATGAAGTCGCGCTGGTAGTCGTGCATGGGCACCACCCTAGGCCCCGGTGCGGACGGTCAGAGGGCCGTCACGATCTTGCCGGTGCGCTTGTCCTCGGTGGAGACCAGGTCGCCGATCACGACGCTGCGGTTGCGGGTGTGGAACAGCTCGGAGCACGTCAGCATCGTGATGACCGCCTCGGTCGGACGCTCGCCGGCCGCGTCGGGGTCGGGCACGCGCTGCAGCGGCCAGCCGACCGAGAAGTCGACCGTGATGGACGTGCCGGAGTTGCGCAGCTTGTACGTGAAGATCCTGCGGCGCGTCTCGACGACGACCTCGTCGCCCTTCTTGAGCTGGGGGAACTTGGCGAACGGCTCGCCGTGCGTGACGCGATGGGCCGCGATCGCGAAGTTGCCGATCTCGCCCGGGTCGGCGCTCTTGGGGTCCCAGCCGACGCCCGAGGCCAGGGCCTTGTCGCCGAAGCCCTTGACGATCGGCTGCTCGTAGTCGCGGCCGAACCGCTCGACGCGCAGCAGTCCGACGTCGTCGCCGTCCACGCCGTTGTCCCAGCTGCTCGAGATCGCCTGCTTGACCTCGGCCTGCTTCTGCTTGGCGATGACGTTGGTGCCGTAGTACTGCCACGCGCAGAACAGCAGGAAGCCGATGCCGGCCAGGATCATCGCGATGCCCAGCAGCAGGACGATCCGTCGCACGGGCCCCGGACGGGACGGTCGCGGTGGCCCGGTGGGCGCGATCGTGGCGGTCATGGGTTGGATTCTCCCATCCGGGGCGCCGCCGTGCCCGGCCGTCGAGAATTTCTCGGAGATTTTCCGGATTCGCCTGCGCGGCTTGCGCGGGCCCTCTATCGTTGGAGGTGCAGGGTCGGTGTGCTTCACGCCGTCGGCGCCTGTTGTCGGCCCACCGTTTCACCCCCCGAGAACGGTGGGCCGACTTATGTCCTCACACCGGTCGTCCCGAACGAGTCGTCCGGAACGAGCGGGCCGTGAGCAGGACGACCGGGACGGTCACGAGCGGGATCACGAACGCCCACCTCAGGTGGTCCGCCGTCGCCGCGGCCCCGATCAGCCCTCCCCCCAGGATCGCGCCCAGGTAGTTGGCGATGTTCATGCGCGCGATCGCGACGTCGCGGGCCGCGGGCGGAACCGCCGCAGCGAGCGCCGCGAACGCCAGGGGCGCGAGGATCGCCAGGCCCAGGCCCGTCACGAAGAAGCCCACGATCGCGACGACCGGCAGGGGCGAGACGACGACGGTCAGCAGTCCCGCGAGGCCGATGCTCGTCCCGATCGTCACGACCGCGGCGGCACCCAGCCGGCGGACGGCCAGGTCGCCGCCGAACCGCGAGACCAGCGCGCCGGCCTGGTAGGCGCCGTAGGCCAGCGGTGCGACGGACGTCGAGGCGTCGAGGGCGTCCTCGAGGTACACCGTGCTCCACGTCAGCGTGCCGGTGTCGGCGGCGTAGAACACCAGCACGACCAGGCCGAAGACCAGCACGGGTCGCCACGGCAGGTCGAGTCCGGCCGACGAGAGGCCAGGGTCGCGCTCGCTTGCGTCGACGAAGTGGGGTGCCGCGGCGGTCGAGACGAGCCACGTGACGGCGGCCACGGCGGCGAGGGACGCCGCGAACGGCACGTCGACCTCGGCGACGCCCGCGGCGTACAGCGCCCCGACGATGCCGCCGACCGACCACAGGCCGTGGAAGCTCGCCATGATGCTGCGGCCGTAGGCCTCCTGCACGCGGACGCCCTGCATGTTCATGCCGGCGTCGACCGCGCCGACGCCGAGGCCGTAGACGACGAACGCCACCGCCAGCAGGGGGGTCGACGGCGCGAGCCCGACCAGCAGGGCCCCGGCCCCGATCGTCAGCAGGGCGACGCGGAAGGCCACCGCGCTGGAGCGGCGCTCGGCGACGATCCCCGCGAGGACACTGCCGACGCCCGACACGACGGCGACCAGCACGAGGATCGCCGTCAGGCCGCCGTCGTCGATGCCGAAGTGGTCCTTGATGCGCGGGGCCTGCGTGACGATCGCGGCGAACACCAGCCCCTGCAGGAAGAATCCCGACGCCACGGCACCGCGGGTCCTGCGAAGGTCGCTCATCCGCGTCATCGTAGGCCGCGGGAGGGGCAGCGTCAGCGCATGAAGCCGAGGGGCGCCCGCGCGACCCCCGGGAAGACCTTCGAGAGGTCGAGCGACGAGAAGCGCGAGCCCAGCACCTCCATCAGGACGGCCCGGTAGTCGGTCGTCATGGCGAGGTCGCCGTCGACCTGCTGGGCGGTCCCGAGACCGGGCCAGCGCGCGTAGTAGCCGCCGACGACCCCGGCGCCCAGCGCCAGGACGGCGTTGCCGTAGCCGTGGTCGACGCCCCGCGAGCCGTTCTCGGTGAGCCGGCGGCCGAACTCGCTGAGCGTCACGACCGTGACGCGGGAGGCGTCCGGACCGAGGTCGGTGAAGAACGCCGCCAGGCACGCCGCGAGGTCGGCGATGCTGTCCTTGACCCGCCACTGCAGGTCGACGTGGTGGTCCCAGCCGCCGGCGTCGACCGCGACGGCCTTGACGCCGACCTTGGCCCGGATGAGCCCGGCGGTCGAGCCGAGGGCCTCACCGAGCGCCGAGTACTTCGGGTACGTGACGCCCGACGGCGCGCCGGCGCCGACGGCGCTCGCGATGTCGGACGCGCGACGGCCGAGCGTCAGCGCGTCGACGCCGGCGGGCCCGAGGGGGCCCTGGTGGCCGGCGTATTGCGCCTGCAGCGACGACGACACCCGCTGCATCATCGTGGTGTCGGAGTGGAACGGCAGCTGGAGGTCGTCGAAGCCGCCGGTCGCGAGGCTCGGGGCGGGCCCGACGAGCGACGTCGGGGTGACGGTCGACCCGATCTGCATGCCGTCGAACAGGTCGGGCGCGGACGACAGGCCCGAGATCATCCGGTTGATCCAGCCGATGCGCGCCGAGCTGCCGGCGTCGGCGTCCTCGAGCAGCTCCATCGCCTCGAAGTGGCTGCGGTTGGGCGACGGCAGACCGATCGCGTGCAGCCCCGCGACCTGTCCCGCGGCCCACATGCCCTGCAGCGGCGCGAACGACGGGTGCAGGCCGAACGTCGCGTTCGGCCGCAGGAGCCGGTCGTACGCGATCGACGTCGTGGGCCGGGCCGTGTAGTAGGCGGGCTCGGCGTGCGGCACGATCATCGACAGCCCGTCGGCGCCGCCGCGCAACGACACGACGACCAGGATGTTGCCCTCCGTGGCGCCGTAGACCGTCGACGTCAGGACGTCGCCGAACATCGAGGTCGTGACGCCCGCCATCGCGGCGAGGCCCGCGGCCTTCAGGATCGATCGCCGGCTCACGCCGTAGTCGTCGCAGCCGCAGACGTCGTCGTTCGGCACCGTGCTCATCGGAGCATCCCCTCGGGAGCGTTGAGGACGGAGCCGCGCACGACGGTCCACGTCCAGTCGGAGACCGCGGTCGCGTCCTTGAAGCTGCGGCCCTCCGTCGTGTTCAGGGCGTCGGCGACGCCCTTGCGCAGCGCGGCCGTCGCGGGGCGACCGAGCAGCATGCGCGACTGGTGGTCGGTCAGCTGGCCCAGCGTCTGGGGCCACGCGGCCGGCATCAGCTCGGCGCGCGCCGGGATCGAGACGTCCTTGGCACCCCACCAGTTGCCGGCCAGGGCGTAGTGGATGTTCCAGCTGCGGACGATGCGGGCCGGCGACGTCCACGTCGTCGACGTCTCGGGGAAGCCGTCGGGGCGGGGCCAGTCGAACTGCTTCTGGCCCACGGTGCCGCTCATCCAGACGACGTGCCGCGCGAACGCCGCGTCGTCGTCGGCGGCGACTGGCCTCGTGCCCAGCACACGGGCGCAGTTGACGACGTCCTCGGTCGGGGTGCGGACCTTGAGGCCCGCCGAGGCCGCGAACTCGGGGTGGCGCACCAGGGCGCGCAGCGTCGCGCGGATGTCGGTGTCGGACGCCCGGTAGGCGTCGGCGACGGCCGTCACGATCTCGTCGGACGGGGTGTCGGAGACGAACCGCAGGCACAGGCGTCGCGCGAGGCGCCGGGCCGTCGCGGGGTGCCGGGCCAGGTGGTCGAGGTAGGCCGCGACCACGGGACGTCCGTCGGCCTGGGCGTTCGGGTGCGTGAAGTCCATGACCGAGACGGCACCGACGTAGTGGTCACGCGGGTCGTACGAGGCCGCGTACCCGTCGAACACCTTGACCTTGAAGCCCGTCAGGATGCGCGCCGAGCTCTTGACGTCGGCCTCGTCGTAGCCCGCTGGGCGTCCGACGGTGTACAGCTCGAGCAGCTCGCGCCCGAGGTTCTCGTTGATGCCGTTCCTGGTGTTGGACGAGTTGTTGAGCCAGCCCGACATCGCGGGGTGGACGATCGCCTCGCGCAGCATGAGCCGGAAGCGGCCCAGGGCGTGGCGGCGGATCACGTCGTCGAAGGCGGGGCGCCACGGGAACGAGCGGTCCTCGCCGGCGGGGATGTAGAGCAGGTTCGACCAGAAGTCGGCCATGACCTCCTGCACCTGGCGGCGGGCGACGATCTTGCGGGCGAGGGTGTAGCTCGACAGGTCGTAGCCGAAGTCCCACGCGCTCTTCTCCTCGCGCGTCACCCGGGCCCAGGCCGCGTCCGGCGTGTCGGCCAGCAGCGGGAACCACGACCGGACGCGGGTGCCCGCCGTGTCGACGAGCCGGGTCGGCGCGAGCTGACGCTCGAACCACTGCTGCCAGCCGCCGGCCGCCCGCAGGTCGGTCACGACCTGCTCGTCGACGCCGAACGTGAAGCGGCTCGCGACCAGCTGCTGCCGCGCGTCGAGGGTCCTCGGCACGGAGGCGGACGACAGTCGTGTCGCGCTCACGGCGATCCCCTTCGGACGGTCCTCCCACGGTCGCGCTGACCCACCACGACGTCGGGGCTCCCGTGCCCGACGTCCGGTGCCACGAGGGACTCCCGACCCCCGGCACCGGTCCTGCATGACCTGACCTGGGCCCAGCGTAGGACCGGGGAGGGTCGCCCGCACACGAATCGGCCGAGGACGTCCGCGGATACAGTCGGGGGGTGAAGACCTCCAGCACGCGGATCGCCGGGCTCGGGACGACGATCTTCGCCGAGATGAGCGCCTTGGCCGCCCGGACGGGTGCCGTCAACCTGGGGCAGGGCTTCCCCGACACCGACGGCCCGGACGACGTCGTCGACCGAGCCGTCGACGCCCTGCGGTCGGGCCGCAACCAGTACGCGCCCGGGGCGGGGGTGCCCGAGCTGCGCGCCGCGATCGCCGCCCACCAGAGCCGCTTCTACGGCCTGGCCGTCGACCCCGACGACGAGGTGGCCGTCACGACCGGTGCGACCGAGGCGGTCGCCGCGGCGCTGCTGGGCCTGGTCGACCCGGGCGACGAGGTCGTCGTGCTGGAGCCGTACTACGACTCGTACGTCGCGATGATCCAGATGGCGGGGGCCGTCCGGCGCCCCGTGACGCTGCGCGCGCCGGACTTCCGCCTGCCGGTCGACGAGCTGCGGGCCGCCGTCACCCCCCGCACGACCGCGATCCTGCTCAACTCGCCGCACAACCCGACCGGCACGGTGCTCGACCGCGCCGAGCTCGAGGCCGTCGCGGACCTCGCGATCGAGCACGACCTGGTCGTGATCAGCGACGAGGTCTACGAGCACCTGACGTTCGACGGCGTGCCGCACGTCCCGATCGCGACGCTGCCCGGCATGGCCGAGCGCACCCTGACGATCTCGAGCGGCGGCAAGAGCTTCTCGTTCACGGGCTGGAAGATCGGCTGGGCCACGGGTCCCGCACCGCTCGTGCGGGCGATGCTCGGCGCCAAGCAGTTCCTGACGTTCACGTCGGGCTCGCCGTTGCAGCCCGCGATCGCGCACGCGCTCGGCGCCGACGACGACTACTTCGCGGCGTTCACGCAGCGGCTGCAGTCGCAGCGCGACCTGCTGTGCGCCGGGCTGGCCGACATCGGCTTCGACGTGTTCGTGCCGCAGGGCACGTACTTCGCCACGACCGACATCCGTCCGCTCGGATTCGACGACGGCATCGACTTCTGCCGGTCGCTGCCCGAGCGGGCGGGCGTCGTCGCCGTCCCCCAGCAGGTCTTCCACGACGACGTCGAGGCCGGCCGCCCCCTCGTGCGGTGGGCGTTCTGCAAGCGTCCCGAGGTGATCGCCGACGCCGTCGAGCGGCTCGGCGCCCTGCGCCGCTGAGCCCGCGGCACAGGGCAGGGCTCAGTGGCCGGACAGCCCGCCCGTCAGGCGTCCGTGACGCTCGGCGCTGGCGGGGTTCAGCCCGACGATCTCGACGGTCTTGCCCTTGCGCTCGTACTTGGTCGTGATGGCGTCGAGCGACGCCACGGTCGAGGCGTCCCAGATGTGCGACTGCGACAGGTCGATCACGACGCGCTCGGGGTCGTCGACGTACTGGAACTGCGTGTAGAGGTCGTTGCTGGAGGCGAAGAACAGCTCGCCCGTGACGGTGTAGACCGCCTGGGGCGCACCGTCGGCGCCGGTGCCGACGCTGCGGTGGGTCTCGGTGAGGTGTGCGACCCGGCGGGCGAACAGCGTCATCGCGACCAGCACGCCGACGCCGACGCCGATCGCCAGGTTGTGCGTCAGGACCGTCACGACGACCGTCGCCACCATGACGGCGGTCTCGCTCTTGGGCATCCTGCGCAACGTCGACGGCTGGATCGAGTGCCAGTCGAAGGTGCCGACCGACACCATGATCATGACGGCGACGAGGGCCGCCATCGGGATGAGCGCGACGACGTCGCCGAAGCCGACGACGAGGATGAGCAGGAAGACGCCCGCGAGGAACGTCGAGATGCGCGTGCGGGCACCGGACGCCTTCACGTTGATCATGGTCTGGCCGATCATGGCGCAGCCGCCCATGCCGCCGAAGAAGCCCGTGATGACGTTGGCGGCGCCCTGCCCCCAGGCCTCGCGGGTCTTGTCGGAGTGCGTGTCGGTGATGTCGTCGACGAGCTTGGCGGTCAGCAGCGACTCGAGGATCCCGACCAGCGCCATCGCGACGGCGTAGGGCGCGATGATCTGCAGCGTCTCGAGGGTGAACGGCACGTCGGGCACGAACCAGGCCGGGAGGCTGTCGGGCAGCTTGCCCTCGTCGCCGACGTCGGGCACGTTGATCGCACCGACGACCGTGAACGCGGTCAGCGCGACGATCGCGACCAGCGGCGCGGGGATCACGGCGTTGATGCGCGGGAAGCCGACCATCACCGCGATGCCGACGGCGATCATGGGGTAGACGGCCCACGGGACGTCGATCATGTGGTCGATCTGTGCCTCGAAGATCAGGATCGCCAGGGCGTTGACGAAGCCGACCATCACCGAGCGCGGGATGAACCGCATGAGCTTGGCGACGCCCAGCACCGCCAGGACGACCTGGATCACTCCGCCGAGCAGCACCGTCGCGATGAGGAAGTCGAAGCCGTGGTCCTTCATGACCGGCGCGATGACCAGGGCGATCGCTCCGGTCGCGGCCGAGATCATGGCCGGCCGGCCGCCGAGGAACGAGATCGCGACGGCCATCGTGAACGAGGCGAACAGGCCGACCCGCGGGTCGACGCCCGCGATGATCGAGAACGAGATCGCCTCGGGGATCAGCGCGAGCGCGACGACGAGGCCGGCGAGCACCTCGGTGCGCAGCAGCTTGGGCGACCGAAGTGCGTGCAGGACGCTGCCCTCGGCGTGGGGGGATCGGGGGGACGTGCGAGGTGACACAGGCTTCTCCTGGGACGCGCCCGTGGGCGCGAGGTCGTGTGCGGGGGCGGCCGCGCGATGGGCCACCATGGTGGTGCCGGCGATGCGCCGGCGAAGTCTGGACACAACCCTACCGCAACGTAAGGGTTGGTCCACAACCGATGGTGGAGGACGTCCATGGCGATGCACATCGGCGAGGTCGCGGCCCGCACCGATCTGTCGCTGCGCAGCCTCCGGCACTGGGAGGACGTCGGGCTGGTCGTTCCGTCCGGGCGGTCCGAGGGCGGCTTCCGGCTCTACGCCGAGGAGGACGTCGAGCGGATCCTGTTCGTCCGTCGCATGAAGCCGCTGGGCTTCACGCTCGACGAGATGAAGGCCGTCATGGCCGATCTCGCCGCGCTGCGCGACCCGGGCGCCGGCACCGACGACCGCGCGCGGGCCGGCGAGCACCTGGCGGACGTGCAGCGCGACGCCGCCGAGCGGCGTGCCCGGCTCGAGCGTCAGCTCGCGATGGCCGACGAGTTCCTGGGTCTGCTCGCGACCGAGCTCGACGCGCCCTAGCCCCTGGCCCGTCCGCTCGCCCACGCCGCGTCGAGCAGCGCGACGGCGACCGAGCGGGCGACGGACGTGTCGAGGTCGTCCCGCCGCAGCCGCATCGCCAGGTGGCCGCTCACGACGAGCAGCAGCTGCTCGGCCACGGCGGACGCCGCACCGTCGCCGACGACCGGCGCCGCGCGGTCCCGCAGCCCGTCGCGCAGGGTGTCGGTGTCGCGTGCGACGGCCAGCACGATCTCGTCGGGCGGGTCGAGGTACTCGGCCGCCGCCCCGAGGAAGGCGCACCACCGGGCGCCGAGCGGGCGCGCGCTGAACCGGTCGAGGGCGTCGAACACGGCCAGCAGCGCGTCGCGAGGCGTCGCCGCCTCCTCGGCCGCGTCGCGCCACACGTCCATCCAGGCGTGGTGGCGGCGCTCGAGCGCCGCCGCCACGAGGGCCTCCTTGCTGGCGTAGCCGCGGTACATCGTCGCGGCCGAGACCCCGGCCCGCGCGAGCACGGCGTCCACCGGCGTGAGGTTGATGCCCTGCGAGAAGAACAGCTCGTCGGCCGCGTCGAGCAGCTTGGTCTCGGTGGAGGTGCGCAGGGGCATGTCCTCAGCCTAGACTCGACAAAGTGAAACGTACGTTTTTGTTTGAGAAGGCCCGCCCCGCAGCCCTCGTCACGTCAGGCCTGGGACTCGTCGCGGCGACCTACGGTCTCGTGCGGCTGGCGTACGGCCTGTTCCTGCCGGACGTCCAGGCCTCGCTCGGGCTCGGTTCCGCGGCGTCGGGACTGATCTCGGCGGGCGCGTCCGTCGCCTACTGCGCCGGCGCCGCCGCGGGATTCGTCTGGGCGTCGTCCCGCCCGAGGCGGTTGGTCGTCGCCTCGATCGCCGGTGCGGCGGTGGGTTCTGCCGGCATGGCCGCCGCATCAGGCCCGCCAATGTTCGGGATCGCCGCCGTCCTCGCCTCGACGGGGGCCGGGCTGGCCTCCCCCGCCCTGGTCAGCATCGTGCGGCGGACCGTCGCGGCGACGGACGACGCGCGGCACCAGGCCGTCGTCAACGCCGGGACCGGACCGGGCCTGGTGGGCGCAGGCCTCCTGGCCCTCGTCCTGCTGCCCGACTGGCGACTCGCCTGGTACCTCGTCGCAGGGGCCACCGTCGCCGTCGGTGCCGCCGTGCTGCTCCTCGACCGGGGTCGGGACGCCCCGACCGACGGCGGACGACGCCCGCTGCCGTCGCCCGCCTGGCTGGCGTCGCACCGTGCACCGATCGCGTCCGCCCTGCTGATGGGCGCGGGATCGGCGGCCGTCTGGAGCTTCGGTCGCACCCACCTGGTCGCGGCGGGCGTCGGCGAGCAGGCCTCGGTGCTGGCATGGATCGCGATCGGCGTCGGCGGCACCGCGGTGGTCGCCTCGGCCGGGCCCATGGGATCGCTCCCGCCCCGCGCCGCCTGGTGCCTCACGACCCTGGTGACGGGCGCGGCCACCGCGACCATCGGCGTGTCCACCGGCGCACCGGCGCTCGTGGCGTGCGTCGCGTTCGGCTGGGGCTACACCGCGGGCAGCGGCGCCCTCATCGCGTGGACGACCGCGATCGACCCGCGCCACGCACCGGCCGGCACGTCGATGCTGTTCGTCGTGCTGGTGCTGGGCCAGGCGCTCGGCGCTGCGGCGATCGGTGGAGCGATCCCCGCGACGGGATCGTCGGCAGCCTTCGTGGCGGCCGGCACGGTGGCACTGCTCGCCGCCGTCGCGCCCTTCGCACCGTCGGCACGGGCGGGCTCACCGCAACGGCGGGTGGCGGCGGGCACCCGCGTCTAGGAGCCGGCGGACGCGGCCTCAGGTGCCGTACACGTCGGGCACGCCGTCACCGTCGGCGTCGATCGCCTCGCGCTCGGCGATGCGCGCATAGACCTTGTCGCGGCGCCGCAGCACGACCGCCGCGAGGACCGCCGCGAGGAGCGATCCGGTGAGGACCCCGACCTTGACGTGGTCGTCACGATCTGACCCGAGCCCGTAGGCGAGGTCGCCGATCAGCAACGACACCGTGAAGCCGATCCCCGCGAGGACCGCGACGCCGAACACGTCGGTCCACGCCAGCTCGTCGTCGAGACGGGCGCGGGTGAAGCGGGCGAACAGCGCCGTGGTGCCGAAGATGCCGACGGTCTTGCCGACGACCAGGCCCGCGATGATGCCGAGGGCGATGGGATCGCGCAGGGCCTCCGACAGACCGGACAGGCCGCCGACGGCCACGCCCGCGGCGAAGAAGGCGAACACCGGCACCGCCACGACCGTCGACAACGGACGGACGAGGTGCTCGAAGTGCTCGGCCAGGCCGATGCCGTCGCCGCCGTCGCGACGCAGCACCGGCACCGCGAAGCCGAGCAGCACGCCCGCGACCGTCGCGTGCACGCCCGACTCGTGCATCAGCGCCCAGGTCGCGACCGCCAGCGGCAGCAGGAGCCACCACGAGCGGATGCGCCGCTGCACCGCGACGGCGAACAGGGCCAGCGGCACCAGCGCCGCCGCGAGGTACCCGACCTGCAGGTCGGACGTGTAGAAGATCGCGATGATCGTGACCGCCAGCAGGTCGTCGACCACGGCGAGGGTCAGCAGGAACGTCCGCAGCGCCACGGGCAGGTGCGAGCTGACGACGGCCAGCACGGCGAGCGCGAACGCGATGTCGGTCGCGGTCGGGATGGCCCAACCGCGCAGGTCGGACCCTCCGCCGGCGTTGACCGCGACGAACACGAGGGCCGGGACGGCCATGCCGCCGACCGCGGCGACGACCGGCAGCGCAGCCCGGCTGGGATCGCGCAGGTCGCCCGCGACGAACTCGCGCTTGAGCTCGAGACCCACGACGAAGAAGAAGATCGCGAGCAGGCCGTCGGCGGCCCAGGTCGCGAGCGTCAGGTCGAGGTGCAGCGCCGACGGACCGATGCGCGTCTCGGACAGACGTTCGTACGACCCACCGGCGGGCGAGTTGGCCCACACCAGTGCGACGACGGTCGCGACCAGCAGCAGGGCGCCCCCGACAGTCTCCTTGCGCATCAGCTCGGCGATGCGCTGCGCCTCGGGCCAGCTGCCGCGGGACAGCAGGGAACGGGACGAGCGGTGGTCATTCACGAGAACGGGCTCCAATGGGGGTCGACGACGTCATGCCGACCAGACTTCCCGGCGCACCTCACACCAGCCTACCGGAACGCCCCCTCACGCCAGGCTCAGGAAGAGCTTCTCCATCTTCTGGGCGTCCACCCCACCGGGACCGTCGCCCTGGGCGATGCAGTGCTGCATCCCGGTCGAGACGATCGCGTAGCCCGCGCGCGAGAGCGCCTTGTTGACGGCCGCGAGCTGCGTCAGGACGGACTCGCAGTCGGACCCCTCCTCCATCATCCGGATGACGCTGCCCAGATGTCCGTGCGCGCGCTTCATGCGGGTGATGATGGCCTTGATCTCGGCGGGGTCCAGGCCCATCGCCTCCGCGTCGGCCATCAGGCGTTCCCGACCAGGCGGAGCAGCTCGGTGAGGCGGCGGCGCGCGTCCTCGGCGACGTCCTGCAGCGCGGCGCCCCCCGGCGCCATCGTCGTCATGACCCGCGGATCGAGCGTCTCGACGATCGTCTCGTCACCGTGCGCGCGGACGACGACGTTGCACGGCAGCAGGGCCGCGACCGACGGGTCGGCCTGGGTCGCGGCGTGCGCGAGCTCGGGCCGGCAGGCGCCGAGGATGATCTGCGGCTCGACGTCGACGCCGAGCTTGGCCTTGAGGGTCGCCTGCATGTCGATCTCGGTCAGGACGCCGAAGCCCACGTCGGGGAGGTGTCGACGCACCAGGGCGACGGTCTCGTCGTACGTCCTGGTCGTCGCGGTGGTCATGGTCATCGATGTCATGGTCGCTCCTCGTGCTCGGGGGTGTTCACACCGATCCTACATCCCCCCTGGGGGATGTGTTACGGTCACGTCGTAACCCCCCGGGGGGTTACCCCATCCACCACACTACATCCGAATCTCGCAGGACGGACCCCATGACGACGACCTCGACTCCCCCACGGCTCGACACCTCCGCGACCCGGCCCGGCCCCCTCGGACGACTCGGCCTGTGGCTCGTCGCGCACGCCCGTCTCGTCACCGCGGGGTGGATCCTGGTCGTGGTCGCCCTGGGTGTCTTCGCCCCACGGGTCGAGAGCGAGCTGTCGGGCGCGGGCTGGCAGGCGGACGGCTCACCGTCCGTCGAGGCTCGCGAGCTCGCCCGCACCCACTTCGGCGGTCAGGCCTCGTCGGCCATCCAGGTCGTGGTGCACCGCGACGACGGCCCCGTCACCGAGGGACGGGGCGCCGAGGTGATCGCCGCCGTCACGGCCCGGCTCGAGGCCGAGCCCCGCATCGCCGACGTCGTCGCGCCCCAGGCCGGGGCGACCCTCAGCACCGACGGACGCACCGCGATCGTCATGGCCGGGGCCGGCGTCGACACGAACGAGATGGTGCGGGTCGCGACCGATCTCAAGCAGCCGCTGCAGGATCTCTCCGGCGACGGGATCGAGGTCGACCCGACGGGCTCCTCGCTGCTGTGGTCCGACTTCAACGAGGCCAATCTCGAGGCCATGCTGACGTCCGAGATGATCTCGTGGCCCCTGACCCTGACGATCCTCGTCATCGCCTTCGGCGCGCTCGTGGCGGCCGGCCTCCCGCTGCTGCTGACGCTGGCCGGCCTGGTCGCCTCCGCCGGCTCGCTCGTGCTGATCAACGAGCTCGTGCCCGTCTCGATCTGGGCCATGAACTTCGCGATGATGTTCTCGCTCGCCCTGGGCATCGACTACGCCCTCTTCCTCGTCGTCCGCTACCGCGCCGCCCGGATGGGTGCGGGGCTGACGGCACGACGAGCCGTCGCCGAGACGATGGACACCGCCGGCAAGGCCGTGCTGCTGTCCGGGCTGACCGTCCTCGTCTCGCTGTCGGCGGTCATGCTCGTCCCCTCGCCGTCGTTCCGCTCGATGGCCGGCGGCATCATGATCTCGGTCGTCTTCGTCCTGGCGGCGACGCTGACCCTGCTGCCGATCGTGCTGTTCGCGCTCGACCGCCGCATCGACCGCTTCTCCCTGCCATGGGTCACGACGGGCCAGCACCGGTCGCGTCGCTTCGCGGCCTGGGGCGAACGGCTGTGGCAGCGACCCGCCGCCTGGGGCGCCGCCTCCGTGATCGTCCTCCTCGCGCTCGCCTCGCCCGTCGTCGGCCTGAGGACCTCGATGCCGTCGATCGGCGTCCTGCCGGACGACGCCTCGGCACGCGTCGGGTACGACCGGGTGCAGGACGCCTTCGGCGACGGCGCGCCGGGGACGCTCCAGGTCGTCGTCGAGGCGTCGCAGGCCGAGGCCGCCTCGAGCGTCCTCGTCTCCGATCCCGGCATCGCCGGGGCCCAGCCCGCACGGCTCGCGACCGACGGCTCCGGGCTGGCGATCGTCCAGGCCGTGCCCACCGTCGACCCGTCGGACCCGGCACTGGCGACGACGGTCGACCGCCTGCGCTCCGAGCTGCCCGACACGGCTCTGGTGGGAGGCGCCGCCGTGGAGAACATCGATCTCAAGAGCCAGCTCGACCGGTCGACCCCGCTCGTGATCGGCGTCGTGCTCGCCCTGGGCTTCGCGCTCCTGCTGGTCGCCCTGCAGGCGCCGTTGATCGCGCTGCTCGGCACGCTCGTGAGCCTGCTGTCGACCGCCGCGGCCTTCGGTGTCGCACGACTGGTCTTCCAGGACGGCTGGGGCGCCGGGGTCCTCGGCTTCGAGAGCCAGGGGTTCCTCGACGCGTGGGCGCCGGTCTTCTTCTTCGCGATGATCTTCGCGATCGCGATGGACTACACGGTCTTCCTGCTGGCCTCGGCCAAGGAGCACTACGAGCGGACGGGCGACCCGAAGGAGGCGATGGTCGGCGCCCTCGCGCACTCCGGCCGGGTGATCTTCGCCGCGGGCGCCGTCATGGTCGTCGTGTTCTTCACCTTCGCCCTGTCCGGCCCGCTGCCGCCCAAGGAGATGGGAGTCGTCCTGGGCGTCGCGGTGCTGCTCGACGCGTTCGTCGTCCGGCTGGTGCTGCTGCCCGTGCTGCTGCGACTCACCGGCCATGCGGCCTGGTACGCCCCCGCGTGGCTGCGGCGGGCACTGCCCACCATCACCTTCGCGCACCACTGACCAGAGGAGAGACCATGTGCAGACCCGTCCGGTGCAGGACGTGCGGCAGGACGACGTGGGCCGGGTGCGGCCAGCACGTCGCCTCGGTGAGGGCGATGGTGCCGGACGAGGAGTGGTGCGCGGGCCACACCGGCCCCGACGCACCCCGGTGGTGGCAGCGTCTCCGACGATGACCGCCGAGGCCGCCCCTAGGCTGGCCGTCATGCGCGCCGTGATGTTCGAGGAGTTCGGTCAGCTGCCCCGCGTGGTCGAGGCTCCGGCTCCGACCTGCCCACCCGACGGCGTGGTCGTGCGCGTCGCGTCCACCGGGCTGTGCCGCAGCGACTGGCACGGCTGGCGGGGCCACGACGCCGGCATCTCGCTGCCGCACGTCCCGGGTCACGAGCTGGCCGGGACGATCGCCGAGGTCGGCGAGCAGGTCACGTCGTGGACGGTCGGCGACCGCGTCACGACGCCGTTCGTGATCGCCTGCGGCGTCTGCGCGTCGTGCCGCCGCGGCGACCACCAGGTCTGCGACGACCAGCGTCAGCCCGGCTTCACGGGGTGGGGGTCGTTCGCCGACCTCGTCGCGATCGAGCGTGCCGAGGTCAACCTGGTGCGCATCCCGTCGGCGATGTCGTTCGACGTCGCGGCGAGCCTGGGTTGCCGCTTCGCGACGGCGTACCGGGCCGTCGTCCTCGTCGGGCGGGTCACCGACCAGGAGTGGGTCGTGGTGCACGGGTGCGGCGGCGTGGGCCTGGCCGCCGTCATGGTCGCGGCGTCCCGCGGCGCGCGCGTTGTGGCGGTCGACGTGTCGCGGGCGTCGCTCGAGCTCGCGGCGTCGGTGGGGGCGACGACGCTGCTCGACCCCCGCGAGGTCGACGTGCCGTCGGTCGTCCGCGAGCTCACGGACGGTGGCGCCGACGTCTCGATCGACGCGATCGGGCACGAGGCCGTCGTGACGCAGTCGCTCACGAGCCTGCGCACGCGCGGGCGCCACGTGCAGATCGGGCTCGTGGCCGGTGCCGGCGCACCGCTCGCCGACCTCATCGGCACCGTCATCGGCTCGGAGCTGCAGGTGCTCGGCAGCCACGGCATGGCCGCGCACGACTACCCGCCGATGATGGACGAGATCGCCGCGCGACGGCTGCGTCCGGACCTGCTGATCCGCGAGGCCATCGGTCTCGACGACGTCCCCCACCGCCTCGCGGGTCTCGACGAGCTCGGATCGGGTGCCGGAGGGGCCACCGTCATCCGGCTGTGAGCCCACCGCCGTCCCGCACCCGGGCGGTCATGGCCTGCTCGACCCTGCGCAGCGTCGTCTGCAGGTCGCGCAGCTCGTCGGGCGTCATGCCGAGGTCGTCGCGGATCGTGCACTGCACCTCGTCGGACGCGGCGTGGACCGCCCGGCCGGCGTCGGTCAGCGTCAGCCGCACCGATCGACGGTCGGCCTCGTCGTGCTCGCGGACCAGCAGCCCGCTGCCCTCCATGCGGCGGATGATCGGCGTCAGCGTCGCGTGGTCGAGGCGCAGGGCCTGCGCGACGCCCTTGATCGTGCTGGGTCCTGCCGAACCGAGGTGGAGCACCACGAGGTACTGCGGATAGGTGATGCCGTGCTCGTCCAGCACGGGGCGGTAGCGGCGCGTCATGGCCCGGGACGCCACGTAGAGGTCGAAGCAGACCAGCGCGCCGAGCGCGTCGTCGACCTGCTCGGGGGTACTGCGCGTCATGCCTTCTCCCGGTTTCGAGTTGTGACGTCTCCGCCCCGGTGGCAGATTGTCTAGTGCACAAGATATCTCACCGAAGGGGCATCATGGCTGACATCGACGTCAACAACATCTCGCTGCACATCACCGACTCCGGAGGCGACGGTCGTCCCGTCGTCCTGATCCACGGCTGGCCGCTCTCGGGCGCCTCGTGGTCCGAGCAGGTCCCGGCGCTCACCGAGGCCGGCTACCGCGTCATCACCTACGACCGCCGCGGGTTCGGCGAGTCCGACAAGCCCGAGTCGGGCTACGACTACGACACGTTCGCGGCCGACCTCGACGGCCTGCTGACCTCGCTCGACCTGACGGACGCCTCGCTCGTGGGCTTCTCGATGGGCGGCGGCGAGATCGCCCGCTACATCGGCACGAACGGCACCGACCGCCTGCACTCGGTCGTCTTCGCCGGCGCCGTCCCGCCGTACCTGCTGAAGACCGACGACAACCCCGACGGCGGCCTCGCCGAGTCCGACGTCCAGGAGATGGAGGACGGCGCGCGCACCGACCGCGAGAACTTCCTCGACGGGTTCACGACGAACTTCTTCAGCGTCGACGGCGAGCTGAAGGTCACCGACCAGCAGCGTCAGGACGCCATCGCGCTCGAGCAGCACGCTCGTGACGAGGCGCTGGTCGCGTGCATCGGCGCATTCGGCCGCACCGACTTCCGTGACGACCTGACCAAGGTCGACGTGCCGACGCTCGTCATCCACGGCAACGGCGACGCCGTCGTCCCGTTCGAGGTCTCGGGCAAGCGCACCGCCGAGGCCATCTCGGGCAGCGAGCTCGTCGTGGTCGAGGGCGCACCCCACGGCTTCAACGTCAGCCACGCCGCCGAGTTCAACGCGGCACTGCTGGACTTCCTGAAGAAGTAGTCCCGAGCACGACCGGAGCCCACCTGCCCCTTCGGGGTGGGTGGGCTCCGTCGTGCCACGTGGGAACAACGCGACCAGGTGTGGGGCGAGCGGCCGGCCCCCCACGCGAAAGACCCCGGGCCGACGTGGTCCGGGGTCTTGGTCGTCATCGTGCCGTGCGTGGAGCCGCCTGTCGGAATCGAACCGACGACCTTTTCATTACGAGTGAAACGCTCTACCGACTGAGCTAAGGCGGCCACGGTCCGCCGGGGATCGCCCGCCGAACCGAGAGAAACTCTACCCCGTGCCGACCCGGGGCACACACCGGGCCGGTCACCGTAGACTCGCACGCGTGACTGACACGACGCGCGCCGAGCTCGAGGAGATCCGCGCCAGCATCGACAACATCGACGCGGCACTGATCCACATCCTGGCCGAGCGCTTCAAGTACACGCAGCGCGTCGGACGCCTGAAGGCCGAGCACGACCTCCCGCCGTCCGACCCGGCCCGCGAGGAGCGTCAGATCACCCGGCTCAAGGGCCTGGCGCTGGACGCCGACCTCGACCCCGCCTTCGCCGAGAAGCTGCTGAACTTCATCATCGCCGAGGTCATCCGGCACCACGAGGACATCCGCGGCTGAGCCCGGACGAGGGAATCGCGGTGTGTCCGCGCCGGTGCGGACACACCCCGATGCGCCGGTCACCGCTCCGGCGGGAAGTCAGCAGGTCGTGCCGGCCTTCGGGACGGTTCCGTCGGCCAGGTAGGAGTCGACGGCCCGGGTGATGCACGAGTTGCCCGACAGATAGGCCGTGTGGCCGTCGCCGTCGCGCGTCAGCAGCACGCCCGAGTCGAGCTGCTCGGCCAGCGCCTCGGCCGACTCGTACGGAGTCGCCGGGTCGCGGGTCGTGCCGACCACGACGATCGGCGGGGCGCCCTTGCCGTCGATCTGCGGCAGCGGGTTGGCCGACTCGATGGGCCAGTCGGTGCAGCCGAGCGCACCGAAGGCCAGCGCCCGTCCGAACACCGGTGACTCCTCGACGAATCGGGGGGTCTGCTTCTCGACATCGGCCAGCGTCAGCCCGCCGGGGCTGTCGAGACAGTTGACGGCGCTGATGACCTGGCCGCCGTTGCTCGCGTACGTGCCGTCGGGCTTGCGCTCGAAGTAGGCGTCCGACAGGGCCACCAGCACCGAGCCGTCGCCCTTGAAGGCCGCGGTCAGGGCCTGGGTGAGGTACGGCCACGTCTCCTTGTCGTACAGCGTCACGGCGACGCCGTAGAACGCGAGACCCTCGGTCAGCTCGCGACCGCTGCCCCCCGGCAGGGGCTTCGCGTCGAGCTGCTGCATCAGGTCGGCGATCTTGGCCACGCCGGCGTCGGCGTCGTCGCCGAGCGGGCAGTCGTCGGACGTCACGCAGTCGGCGGCATAGGCCGCGAGCGCCCGCTGGAAGCCCTGGGCCTGCGCGAAGCTCGACTCGACGGGACCGAGCGTCGGGTCGACCGCGCCGTCGAGCACCATGCGGCCGACCTTGTCGGGGAACAGCTCGGCGTAGACCGCGCCGAGCTCGGTGCCGTACGAGGCGCCGAACCAGTCGAGCGTCCTGCGACCCAGCAGGGCGCGGACGACGTCCATGTCGCGGGCGACCTCGACGGTCGACACGTGGGCCGCCAGCTCGCCGGAGTTGGCCAGGCAGGCCTCGCCGAGCGCCGTGCCCGCGGCGCGGGACGCCGCGATCTCGGCGGCGTCGTCGGGATCGGGGTCGCCGGCCGCGTAGGCGTCGAACTTCTTGTCGGACAGGCACGTCAGCGGCGAGCTGAGCCCGACGCCGCGCGGGTCGACGCCGACGACGTCGGCCGAGCGGCGGACGTCGTCGCCGAGCGAGCTCTTCATCGTGGCGGCGAAGTCGATCGCCGATCCGCCGGGACCACCGGGGTTGACGAAGACGCTGCGCGTGCTGTCGCCCGTCGCGGGGTAGACGACCATGCGCAGCCTGGTCGTGGCGCCGTCGGGCTCGTCGTAGTCGATCGGCACCGTGACCCAGGCGCAGCGGCCGCCGTCGCAGTCGGACCACGTGAGGTCCTGCGTGTAGAACGACGACAGGCCCTCGGGCGCCTCGGCCTTCAGCGGCGTCGGCTCGTCGAACCCGCCCGACGAGCGGGTCGCGAAGGCGGCGTAGACAGCGACGCCGACCAGCAGCGCCAAGACGACGGAGAGCACGAGGGTCGTGCGGGCACGGGTCATCGACGGAGTCCGATCATCATGCTCTCGAGGGCGAGCAGCGGGGCGGCGTTGGCGGTGAGGGCGGCACGGCACTCGACGATCGCATCGATCGCGCCGATGGTCGACTCGGGCGTCCACATGCGGGCGATCTCGTGGACGTCGTCGGCGACGTCGGCGTTGACCAGCGCGGCGCCGTCGGTGCACTGCACCGCGAGGACGTCGCGGCAGAACGACAGCAGGTCGAGCAGCACGCCGTCGATCGCATCGCGCGTCAGCCGGGTGCGGCGGCGCTTCTGGTCCTTCTCGAGCGTCGCGGTGGCGCCCGCGTAGCCGGGGGGACGGCGACCGCGCTCCTCGACGCCCCACGCCTGCCTCACGTCGGCGAGCTCGCGCTCGTCGGCGGCGTCGCAGAACGCCGCGGCCCGCGCCGTCGCCTCGTCGCTGACGCGCTGCGCCGCCGACATGCAGTCGCCGAGGCCGCGGATCGACAGCGGGATCGACAGGATCATGCGTCGCCGCTCGCGCGCGTCGGCGTCACGCGCCAGACCGCGCGCGCGGCCGATGTGGCCCTGCGACGCCGCCGCGACGGCCTGGGCCATCGCCGGCTCGACGCCGTCGCGCTCGACCAGCAGACGGGCGATCGCCGCGGTGCCGGGCGTGCGCAGGACGACCGAGCGCGACCGCGACCGCAGCGTGATCATGACGTCGTCGGCCGCGGGCGCGCAGAGCATCCAGACCGTGTGCTTCGAGGGCTCCTCGATCGCCTTGAGCAGTGCCGCGGCGGCCTGGTCGGTGAGCCGGTCGGCGTCCTCGACGATCAGCACCTGCCAGCGGCCCAGCGCCGGCCGCAACGATGACGCGCGCACGTACTCGCGGATGCCGTCGACGCCGATCGTCAGCCCCTCGGTCGTGATGACGGTGATGTCGGGGTGGCTGCCCGCCTTGGCCGTGGTGCAGGAGTGGCACTGCCCGCAGCCGCCGCGCTCGCACTGCAGCGCCGCGCCGAAGGCCAGCGCGGCGTTGGACCGGCCCGAGCCGGGCGGGCCCGTGAAGAGCCAGGCGTGCGTCATCGAGCGGCCGTCGCCCGATGCGGAGGCCACGGCGCTGCGCAGCGTCTCGACGACGGGCTCCTGCCCGACCAGGTCGGCCCAGACCGACGTCGTCGACGTGGTCACGGGGCGCCGACCTGAGCGAGCCACGGCTCGACGGCGGCGCGGACCTCGTGGTGGATCTCGTCGGGCGTGCGGCCGGCGTCGACGACGAGGTAGTGCGCGGGATCGACCGCCGCGAGGTCGAGGAAGTGCTGGCGCACCCGCTGGTGGAACGCGAGCGGCTCGGACTCGATGCGGTCGGCGCCCTCGAACCGCGTGTGGCCGATCGCCGGGTCGATGTCGAGCACGATCGTCAGGTGCGGGCGCAGCTCGGACGTGGCCCAGCGCGCGACGGCCTCGAGCTCGGCGACACCGATCTCGCGACCGGCGCCCTGGTAGGCCAACGTCGAGTCGACGTAGCGGTCGGTCAGCACCACGGTGCCGTCGGCCAGCGCCGGCAGCACGACCCGGTCGACGTGCTCGGCCTTGTCGGCGGCGTAGATCAGGGCCTCGGTGCGCGGCGACAGCACCCCCGTGTCGTGGTCGAGCACGATGCGGCGCAGGACCTGCCCGACGTCGGTGCCGCCGGGCTCACGGGTCAGCAGGACGGGGTGGCCCAGGCCCTCGAGCCACTCGACGAGCAGCGCGGCCTGCGTCGACTTGCCGGCCCCCTCGCCGCCTTCGAGACAGAGGAACAGCCCGGTCTCGGTGAAGAGGGGATCCATGGGGCGAGCCTAGTCGGCGACACCGACGCGGGCGACGCCTGCACCGGCGCGATCGTCCGACGTCAGCACCAGCTCGGACGTCAGCAGCGCGACGCAGATCAGCCCGACCCACAGCTCCGACACCGGCACGAACGTCACCGCGACGCACGCGGCGATCGCCGCTGCGAACGGCCCGGCGGTGCGGATCGAGGGATCGTGCAGCCGGACGGGAGTCTGTCAGTCCACCCCGTTGAGCACGTCGACCGACGACAGGAGGTCGCCCTGGTCGTAGTTGTCGACCGCGACGAAGTTCGGCAGGCGGCCACGCTGGTCGCGACACTGCTGCAGACGCGGCAGCAGGACGGGCTCGGCGTTGACCTCGCGCGCGTCGGTCACCCGGGACGAGTAGTTGCTGAGCCAGTGGTTGACCAGGAACAGGGGCGCGTCAGCGGTGCCGCGGAACGGCTCACAGCTGAACTGGTCGGCGCTCGTGAACGAGAACGGCGTGTCCTGCACCTCGGTCCTGCTGTCGATGAGCCACGGGGCCTGCGCTCCGCCGCTCGAGTTCTCGAGCAGGAAGACCACGCGGCGTCCCGACGCGATCATCTCGCCCAGGGTCGGCCACGGCTCACCGGCCGCCGGGACGTGGACGTACGGCATCAGGCCCGCGCGCTCGACGAGTGCCGCGGTGTCGGCGGCCGAGACCTCGTCCTGGACGAAGAACGTGACGACCTCGCGCGGGTGCCGGTCGAGCCACCCCTTGACGTCCACCATGAGCGGCTCCCACTTCGTCGAGCCGAGCTCGCAGAGCGCGTGGCACAGATACGGCTCCGCCCGGCCGGTCGGCGTCAGGTTCAGGGAGTCGCGCAGCCGCAGGGCGCTCTGGACGAGCTCGGGGCCGTACGTCGCCTCGGCCTCCGCGAGACCGGCCGAGCGACTCTCCTCGGTGTTCGCGACGACGCCGGAACGCTGCGTGCTCTGCCCGTACCAGCTGTCGACGAGGAGCACGCGGATGCCGTCGTCGAGCTGCCGCAGGACGCCGTGCGGCTGTTCGGCGAGGAACCACCCGGGCTGGTCCGCCGCCGACATCGAGTTGTGCGTCGCGGGGAAGGCCACCTGGTCGAACCGGCGGTCGCACAGCTGCACGTGACCATTGCACGCGTCGTCGTCGGCAGCGGCGGCGACGGGAAGGCCGTCGCTCCCCGGCAGCGCGGCGACGACGAGCAGGGCCACCAGCGCCACGCCCGCGACGACCGCCACCACCGGACGTCCGCTCCTCGGGGCCGACCTCGACGGACGACCCACGCGCTCCAGCACCTCCAGCACCGCCATGCGTCCCAGCACCTGGGCCCCGCTGAGCGCCAGCAGGAACCCGACGACCGCCCCGACCACCCCGATCACGAGGACCGGACGCAGCACCAGCAGGACGCCCGCACCGAGCATGATCCCCGCCCGCAGCGCCTCGGCGCCGGGATCGGCGCTGCGGTCGAGCAGCACCTCGCGACCGCGGCGCAGCAGCGTCGCGGGCTCGAGGGAGGACCCGCGGCTGCCGGCCGCCCTCAGCACGAGCCCGACGGCCGCCGTGAGGCCCGCCGTCCACCACAGGGACCCGTCCAGCTCACGCCACGCCGCGCGCCCCAGGGCCCCGGCCAGCGACCGGTCGTCGGCCCGCGACGCGGCCAGGCTCCCGGCGACGAGCAGCAGCGCGACGTGCCCCGACGCCGCCAGGGCACCGCCGCCGACGTGGCGCACGACCGACCGCCAGCCCCGCTCCCTGACGCGTCCCGCCACGACGAGCAGCGCCACCCCCAGGAGCGGGCACAGCCAGGCCAGCAGGTCGACGAGCTGAGCGGCGTCGACCACCCCGTCGGACGCGCTCTGCCCACCGATCGACGCCAGGGTCAGGTCGAGGTCGCGCGGGATGACGGCCCCGGTGCTGGGCGACACCGTCGTGATCGCCGCGACCAGCAGCGCTCCGACGTCGGCGAGACGCAGCACGACCTGGTCGTCGTCGTCCGACGTGAGGGCCTGGTGCAACGGGGTGACCGTGGTGCGGACGACCGGCCCGAGCGCCGGGCTGGCCACCAGCGCGGTCGAGGCCGACTCGATCAACGGCCGCAGGCCCGTCAGGTCGGGCTGCTGCTGCAGCAGCCGGTCGGTGACGAGCAGGCCGAGCTGTCGCGCCACCGCCGGATCGGTGCGGACCGCGTCGACGTGCTCGACGAAGCGGTCACCGTCGAGCACCTGGCGGTTGACCACACCGGCGACGAGGCCGATCGCGAGCAGGAGTGACCCGGTGACGAGCAGAAGACGGGACAGCACCCTCATGGACGACCTCCGGCGGCGACGGCGAGGTCGCCACCTCGCACTGTAGACCCGCCGGGGGTCGGGGCGTCAGGCCTTCTCGGCAGCCGCCTTCGTGGTCGTCGTCTTCGTGGCGGTGGTCTTCTTCGTCGCCGTCTTCTTGGCCGCCGTCTTCTTGGCCGCGGTCTTCTTCGCGGGGGCCTTCTTGGTGGCGGCCTTCTTGGTGGTCTTCTTGGCGGTCGTCTTCTTGGCGGTCGTCTTCTTGCCGCCCTTCTTGGCCGGCCCCTTGGCGCGGCGCTCGGCCAGCAGCTCGAAGGCCCGCTCGGGCGTCAGCGTCTCGAGCGAGTCGTCCTTGCGCAGCGTCGCGTTGTACTCGCCGTCGGTGACGTACATGCCGAACCGGCCGTCCTTCGCGACGACGGGGCTGCCGCTGACGGGGTCGTCGCCGAGCTCCTTGAGCGGGGCGGCCGCGGCCTTGCGTCCGTACGTCTTGGGCTGGGCGTAGATCGCCCTGACCTCGTCCTCGGTGATCGTCAACAGCTGGTCCTCGCGCTCGAGCGAGCGCGAGTCGGTGCCCTTCTTGAGGTACGGGCCGTAGCGGCCGTTCTGCGCCGTCACCTCGACGCCGTCCTCGACGTAGACGACGCGCGGAAGCGTCAGCAGCTGCACGGCCTGCTCGAGCGTGATGGTGTCGAGGTCCATGTCCTTGAACAGGCTCGCGGTGCGCGGCTTGTCGGCCTTCTTGGCGCCCTCGGGCAGCGCCTCGGTGACGTAGGGGCCGAACCGGCCGTTCTTGGCGGTGATCGCCAGGCCCGTCTCGGGGTGGTCGCCGAGCTCCTTCTCCAGGCCCGAGGGCGTGGCGAGCAGCTCCTTGGCCTTGTCGAGCGTCAGCTCGTCGGGCGGCAGGTCGTCGGGCACGTTGGCGCGCGTCGGCACCTCCTTGCCGTCGTCGCCCTTCGTGAACGGGGGGCCCTCGACGTACGGGCCGTAGCGGCCGACGCGCAGGTCGATGCCCTCGCCGAGCGGGAACGTCGCGAGACCGCGGGCGTCGATGTCGGGCAGGTTCTCGATCAGCCGCTTCAGGCCGGTGTTGCCCTCGCCGCTGCCGGTCCAGAAGCCCTGCAGGACGTTGAGCCGCTCCTCGCGGCCGTTCGCGACCTCGTCGAGGACGTCCTCGAGCTCGGCGGTGAAGTTGTAGTCGATCAGCCGCGGGAAGTGCTGCTCCATGAGCCGGATGACCGAGAACGCGATCCAGGCCGGCACGAGGGCCGTGCCCTTCTTGTAGACGTAGCCGCGGTTCTGGATCGTGCCGACGATCGAGGCGTACGTCGACGGCCTGCCGATCTCGCGCGTCTCGAGCTCGCTGATGAGCGACGCCTCGGTGAAGCGCGACGGCGGCTTGGTCTCGTGCCCCGCCTTGCCGAGCTCGGCGGCCGTGACGGTCTGGTCCTGCGACAGGTTCGGCAGCTTGGTCTGCTGGTCGTCGCCCTCGGCGTCGGCGTCGTCGTTGGACTCGACGTAGGCCTTGAGGAATCCGTAGAACGTGATGGTGCGGCCCGACGACCCGAACACGACGTCCTCGCCGGACGCCGCGGTGGCGCCGATGCGGATCGACACCGAGTTGCCCTTGGCGTCGTTCATCTGGCTGGCGATCGTGCGCTTCCAGATGAGCTCGTAGAGGCGCAGCTCGTCGCCGCTGAGGCCCGTCGCCTGGGGCGTCTTGAACTTCTCGCCGGCCGGGCGGATGGCCTCGTGGGCCTCCTGCGCGTTCTTGACCTTGCTGGCGTAGGTGCGCGGCTTCTCGGGCAGGTAGGCGTCGCCGTAGAGCTCGAGCACCTGGGCGCGGGCCCCGTCGAGCGCGGTCTGCGACAGCGTCGTGGAGTCGGTGCGCATGTAGGTGATGTGCCCGTTCTCGTACAGCCGCTGCGCGACCTGCATCGTGCGGGCGGCACCGAAGCCGAACTTGCGCGAGGCCTCCTGCTGCATCGTCGTGGTGCGGAACGGGGCGTAGGGCCGGCGCGTGTAGGGCTTCTCCTCGACCGAGCGGACCGTGAACGGCTGGTCGGCGAGCGCGTCGGCCAGGGCGCCGGCCTGCGTCTCGTCGAGGTGGGCGACCTTGTCGGACGTCAGCGCGCCGGTGTTGTCGAAGTTCGAGCCCGACGCGATCCGCTTGCCGTCGACGCTGAACAGCTTGGCCGGGAACTGGCGCGGGTCGAAGCCCTCGCCGGCGTCGAACGTCGCCTCGAGGTCCCAGTACGACGCGACGCGGAACGCCATGCGCACCCGCTCGCGCTCGACGACCAGGCGGGTCGCGACGGACTGCACGCGGCCGGCGGACAGGCCGCTCATGACCTTCTTCCAGAGCACCGGGCTGACCTCGTAGCCGTACAGGCGGTCGAGGATGCGGCGGGCCTCCTGCGCGTCGACGAGGTCCATGTCGATGTCGCGGGGGTGGGCGATCGCGTACTGGATCGCGTCCTGGGTGATCTCGTTGAAGACGATGCGCTTGACCGGCACCTTGGGCTTGAGCTCGTCGAACAGGTGCCACGCGATGGCCTCGCCCTCGCGGTCCTCATCCGTCGCCAGGACGAGCTCGTCGGCGTCCTTCAGCAGCTTCTTGAGCTTGGTCATCTGCGACTTCTTGTCGGCCGAGACGACGTAGATCGGCTCGAACTCGGAGTCGATGTTGACGCCCAGGCGCGCCCACGACTCGCCCTTGAAGGCGACGGGGACCTCGTCGGCACCCCGTGGCAGGTCGCGGATGTGGCCCACGGAGGCGTCCACGACATAGCCGTCCCCGAGGTAGCCCGCGATGCTGCGGACCTTGTTGGGGGACTCGACGATGACGAGCGTGGTCACAAGAACTCCTGGGGTGGTCGGACGGGGCATACGCTAACGCGTCTCGTCAAGGAACGCCGAACCGCACTACTACAGAGCGTCGTTGATGGAATCGCGCGGCCACCGAGACGCATCGACTGTCAGCGGCCGGTGAGAGGATGTCCTGTGGCTTTCTCGGGGTATGCGCAGCTGTGGGCGGACCGTCGCGTCCGGGCCCTGCTGGTCGCGGCGTTCTTCGCCCGCATCCCCGCGATGACCGCTCCCCTGGTGCTGACGCTGTTCGTCGTGCGCGAGCTCGACGCCAAGTTCGTCATGGCCGGCGTCGTGGCCGCCGCCTCGACGGTCGGCGCGGGCATCGGCGCACCGTGGCGCGGCCGCCTGATCGACCGGCTCGGCATGCGGCGCGCGATCGTCCCGTCGATCGTCGCGGTCGCGGTGCTCTACCCACTCGCCGCCATGACGACGTCGCCGCTCGTGCTGGCCCCCATCGCGTTCCTGATGGGGCTCTTCCTCATCCCGATCTTCTCGATCGTGCGGCTGTCGCTCAGCGTCATGGTGCCGCAGGACCAGCACCGCACGGCGTTCGCCGCCGACAGCGTCATCGCCGAGGCCGGCTTCATCATCGGGCCGGCCGTCGGCGGCATCCTCGTGATCCAGGCCGGCGCCGACGTGTCGCTCGCGCTGATCGGCGCGTGCGAGGTCGTGGCCGGGCTGATCTTCTGGCGGCTCGACCCACCCACCCGGTCCGACGCCGCCCCCGACCGGAGCGCCGGCACCACGACGTCCGCGCCGGTCTCCTGGGTGTCGAGCCAGGTGCTGTTCCTGTTCCTGATCTCGGCCGGCACCATGATCGCGCTGATCTCGACCGACCTGGGCATCGTCGCCGAGCTCGACGACCTCGACCACGTCGGATCGGTCGGCATCGTCTTCGGCGCGTGGGGCCTGGCCTCGCTGGTCGGTGGGCTGCTCTACGGCGCCCTCGACTTCTCGGTGCGTCCGACCTGGTTGCTGCTGGCCCTGGGCGTGACGCTGATGCCGGTCGGCCTGGCCGACAGCGTCTGGGTGCTCGCGCTGTGCGTCATCCCCACCGGGTTCCTGTGCGCACCCACGATGTCGGCCGCGAGCGAGTGGATCGCCAAGCTCGTCCCCGAGCAACGGCGCGGCGAGGCGATGGGCTGGCAGGGCACGGCGTTCACGATGGGCGGCGCCGCGAGCTCGCCCGTCATCGGCGCGGCGATCGACGGGGTCGGTCCCTGGGGCGGCTTCCTCGTCGGCGGCTCGATCGCGACGCTCATCGCGGTCGTCGCCTTCGCGGGCCAGCTCGTGCCCCGGTGGCGGCCCGACACGGCCGGGCACCTCACGTCCTCGGGGGCACCCCGGTGACGGCCGCGCTCGTCCGCGACGCCACCGGGTCCGACGCCGCCGACCTGCTGGCGATCCACAACGAGGCCGTCCGCACGACGTCGGCGATCTGGGACGAGGACGAGGTCGACCTCGCCGACCGCGCGGGCTGGCTCGACGGACGCCTGTCGGCCGGTCTGCCCGTGCTGGTGGCCGAGGTCGACGGACGCGTCGTCGGCTACGCCTCCTACGGGCCGTGGCGGCCCCGCTCGGGCTACCGGCACACCGCCGAGGACGCCGTCTACGTGCTGGCGGCGCACCACGGGCAGGGCCTGGCGGCGAGGTTGCTCGACGCCCTCCTCGACCGTGCCCGCCGCGACGACCTGCACCGCATGATCGCGATGATCGAGTCGGGCAACACGGTCTCGATCGGGCTGCACGAGCGCCGGGGCTTCCGGGTCGTCGGGCACCTGCCCGAGGTCGGCCGCAAGTTCGACCGGTGGCTCGACCTGACCTTGCTGCAGCTCGATCTCTGACGAGACCGGGGCTCAGCGGATGACGGGGCTCAGCGGTTGAACAGACCGCCGAGCGTCTTCGCGGCGGTCTTGAGCCCCCGGCCACCGGGCAGACCCGGCACCTGGTCGATGATCGGCGCCAGCGCCAGCAGGCCGCCGAGGTGCTTGACCTTGAGGTGGCGCAGCGTCACGAGCCGCACGGGGTCGGCCCGACCCGCCGAGGCCTCGAGGAGGTCCTCGGCGCTGCCCGACACCCGGGGCCCGTGGGCGGAGCCCTCGACCCGGTCGACGGTCCAGCCGCCGTCGGCCCGCGACGCGAACGCCCACGACGCCTCGTCGGCGTCGATGCCCACCGACGCCTCGATGCCCTCGCGGGCCGCGAGGCAGCCGGTCGTGTCGGCGAGCGCGGCGACGCCCGAGACCAGCAGCCGCGGGTCGACGTCGGCCCGCACCGCATCGGCGACGTCGAGGGCGTGCAGCGCCAGCTCGTAGCAGCCGGCGTGCACCAGCGTCAGCAGCGGGATCGGGCCGAGCTGGCTCGCGACGGGCTCCAGACCGGCCGCGGTGCCGACGGTCGACGACAGCACCTCGACCACGGCGTCGCGGGACGCCTGCAGCGCCGCCAGGATCTCGTCGGCGGACGCGTCGCCGTGCGCCACGATCATGGCGGCGTTGACGGCGTCGGGGTCGAGCGGCGTGTCGACCGCGTCGGTGCCCCGCGTCTCGAGCGCCGCGCGCAGCGACGACTCCCCGTCCCACGTGCCGAGGTGCAGCACGACGTCGCGCACGGTCCAGCCGTCCAGCCGGGTGCGGGCCGACAGGTCGACGTCGGCCACCAGGGCGATGAACGCGTCCCAGCTGGCGGTCACCGCGGCCGGCAGGTCGTAGGCGTCGCTCGTGGCCAGTCCCTTGTCGGTCATCGGTCGAGCATCCCAAGGGACCCCGGGGCACGCATCCGCAGGCGGCGGTCGGCGGGACGCGTCACACCAGGAAGCCGTCGTCGGCCAGCTCGCGCACCGACGGCGCGTACCGCTGCCGCAGCTCGACGGGATCGCGGCCCAGCAACGACCCGAGGGCGTCGAGGATCTGCCCGGCCGTCAGGTCGCCGTCGCTCGCGCCGACCAGACCCGCCTCGACGGTGTCGACCTGCCGGGTGCGGCGCACGCCGTGCTGCAGCCGCACGACGATGCTCTCGGGGTCATCGGCGCCCGCGGCCCCGCGGGTCTCCTCGACGAGGTCGATCGCCTGCCGGAAGCGACGGTCGAGCAGCTGGGCGTCGTCCGCGCCGCGCAGCGCGTCGACGCGCCGCCCCCACGCGGCGACCCCGGGACCGACGGGCTGCGCGATCTCGCCCGTCCACTCCTCGAGGCGGTGCACCGGGGTCGCGGACGTCTTGCGCAGGCTCAGCCAGCCGAAGCCGATCGCCTCGATGCGCTCGCTCGCGAACCAGTCGAGCCACGCGTCGTAGCGCTGCGTGTAGTCGGGCGCCGTCGCCAGGCCCGCGTCGGCCAGCCACATCTCGACGTACGCGGCGGGGTCGACGAGCTCGCGCTGCAGGATCCATGCGTCGAGCGGACGTCCCGCGAGCCAGCGGCCCAGGTCGTCGTGCCAGTCGAGGTCGTCGTGGTGCGCCCAGTTGGCCAGGATCTGGCACCAGCCGCCGTCGTTCAGGTGCGTCTCGGCGTTCTCGACGAGGTGCCGCACGACGCTGTCGCCGGGCATGCCGGAGTCGCGGTAGACCAGCACCTGGCTGCCCGGGGGCGAGATGACGAACGGCGGGTTGGTCGCGATGAGGTCGAACGTCTCGCCCGCGACCGGCTCGAACAGGCTGCCGTCGCGGACGTCGACGTCGAGCTCGTTGAGCTCGGCGGTGAGCCGCGCCATCGCGAGGGCCCGCGGGTTGACGTCGGTCGCGACGACGTCCTGCGCGTGCTGCGCCAGGTGCAGGGCCTGGACGCCGCAGCCCGTGCCGAGGTCGAGCGCGCGCCCGACCGGCTCGCGGACCGTCAGCTGGGCCAGCGACGACGAGGCCTCGCTGATCCCCAGGACGTACGACGGGTCCATCGGCGCCTGACGGCCGTCGAGGCCGGACGTCGGATCGCACACGATCCACCAGTCGTGCTCCTCGTCGCCGTACGGGCGGACGTCGACGAGCGCACGCACCTCGCCCCCGGACGCGACGAGCATGCCCGCCGCCACGAGCGGCTCGACGAGCCCGGGCAGGGCGGCGTCGGCGCGATCGCGGTCGACCGGCACCTGGAGGGCGAACAGGCGCACGAGGGTCGCCAGGTCGCCTGCCCCGCGCGTCGCCCGCTGCGCCGGGACGGTCTGGTTGCGACCGAGCGCGCGGTGGGCGTCGTCACCCAGCAGGGCGTAGACGCCGTCGACGGTGAAGCCGGCGCCGCGCAGGGCGGACCGGAGGGCAGGAACGTGCGCAGACCCGAGCATGCCCCCAGCCTGTCACCCCGCGGCTCCGCGGCTAGGCGGCGGGTTCCGGTTGCGGTTCCGGCTCGACGGCGTCGGTCTCGAGCGTGATGGGGCGACGCTTCGAGACGTAGACCGCGACCGCGATGACCAGCGCCGCGACACCCGCGATCGTGTAGCGGATCGGCTCGCTCGCGTCGTCGCCGTAGGTGAACCTGATGATCAGCGGGACGATCAGCAGCGACACCAGGTTCATGACCTTCAGCAGCGGGTTGATCGCGGGCCCGGCGGTGTCCTTGAACGGGTCGCCGACGGTGTCGCCGATGATGGTCGCCTCGTGCGCCGGCGATCCCTTGCCGCCGTGGTTGCCGTCCTCGACGAGCTTCTTGGCGTTGTCCCACGCGCCGCCGGCGTTGGCGAGGAAGACCGCCATCAGCAGGCCCGTGCCGATCGCGCCGGCCAGGTAGGCGCCGAGCGGTCCGACACCCAGCCCGAAGCCGACCGCGATCGGGGCGAAGATCGCGAGGATGCCCGGCGTCGCGAGCTCGCGCAGCGAGTCGCGGGTGCAGATGTCGACGACCTTGCCGTACTCGGGACGGCCCGTGCCCTCCATGATGCCGGGGATCTCGCGGAACTGGCGGCGCACCTCGTAGACGACGGCGCCGGCCGCGCGGCCCACCGCGTTGATCGCCAGCCCGGAGAACAGGAACACGACGGCCGAGCCGATGATGAGGCCCACCAGCAGGCTCGGGTCGCCGACGTTGAGGATGCCCTGCAGCACGGTGTAGTCGCTCTGGTCGAGACCGTTCGCGAAGGCCTCGAGGGCCCCCTGGTCGGTGACGTCGATGGTTCGCAGGATGTCGGAGAACGACTCCTTGATGCCGTCGGCGAACGAGCCGAACAGGGCCGTCGCGGCCAGGACGGCCGTCGCGATCGCGATGCCCTTCGTGATGGCCTTGGTGGTGTTGCCGACGGCGTCGAGCTCGGTGAGGATCTGCGCGCCCTCCTCGTCGACGTCGCCCGACATCTCGGCGATGCCCTGGGCGTTGTCGCTGACGGGCCCGAACGTGTCCATCGCGACGATGACGCCGACCGTCGTCAGCAGGCCGCAGCCCGCCAGCGCGACCGCGAACAGCGAGACGACGATCGAGCCGCTGCCGAGCAGGAACGCGCCGAACACAGCGGTGCCGATGACCAGTGCCGTGTAGACCGCCGACTCGAAGCCGACCGACAGCCCCGACAGGATGACGGTCGCGGCACCGGTCAGCGACGTCTTGCCGACGTCCTTGACCGGACGGGTCTCGGTGCCCGTGAAGTAGCCCGTGAGGGCCAGGATGACCGCGGCCAGCACGATGCCGATCAGCACCGCGACGATCGCGATGATGCGCGGGTCGCCGTCGAGCGTCGACGTCTCGGCGGTCTGGAAGAACTGCGTGACGAGCTGGTTCTCCTCCTCGCCCGCGGCGAAGTCGAGGCCGCTGAACGACGACGGCAGGTAGAACCACGCGGCCGCCGACGACAGCAGCGCCGAGATCAGGGCCGTCGCGTAGAACGAGCGGTTGATCGTCGTGAGTCCGCCCTCGCCGGCGCGCGGACGGGTCAGGTAGACGCCGGCGATCGCGGTCAGCGCGCCGATCGCGGGCACGACGAGCGGGAAGACGAGGCCCTGCTCGCCGAACGCCACCGAGCCGAGGATCAGGGCCGCGACGAGCGTCACGGCGTACGACTCGAAGAGGTCGGCGGCCATGCCGGCGCAGTCGCCGACGTTGTCGCCCACGTTGTCGGCGATCGTCGCGGCGTTGCGGGGGTCGTCCTCGGGGATGTTCTGCTCGACCTTGCCGACGAGATCGGCGCCGACGTCGGCGGCCTTGGTGAAGATGCCGCCGCCGACGCGCATGAACATCGCCAGCAGGGCGGCGCCGAAGCCGAAGCCCTCGAGCACCGACGGGGCCTGCCCCTGGTAGATCAGGACGACCGCGGCCGCGCCGAGCAGGCCCAGACCGACCGTCAGCATGCCGACGTGGCCCCCCGTGCGGAACGCGATGCGCATCGCGGGCTCGCGCCCCTCGGTCTGCGCCGCGGCCGCGACCCGGACGTTGGCGCGCGTCGCGAGCCACATGCCGAGGTAGCCGATCGCGGCCGAGAACCCCGCGCCCAGCAGGAAGAACAGCGAGCGCCCGATGCGGACGCCGGTGTCGCCCGGCAGCAGGAACAGCAGGCCGAACGCGAGGATCGCGAACACCGCGAGCGTCCGGAACATGCGAGCGAGGTAGGCCGACGCCCCCTCCTGCACGGCCAGCCCGATCTCCTGCATGCGCTCGGTGCCCTCGGACGCCCTCAGGACGTCGGCCCGGAAGACCGCCGCCATGACGAGCGCGAGGAGGCCCACGCCCGCGACGACGCCCACGATGACCGTGTTGTCGCTCGACAGGTCGATGTCTCCGGCAGCTGCCACGAGCGTCACGTTCGCCATGTGTTCCTCCAGGGGTCAGAGCCGAGACGTCCCGCGCCCCGGAGACCGAGGCGCGTGACGCACGTTACATGCCCGAACTGAAGGTGTGTGTGACCTACGTCACGCGTTGGCGCCGCGCGCCTCGTCGACCGTCGCGTGGAGGCCGAAGACCTTGTCGAGGCCCGTGATCTCGAAGATCTTGAGGATGCGCTCCTGCGTGCAGACGATGTCGAGCGAGCCGCCGTCGCCGCGGACGCGCTTGAGCGCCCCCACCAGCACGCCGAGACCCGTCGAGTCGAGGAAGTCGACCTTGCGGACGTCGATGACCAGGCGCGTGTGGCCGGCGTCGACCGCCGTGACGATCGCCTCGCGCAGGCGGGGAGCCGTGTAGACGTCGATCTCGCCACCGACCTCGATGATCTCGAAGTCACCCTCCGTGCGGGCGGTCAGTGCCAGCTCCATCGCCGTTCTCCCCTGCTTCCGTTCCGTCAGGCCGAGCGGCCCGGACCCCGGTTGGTCACTGAATTCAATCACGATCCCCGCGTCCGTGTTCCCTGGAGACCGTGGCACGGCCGCGCCCGAGGGACGTTCTGGGAGACTCGACCGGTGGACCCCGCCGATCTCGTGCTGCGCTACGGCGACCGCGTGACGCACGTCGAGCAGGTGCCGGCGCGCGAGGCCGTGGTCGAGCCGTGGCCCGCGTGGGTCGACCCCGGGGTGCGCGCGATGTACGAGGCCGAGGGCATCACGGCCCTGTGGGGGCACCAGGCCGAGGCGCTGCACCACGTCCACGCGGGACGTCACACCGTCGTCTCGACGGGCACCGCGTCGGGCAAGTCGCTGGTGTTCCAGGCGCCGGCGCTGACCGATCTGGCCGCGGGACGCACCGGCAGCGCGCTGCGCGGCAACCGCATGCCGACCGTGCTCTACCTGGCGCCCACCAAGGCGCTCGCCGCCGACCAGCTGCGCCGGCTGCGGGGTGCCTCGGCGTTCGCGCGTCCGGCGACGGTCGACGGGGACAACTCGCGCGAGGAGCGCGCCTGGGCCCGCGACCACGCCAACTACCTGCTGACCAACCCCGACACCCTGCACCACTCGATCCTGCCCGCCCACGCCCGGTGGGCCCGGGTGCTGGGCGGGCTGACGCACGTCGTGGTCGACGAGTGCCACCACTACCGGGGCGTGTTCGGCGCGCACGTCGCGCACGTGCTGCGGCGGCTGCGGCGGGTGTGCGCACACTACGGCGCCGACCCCACGTTCGTCCTGTCGTCCGCGACGGTCGCCGACCCCGAGGTGTTCGCGGGCCGGCTCACGGGGCTGGACGTCGTGCCCGTCACCGACGACGCCTCGCCGCACGCGGCCCGCACGATCGCGCTGTGGGAGCCTCCCATCATCCCGGGCGTCGACCCGGCGACCCCGGGCGTCGTGCGCCGGTCGGCGACGTCCGAGGCCGGCGAGCTGCTGACCGACCTCGTGATCGGCGGCGTGCGCACCTTGGCGTTCGTGCGGTCGCGCCGCGGCGCCGAGGCCGTCGCGGCGACGGCCCAGCGACGTCTCGGCGAGGTCGACCCCGAGCTCGTCGGGCGGGTCGCGACGTACCGGGGTGGCTACCTGCCCGAGGAGCGACGCGAGCTCGAGCAGCGGCTGCGCAGCGGCGACCTGCTGGGCCTGGCGAGCACCAACGCGCTCGAGCTGGGCATCGACGTCGCCGGCCTCGACGCCGTCATCACGGTGGGGTTCCCCGGCACGCGGGCGGCCCTGCAGCAGCAGTTCGGACGTGCCGGGCGGTCGGGCCGCGACTCGATCGGCATCCTCGTGGCGCGCGACGAGCCGATCGACACGTACCTCGTGCACCACCCCGAGGCCCTGCTGGGCAGGGCCGTCGAGGCGTCGGTGTTCGACCCCGACAACCCGTACGTCCTGGGGCCCCACCTCGCCGCGGCGGCGCAGGAGATCCCGCTGACCGAGGCCGACTTCGAGATGTTCGGCCCCCGCGCGGCCGAGGGCGTCGCGGCCCTCGAGGCCGCGGGCTGGCTGCGCAGGCGGGCCGCGGGCTGGTTCTGGACCAAGCGCGAGCGCGCCAGCGACCTCGCCGACATCCGGTCGAGCGGCGGCGCACCGGTGCAGATCGTGGACGGCGTGACGGGACGCCTGATCGGCACGGTCGACGCGGGCTCGGCCGACTCGACCGTGCACGAGGGCGCCGTGTACGTCCACCAGGGGGACGTGCACGTCGTCGACGAGTACGACCTGGCCCACGGCGTCGCGATGGTGCACCGCGACGCCCCCGAGTACACGACGTCCGCGCGGTCGGTCACCGAGATCGCGGTGCTCGAGACCGAGCGGACCGAGCAGTGGGGGGCCGCGGCGATGTCGTTCGGCTCCGTCGAGGTCGTCAACCAGGTCGTGTCGTACCTGAAGCGCAGCACGAGCGGCAGCGGCGTCCTGGGCGAGGAGGTGCTCGAGCTGCCGGCCCGTGCCCTGCAGACCAAGGCCGTCTGGTGGACGCTCGACGCCGAGACCGTCGCCGCGACGATGGAGCACGACGACGTGCCGGGCTCGGCCCACGCCGCCGAGCACGCCGCGATCGGCCTGCTGCCCCTGCTCGCGACGTGCGACCGCTGGGACATCGGTGGCGTCTCGACGGCCCTGCACCCCGACACCGGCACCCTGACGGTGTTCGTCTACGACGGCTACCCGGGCGGCGCGGGCTTCGCCGAGCGCGGCTACGAGGTCGCGGCCACGTGGCTGCGCGTGACGCGCGACGCGATCGCGGCGTGCGCGTGCCGCGACGGCTGCCCGTCGTGCGTGTACTCCCCCAAGTGCGGCAACGGCAACGAGCCGCTCGACAAGGCGGGAGCCATCCGGCTGCTCGACGCCTTCCTGGCCGACGCACCGGCCGCCGCCCCCACGACGTGAGCGGGGATCCGTCTCGTGAACCCGCCCGCTCGGGACAGCCGGCGTGCGAGACTCCCGGGATGACCGTCATGGCGCACCTGAAGTCGCTGACCTTCATGGTCACGTCCATCGTCGCCGGCGGCGTGACGGCCTTCTTCGTCCTGCACGCCGATCGCTGGGTGGGGGGCGTTCTCGCCCTCGCCGTCTACGGAGCCCTGCTGGCGGCCGACCACCTGTGGACGAGACGCAGTCCGGCGTCGACCTAGTCGAGGTACGACTGCGGTGCGGCCCGGGCCCTCTGCTCGGAGGCCCACCGGCCACCCCACCACGGTGGGCTGACGGCCCGCGCCGTGACGGTCGCGACGTCGAAGTCCATGCGGCACGAGACCAGGCGGGCGCCGTTGCGGCGCGCCGCGTCGCTCGCGGCACGGCACCCGTCGTCACCCGCGACGCTGGCGCGGGACGCCGCGAGGGCGGCGAGGTCGGCGGCAGCCGCGACCCGGTGCCGCATGCGCACCAGGCTCGTGGCCTGGACCAGCACGAGGGTCACGACGACCAGCAGGACCGAGACCGTCAGGGCGTGCACCGTCACGGCGCCGCGCTGCCGCTCGCTCGACGCGCTCACGGCTCCTCCGCGGCCGCGACCGACGTCGACTCCAGGGCCCGCGAGCCGATGCCGGAGAAGAACGGGATCGGCAGCCGCGACCGGGTGCCGACCGTGACCGTCACGGTGCCGCGACCCGTGCGCACGTGCACCGTCGCCCGTCCGGGTGCGTGCCGACGCGCCATCGCGGTCGCCGCCTCGGCGGAGTCGCCGCGCGCCAGCATGCGGGCGGCCTCGCGCGAGGCGTCGGCCAACCGCACCTGCGTCAGGCCCAGCGACACGACCCACAGCAGCAGGAAGGCGAATGCCACCCCCAGCGGCGCGATCGTCATCAGCTCGGCGGTGACCATGCCGCGCTCGCGACGGGCCATGGCGCCTCCTCGGGTCGGGCCGGGGCGACGCCGTGGCGCCGCCCCGGACGGGTCAGAACGGCAGGATGCTCGGGATCTTGTCGAGCAGCTCGCGGACCAGGTCGCCGAACCACTCCGACTGACCGATCTTGACCAGCACGCCGCCGATCGTGCAGGCGCCGACCGTGCCGACGGCGTACTCGGAGGTCGACATGCCGCGCTCGTCGCGGGTGAACAGCTTCTTCATGGAACGTCCCTTCGTGGGTGGATGTGTCACCGAGAAGATGGGCTCGCGCCGACCGTCGCTGCGATGTCGTCGACCGGCCTGGGGACACCCGCCGCGCCGCCGGCGGGCTGTGGACGTCACCACGAGAAGCTGCTGAAGGTCGCGACGACCGTCGGCACGATGCCGACCAGGAAGAACGCCGGCAGGAAGCACAGCCCCAGCGGAGCGGCGGTGCGCACCCCCACCCGCTGACCGTGCTCGCGCAGGCGGGCCGCGCGCTCGCGGCGCAGCTCGTCGGCCACACCGCGGACGACGTCGGCGACCGGCATGCCCGACGCCGTCGCGCGCCGGAAGGCCCGGCCGACCGCCGCCAGCCCCGGGTCGTCGGCCACCCCGAGCCACACGGTGTCAGGGTCGACCGCGACGGCGAGACGGCCCGCGACGACCGCCAGGTCGTCGCCCACGGGGCCGTCGGTCGCATCGGCGGCCAGCGCGAAGGCCGTCTCGGGCGGGCGGCCCACGACGAGCGCCGCGACCACCAGGTCGAGCGCGCCGGGCAGGTCGGCCGCGACGCGGGCCGCGCGGCGACGGGACGCGGACGACTCGAGGCGCCCGACGCCGCGGTGCACGACGGGCGCCACGAGCCCGCCCACGACCAGACCGACCACGGGCCCCAGCACGACCATGCCGGCGACGGGCGCGAGCAGGGCGGCGACGACGGCCGGATCGGCTCGACGGCCACCGGGGGCCGGGCCCGGCAGCAGCACCCGGCGGGCCCGTGTGCGCGGCGAGCCGGGCACGGCGCACCAGGCCGCCGCGGCAGCGAGCAGGGCCGCGATCATCCCCGGCCCACCTCGGCACTCGCGGCCGAGGCGATCTGCTCGATCCACGCGATCCCCGCACAGGCGAGCGCGCACCCCGCGGCCAGGCACACCGCCCCGATCCACGTGCCCGTCAGCACCCCGACGGGATCGCCACCCATGCCCGAGCCGAGCAGCAGGCCCAGGACGGGCAGCACCGCCATCAGGCGGCCCGTGGCGCGGGCCGGCCCGACGCCGGACTCGATCTCGCGGGCGTTCTCGCGATCCTCCCGGGCCGACCGCCCCAGCCGCTCGACGACCGTCGCCAGACCCGCACCCGATCGCTCCGAGACCGACCACGCCGCGGCGACGTCGCGCAGAAGACCGCGACCGTCGACCTGCGACACCTCTCGCAACGCCGCCGGCACGTCGCCGCCGAGCCCGGCCGCCCGGGCCGCCGGCTCGAGGACCGCGAACTCGCGGGCCAGCCCCTCGAGCATGCGCTGAGGCAGCACGCCGGCACGGAGCTCGGCCGCCATGAGCGCCACGATCTCGACGACCTCCGCGCGCCGGTGCACCGTGCGGACCCGAGCACGCGCCCGACGCACCTGCGCGACCGCGAACCAGCACACGCCGGCCGCCGTCGCCGCGACCGCGAGCCCCGGCCCGGAGGGTCGCGGCAACCATGGCGCCGCGACCGCGCCGACCGCCACCGCGCCCGCCACGACCGCGCCGAGCGGGGGCGCCGGTGACGAGCCGTCGAGGCGCCGCCGCACCCACGATCGCCCGTCGGGCCAGCGCAGCCGCACCGCGATCCCGACCAGCACCGCCGCCGCGACGGTCATCGGACGACCTCGGTCAGCAGCCCCCAGCCCGGCCCGCGCACGGACGCCCCGTGGTCGAACGTGACCGCCGGCACGCACGCCACGATGCCGTCGGTGGCACGCTCGACGACCGCGACCTGCTCGACCGCGCGGTGCCCGCCGCGAGCCGGACGCCCCACGTGCACGACGACCCGGATGCCCGCCGCGAGCTGGCTGTGGACAGCCGCGCGCGGCAGCCCGGCGGCCACCCCGAGCGCCTCGAACCGCGCCGGGACGTCGGCGGTGGAGTTGGCGTGCACGGTTCCGCACCCACCCTCGTGCCCCGTGTTGAGCGCCGCGAGCAGGTCGACGACCTCGGCCCCGCGCACCTCGCCCACGACCAACCGGTCGGGCCGCATGCGCAACGCCTGCCGCACCAGGTCGCGCACCGTCACCTGGCCGGCCCCCTCGACGTTGGCGGGGCGGGCCTCGAGCCCCACGACGTGCGGGTGGTCGGGCCGCAGCTCGGTGGCGTCCTCGACCACGACGATGCGCTCGTCGGGGGCGACCGACGACAGCAGGGCCGACAGGAGCGTGGTCTTGCCCGACCCCGTGCCCCCGCTGACGACGAAGGCGACCCGCGACGCCACCAGCGAGCACAGCACGTCGTGGCCCTCGGACGTGAGCGACCCGACGTCGCGCAGCTGCGCCAGCGAGAAGGACCGGCGCGGCGGGACGCGCAACGAGATGACCGTGCCGGGGCGGGCGATCGGCGACAGCACCGCGTGCAGCCGGGTGCCGTCGCGCAGACGGGCGTCGACCCATGGGCTCGCGTCGTCGAGGCGGCGGCCCGCCTGGGCCGCGAGCCGCTGGGCCAGACGCCGCACGGCCTCGTCGTCGGCGAAGCACACGGGCACGCGCTCGAGCCCGCGTCCCCGGTCGACGAGGACGTGGTCGGGGCCGTTGACGAGCACGTCGGTCACGTCGGGCATCGCCAGCAGGGGATCGAGGAGCCCGGCACCGCGGGACTCGCTGCGCAGCTGGTCGACGACCCGCAGCACCGTGCTGCTGCCGGCCACCTGCTGCTCGGCCCGCAGGGCGTCGGCCACCGTCAGGGCCGTCGGCTCGGAGGCCTCGGCGCTCAGGCGTCGGCGCACCCGCTCGACGACCGACGTCTCACGCGATGGCGGGGCGCTCACCGCTGCTCGACCCCCACGGCGTCGAGCACCGCGCCCGCGACCCGCCGCAGCGACCGCGACCGCCCGGGCCCCCTGCCCTGGTCGACCGCCGACCGCACCCGGTGGTCGGGCCGCACCCGCGCGAGCGACCGCGCCCCCAGCGCCTCCTCGACGGCGCCCCGACCGATCCCGGAGCGGCGGGAGACGGTGACGAGGCCGACCGACGGTGCACGGGTCGAGACCTCGGCGAGCACGCGACGCGCGGCGGAGACGGCCGCGATCTCCTCGGGCACCACCACGAGGGTCAGGACCGAACGCCCCACGATCTCGGCGCCGGACACGTCGAGGTGGCGGGGGACGTCGACCGCCACGACGTCGAAGCCGCGCACCGCGGCCGACACCACCTCACTCCAGGCGTCGGGAACCCGGCGGTCGGAGCCGCGGGCCCACGTCAGGTGCTGCACGCCGGCGTGCGACGGCAGGACGTCGACCAGCGACGTGGCGTCGATCCGGCCCTGCGTCGTGTCGAAGTCGTCCCACCGCACCCCGCGGGAGCCCTCGGCGCCGAGCACGAGCTCGAGCCCTCCTCCCCACGGGTCGGCGTCGACGACCAGCGGCCGGACCCCCCGGCGCGCGGCCTCGACGCCCAGGGCCGCCGTCACGGTCGAGGCGCCGGCACCCCCCGATCCGCCCACGACCGCCACGACGCACGCCTCGCCCGAGCCGTCGAGCGCCCGCACCAGCAGCTCGACCACGGTGTCCTCGTCGTGCGGGGTGCACACGGCGGTCGCCCCGATCGCGACGGCGTCGGCCCACCGCCGCGACGGCTCGCGCGCGAGCACCACGACGTGCTCGCGCCGCGGCAGCGCCGCCCGGGCGACGTCGTCGACGAGGTCGTCGCCCAGGAGGACGGCCGAGGAGGTGCGCCACGTGCGCCGGACGGCCGCGAGGTCGGCGGCCCGCTCGGGAGTGGCCCCGACGGCGGCGCACCACCGCAGCGCGTCGTCGACGAGGCCGGCGTCGTCGGTCGCGATCAGCGGCGCCGACGCGGGGACGACGGGAGCGGCAGCGGCAGAGGTCATGGCACCGAGCCTCGTCGCCGCGGACGCCACGCGGAAGGACGCCGCCGCGCCCTGTGGACCACGCCGCGACGGCCCCGCGGGTGTGGATACGGCCCGTGAAACCGCGATTCGTGCCGCCCGGACGGCGAAGCCTGGCCCATCGCTGTGCCGACCGCCCTATCCTGAAGGGGTGAGCCCTTCGCGGACTGCGGCATTCTTCGACCTGGACAAGACGATCATCGCCAAGTCGAGCACGCTCGCCTTCGGCAAGCCCTTCTACGACGGTGGCCTGCTCAACCGGCGGGCCGTCCTGCGCAGCGCCTACGCGAACTTCATGTTCTCGATCAGCGGCGCCGACCACGACCAGCTCGAGAAGATGCGCGCCTACCTGACCGAGATGGTGAAGGGATGGGACGTCGAGGTCGTGCGGCAGGCGGTCGCCGAGACGCTGCACACGATCATCGACCCCATCGTCTTCGAGGAGGCCGTGACGCTGATCGAGCAGCACCAGGCCGCCGGGCGCGACGTCATCATCGTGTCGGCGTCGGGCATCGAGGTCGTCGAGCCGATCGGCGCGATGCTGGGCGTCGACCACGTCATCGCCACGACGCTGGTCGCCGAGGAGGGCCGCTACACCGGAGAGGTCGCGTTCTACGCGTACGGCCCGCACAAGGCCGCGGCGATGCGGCAGCTCGCGGACGAGCGCGGCTACGACCTGAGGCGGTCGTACGCCTACTCCGACTCCGAGACCGACATCCCGATGCTCGAGGCCGTCGGCCACCCCTTCGCGGTCAACCCCGACAAGGCCCTGCGCAAGCAGGCCGACGAGAACGACTGGCCCGTGCTGGTGTTCGCCCGGCCCGTCGCGCTGCGACGCCGCCTGGGTCTCGACACACGGGCCGGCAAGGCCGCGGCGACCGCGGTCGTCGCGGGAGCCGTCAGCGCCGTCGCGGTGGCCGTCGTGTCGCACCGCCGCGGCCGCTCCGCCTGAGTCACGGCCTCCGGGCCGTCAGCCCAGACGCTGCTCGACCGCCTCGGCCGCCGCCCTCATGCCGGCCGCGGTGGGGTGCAGGAAGGCGCCGTCGCCCGTCGCCGTGCTGTCGTCGAGCCCGTTGACCCAGGCCTGGTCGCCGGCGCACGCGTCGTGGCCCTCCGATGCGGCCCAGAGGTCGACGAACGGCACGTCGGCCTGCTTCGCGGCCGCCGCGAGCGTCGCGTTGAGCGCCTGCTCGTGCCGGGTCACGAGCTGCGTCCGCTCGGCGCTCAAGCCCAGGTCCGGGCACGACGCGGCACCCTCGGCAGGAGCGATGCGCAGGTAGCCCACGAGGCGGACCTCGGCCCGCGGCGCCCGCTCGCGCACCTCGTCCAGCACCGCGACGACGCTCGCGCGCGTCGTCCTCAGCACGCCCGGCATGTAGGACGTCGTGAACGTGCGGCACTGCGCGTCGTCGGCGCTCGTGGGCAGCAGGCAGTAGGTGTACAGACCGGCGGTCGCCGAGCCGTCGTTCGCGCCGATGCCGACCGTGACGAGCCGCGTGTCGCGCCCGATCGACGCGAGCTGCGGCTCGACGACCGTCCCGTCGGTCAGCGTGCGGCCGTCGCGCAGCATCGTGGTGTCCTCGCCACCGCAGCTGACGTCCGTCAGCGGGCGCGACGTCGCGGTCGCCACCAGGTGCGGGTAGTTCGACAGCGACCGCAGGCAGCCCGGCTGGTCGGGGTCGGTCGTCGCGATGCCCGGGCCCGAGACGAAGGAGTCGCCGATCGCGACGTAGCCCGGCCGGCCCGTCGGGCCCCCGTCGTCGGACGATCCCGAGCACGCCGCCACGAGGACGACGGCGAGACCCGTCGCCGCGGCGGCCAGGAGACGACGCATGCGTGCATCGTAGACAACCGCGCCCGCCCGCGTCGCTTGTGAAACGAAGCGCACAACGTTACGGACGGGTAGGCCTTCCGTGCACGCCCGTCGAGGCGTACACATGGAGGCACAACACCACAGCGGAACGACACCCCGGTACCCACGCGGCGATCACCCGTCTCTGGGACAGTCGCTCGCCGGACTCCGGACCTTTCAGGGATGACGGAGCCATGACGACTCAGATCCAGCACGCCTGGTAGCCGGCCCGTGTCGAACCGGACGGCGTCGGCCCACGCGGACCGACGCCGTCGTGCTGTGCCCTGCCGTGCCGTGCGCCCGCCGTCGCGGGTCAGCGGGCGAGCGGCGACGCCTCGGCGGCGCGGGTGAACGCCTGCGACGCGTACATCAGCCACTGGTGGACGCCGGTCGGCGTGCCGCCCGAGTAGGCCGACAGCGCGGACCGGTAGCCGGCGGGCTCGGCCGCGTGACCGGCCTCGGGCACCAGCACCGACGCCGGGTCGACGCCCTTGGCCAGCAGCACGAGCCGCTCGGCGGCGCGGCCGATGACGCCGTTGTGCGAGGCGAACGCCCCCGCCGCGGTGATCTCGGCGTTGACGAGCGCCGCGACGACCAGACCGGGGGCCTCGGTGGGCTGGCCGAGCATCCAGGCGAGCTCGGTCAGCCGTGCGACGCCGTCGGGGTTCACGGGACGCCCGAGGTCGGCGTCGTCGACCGATCCGGCCGCCGCGAGCGCGTGGATGCGGGCCAGGGCCTGCACGGGTGACCGGTTCCAGGTCGGCAGCAGGCCCAGCAGCTCGGTCGACAGCCGCACCGCGCCGCGGGCCAGGGCGTCGCCACCGCCGCTCGCGAGCGTCTCGGCGTCGAACTCGCTGCCCTCGAGCGAGGCCGTCGCGGCGGCGCCGAGCAACAGCGAGCGGGCCGTGTCCTCGGGCGTGCTGCGGCGCAGGCCCCGGTCTCGCAGGATCGAGTCGATGCCGTCGCGGGTGCCCGCGTACGTCGACGGGATGCCCTCGAGGAGGGCGGCCGAGATGAAGGGATCGGACACGACCGAAGCGTACCGGCCCCCCGTGGCCCGAACGAGTAGCCTCGGGACGTGACCGAATCGCCGGAGGACCGCACCGCCAAGTGGCTCGTCGGCGACCGCCTGTCCTGCGTGCTGCACCTGGGGGACGGCTCACTGGCCTACCGCCTGGTCGAGCAGGGCCACGAGGTCGTCGTGGCCGGCGACGACGTCACCGCGAGCCGGCACCCCGACATCCAGTACGTCCGCTGCGGCGGGGGCGAGCGTCTGCCGTTCGTCGGCGACGCCTTCGACGTCGTCATCGTGCCCGAGCTGCGCGAGGCGCCGATGGCCCTGTCCGAGTACGCCCGCGTGCTGCGCCCCGACGGCCTGCTGTCGACCGTGTCGCGCCAGCACGACGACTCGATCCCGTGGATGCGCAAGCTGCGCGAGATCACCCGCGCCCGCGACTCGGTGCCGCCGCAGGCCGACACGTTCAGCGCGTCCGGGCTGTTCCACGAGCCCGAGGTGCACGAGGTCGGCAGCTGGGAGAAGCTCGACCTGCCCGGTCTGCTGCGGTTCGCCGAGGCCACCAAGCACCCGTCGGTCGGCGAGGCGGCGTTGACGCAGGTGCGCGAGCTGTTCATGAGCTACGGCGGCCAGACCGGCTTCCTGCGGCTGCGGCACGAGACGACGTGCGTGCGTGCCCGGGTCGACAAGTCGGCCATGGCGCACGAGACCGAGCCCCCCGACACGCTGCTGCTCGACTTCCGCTGAACCGACCCGCCGCGACCCGACCGGGCCGTCAGGCCGGCGGGGTCAGCGTGTCGCGCGAGAACCACGCCAGGCCGAGGCCGTCGGTGTAGCGGTCGCGCCGCACGAGCGCCAGGCCCGCGCCCGCCAGGTACGTCTCGAGCTCGTCGAACGAGTGGCCGGGCAGCGGGTGGTACTCCATGACGAGCCGCCGCACCGCGGCCCACCGCTCGGGCGGCGAGTTGAGGATGACGTCGTACTCGGCACCCTCGGCGTCCATCTTCATGATGTCGACCCGGTCGCCGGCGGCCTCGAGCACCGAGACCAGCCCGACGCACGGCACCTCGATGCTGACGGCGCCGGCCTCGCCGAGGTGCAGGACGCCGTTGTGGCCGCTGCCGGCCCCGTTGTCAGCCATGACCAGGACGCCCGACGACGCCGACACGGCCTGCTGGTGCACGCGGACCCGGCCGGCGAGCCCGTTGTCGTCGACGTTGCGCTGCAGGTAGGCGCTGGTCGACGGGGTCGGCTCGAAGGCGTCGACCGTCGCGCCCGGGAAGCGGGTCGCGAAGGCGACCGAGAAGCAGCCGATGTGCGCGCCGATGTCGACGAGGGTCGGCGCCTCGCCGAGACCCTGCGCGAACCACTCGATGCCGTACTCGTCCTCGGCGAACACCTCGTAGACGGGCACGCGGGCTCCCGGCACGTTGGGGCCGGTGATCCGCACCGGCCCGACCCGGTAGACCAGCTCGTCGCTGCGCATCGCGATGCGGCGCAGCACGTCCCACCCGTTGTCGAGGACGGACAGCGTCTGGCGGGTGCGGAGCAGGGCGAACCGGCCACGGCGGACGATACTCATGCGGTCTCCTCGAGGACGTCGGTGCGGGTCTCGTCTGGATCGTCCGCGGGGGTGCCGGGCACCGACATCAGGAACGGCAGGGCCAGCAGACACCAGATGTAACGATCCCAGAGCAGCGGAGTGATGAATCCGACCAGGACATATCCGAACGCCGGCAGGGCCAGCAGCCGGTAGCGGGCCGGGAGCCGCAGCGGCTGGCGCACCACCGAGGCCAGCAGCACGAGGTAGAACGCGAGCCCCAGGACGCCGCCGGACGCCGCGACCTGCAGGTAGATGTTGTGCGCCTCGAGGGCGTCGCCGAAGCCGACGCCCAGCACGGGACTGCTGAGGAACCGCTCGACGGCCTCGCGGACCAGCTGCTCACGGGCCAGGTCGGAGGCGCTCGCGCTGCCACCGCCGGCGAAGCGGTTGAGGATGTTGTTGCCGTAGTCGCCCGAGCTCAGGGTGCGGCCCACGAGGTACACCGGCACGATGCTGGCCCCGAACAGGAGCAGGCCGCGCTCGACCGAGCGCGACAGCACCAGGTAGACCAGGACCATCGCGACCGCGACGAGCAGCGCGGCGCGGCTGCCGCTGATCCACACGCCGTAGCCGCAGACGCCGGCCGCCGCGAGGACGAGCCAGCCGCACCACCGCGGCAGCTCCTGCAGGACGAACGGGATCAGGGTCAGCGCCAGCATCGAGCACAGGCCCAGGATGTTGGGGTGCCGCGTCAGGCCGATCGACCGTCCCTCGTACGAGACCAGGCCGCTCGTGACCGCCTGCAGGACGCTGATCGAGTTGCCGACGACGTACGCCGCCGCGAGCAGCGCCACGATGTCGCGGCGCGGACGCCACAGCATGAACGTGATCGGCAGGATCAGCGCACCGACCAGCAGGCGCAGCAGCCCGTTGAGGCTCGACGACGGATCGGCCGCGGCGACCGACGTGACGAGGCCGAGGCCCAGCACGCCCGCGGCACCGACCAGGAACAGCACCTGGCGCTCGACCGTGCGCGTGATCAGCATCGGCACGAGCAGGCCGACGCTGAGCACCAGGAAGACGTCGGACATCGTCACGAACGTCAGGGCGGCGACGGGGCGCACGTCGTTCATGGGTGCCAGCGCGAAGCTCAGCACCAGCAGGCCGATCGCGGTGCTCTCGATGCCGAACGTCACGAGCGCGATCATCAGCACCGCGGCGCCCAGCGCCACGGCGGCCCCGAACGACGAGCCGACCGCCATCGGCAGCAGCAGCAGGAGCACGAGAGCGACGACGACCGGCGCGACGAGGCCGCGGGTCCACGCCGGGAGCAGCCTCCGGGACGTCCCGGAGGACCACGGCGGGCCCGGGACCGTCATGCGCACGACCGGCCGCCGTCAGCGCGAGACGCGACGGCCGGACGAGCTGCGGCTCTCGCCACGACCCAGCGCCCCGACCATGCGGCGCGCCTGCTCGCCGATCGGCTCGTGCTGCTCCTGCCCGTAGCCGTACCCGTATCCGTAGCCGTAGACGTCGCCGGCCCGCCGCGGGGTGCGGTTGAGGATCGTGCCGAAGAGCTTGCCGCCGACCGTCTCGATGCGGGCGACCGCCAGGCGCAGCTGCTCGCGGGTCGTCGACCCGTGGCGCACCAGCATCAGCGCGCCGTCGACCTCGCGCATCAGGATCGACGCGTCGGCGACCGGCAGCATCGGCGGCGCGTCGATCACGACGACGTCGTACTCGCTGCGCAGCCCGTGCAGCAGGTCGCGCATCGCCTGCGTGTCGAGCACCTCGGCGGGGTTGGGCGGCTTGGGGCCCGTGCCGAGGAAGCTGATGCCGCTGTCGTGGACCTGCGTCGCCTCGTCGAGGCTCGTGCGCCCGATCAGCACCGTCATGAGCCCGACCGAGTTCTCGAGGCCCAGCAGGTCGGCGACGTTGGGATTGCGCATGTCGGCGTCGATCAGCAGCACCGACCGCCCCGACTGCGCCATCGACATCGCGAGATTGGTCGCCACGAGCGTCTTGCCCTCGTTGGGCACGGCGCTCGAGACCAGGATCGACTCGACCTTGGCGTCGAGGTTGGCGAACTGCAGATTGGTGCGCAGGACGCGGAAGGCCTCGGCGAGCGCACCGTGGCCCTCGCTCGTCAGGGCCTGCTTCTTGAGCTGGCGGTCGAACGGCAGGGTCGCGAGCACCGCGGCGCCGCTGAGCTCCTCGGCCTCCTGGCGGGTCTTGACGGTGCGGTCGAGCAGGTCGCGCAGCACGGCTCCCGCGATCGCGACGAACAGGCTCAGCAGCAGGCCGACCGCGATGTTGAGGGGGACGTTGGGCGCCACGGGGGTCTGGCTGATGCTGGGCGGGCCGACGATGCGCGCCACGAAGGCCGGCGAGCCGTTGCCCGAGGTGGGCTTCTCGAGACGTGCCACGAGCGAGACGATCCCCTCGGCCTCGGCCTCGGCGATCTGCTGGGCGAGCTCGGCCGACTCGGCCGTGACGTCGACCTGCAGGGTCTGGGTCGTCGCGATGATCTGGGCCTTGACCTGCCCCGCGAGCTCCTCGCGCGTGACGCCCGTCAGGTTGAGCCGGTTGATGACGTCCTGCAGCAGGGACGGCTCGCGCGCCAGGTCGGCGTAGGACGCCAGACGCTGCGACGCGAAGTAGGCCGCGGTCGGGTCGGTGACCTGCTGGCCGACGGGCGACGTGATGAACAGCTTGGCGCTGGAGCCGTAGACCGGGGACATGCTGAGCACGAGCAGGATCGTCGCCACGGCGCCCACCACGAACGTCGAGACGCTGAACACCCAGCGCGATCGCAAGATGCCCAGAAACTGTCGCAGGTCCACGAGATCCCCGTTCAGGAAGAGTCGCCTCACTCGGAATGAGTGGGAGTCTAGGCGAGGCCCCGGACGCTGTCCGGCCCTCACCACCCAGAACAACGACCGATGTCGTCTTTCGTAACCATCGTTCACCGCCGGCGTTGAACAGCGTGGAACCGCACGGGTTCCGCACCGGACGACCCTGGGAAGAGGTAGTGCGCCATGACGATTCTCGTGACCGGCGGCGGCGGATTCATCGGTGGCCACCTCGTGGCCGACCTGCTCGACCTGGGGCACGACGTCCGCTCGGTCGACGTCAAGCCGCTCGACGCGTGGTACCAGGTGCACGACGACGCCGAGAACGTCGTCGCCGACTGCTCCGACGCGTCCGACGCGCACAAGGTCGCGGTCGGCACCGAGACGATCTACAACCTCGCGGCCGACATGGGCGGCATGGGGTTCATCGAGAACAACAAGGCCGAGTGCATGCTGTCGGTGCTGACCAGCACCAACATGCTGGTCGCGGCCCGCGACGCCGGCACCGAGAACTTCTTCTACAGCAGCTCGGCGTGCGTCTACGCCGGCGACAAGCAGACCGACCCCGACGTCACGGCCCTCAAGGAGTCGGACGCGTACCCGGCCGACCCCGAGGACGGCTACGGCTGGGAGAAGCTGTTCAGCGAGCGCATGGCCCGCCACTTCCGCGAGGACTTCGGCCTGCGCACCCGCGTCGCGCGCTACCACAACGTCTACGGCCCCGAGGGGACGTTCGAGGGCGGCCGCGAGAAGGCTCCCGCCGCGCTGTCGCGCAAGATCGCGCAGGCCAAGCTCAGCGGCGACCACACGATCGACGTCTGGGGCGACGGCGAGCAGAGCCGCAGCTTCATGTACATCGACGACTGCGTGCGGGGCACGCAGGAGATCCTGCGCGGCGACAACGTCGAGCCGGTCAACCTCGGGTCGTCCGAGCTCGTCACGATCAACCAGATGATCGGCATCCTCGAGGACATCGCGGGCATCACGGTCACCAAGCGGCACGACCTGACGGCGCCGCAGGGCGTCCGCGGCCGCAACAGCGACAACACATTCTTCCACGAGACGTACGGCTGGGAGCCATCGATCTCGCTGCGCGACGGTCTGGAGAAGACGTACGCCTGGATCCACGACATCCTCGCCCAGCGCGCCTGATGGGTCTTCGCGGCGCGGCGTACGCCTCCCGGCGCATCCGGCAGTCGTTCACGCACTTCGACAACGGGCCGCAGGTGCTGTGGGACACGCTGCGGGGTCGCGAGATGACGTTCCGCACCCGCACGGGCCTGACGATCCACGCCCCGAGCGTCGACGGCGCCCGCTTCCCGGTCTACGAGATCACCGCCGACGACGTGTACCGCCTCGACGAGCTGCTGGCCGGCCTGCGCCCCGACCTGGTCGCGGTCGACATCGGCGCGCACATCGGCAGCTTCTCGACCGCGGTGTGCGCCGCCGTGCCGGGCGCCACGGTGCACGCCTACGAGGCGTCGCCGTCGACCGCCGCGTGGCTCGAGCGCAACGTGACCGCCAACTCGCTCGGCGACCGCCTCGTCGTGCACCGCCGGGCGGTCTCCGACCACGAGGGCGACCTCGAGATCGTCGACAACGGTGAGGCCAGCGCCCACAACGGCCTGACGGCACCCGACGGCTCCGGGTCGGTCGTGTCGGTGCCGTGCGTGACGTTCGCCGACATCCACGCCGAGACCGGTGGCACGATCGACCTGGTCAAGAGCGACGCCGAGGGCGCCGAGTACGGCGTGATCCTCACGAGCGACCCGGCGCACTGGGCCACCGTGCAGCGCGTCGTGATGGAGTACCACCCCGTCGACGGGTACGAGCTCGACGACCTCGTCCGCTTCCTCGGCGCCGTCGGCCTCGACCTGGTGCGGCACGAGCCCGCCGACCGACCCGGCCTGGGCAACGCCTGGTTCGCCCGCGGCGCCGGTCGCGCGGCGGCCTGAGCCGCACCATGACCCGGCTCCCTCCCGCCCTGCAGCCCCTGTGGCCCGCGGCCAAGGTCGCGCACCGGGCCGCCAGCAGGACCGCCGGCCGCGTCACGCGCTCCCTGCCGGTGTCGCCCGACCGCGCCGTGCCCGCGACCGCGACCCTCACGTCGACGCAGACCGCTGCCGCTGAGCCCGACGCCGTCCGGGTGCACCGCTGCGGACCCGCCGAGCACGCGGTGCGCGACCTGCCGGTCGGCACGCCGCGCGCGATGCGGTTCTGGGGCGAGGTGCGCGAGCTCGAGGTGCCCGAGCGGTTCGTGCTGGAGGTCGCCGACGGCCGGCTCGTCGGCGACTACGCCGCGACGATCACGCCGGGCGGGCGGCTCGACCTGCAGACGAGCCCCTACTTCCGCATCCGCGGCTGGCAGGAGCACCCGATCTACCTGCGCCCGCGCCTGCCCGAGGCCACGCCGCTCGACGGCACGACGCTCTCGCTGTCGTCGCAGGCGTCGGGTCGCAACTACTACCACTCGCTGATGGACACGCTCCCCCGCTGGGGCGTGCTGCAGGAGGCGCTGCCCGGCACGCGTCCCGACCACGTCGTCGTCAGCCACCGGACGCCGTGGGACCGGCAGCTGCTCGCGATGGCCGGCATCGACGCGCACCGCCTGGTCGAGCCCGTCAAGCACCTCAGCGTGCGGGCCGACCGGCTGCTCGTCCCGTGCCTCAACAACCACCACACGCTGGCGCCGCGGTGGGTCACGCAGTGGCTGCGCGACCACCTTCCGGCCCAGCGCGTGAGCGGGCGCCCCACGCGGCTGTTCGTCACGCGCGGCGCGGCCCCCCACACGCGCCGGTTCGTCCGCGAGGCAGAGCTGATGACGCTGCTCGCGCCGCTCGGCTTCGAGCGGCTCGACCCCGGCGCGGTGTCGGTGCAGGAGCAGATCGACCACTTCGCGGCGGCCGAGGTCGTCGTCGCGCCGCACGGCGCCGGGCTCGCCAACCTCAACTTCGCCCCCGCGGGCGTGCGGGTGCTCGAGCTGTTCGCCCCGCGCTACCTCAACCCCGGCTACTGGGCGATCACCGACAACGTCCCCGACTCGGTGTACCGCTACCTCGTGGCGGACCCGGCCGAGCCCGACCGTCCCGAGCGCCGCATGCTGAACGTCCAGGACGACATCGACATCGACCCCCGCGTCGTCCTCGCAGCCGTCGAGGAGCTCCTCGCCGCATGACCACGGAGACCGCCCATGAGTGACCAGACCCGCGCCAACCGGGCCCGCGAGACGGCCAAGCTGCTGATCCGGCGCACGCTGCAGCGCGCCGACCTCGAGATCGGTCGCGGCTCGTACGCCGGCCGCCTCGTGCGCACGCTCGACGCACGTGGCATCGACACGGTGCTCGACGTCGGCGCGAACGTCGGGCAGTACGCGACGTTGACCCGCAGCGCGGGCTTCGCCGGGCGCATCATCAGCTGCGAGCCGCTCGGCGGGGCGTTCGCCGAGCTGGCGCGTCGGGCCGGGCGCGACGACCGGTGGACGACCCTGAACGTGGCGGTCGGCGCCGAGACCGGCGAGGCGACGATCAACGTCTCGGCCAACTCGTTCTCGTCGTCGATCCGCGGCATGACCGACGCCCACCTGCGCACCGCCCCGGGATCGCGCTTCGTCGCCACCGAGGTCGTGCCGGTCACGACGGTCGCCGACCTCGTCGCGACCCACGCCGTCGACCCCGCGCGCACCCTGCTCAAGATCGACACGCAGGGCTTCGAGGGCGAGGTGCTGCGGGGCGCCGGCGACCTGGTCGGCCGCGTCGCCGCGATCCAGCTCGAGCTGTCGTTCGTCGAGCTGTACGACGGGCAGCTGCTGTTCGACGAGCTCGTCGGAGCGATGGCCCGCGACGGCTACCGCATCCAGCAGCTCGAGCCGGGCATCTCGGACCCCGACGGTCGCATGCTCCAGGTCGACGGCCTGTTCGTCCTGGCCTCCGGCGACTGACCGGACTCGCCGGCCGGCGACGGGTGGGTCAGATCCGCTCGAGCCACAGGGACGAGGGCGGGTTGACGTCGCGCGCCAGCGGCACGTAGTCGTCGAACAGACCCGTGAGCACCGACTCGTCGGTGTGGCGGATCATCGGCGTCGACAGCAGCACCCGGTAGGCCGAGCTGTGCGCGAGGAAGATCTGCACGACCATCGCCTCGTTCCAGTACACGGGCCAGCGCTCGCCGAACAGCCACGTGTCGGCGGGGAACGGACCGTTGAACGGCAGGTGCACGTCGTGGATGTGCACGACGACGCCGGGCTTGAGGCGCGGCAGCACCTCGAGGAACAGGAAGGCCACGTCGCTGTCGATCTTGAGCGCGTGGGACGAGTCGATGAACAGGACGTCGCCGGCCTCGAGGGCCTCGAACGTCGACAGGGGGACGTCCTGCACGAAGCCCTCGACGAGCTCGAAGTTGTCGAGCGTGCGCAGGGCGTCGAACGGGTAGGGCTCGACGCACGTGATCTGCAGGGGCGAGCCGTCGGCGGCGTTCTGCCGGGCCGCGATCGAGGCGTAGTACGTCGACAGCCCCGAGCCGATCTCGAGGTACCGGGCCGGCTTGTGCTCGCGCAGCATGAAGTACAGCGTGCGGGCGTCGAGCTGCGGGTACCCGGGGCCGAAGCCCTGGCGCGTGTTGGCCAGGTAGTCGCCCGTGACGGCCGTGAACTCCTTCTCCCACCGATCGGCCAGGCCCCGGAGGGTCTGCGTCATCGCCGGGACGTCGAGGTCGATGCCGACCAGCTCGCTCGGCCGGTCCCACCGCGCGCGGGTCTGCTCGATCTCGGCCAGCACGGGCAGCGTCGAGTAGTAGTCGTCCTTCTTGACGATGTTGAAGCCGAACAGCCCGAAGAAGCGTTGGATCGCGCGGATCCGTGCCCGACGCACCCGGAAGACGGCGGTGTCGAGGAGCTCGACGACGGGTCGCGGGAGGACGCGGGCTGCACGCTGCTTCGCGGATGCGGGAGCAGGGGAGGTCGTGGTGGCCATGCCGTCCATCGTACGGAGTCCGGGGCCCGCGTCGGGGCCGTTTGCGCCTGCCATCCCGAGGTTTTCCCCGCCCTCTCGCAGTTTCCCAGGAGCACCCCGGAAGCTTCCCGGGTCCACCTGGGAACCGGGCACCTCACCCCGGTTGCGACCGGTGTGAGCTGCCGGGTTCCTGTGCGCGGCGCGGTTTCCCAGGTTCTCCTGGGAAACCGCGGCGGCGGGGGTGTCGGGGCCGTTTGACGCTGCCATCACGAGGATTCCGCCCCTCGGACGGACGCCGACAGGTGGGGCTGCGTCTCGGCCCACGCCGCGATGTCGTCGGCCAGCCGCTCGCCGACGTGGCGGTGCATCGCGGGCGAGTAGTGGAAGCCGTCGGGGATCGCGACGTCGACGTCTCCGCCGGCGTGCAGCTCCACGAGGTCGGCCACCCGGAGGTAGCGGACGTGGTCGAGGCCCACGTCGGCGACCATCGCCTCGAGCGTCGCGTTCATGACCTCGATGCGGCGTGCCATGCCCGGGAACCAGCTCTGGAACCGCGTGCCGGGCGGCAGCAGCTCGAAGACGTAGACCAGCGGGCTGCCGACCTTCTGGACGTGGTCGATGTACTGCCGCAGGTCGGCCGCGACCTGCTGGGGTCGCCCCCGACGCAGCGTCGGGTCGAGGATCGTGTCGAGCCTGGCCTGGGCCTGCGCGAGCAGCTTCCAGACCGGCCGCAGCACGGCCCGCCGGTACAGCCCCGACAGGCGCCGCGGTCGCGCCCTCAGGCTGTTGGCGTGCACCTCGAGCCACCGCGGCAGGAACAGGTGGATCGTCTCGTAGTGGCCGTAGACGAGCACGATGACGTCGGGCGAGAACCCCAGCACCTCGGACTGCCAGGTGCGCAGCACCGTCGAGGCGCGCTGCGACGTCATCGAGCGGGTCTCGACGTCGACCGGCCGGCCCTGCGCGAGCAGCTGCTGCTCGATGACGCGCGGGAAGATGAAGTCGGTGCGCGGGCCGCCCATGAACGACACCCAGTTGACGGTCGACGCCCCCTTGACCAGCACGCGGACGGGGAGGGGAAGGGGTGCGGACATCGCGTCTCCGGGGGTGATGGCGGTCGTTTTCACAGCGGCCGGCCGGTGGTTGACAGTATGCTCGACGGGTGTCGGAGGAGCCCAGCGATCCCGCCGCCGGCACCCGTCAGATGCGCGACCGGTTCACGTTCCTGCTGATCGTGACGGCCACGTTCGGCCTGCAGCTCCTGACGCTCGTGACGGGCATCATCATGGCCCGGCTGCTGGGCGTCGAGGGGCGCGGACTCATCGCGCTGGTGATCGCGGTGGGGCTGTTCGCGTCGCAGATCTCGCTCGGCGGCAGCCTGCCGTCGTCGGTCACCAAGCTCGTCGCCGAGCGTCGCGTCACGGCCCGCGACGGCCTGCGCGACGTCGGGCGGCGTCGTGGCTGGCTCGTGCTGGTGCCGTGCCTGCTGGCGGGGGCGGTGACCCCGGTGCTGCACCACTCCGGCGGCACGTCCGACACCGTCGCGGCGGCCGTCGTGGTCGCGGTCGTGACGTCCCACACCATCGCGTTCCAGGTGCTGGCGGGGTGCCTGCAGGGCGAGGGCCGCCTGGTGCGCATGGCGTGGGTCGCGCTCGCGCCGCAGGGCATGTTCACGGTCGTGCTCGTCGTCGTCCTGGCCGCGGGCTGGTCGTGGGACGCGTACGCCGTGCTCGCCGCCTACGTCGTGACGGGCCTGCTCAGCGTCGGGTTCGCCCACGCGTCGTTGCTGCCGGCCCGCGGCCGCGCGGACGACGCGATCGACGAGTCGCTCGTGTGGCGCGAGGCGCGGGGCAACTACGTCAGCAGCGTGCGCCCGATCGACGGCCTGGGCCTCGAGCGCATCCTCGTCGGCGCGCTGCTCGGCACGGTGTCGCTGGGCCTGTTCGCGACGGCGCTGGCGGTCTCGAACCTGTGCCGCCTGGTGAGCAACGCGGTGCGGGTCATCGTGCTGCCGCGCGTCGCGACCCACCAGGACGATCCCGTCGCCCAGCGCGCCGTCGTCCGGCGCTGGGTCGGCATCACGGTCGTGCTCGCGACGGCCATCGTCGTGGTGCTCGAGATCGTCGTGGAGCCCGTCGTCCGGCTGGCGTTCGGGCAGGAGTTCGTCGGGGCGGTCGGCTGCGCGCGCTGGCTCATCGTGGCCGACGGGCTGCTCGCGGTGCGCAGCGTGCTCATCGCGGTCATGCAGGGACAGGGGCGCGGCAGCACCGCGTCGTGGATCGAGCTGGCGCTCGTCCCGGTGCTGCTGGTCGGCATCGTCGTCGCGGCGGGGCACGAGAGCCTCGTCGGCGTCGGCATGACGCTCGCGGCGGTGGGCCTGCTCAGCTGCCTGGCCCTCGGCCGGGCCGTCGGTCGCGGACCCCGCGCGGACGGCCGCCACGCGCGGCGGCGCGGACGCGACGTCGTCGGCTGAGACCGCCGCCGGGCTGGGCGCGCGCATCAGCTCGTGAGACCGCCGTCGACCACGATGACCTGGCCCGTCAGGTAGTCGTTGCGCGGATCGGTCAGGAACTGGCAGACCCGCGCGATGTCGCCGGGGTCGCCGAGCCGACCGGCGGGCGTGCGCCGGACGATCTGGTCCATCTGGCCCTCGTCGAGCCCATGGCTCATCTCGGTGCGCAGGTAGCCCGGCGCGATGCCGTTGACCGTGATGCCGCGCGACCCCAGCTCGCGCGCCATCGATCGGGTCAGCCCGTCGAGCGCGGCCTTGGTCGCGCTGTAGACGCCGAGGCCGCGGTAGCCCGAGCGCCCGACGATCGACGAGATGTTGACGACGCTGCCCGACCGGCGCGCCAGCATGCGCCGGGTCACGAGCCGCGAGACGTACAGCGTCCCCTTGATGTTCAGGTCGACGACGGTGTCGATGTCGTCGTCCGACGCCATCGCGAGGATGCCGTCGCGGGCGACGCCGGCGTTGTTGATCAGCACGTCGACGTGGTCCCAGCGACCGACGACGGCGTCGACGAACGTCTTGGCGTCGGCCGACCGCGACAGGTCGGCGGTCTCGAACAGGAAGTGGTCGGGGTGCGACGCGCGCCACGCCTCGACCTCGGGGGTCACCGACCGCGCGCAGGCCGCGACACGGTCGCCGGAGGCGAGGTACGACTCGACGATGCCGGCGCCGAGACCCCGGCTGCCGCCCGTCACGACGACGACGCGGGGCTCGACGGCGCTGGCGGGGGCGGTGGCGTCACTGGTCATGCGTGGCTCCTGACGATCTTGCTGCCGGTGGTGTCGACGGTGTCGACGAAGCGGATGCTGCGCGGACGGGCCGCGGCGGGCAGGTCGGCGCACGCCGACCGGAGGTCGGACCGCAGGGCGTCGAGGTCGGCGCCCGGCGACGGCACGACCTCGAGCGCGACGATCGCCCCGGTCATGGCGTTGGGACGTGGGTGGACGCGGGCCATGTCGACGCCCGGCACGGCCGCCACGCGCTCCTCGATCGGCAGGGGGTGCACCTTGACGCCGCCGACGTTGATGATCTCGGACGTGCGACCGCGGAACAGCACGCGGTCGCCGTCGACCTCGACGAGGTCGCCCGTGGCGCGCCAGCCGTCGGCGTCGACGGGGGGCTCGCCGTGATAGCCCAGCATGCCGGTGCGGGAGCGGATCCACAGCTCGCCGTCGACGATCCGCATGTCGACGTCGGCGTCGTCGCCGCGGTCGAGGACGTCGACCGACAGCCCCGGACGTCCGTCGCGCATCGAGCCCGTCGACCCGAACTCCGAGGCGGCGTAGACCTGCGACACCGAGGCGCCCGGGAAGGTCGAGCGCACGACGTCCAGCAGCGGACCAGGCACGGCCTCGCCGCCGAGCGTCACCTGGCGCAGGGCCGGCACGGGACCACCGTCGGACCGCATCTCGGCCACGACGAACCGCCAGTACGTCGGCGTCGCGCTGGCGTGGGTGACCCCCAGCTCGCGCATCGCGGCGAGCCCCTCGCGGGGGCGCCGCGGCGCCGGTGCCACGAGCGTCGCGCCCGCCGCGAGGACGTGCAGCAGCACCTGCAGCCCCGCGAACTGGTGCAGCCCGTAGGCCAGCAGCCAGCGCTGGCCCGGGGCCGGGGCGACGCGTGACGTGCCGCGCACGAGCCGTGACCAGTCGTGCCGGACGCCGCGCGGCGCGCCCGTCGTGCCCGTCGTCAGGACGAGGTGCGGGCGGTCGACCGGCAGCGGGCCGGACGGTGCGGGGTCGGTGGCGAGCAGCTCGTGCGTCGCCAGCACGCGGGCACCGAGACCGGTCAGGTCGGCCCGGTCGGTCACCAGGACGTCGTGATCGAGGCGCGCCAGCAGGTCGCGCACCTCGTCGGGCCCGACCGGCGGGTACTGCGTGACCTCGACGCCCGCGAGTGCCGCCCCCGCCAGCAGCGGGACGACGAAGGGGGCCTCGTGGTCGACGACCGCGAGACGGCCGACGTCCTCGCGCTTCAGCGCCGCCGCGACGCGGCGCGCATCGGCCAGCAGCTCACCGTACGAGCGCGAGACCGTGTGCGTGACGACCGCGACCCGCCCGGGCTCCCCGCCCGCGACGCGCTCGAGCAGCTCGAACACCGTGGCTCAGGATCCCGCGGCGAAGAACGCCTGGATGTCGCCCAGGGTCTGCGGCATGTCACCGGTCGCGTACGGATCGCTGCCGTGGACGTCCTCGAGCGTGGCCGACAGCTCGGCGGTCTCGAGCGAGTCGAGACCCGCCCCGTCGGCGTAGAGGGGCGTGTCGTCGGCGAAGCCCTCGGGCAGCTTCTCGATCAGCGTGAGGAACTCGACGACCGTGCGCCGGACGTCTGCGGGCGAGGTGCTCATGGCGCGGTGGTCTCCTTGCGGGACGGGAGGAGCGGGGATGCTCCTGCGAAGGTCAACGACGCAGCGACGCGGTTGTCACGAGCCGCCCGTCACGACGTCGACCTGCCGGGTCTCGTCGCCGAGACGAGCCCGTAGCCGAAGGTGCCGTCGCGCCAGAAGGCCTCGAGGATGTCGCAGGAGCGCAGGAACGCGTCGCGACCCGCCGTGCCGATCAGCTCGACGACCGCGTCGTGGTGGGCGTCGGCGTTGGCGCGCCACCGGTCGAACGTCGGCAGCGTCGCCGCCGTGAGGTCGTCGCTGCGGTCGAGCACCAGGCCGTGCTCCGTCGCGAGGGCGCCGAAGCCGTCGAGCGACTCGAAGTGCGCGTCGCCGAACGCCTCGCGCAGCACCGCGAAGTCGTCGCGCCGCTCGCGCACCTCGCGGAACGCGATCTCGCGCCACCACACCAGGTCGCACAGCACGAGTCGCCCGCCGGGCCGCAGGACGCGCGCGCACTCGGACACCAGGGCGTCCTTGTCGCGCATGAGGTGCGCCGACTCCATGACCCACACGCGGTCGAACGAGGCATCGTCGAAGCCGTTGGCGGTGCCGTCGCGCTGCTCGAACGTGACGCCGTCGACGCGCGCCTCGGCCGTGCGCCGCCGGGCCGTCTCGACGCCCACCGCGCTGGTCGTGATGCCGACGACCTCGACACCGAACCGGCCGGCGATCGTCCGCGCCGGCGCGCCCGAGCCGCACCCGACGTCGAGGACCCTGAGGCGTCCGGACGACTGCAGGTCGGCCGCCGCGACCATGCGCTCGGTCAGCGCGCGGGTCGCGACGTCGAGCGGCTCGTCGCCGTCGTCGAAGACGCCGTAGTGCAGCTCGTCGCCCAGCAGCAGCTGCCACGCGGCCATGACGCGGTCGTAGTGCGAGGCCGGATCGTAGGACTCCTTGGCGGTCATGACGCGTCCTCCCTCGTGCCGACGCGGCGGGCCGGCGACCCCATCACGACGGCGTCCTCGGGAACGTCCGACAGGACGACCGAGTTGGCCCCGACCACGGCGTTGCGCCCGATCGTCACCCCGCCGACGAGCACCGCGTTGGCGCCGATCAGCACGCCGTCGCCGATCGTCGCGAACTCCTGCTCGCGTCCGGGCCTCGCGTCGTAGTGGCGCGCCGCGCACGTGACCCCGCCCGCGAACGTCACGTCGTCGCCGATCACGAGGCCGAAGCCGATCGTCACGCCGACGGGGTGCGCCAGCATGAACCCGCGGCCGACCTGCATGCCGGCGCCGAAGTCGGCGCCGACCAGGACGTTGCCGAGCGTGCGCAGCGAGTGCGCCGCCGTGACGTGGCCCGAGCGGAACAGGCACTGCTGCGAGCGCAGCAGCAGCGAGGCGAGCAGGCCCGGGACGCTCGGGACGCGCAGCAGGACGTGCAGCCAGCCCTGCCGCGCGCCAGGACGGTAGCGGGCGTAGTCGGAGAACACGAGGTCGCGGAAGCTCAGCGCGTCGGAGGCGGGCGTGACCACGTCAGACCTCCGTCCCGGGCCGGACGAACACGCCGTCGATCTGCAGGATCTCGCCGGTCGGTGCCGCGTACCCCTGCTCGAGACCCACCATCTGGAACCCCTCCTCGTACATGCGCCCCACGGCCTCGTCGATCAGCATGCCGCCGCCGTACAGCGGCACCAGCGACAGCTCGAGCTGCACGCCGACGCACGCCGCGAGCGTCGCCGGCCCGCCGTCGAGCACCTCGCGCTCGAAGCCCTGCGTGTCGATCTTGAGGAAGGGGCGTCGGTGGCCGGCCAGCGCCTCGGCGACCTCGTCGTCGAGGCGTCCGACCGTGACCGACTCGGTGCCGACGTAGCGGACGGACGGTGCCGCGGCGACGTGCGTGTCGAGCATCGGCAGCACCGAGCTGCTGGTGCTGTTGGACGCGATGTTCATGGTCAGCTCGCCCGGCTCGGCGCCCAGCGCGAGGTGGCGGGCCGTCCAGCCGGGGTCGGCCGCGATCGTGCGGCGCAGGCGGTCGAACGCCCGCGCCTGCGGCTCGAACGAGACGATGTCGCCGCGGTAGCCGAACGACCGCAGCGACGTGCCGTAGCCGCCGTCGGCCGCGCCGACGTCGAGCACGAGGTCGACCCCGTGCCGGGTCAGCACGTGCTGCCGCCGCGTCGCGGGGTGCCGGCGCAGCTCGAACCCTCGACGTCCGAGACGGTCGGCCACGGCGTGCATCGCGCGGGTGCGGACGTTCACCGGGCGCCCGCCTGCAGCACGCGACGACGGTCGAAGGCCCGACCGTCGGCGTCGACGCCCAGCAGCGTCATCGCGAACTCCTCGGCCGACACCTCGCCGAGCGGCGTGCCGGCGACGATCCCGCCGTCGATCGCGCGCCGCATCGCGTCGCCGATCGAGGCGGCCGTGAAGTCGCACGCGATGCCCGTGCCGGTGGCCTCGACCTCGCGGGCCCGCACGCGCGAGCCGGCCGTCACGACCGGGACGCCGGCGGCCTGCGCCTTGCCCATGATGCCGCTGGGGCCGTTGTTCGTCAGGGCCAGCGGGACGACGTCGACCGACGCCACGAACCGGTCGAGCACGTCGTTGTCGAGGAACTCGTCGCGCAGGAAGACCCGGGCACGGTCGACGTCGTCGAGCCCGCGCGCCCACGCGCGCACCTCGTCGTCGAAGCCTCCCGCGACCACCAGCGTGGCGTCGAGGCCCGCCGCCGAGATCGCGTCGAGCACCAGCTGCGGGTTCTTGCGGGCGTCGACGGCACCGAAGATGCCGACGAGCAGCCGGTCGGGGTCGAGCCCCAGCACCGCGCGGTGCTCGGCACGGTCGCGCGAGTGGGCCGAGCAGTAGTGCGGGTCGCGGACGCGCTTGACGATCCAGCCCTGCGCGGTGTCGTCGCGGCCGCTGAAGCCCACGACGCGGTGCAGGCTGCGCGTCGCCATCGCGACGACCGCCAGGACGGCCTTGGGGCCCCGCAGGCGCCAGCCCGTCAGGTCGGTCAGCGCGAGCCGCGCCGGGTAGCGGGTCAGCATGAAGACGACGCGCGGGCGCACGGGCAGACCACGGAACAGCCGCGGCGCGACGGCCCACCAGCGCTTGAGCGCCTGGTCGGCGTCCATCACGACGACGCGTCCGACCGGCGCGTCGCCGCGGCGGGCCGCGGCCGCGCACCGGTCGGCGACCTCGGACGCCATCGCGCGGGTCGGCGGGTGGATCTCGTCGAACGGGTCGAGCACCGTCAGCTCGCCGCGGCCGACCAGGTCGCCCAGGTGGACGTCGAGGGCCACGCTGCGGCGTCCCTCGGAGCTCGTGAGCAGCACGACGGGACCGAAGGCGCGCGCCAGCCGGGCGACGGCCGCGACGGCCTGGAAGCGGTGACCGCCGGGGTCGGGCTCGACGACGAGCGTCGTGCTCCGGGCGTCGCTCATCGGCCCTCCAGACCGTCCGGGTGCCCGGTCGGACGAGGGCACCTGTCCCCCAACCAACGAGCCCGGACGCGAGTGGTTACTGCCGTTCGCGAGGTCTCGGATCACGGTGAAATCGCGCGACGCAGACGTTATGGTCGGGGCGTGAACCCTCGACTGCACGCCGTGCTGCGGCCTCCCGTGCTGGCCGTCAACACCCCCCTCGCGCGGCGACGCACGTCGCGCACCCTGGCCTCGACCCCGCGGCCGCTGCGGCTCGAGCTCGGCGGCCTGGCGCCCCGCGAGGGGTGGGTCGTGACCAACGTCAACGCCGTCACGCGCCACTTCCTCGACGCGACCCGCACGTGGCCGCTCGAGGACGCCTCGGTGTCGCACGTCTACTCCGACAACGTCATCGAGCACGTGCCGCTCGAGGCCGGACGCACGCTGTTCGCCGAGGCGTTCCGCTGCCTGCGACCCGGCGGCGTCATCCGGTTCGTGACGCCCGACCTGCGCGGTCACGTCGACCGCTACCTCGCGGGCGTCTCGCCGCAGGGCGATCCCGAGGCCGCGGTCTACGAGCAGTACGGGCTGACGGTCGACCACCCGCTCGACTGGGTGCGCATCCCGATCGCGTCGTTCGGCCACCACACGGGCTACGTGTACGACTTCGAGACGCTCGCGGTCGAGCTCGAGCGCGTCGGCTTCACCGACGTCACCCGCTCGGTGCCGGGCTCGAGCGACCACCCCGAGCTCGACGGCCTCGACCAGCGGGCCGACGAGGGCGGCGCCCAGATGGCCGTGGAGGCGACCAGGCCCGGGGACGTCGCGTGACGTCCCCGGGCCTGACGTCGCGCGTCGCGACGTCGCTGTGGAACCGTCGCAACCCGCAGTGGGCCGCGGGGCGTCCGGGCCACCTGTCGCCGCACCTCGAGCTCGGCGCGCGCGACGTGCCGCGCTACCTGCGCGACTCCCTCACCGTCCGGGCCGCCGCCCTGCGACCGCAGCGGCGCCCGTGGATCACGCGCGACGCGCTCACGATCCTCGACCAGCTGCTCAGGCCCACCGATCGCGGCATCGAGTGGGGCTCGGGCGGCACGACGGCGTGGTTCGCGCAGCGCATCGAGCACCTGACGTCGGTCGAGGGCTCGCCGCAGTGGCACGCGAGCCTGCGGGCCGACCTCGACGCCGGTCACGTCGACAACGTCGACCTGCGGCTCGTCCCGTTCGACGAGCTCGGCTACGAGACGCCCGAGCACCGGTCGGCGTACGTCGACGCGGCGCCCGAGATCGCGCCCGCGTCGCTCGACCTGGCCTTCGTCGACGGCGAGTACCGCGACGACTGCGTGCTGCGGGCGCTCGACCTGCTGCGCCCCGGCGGCCTCCTGGTCGTCGACAACGCCGAGACCTACCTGCCCACCACGACCCGGTCGCCGTGGCACGTCGGCGCACCCGCCACGAACGGGTGGCAGGAGTTCGTCGACCGCACCGAGCGCGAGGGCTGGCGGCGCGTCTGGACGACCAACGGCGTGTGGGACACCGCGATCTGGTGGGCTCCCTCGTCCTGACACGCGGGTGACGCGTCAGGCGCCGCGGCGACGGGCGATCTGCTCGGCGACGTTGCGCGCCCAGATCTGCGGCGACAGCCGGGTCGACAGCGCCCGGCTGATGCGCGACATGTCGGCCAGCGTCTCGGGCGAGCAGCCCGACACGCGGGCCATCGCCGCGGCCCACTCCTCGACGTCGCCGGCCGGCACGACCCACCCGTTGGCGTGGTCCTGCACCAGGCCCGCGGCGACGCCCGCGAAGTCGGTGCACAGCACCGGCAACCCCGACGCCGTCGCCTCGTGCACGACGACCCCGTAGGGCTCGACGTGCGACGGCACGACGCTGCACGAGACCGTCCGCATCAGCTCGGCGACGCCCGCGGGCTGGACGAACCCGTGCATCGTGACGCCCGGCTGGTCGCGCAGCAGGTGGTCGAGCGGGCCCAGGCCCACGACCTCGAGCGTCCACGGGTCGTCGACCAGCTCGCGGTACCGCCGGTACGCCGCCGCGAGGACGTCGGCGCCCTTGTGGTCGACGAGCCGCCCGACGAACAGGAACGAGCGGCGTGCGGCGAGCTCGTCGCCCGCACGCTCCCCTCCGCCACCGAACAGCGACAGATCGGCCGACAGCGAGCCCCGGATGACGTCGGCCGGTCCGAACCCGAGCATGCGCGCGTACGTCTCGGAGCGCTCGCTCGGCACCATCGCGACCTCGGCGACCGAGTGCACGTACCAGCGGCTCGTCGCGCGCCCCAGCCACTGCCGCGGCGCCGCCCGCCAGAGGTTGTCCATGACCAGCACGCGGACCACGCCGGACGGCAGCGACTTCATGACCGCGCGGTAGGAGTCGGCGAAGTTCCACGAGCTCATGACGACGGCGTCGGGGTCGAAGCGGCGCACCCGGTCGACGAGCTCGGCCGCGGACGGCTCCGACGTCCACTCGAGCAGCTCGGCGAACGACGCGACCCCCAGCTCGTCGAAGGCCGTGTCGCGCATGGCCCCCACCGCGACCTCCGGGCTGCCCGGCTGGACGACCAGCAGCTCGTGGCCCAGGCGGGCGAGCTCGCGGTACTGGGCGGCCAGGTACCCGGTCAGCCCGTTGCCGAGGAAGGCGATGCGCACGACGGCACCCTAACAGCGCGGCCGCCTAGACTCTGGGCGTGAAGTTCCTCAACGACCTGCTGCCCCAGTACGACCTGACGTACAACGACGTCTTCATGGTCCCGGCCCGTTCGGGGGTCACGAGCCGCTTCGACGTCGACCTGTCCACCGCCGACGGCACGGGCACGACGCTGCCCCTCGTGGTCGCCAACATGACCGCGATCTCGGGCCGCCGCATGGCCGAGACGATCGCGCGCCGCGGAGGTGTCGCGATCATCCCGCAGGACATCCCGCTCGACGTCGTCGCCTCGACCGTCGACCGCGTCAAGGCCGCGCACACGGTCTACGACACCGCCGTCACGGTCAGCCCGTCCACGACGGTCGGCGAGGCCATGAGCCTGATCCCCAAGCGCGCCCACGGTGCCGTCGCGGTGGTCGACGACGACGGCGCGTTCCTCGGCGTCGTCACCGAGCGCGACGGCGCCGAGGTCGACCGCTTCGCGCAGGTGCGCGAGGTCATGACGACCGACGTCCTGACGCTCGCGGTCGGCGCCGATCCGCGCACGTGCTTCGACCAGATGACGGCGCAGCACATCGACGTCGCCCCGGTCGTCGCCGACGGACGCCTCGTGGGCGTCCTGACCCGCAAGGCCGCCCTGCGGTCGACGATCTACGAGCCCGCCGTCGACCCCGACGGACGCCTCGTGATCGGCGCCGCGGTCGGCATCAACGGCGACGTCACGGGCAAGGCCGAGGCCCTGCTCGCGATGGGCATCGACGTCCTCGTCGTCGACACCGCGCACGGCCACCAGGAGAAGATGCTCGAGGCCCTGCCGCTGGTCGTCGCGGCCCGCGACGCGCGGGTCGCCGCGGGCGGGCGACGCGTCCCCGTCGCGGCCGGCAACGTCGTGTCGGCCGACGGCGTGCGCGACCTCGTGGCCGCGGGCGCCGACATCGTCAAGGTCGGTGTCGGTCCGGGCGCGATGTGCACGACCCGCATGATGACCGGCGTGGGCCGCCCCCAGTTCTCGGCCGTCCTCGAGTGCGCCGCGGCGGCGACCGAGCTCGGCGCGCACGTGTGGGCCGACGGCGGGGTCCGCTACCCCCGTGACGTCGCGCTCGCGCTCGCCGCGGGAGCGGCGAGCGTCATGATCGGCTCGTGGTTCGCCGGCACGCTCGAGAGCCCCGGCGACCTCAAGGTCGGCACCGACGGCCGGCCGTACAAGGACTCGTTCGGCATGGCGTCGGCGCGCGCGGTGTCGAACCGCACGCGCGACGCGGCCGGCTTCGAGCGCGCCCGCATGGCGCTGTTCGAGGAGGGCATCTCGACCGGACGCATGTTCCTCGACCCCGACCGTCCGGGCGTCGAGGACCTCGTCGACTCGATCGTCGCGGGCGTCCGCTCGAGCGCGACGTACGCCGGAGCGCGGTCGGTCGCGGAGTTCCACGACCGCGCCGTCGTCGGGCTGCAGAGCTCGGCCGGCTACGACGAGGGCCGTCCCCTCCACGCGTCCTGGTGATAGGCGGCAACCCAGCCCGGAAGTGCGGAGAAGCGGACCTTTCTACCGCGGTAAGGAGGTCCGGTTGTCCGCACTTCTGGGCTGGTGGTGGCGGACGCCGTCGAGGATGAGCGAGAGGCCGAGGTCGAACGAGGCCGCGTCGGCGCCGGCCGGGGCGTCGTCGCCGATCGCGCCGACGCTGCTGGCCTGGAGGTGCGCCTGCTCCTCCGACACGTGACCGAAGACGAAGTGCAGGATCGTCGTCGCGGCGGCCCGGGCCAGCTCGGCCGGAAAGCCTCCGCGGTCGACCGCCCGCACCAGCGGCACGAGGGGCGAGACGTGTCCCAGACCGAAGGCCTGCACCGTCGCGATCAGCTCGGCGCCGTCGCGGTACGCCAGCATGGCGTCGCGCAGCGCGTGCCCGGCGCCGACGACGGCGACGTCCCACGGCACGTCGTCGGCGGACGGACGGCGACCGCGCTCGAGCAGCTCGTCGGCGACCGCGGCCAGCAGGTGCTGCTTGCTCGCGAAGTGGTGGTAGAGCGCGGACGGCTGCAGGCCCAGCTCGGCGGCGATGCGCCGCATCGACAGATCGGCCAGGCCGTACTGGTCGAGGACGTCGACGGCCCGCTCGACGACGTCGCTCCTGCGGTAACGCACTCCGACTCCTGACGTTGACAACCGACGGCGATCCTACGCTAACCTGAACGCCGTTCACCTGAGCACCGTTCAGGTACCGCCCCCAGGAGCCCCGATGTCCAGCACCACGACCCGTCGTCCCGTCGCGAGCACGACCGATCTCGCCCTGATCGCGACGTTCGCGGCCCTCATCGCGGTGTGCGCCGTCTCGGCCGCGCTGCCGTTCGGCGTCAACGGCGTGCCCGTCACGCTGCAGCTGTTCGGCATCTTCCTGGCCGGCGCGGTGCTGGGCGCGCGTCGCGGATTCCTCGCCGTCGTGCTCTACCTCGTCGTCGGGGCCGCGGGCCTGCCGATCTTCGCCGGTGGCACGTCGGGCATCGCGCCGTTCACGGGCGTCACCGGCGGCTACCTGTTCGCGTTCCCGTTCGCCGCACTGGTCGTCGGCCTGGCCGTCGAACGGGCCCACCGCCGCAGCGTCGCGGTCACGGCCGGGGTCGTCCTGGCCGGCGGCGTCGTCGCCGAGGCGCTGGTGTGGATCGTCGGCGCGACCGGCATCGCGCTGTACGCCGACACCCCGTGGGGCACGACGGTCACGAGCTCGTTCGCGTACGTCCCGGCCGACCTGGTCAAGCTCGCCGCCGCCGCGGTCGTCGCCGCGGCCGTGCACCGGGCCTTCCCGGCCCTGCTGTCGCGCGCTCGGTAGCGTTCGGCCCATGGCCGACATCGCGTTCGACGACGTCACCGTCACCGCCGAGGCGTCCGGCGGCGACGTCGTCATCCTCCGCGACGTCACGGCCACCCTGACGCAGCACCGCGTCGCGCTCATCGGCGGCAACGGGTCGGGCAAGTCGACGATGGCGCGACTCGTCAACGGGCTGGTCTCGCCGTCGTCGGGCACCGTGACGGTCGACGGCCTCGACGTCGCGTCCGAGGGCCCGGCGGTCCGCCGGCGGGTCGGCTTCGTGTTCACCCAGCCCGCCGCCCAGCTCGTCATGCCGACCGTCGCCGAGGACGTCGCCCTCTCGCTGCGGCGACTCGTCAAGGACAAGGACGAGCGGCAGCGCCGCGTCATGGACGTCCTGGCGACGTACGGCCTGGCGCACCTCGCCGACACCAGCGTGCACGCGCTGTCGGGGGGCCAGCAGCAGCTGCTCGCGCTCGCGGGGGTGCTGGCGACCGAGCCGTCGATCGTCGTCGCCGACGAGCCCACGACGCTGCTCGACCTGCGCAACTCCGCGATCGTCGCCGACCGGCTGCTGTCGCTCGAGCAGCAGCTCGTGCTCGTGACGCACGACCTCGACCTCGCGCTGCGCTGCGAGCGGGTGCTGGTCGTCGAGGGCGGCCGGATCGCCGCCGACGGCGAGCCCGCCGAGGCCGTCGCCTGGTACCGCGAGAGCGTGACGTCGCCGTGAGGGGCGCACTGCCGCTCGGCACGTACCGTCCGGGCACGACGGTCTGGCACCGCATCCCGGCGGGCCCCAAGCTCGGTCTCGTCGTGCTGACGAGCATCGTCGTCGTCGCGCTGCGGGGGCCGTGGCCCCCCGTCGCGGCGCTCGTCGGCGCGGTGCTGCTGTCGGCCTGGGCCCGCGTGCCGCCCGGGGCCGTCTGGCGTGGGCTACGGCCACTGGTGGTCGTCGTGACGGTGCTGGGCGGCTTCCAGTGGTGGCAGCGCGGCTGGCCCGTGGCGGTCGAGGTCGTCGCGACGACGCTCGCGCTCGTCGTGGTCGCGACGACGTTCACCGCGACGACGCCGATGGACCGGATGCTCGACGCGATCGTCCGGGGGCTTCGACCGTTCCGACGTCTCGGTGTCGACCCCGAGAAGGTCGCCCTCGCGTTCTCGCTCATGATCGGGGCGATCCCCGCGATCTTCGAGATCTTCCGCGAGACCCGCGAGGCCGCCAAGGCCCGCGGGCTCGAGCGCAGCCCCCGCGCCAACCTGTCCCCCATGGCGATCCGCACCGTCGCCCACGCCTACGACACCGGCGCTGCCCTCCACGCCCGCGGCATCGGCGACGACTGACCCCGCCGGTGGCGCCGACGCGTCCCGGCGCGGACGTCATCACATCAGTACCTGGGGTGCCGCACCCGTGATGACGTCCCCGGACGTCATCACATCAGTACCTAGGCCACCGCTTCTACGATGACGTCCGCACCGGACCCCGCGCGGTAGCGTCGGCGGATGGACAACCTCGTCACCGCCCTGGTCGCCGCGGCGGCGCTCGTCGCGGTGGCGGCGTTCGCGCGGTGGTGGCTGCTGGCGCGCCGCCCCAGCCTCGGGACGCCGGAGGACCGCGCGACGTACGAGACACTGCACACGACGGCCCTCGCGGCGCCCGCGCTGCGCCGCGGGCTCGACGCCGAGAGTGCCGCCAGTGCCCTGCCCCACGTCCGGACGCTGCTGGGCGCCCGCACCGTCGCGATCACCGACACCGAGGGTCCGCTCGCGTGGGACGGCCCGGGCGAGCACGCCGACGTCGCCGACCTCGTGCGCGCCGCGATCGGCAGCGGCACGACGCGGGCGGCCGGACGCGTGATCGTCGCACCCCTCGCGGTCGAGGAGCGCGTCGTCGGCAGCGTTGTGATCGTCACCGACGAGGCCTCGGCGGGCCTGGCCCGCGCCACGACCGAGGTCGCGCGCTGGATGTCGAGCCAGCTCGAGCTCGCCGAGCTGGCCACGTCGCGCACGGCGCTGATGGAGGCCGAGCTGCGCGCGCTGCGGGCCCAGATCTCGCCGCACTTCATCTACAACTCGCTCGGCGCCATCGCGTCGTTCGTGCGCACGGACCCCGAGCGGGCCCGCGAGCTGCTGCTCGAGTTCGCCGACTTCACCCGCTACTCGTTCCGCCAGCACGGCGAGTTCACGACGCTGGCCGAGGAGCTGCGGTCGATCGAGCGCTACCTCGTGCTCGAGAAGGCCCGGTTCGGCGACCGCCTGCGGGTCGTGACGCTCGTCGCGCCCGAGGTGCTGAGCGTGACGCTGCCGTTCCTGTCGGTGCAGCCGCTGGTCGAGAACGCCGTCCGGCACGGTCTCGAGAGCCGCGCGGGCGACGGCACGATCACCGTCACGGCGCTCGACACCGGCCCCGAGTGCCTCATCACGATCGAGGACGACGGCGCCGGCGTCGACCCCGAGGTCGTCCGGGCGGCGCTGTCGGGGCGCAACCCCAGCGCGTCGGTGGGTCTCGCGAACGTCGACGAGCGCATGCGGACGGTCTACGGCAACGCGTACGGCATCGTCGTCGAGACGGCACCGGGCTTCGGCACCAAGGTCTCGCTGCGGGTGCCCAAGTTCTCGCCCGACGTCGACACGTCGTCCTGACCGACCGACTTGTGGCGCGGGTCACCATGGGGGCAGGATCGGCCCCATGCCCGCCTCGCTGCACGCCCTCGTCGTCGACGACGAGCAGCCCGTCCTGGACGAGCTGGTGTGGCTCCTGCAGCGCGACGACCGCATCGCCTCGGTGCGCGGCACCCACAGCGGCACCGACGCGCTGCGCCTGCTCGAGCAGGGCGGCATCGACCTGGTGTTCCTCGACGTCGCGATGCCGGGGCTGAGCGGTCTCGACATCGCCCGGTTGCTGGGCCACTTCCGCGCCGCGCCGCAGATCGTGTTCGTCACGGCCCACGAGGCGCACGCCGTCGAGGCCTTCGAGATGAACGCCGTCGACTACCTGCTCAAGCCGATCCGCGAGGAGCGGCTGCGCGAGAGCGTGCGGCGGGCCAGCGCGGGTGCCGACACCGACCGGGGCACGTCCGCGGGTGACGAGCAGATCGCGGTCGAGCTCGGCGGGGTGACACGCTTCGTCTCGCGGGCGTCCGTCGCGCACGCCGAGGCGCAGGGCGACTACGTGCGCCTGCACGTCGCCGACGGCTCGAGCCACCTCGTGCGGACGCCGCTGGGCACGCTCGCCGACGAGTGGGCCGACGCGGGGTTCGTGCGCATCCACCGCAGCATCGTGGTCAACCTGGCCCACGTGCGCGAGGTGCGGGTGCAGGCCGGACGCTGCAGCGTCGTCGTGCAGTCGGGCACCGAGCTCGTCGAGCTGCAGGTGGCCCGCCGCCACACCCGGGCCCTGCGCGACCTGATCCACGAACGCGCCCTGTGAGCGACGACGGGCAGCACCCGCCGCCCACCGGACGGGTGCGCGTCACCAACCCGCTGACGTCGGCGCCGGCGCACGTCCGCCGCAGCGTGCGCCAGGAGATCGACGAGTCGACCGGGATCGGCGAGATCTACATGCAGTCGCTGATCCGCTCGCAGCTGCGGGCCGCGATCGCGGTGGCCCTGACGCTGGTGCTGTCGATCGGCGCCCTGCCGCTGACGTTCATGGCCTTCGACACCGTCACGGAGTTCCGCGTGCTGGGGGTGCCGGCGCCGTGGCTGATCCTGGGCGTCGCGGTCTACCCGGGGCTGTTCGGCCTGGGATGGGTCTACATCCGCCAGGCCGAGCGGGCCGAGCGCGACTTCGCCGAGCTCGTGCAGCCTGATCGCGCCGACGAGCCGTGAACACGACGTACGGCGTCGTGGCCGTGGCCCTGGTGTCGCTCGCGACGCTCGGCATCGGTGCGTTCGGCCTGCGGTTCAGCCGCACGACGAGCGACTTCTACGTCGCGTCGCGCTCGGTCAGTCCCGTGTGGAACAGCTCGGCGATCGGCGGGGAGTACCTGTCGGCGGCGTCGTTCCTCGGCGTCGCGGGGCTCGTCCTGGCCTACGGCGCCGACATGCTCTGGTACCCGATCGGCTGGACGACCGGCTACCTGATGCTGCTGGTGTTCGTCGCGGCGCCGCTGCGGCGGTCGGGCGCGTACACGATCCCCGACTTCGCCCAGGTGCGGCTGCAGTCGGTGCGGGTGCGGCAGGTCGCGAGCGTGCTCGTCGTGGCGGTCGGCTGGCTGTACCTCATGCCCCAGTTCCAGGGCGCGGGCCTGACGTTGCGCACCGTCACGGGGGCGCCCACGTGGGTCGGCACGGTGCTGGTCGCGGTCATCGTCGTGATCAACGTCGTGTCGGGCGGCATGCGCAGCATCACGTTCGTCCAGGCCTTCCAGTACTGGCTCAAGCTCACGGCGCTGCTCGTCCCGATGTTCTTCCTGGTGCACGCGTGGACCGACGACGGACGCCCGTCCCCCGTCGCCCCCGAGGCGTGGTTCACGCCGTTCGGCGGCACCGACGGCCCCGGCCTCTACCTGACGTACTCGGTGCTGGTCGCGACGTTCCTCGGCACGATGGGCCTGCCGCACGTCGTCGTGCGGTTCTACACCAACCCGGACGGTCGTGCGGCCCGCCGCACGACCCTGATCGTCCTGGCGCTGCTCGGCACGTTCTACCTGCTGCCGACGGTCTACGGCGTGCTGGGACGCATCTACGCGAGCGACCTGCTGGCCTCGGGCAGCGCCGACACCGTCGTGCTCGAGCTGCCGTCGCGGGTCCTCGGCGGAGGGCTGGGCGAGGTGCTCGCGGCACTGCTGACGGCGGGCGCGTTCGCGGCCTTCCTGTCGACGTCGTCGGGCATCACGATGTCGGTCGCGGGGGTCATCGGCCAGGGGCTCTCGCGCGGGCGCGCCGGACGTCGACGCCTCAGCACCATCGCGGCCCTGCGGATCGCCGCGGCCGGCGGCATCCTCGTGCCGCTGCTGCTGGCGCTGTCGGCCGAGCGCATCGCGGTGGCCAACTCGGTGACGTTCGCCTTCGCCCTGGCCGCGTCGACGTTCTGCCCGCTGCTGGTGCTGGGCATCTGGTGGCGCGGGCTGACGGCGCGGGGAGCCGTCGCGGGCATGATCGGCGGCGGCCTGTGCGCCGGCATCGCCCCCGTCATGACGATCGCGTGGCAGCCCGAGGGGTGGCTGGGCGTGCTGATGAGCCAGCCCGCGGCGTGGTCGGTGCCGGTCGGCTTCGGGCTCATGGTCGGCGTCTCGCTGCTGACCCGCGCCGACGTGCCCGACAACGTCTCGCGCACCATGGTCCGGCTGCACACGCCCGAGCACATCGCCGTCGACCGCCGCGACTGAGGCGGGGCAACCGCTCGTCCCGCCGGGACGACCGCTCGTCGCGCCCCTCCGACCGCACGCCGCACCGCGACCCCACCTCCGGCGCACGGGGCCCGTGGTGATCTGGCTCACACCCCTGGAGCGCCCTAGCGTCGTGGACGGCCGCGCCCCTCGCGCCGCCCTCACACGGAAGAGGTGAACCATCGTGGCGGAGAGAGCGACTCCCCAGGCCCAGGCGGCCTACGACCGCATCCACGCGTCGGACGAGTTCAAGCAGCTGAAGAAGACCTACATGGGCTTCGTCGTGCCCATGACGGTCGGCTTCATGGTCTGGTACCTGCTGTACGTCCTGTGCTCCAACTACGCGCCGGGCCTCATGAACACCAAGGTCTTCGGCAACGTCAACATCGCGCTGCTGTGGGGCCTGCTGCAGTTCATCACGACCTTCGGCATCGCGTTCTGGTACGCCCGCTTCTCCGCCAAGAACATGGACCCCATCGCCGACGCCCTCAACGAGGCGTACGAGAAGGAGGCCAACGCATGAGCACCTCGCTCGCAGGCATCACGTTCGTCCAGGCGTCGTCCTCCGACGACCACCAGGCCCTCACGGCCACCCTGTTCCTGCTCGTCGTGCTGCTGACCGTCGGCATCACGTTCTGGGCCAGCCGCAACACCAAGACGGCGGCCGACTACTACGCCGGCGGGCGCAGCTTCAGCGGCGTCCAGAACGGCTTCGCGATCGGCGGCGACTACATGTCGGCGGCCTCGTTCCTCGGCATCTCCGGTGCCATCGCGCTGTCCGGCTACGACGGCTTCCTGTACTCGATCGGCTTCCTCGTGGCGTGGCTCGTGGCGCTGCTCCTGGTCGCCGAGCTGCTCCGCAACTCCGGACGGTTCACGATGGCCGACCAGCTCGCCTACCGGATGCGGCAGACACCCGTCCGGACCGCCGCGGCGACGTCGACGATCGTCGTGTCGATCTTCTACCTGCTGGCCCAGATGGTCGGCGCCGGCGCCCTCGTGTCGCTGCTGCTCGGCGTCGACAGCCAGACCGCCAAGAACCTCACGATCGTGGCCGTCGGCATCCTGATGATCTTCTACGTCGTCATCGGCGGCATGAAGGGCACCACGTGGGTCCAGATCGTCAAGGCCGTGCTGCTGATGGGCGGCACGATCCTGATCAGCGTCCTGGTGCTCGCCAAGTTCGGCTTCAACGTGTCCGAGCTGCTCGGACAGGCCGCGCAGAACAGCGGCAAGGGCTCGGCCTTCCTCGAGCCGGGGCTCAAGTACGGCGCCACGACGACGAGCAAGATCGACTTCATCTCGCTCGGCATCGCCCTGGTGCTCGGCACCGCCGGCCTGCCGCACATCCTCGTGCGGTTCTACACCGTCCCGACGGCACGCCAGGCCCGCCAGTCGGTCCTGTGGGCGATCGGCATCATCGGCTCGTTCTACCTGCTGACCCTGATCCTCGGGTTCGGCGCGGCCGCTCTCGTCACGGGCGACGCCAAGCAGCGCATCATCGACTCCGGCGGCAACCTGGCCTCCCCCCTGCTGGCCGAGGCCGTGGGCGGTGGTCCCGGCACGACCGGCGGCGCGGTCCTGCTGGCCCTCATCTCGGCGGTCGCCTTCGCGACGATCCTCGCCGTCGTGGCGGGTCTGACGCTGACGTCGGCCTCGTCGGTGGCGCACGACCTGTACGCGAGCGTCTGGAAGAAGGGCAAGGCGTCGGGTGCCGACGAGATCAAGGTCGCCCGCATCTCGGCGTTCGTCATCGGCGGCATCGCGATCGCCCTGGCCATCCCCGGCCAGAGCCTCAACGTCGCGTTCCTGGTGGCGCTGGCCTTCGCCGTGGCCGCCTCGGCCAACCTGCCGGCCCTGCTGTTCAACCTGTTCTGGAAGCGCTTCAACACCCGCGGCGTGCTCTGGAGCATCTACGGCGGACTGATCTCGTCGGTCGGCCTGGTGATCTTCTCGCCGATCGTCTCGGGCAAGGGCGTCGACGCCACCGGCAAGAACCTGTCGCTCCTGCCGACCAGCGTCGACATCAGCTGGTTCCCGCTCGAGAACCCCGGCATCGTGTCGATCCCGCTGGGCTTCCTGCTCGGCTACCTGGGCACCATCACGTCGAAGGAGCGCTCGAGCGAGGACCGCTTCGCCGAGCTCGAGGTGCGGTCGCTGACGGGAGCCGGCTCCGAGAAGTAGCACGCTGCGCTCGCTCGGTCCGTGGTCACCTCCACGGGCCGGGCGAGCCTTCCGCGCGCGGTCGGCGGATGCACAGGTGGCGGACGCCTCGCGTTCAGGTTCGTCACACGTGGGGCGGGCAGGGTGGTGCCATGCCCACCCCCTCGGACGCCGACGAGTCCCCCGCGTCACGGCGCGCGGTGCGGGTCGATCTGTGGGCCGGAACGGCCCTCCTGCTCGTCGTCATCGGCGGAGACCTGGTCTGGCGGGTGTCGGACGCCGGACTGATCTCGGCGCTCGCCCGACGCTGACCTGCGCCCCCGGCCCGATCGCTTGTAGGCTCGCGGGTATGAGCACCCAGGACGAACCGACGATCGGCCGGCTGATCGGCGACGCGATGCGCGACATCACGCTGCTGCTCCAGACGGTCATCAAGCTCGCCAAGAGCGAGCTGCGCGTCAGCGTCAAGGCCGGCGGCATCGGCGCCGGCATGATCGCGGTGTCGGCGTTCTTCGGCCTGCTCATCATCGTGATGCTGTCGATCTCGGTGGCGTACTTCATCGTCATGGCCGGGCTCGACCCCGCGTGGGCGTTCCTGATCGTCGCGGGCTTCTACCTGCTCGTCGTGGTGCTGCTGATCCTGCTGGGCATCAGGCTGCTCAACAAGGTCAGCGTGCCCGAGAAGACGATCGCCGCCGCCAAGGAGATCCCGGCGGCGCTCAAGGGTCAGACCGGCACGCCGTCCCCGACGCTGCCGACGCCCGGGGCCGCAGGCCCGGGCCGGCACGTCAGCTCGCCGCGCCGGACCTCCTGAACCCCGCGACGATCCGGCCCAGCAGGCCCGCCACCAGGGCGACCGCGCCCACCAGGGCGATCTGCTCGAGCCACGCCGACAACGAGTCGGCCGCCCGCTCGACCAGCAGCTTCTGCACCTGCTGCGCGAACGGCGACAGGCCCTCGGCACGGTCGACGGCCTGCGGGGCGACGATCTCGGTCGCGACGCGCAGCACGCCCGCGACCACGAGCGCCCCGACCCCCAGCCCCGCGACGGCGAGCGTGCGCCGCCGTGCCACCACGAGGCACAGCGCCGCACCGGCCAGGACGATCATGAGCCCCAGCAGCGAGTAGGTCTGGGCCCGCTCGAGCTGCTGCAGCCTCGACCGGTCGGCGGCCGTGCCGACGGGCGCCTCGAGGTCGGTCGACACGTCGAGCGACACCGGCAGGCGCTCGCCGGCCCGATCGGCGACGAACCGCCCGAGCGGCTGGAGACGCACCGTGAGCGGCCCGCTGCCGTCGCCGAACGCCGAGCGGTGCAGGCTCCGCTGCGTCTCGTCCCACGCCGCGACGAATCCCGGCTGGTTGGCCGCAGCTTGCGCGACGCTCGTCAGCACCCCCGCCGCGGTGTCCTGCAGCGGGGCCGGCACGAGGCCGCGCTGCACGAAGTCGTCGGCCAGGTAGGTCGCGACCGCGGCCTGCAGGTCGTCGTCGGTCGCGAGGGAGCTGCTGAACGCCACGTACCCGTCCTCGTCGACGACGTGCGTCGACACCCAGAACATCGGCACCGTCACGATCGCGACGACGACGGCGACGAGACCCGCGACGAGCGCCGTCACGGTCCTCACGCGCACTCCCCCGTCGACACCTCGGCGGTCGCCCGGACGCCCTCGCGGGCGTCGTCGGCGACCTGGTCGGCCGTCAGCGCGTAGCCCGTCGACGTGTCGGACACCGACGCCGCGAAGATGACCCCCAGCACGTCTCCGCGCTCGGACACCAACGGCCCGCCGGAGTTGCCCGAGCGCACCAGCCCGCGCACCGCGAACGTCTCGCGCACGACCTGCCCGCGGTCGTAGATGTCAGGGCTGCGCAGGCGCAGCTCGCTGCGGATGCGGGCCGCGCGAGCGTCGAACGGACCGTTCTGCGGGTACCCCAGGACCGCCGCGGGCTGGCCGGCCTCGCCGGAGTCGTCGAACGAGAGCGGCTCGAGGTCGACCCCGTCGACGGCCAGCACCGCGATGTCGAGCCGCTTGTCGAACAGCACGACCCGGGTCGGCACCTGCCGGCCGTCGACGACGATCGAGGGCGTCTCGACACCCGCGACGACGTGCGCGTTGGTCATGACGCGGCCGTCGGCGTAGGCGAATCCCGAGCCCTCGATGCCCCGGTCGCACCGCGCCTGGCCGAGCACCTTGACGACGCTGTCGCGGGCCCGGCGCACGCCCGTGCTGGCGAGCGTGGCCTCGTCGGGCGGCGAGACCTGCGTGATGTCCTCGGACTCGAACGGGTCGATGTAGCGCGGGAACAGGTTGGAGTCGAGGACCTCGTTGAACGACCTCAGCACCGAGGTCGCCCGGGTCGGCATGACGCCGTCGACCTTCTCGAGGATCGACGAGTCGCGCGAGGCCGTCGACAGGTACGGGATCGACGTGCCGCTGACCGAGTAGCCCAGGGCCCACGCGGCGGCCAGCACCGCGACGATGCTGAGGGCGCTGCCCCCGACGGCGTCGAGCGATCGCAGGGGCTGCCACGTCAGGCCGCGCCGCAGCCCCGTGCCGACGAGCGTGCCGATCGCCTGGCCGACGGCGCCGGCGCCGATCACCAGGCCCAGCGCGAGCAGCGAGCTCGACAGCGTCGGCAGGTTGCCCGACAGCAGCCGCGGCACGATCGCCAGCGCCAGCAGACCGCCGGCCAGGAGGCCCAGCGTCGCGACGAGGTTGACCACGAAGCCCTGGAAGTAGCCCGACACGGCGTAGGCGACGAGCACCACGACGATGATGACGTCGAGGGAGTTCACGACGGCAGCTCGGGCAGGGGACGGGTCACGGTGTCGTCCCACGGCTGGTCCCAGCCCAGCACCTCGAACAGCCGCGCGACGATGCCGGCCGTGAAGCCCCACAGCGGCATGGGCGTGCCGACCTCGAAGGCGGGCCCCCGCCAGCCCGACGGGTGCGCGACGCTGAACCGGTTGGCGGGGTCGACGAGCTCGGCGATGGGCTGGTGCAGCACCGTCACGACCTCGAGGTCGCTGACGGGACGCAGCGGGGTCGGGGTGCGCCAGTAGCCCAGCACCGGGGTCACCGCGAAGTTGCTCGGCGGGAGCCACAGCGTCGGCAGCGTGCCGAAGACGTCGACCGTCGTCAGGTCGAGCCCGACCTCCTCCTCGGCCTCGCGCAGGGCCGTCGCGACGGAGTCGGCGTCGCCCGGGTCGGCCTTGCCGCCGGGGAACGAGATCTGGCCCGCGTGGTTGCGCATCGTGGTGGCGCGCTCGGTCAGGAGCAGCTCGGGCCCGTCGGCGCCGTCGGAGAACAGCAGCAGGACGGCGGCGGGACGCGCGTCGGGCGGCACGTCGGGGAACCGCGGCGACAGCTGGAACGACTGCACGGACCCCGCGAGCTCGGCCAGCGGACGGAGCCAGTCGGGCAGCGTGTCGGCCGTCATGGCGTCACTCCCAGGTGTCGTCGGATCGCGGACGTCAGGTCGTCGTACGAGTCGTAGGCGGTTCGTTCGGTGGCGACCATTCTTCCCTGCGCGTCCACGAAGATCGTCTGCGGCAGACCGACGACCTTCAGATCGGCCTTGGTCGCCTCGTCGGGGTCGGCCAGCAACGGGTAGGTGACGCCGGCCGAGCGGGCCAGCTCGATCGCGGCGTCGGGATCGCCGTCCTTGTAGTCGATGCCGATGAAGCGGACGTCGTCGCCGTAGGCGTCGGCGGCGCGCGCCAGGACGGGCAGCTCGGTGCGGCACGGCCCGCACCAGCTCGCCCAGAGGTTGATGACCGTCGGGGTGCCGGTCAATGTCGACAAGTCGACCGGGGTGCCGCCGCCGAGGCACGACAGCGTCGTGGCCGGGAGGGTCGCGTCGCCCGTCGCGGGCGCCCCGGCCGGCGGGCAGTCGGCGATGCCGGCCGCCGCCTTGGCCGCGGCGAGCTCGGCCGGCGCGACGGTGCTGCCGGACGAGTCGGCACCACCGCCCCCGAACGTCGGCTTGGTGCCGTCGTCGCCATCGCCGGTGCCGGACGACGAGCAGCCCGCCACGACCAGCAGCGACGCGAGCGCCGTCGCCGCGAGGCGCCTCCTCACGCCGGCCCCTGGGTCGTGACGAGGGCCGCGGCCTCGACCGGGTCGGTCGGACCCGTGCCGAACGCGGGGCACCAGCGGGCCACGGGGCACGCTCCACAGGCCGGCTTCTTGGCGTGGCAGCGACGGCGTCCGTGCCAGATCAGCCGGTGGCTCAGCATCGTCCAGTCGCGGCGCGGGAAGATCGCGGCGATCGCGTGCTCGGTCTTGACCGGGTCCTTGGCGATCTCGGGCGGCACCCACTCGAAGCGTCGCACGAGCCGCGCGAAGTGCGTGTCGACCGTCAGGCCCGGCACGTCGAAGGCGTTGCCCAGCACGACGTTGGCGGTCTTGCGACCGACGCCGGGCAGCGTCACGAGCTCGTCGAGCCGTGCCGGCACCTGCCCGTCGTAGCGGTCGACGAGGGCCGCCGACAGGCCCAGCAGGCTGTCGGTCTTGGCGCGGAAGAAGCCCGTCGGGCGCAGCACCTGCTCGAGCTCGGCCCGCGAGGCCGACGCCATCGCGGACGGATCGGGCCACGTGGCGAACAGACCGGGGGTCACGGCGTTGACGCGGCGGTCGGTCGTCTGCGCCGACAGCACCGTCGCGACCAGCAGCTCGAACGGCGACGTGAAGTCGAGCTCGCACCCGGCCTCGGGATACGTCTCGGCGAGCACCCGGTGCATCTTGCGGGCCCGACGCACCAGGGACGTCTCCGGTCTCGTCACGGTCGTCGGCACGTGCTCAAGCCTACGTGGCTCGGCGCGTATCACGCCGTCGAGCGCCCTGATGTGGGAAACTGCGCAAGGGTGCGCGTACTGTGACTCCCGATACACGACCGTTAGGAAGACCGTGACCGACGACGTTCTCCGCCAGGCACCGCTGTTCTCCGGCCTCGACGACGAGGTGGCCAGCGCGCTCGAGGCCTCGATGTCCTCGTCGAGCCTGCGCCGTGGCGAGATCCTCTTCAGCGAGGGCGATGACGGCAACCAGCTGTACGTCGTCACCGAGGGCAAGATCAAGCTCGGACGCACGTCGCCCGACGGACGCGAGAACCTGCTCGCGATCCTCGGCCCCGGACAGATGTTCGGCGAGCTGTCGTTCTTCGATCCCGGCCCCCGCTCGGCGACCGCCACGGCCGTCACCGACGTCGAGCTCAAGAGCCTCGGCCACGAGGCCCTCTCGCCCGTGCTCAACGCCCACCCCGACGTCGCCCACGCGCTGCTGAACCAGCTCGCCGGCCGCCTGCGCCGCACCAACGAGGTCGTCGGCGACCTCGTCTTCAGCGACGTGCCGGGCCGCGTCGCCAAGGCGCTGCTCGACCTGGCGTCGCGCTTCGGCCGCCGCGCCGACGACGGCATCCACGTCAACCACGACCTGACGCAGGAGGAGCTCGCCCAGCTGGTCGGCGCCTCTCGCGAGACCGTCAACAAGGCCCTCGCCGACTTCGCCAGCCGCGGCTGGCTGCGCCTGGAGCCGAGGAGCGTCGTCATCCTCGACCTCGAGCGTCTCCAGCGCCGCGCCCGCTGACCGTCCGCGCTTCCTGCCGGCGGCGGCACCCGCGGAATCCCCGGTGAACCCCGTTCTCCGTCACCTCACCCCTGATGCGTCCTGGGTGCGGTGAACGGAAACGGGGTTCATCCCGTTTGCTTCCGGGGTGGACCTGGGAATCCGGCGCGGCGGACGGGCGGACCGTCAGGCGCGCAGGTGGTCGAGCTGGGCGGAGACGCTGAGCTCGGCGGCGCCCCACAGGGACTCGTCGACGTCGCGGTAGACCGTCTCGACGACCTCGCGGGCCGTCGTCGCGCCGGCCTCGACGGCCGCGCGCACCTGGTCGAGGCGCTCGGCACGGTGCTCGAGGTAGAAGTCGACGACCTCGGCCGGTGACTCGATGACGGGCCCGTGACCCGGCAGGATGCGCTCGACCAGCCCCTCCTCGACGAGCTCGCGGACGTGCGCCAGCGAGTCGAGGTACGGCCCGAGCACGCCGTCGGGGTGCGCGATGACGGTCGTGCCGCGGCCGAGGATCGTGTCGCCGCTGAGCAGCGACGCCTCGGCCCCCAGCAGGAAGCACGTCGAGTCGGTCGTGTGACCCGGCGTCGCGAGCACCTCGATCGACAGGCCGTCGACGTCGATCGTCTCGCCGTCGGTCAGCGGCTCGGCGCCGCGCGAGAACTCCGGGTCGATCGACCGGGCCGGTGCCCCCGTCAGCTCGACGAGTCGGTCCAGCGCCTCGGTGTGGTCGAGGTGGCGGTGCGTGAATAGCACGAGGCCGACCTCCCCGGCGGCCGCCAGCACGGCCTGCAGGTGGGCGTCGTCGGACGGGCCGGGGTCGACGACGACCGAGCGCGTCGCGCCGGGCTCGCGCAGGATCCACGTGTTGGTGCCGTCGAGCGTCATGATGCCGGGGTTCTCGGCCAGGACGAACGAGGCGCGGTCGGTGACGGTGCGGACGCTCATGGGTTCTCCCCCAGGTAGGTCTCGAGGTACGGCTCGCCGTCGACGAGCACGAGCTGCGGCAGGATCGTCGGGAACTCCCGCCCGACCGACGCGTCGACGACCGTCGCCGCGGTGTGCGCCGCGACGTCGCGGCACGCCGCGATCGTCGGCGGCATCATGGCGGCCTCGCCGGCGTCGACCGCCGCCAGGACGCGCGACAGCGGGGCCCACGTGGCGTGGTCGGACTCGCGGCTCATCGAGCCGACCCGCTGGCCGGCCGGCAGCGCCGCGACGAAGAAGCGGGCGTCGTAGCGACGCGGCTCGAACTCGGGCGTGATCCAGTGGGCCCAGGCGCCCAGCAGGTCGGCGCGCAGCACGAGGTCGTGGTCGGAGAGGAACTCGGCGAACGACATCTCCCCCTCGTCGAGGGCGCTCCGGGCCGCCTGCATGTCGTCGCCGCCGGTGTCGGAGACGACGTTGTCGGCGTCGGGGCCGGCCAGCAGGATGCCGGTCTCCTCGAACGTCTCGCGCACGGCCGCCACGACCAGCCCCTTCGCGAGGTCGGGCGCGCAGCGGAACCGGGCACCCCACTCGTCGGCTCCCGGCCCGACCCACGGGACGTCGTGCTCGACGTCGGACGTCGTCAGCCCACCGCCCGGGAAGACGTACATGCCGGCAGCGAAGGCCATGCTGGTCTGCCGGCGCATCAGGTACGCCTCGATGCCCTCGTGGCCGTCGCGGACCACCACGATCGTCGCGGCGTCGCGCGCCGCGACGGGCTCGGCCGACGGGTTGGCCGCCGCCTCGCGCAGGCGCCCGGGCATCGGGATGCGGTTCATCGAACCTCGACGACCAGCTCGACCTCGACGGGCGCGTCCAGCGGCAGGACCGGGACGCCGACGGCGCTGCGGGCGTGCTGCCCGGCGTCGCCGAAGGCCGTGCCGAACAGCTCGCTGGCCCCGTTGGCGACGGCCGGCTGACCCGTGAAGTCGGGCGTGCTCGCGACGAAGACCGTGGCCTTGACGACGCGCACGACCTCGTCGAGGTCGCCGACGACCGACTTGACGGCCGCGATCGCGTTGAGCGCGCACTGGCGCGCGCAGTCGTACGCCAGCTGCGGGTCGACGCCGTCGCCGACCTTGCCGGTGGCGAGCAGCTCGCCCCCGCTCAGGGGCAGCTGCCCCGACGTGTAGACGTACGAGCCCGTGCGCACCGCCGGGACGTAGACCGCGACGGGCGCCGGCGCCTCGGGGACCGTGTGCCCGGCCTCGGCCAGCCGGCTCTCGACGGCCGACATCAGACGGTGCCCGTCATGCGACCGGACGCTTGAAGTAGGCGACCAGGTTCTCGGGGTTCATGCCCGGCACGATCTGGACGAGCTCCCAGCCGTCCTGACCGAAGTTGTCGAGGATCTGCTTCGTGGCGTGCACGAGGACCGGTGCGGTGAGGTACTCCCATTTCGTCATGCGCCGACTGTATCGGGCCTGTCGACCGTCATCCCGACGCGACGAGCATCACGGCCCCACAGCCCGGATCGGGAGGCGATTTCCGGTGTCGTCGGTAGTCTCGAGACGTGGCTCAATCGACCCAGCTCCATGTCGTCACCGGCAAGGGCGGCACCGGCAAGACGACGGTCGCCGCCGCGCTCGCGATGTCGCTGGCGGGCCGCGGCAAGAAGGTGCTGCTGTGCGAGGTCGAGGGGCGCCAGGGCATCGCGCAGCTGTTCGACGTGCCGCCGCTGCCCTACGAGGAGCGCCAGATCGCGGTGGGTCTCGGCGGTGGCGAGGTCTACGCACTGGCGATCGATCCCGAGGCCGCGCTGCTCGAGTACCTCGCGATGTACTACCGACTGGGTCGAGCCGGCAAGGCGCTCGACAAGTTCGGCATCATCGACTTCGCCACGACGATCGCGCCCGGCGTCCGCGACGTCCTGCTGACCGGCAAGGTCTACGAGGCGGCGCGCCGCCGCACGGGCGACCGCTTCACGTACGACGCCGTCATCATGGACGCCCCGCCGACCGGCCGCATCACGCGCTTCCTCAACGTCAACTCCGAGGTCGCGGGCCTGGCGAAGGTCGGACCGATCCGCCGTCAGGCCGACTCGATCATGGAGATGATGCGGGCGCCCGAGACGCACGTGCACCTCGTCACGGTGCTCGAGGAGATGCCGGTCCAGGAGACGATCGACGGCATCGCCGAGCTGACGTCCGAGCGGCTGCCCGTCGGCCACGTCGTGCTCAACCTCGTGCGCCCCTCGGTGCTGTCGGACGACTCGCAGACCGCGCTGGCGGGCGCGTCCCTCGAGCCGGCGGCCGTCGCGAAGGCCATGGCGGGCGCCGGCCTGGCCCGCGACACCGACGCCGCGGCGGCGCTGATCGCCGGGGGCCGGGCCCATCTCGAGCGCCAGCACCTGCAGGACGCGCAGCGCGAGATCCTCGACGAGTGCGGCCGCCCCCTGGTCGAGCTGCCGCTGCTGAGCGACGGCATCGACCTCGGCGCCCTGTTCGAGCTCGCCGAGCAGCTCACCGACCTGCACGGGGGGACCGGACGATGACCGGCAAGGCCCACACCAGCCCGTCCGCCCGCAAGGGCCGCACCTCGCCCCGCGGCGGCACGAGCGGACGCAGCGCCCCCTCGACGGGCGGGGCGCTCGACGTCGACGCCCTGCTCGACGACCGCACGACCGAGATCGTCGTGTGCTGCGGATCGGGCGGCGTCGGCAAGACCACGACCGCCGCCGCGCTGGCCCTGCGCGCGGCCGAGAAGGGCCGCGCGGTCTGCGTGCTGACGATCGACCCGGCCCGCCGGCTCGCGCAGTCGATGGGCCTGACCGAGCTCGACAACACGCCCCGGCCCGTCAAGGGCGCGGCGCTCGACGGTGGCTCGCTCGACGCCATGATGCTCGACATGAAGCGCACGTTCGACGAGGTCGTCGAGCAGCACGCGACGCCCGAGAAGGCCGCGCAGATCCTGACCAACCCGTTCTACGTCGCCCTCTCCAGCTCGTTCGCGGGCACGCAGGAGTACATGGCCATGGAGAAGCTCGGCCAGCTGCACGCGACGGGCCAGTGGGACCTCATCGTCGTCGACACCCCGCCGTCGCGCTCGGCGCTCGACTTCCTCGACGCCCCCGACCGACTGTCGTCGATGCTTGACGGACGCTTCATCAAGCTGCTGCTGGCGCCCGCCAAGGGGCCCGCCCGCCTCATCAGCGCCGGCTTCGGCATCGTGACGAGCGCGCTCAACAAGATCCTCGGCGCGCAGGTGCTGACCGACATGCAGACGTTCATCGCCGCCTTCGACACCCTGTTCGGCGGGTTCCGCCAGCGGGCCGAGGGCACCTACGCGCTGCTGCAGGCCGAGGGAACCGCATTCGTCGTCGTGGCGGCACCCGAGCCCGCCGCGATGCGCGAGGCGTCGTACTTCGTCGAGCGTCTGGCCGGCGAGGGCATGCCGCTGGCGGGCCTCGTCGTCAACCGCGTGCACGAGACCGGGGCCGACGGCATCACGGCGGTCGACGCCGAGTCGGCGGCCCGCAAGCTCGACGACGCCGGCACCGCCGACGAGCGCGCCACGGGCGAGCTGCTGACGATCCACGCCGAGCGCATGCGCGTCTCGGCCCGCGAGGAGCGCCTCAAGCGACGCTTCTCGGCGGCCCACCCCGGTGTGCCGACGGTGTCGGTCGCCGCGCTGGCCGGCGACGTGCACGACCTCGACGGCCTGCGCCGCATCGGCGACCTGCTGGCCGGCGACGACTAGCTCAGACGGCGACCGAGAGGACGCTGCGCCAGGCCGTCACGTTGGGACGGCGCCGCAGCAGCGCACGGCGCTCGCGCTCCGTCATGCCACCCCACACGCCCCACTCGATGCGGTTGTCGAGCGCCTCGGCCAGGCACTCGGCCCGCACCTCGCACGTCCCACAGACCTGCTTGGCGCGGTTCTGCTCCGCGCCCTTGACGAACAGGGCATCTGACTTGCCCCGACACGCGGCATCGGCCGCCCAGTTTTCGTTCCACATGATGAACCTCCCCGAGACCGGCCCGGTGGCCGAAGTTGGTTGGTACAAATGTAGGAAATAGGTCCCGCGGGCGTCAGAGCGTTAGTAGTCATTTTCTCTAGTCCCGAAGGACTAGACACGTTGTCGCTGCTGGGTCCGGCTGGCCCCCGTCCCGTACGCTGATCGCCATGGCCTCGAAGGATTTTCGCGACTCCCTGCGCCGCGCAGCGCAGTCCGAGACGCACAGCAGACGCAAGCCCGTACTCGTCGGGGCGATGGCTCGCCTGTCGGCGCTCGCCGGACTGCTCGTCGCGCTGATCCTGATCCCGACCACCGCGATCGTCGCGATGACCACCAGCAAGGTCACCGACGACGTGCTCTCGCTGCCGCTGACGCTCGAGGACCAGCCCAACGCGCAGACGTCGCGCCTGCTCGCCTCCAACGGCGAGCTGATCGCGTACTTCTACAACGAGAACCGTCAGGACGTCCCCCTGGCCGACATCGCACCCGTCATGCAGGACGCGATCCTGTCGATCGAGGACGCCCGCTTCTACGAGCACGGCGCGCTCGACCTCAAGGGCACGATGCGCGCCCTGGTCAACAACGCCGCCGAGGGGCAGACCCAGGGCGGCTCGTCGATCACGCAGCAGCTCGTCAAGCTGACGCTGCTGTCGCAGGCCACGACCAAGGAGCAGCAGCGCGCGGCGACCAAGCAGTCGGCGGCGCGCAAGATCCGCGAGCTCAAGCTCGCGATCGAGTACGAGGAGAAGCACTCCAAGAAGGAGATCCTCGAGCGCTACCTCAACCTGGCCTACTTCGGCGACGGCTCGTACGGCATCAGCGCCGCCGCGGCCCACTACTTCTCCAAGACCCCCGCCGAGCTCAACGCGCGTCAGGCGGCGACGCTGGCCGGTCTTGTCAAGAACCCCGTCGACCTCGACCCCAACGTCTACCCCGAGAAGGCCCTGCAGCGCCGCAACACGGTGCTCGCGGTCATGGCCCGCCTCGGCAAGATCCCCACGGCCGAGGCCGAGAAGTACCAGTCGGCCGGGCTCGGCCTGAAGCTCACCGAGTTCCCCAACGGCTGCCTCGGCGTCACGGGCGAGTTCTCGTGCGACTACGCCCGCCAGTGGCTGCTCGCGCAGCCCGCGCTCGGCGCCACGGTCGAGGAGCGCCGCGCCAAGCTCGAGCGCGGCGGGCTGACGATCAAGTCCAACATCGACCTCAGCATGCAGTCGGCCGCCGACAGCGCCGTCACCTCGACGGTCAAGGCCACCGACGAGGCCATCGCGGCCCTCGCGATGGTCGAGCCCGGCACCGGCAAGGTGCGCGCCGTCGCCCAGTCGCGCCCGATGGGTCGCAGCAAGAAGGCCGGCGAGTCGTTCATCAACTTCGTCGTCCCCACCGCCTACGGGCAGTCGGGCGGCTTCCCGGCCGGCTCGACGTTCAAGATGTTCACGGTCGCCGCGGCGCTCAAGAACGGCATCGACGTCTCGCAGACCTACAACTCGCCCAAGAGCATGACGATGCCGGCCGGCACGTACACGACGTGCGAAGGTCTCAGCACCAGCGAGTGGAAGGTCAACAACTCCACGACGTCGGGTCGCAAGAACATGTACACCGGCACCCGCGAGTCGGTGAACACCTACTTCTCGCAGCTCGAGAAGCAGGCGGGCCTGTGCAACACGGTCCGCGCCGCGGAGTCGATGGGCATCAAGGTCCGCGACGAGGACCAGGTGGGGCCGTTCACCCTCGGCGTCACCGACGTCAGCCCCCTCGACATGGCCACCGCCTACGCCACCCCGGCCTCGGGCGGCATGTACTGCAAGCCGCGCCCCGTCGACGAGATCCTCGACTCGAGCGGCCAGCTGGTCAAGAAGTTCGAGCCCAGCTGCAAGCGCGCCATGACCAAGGAGCAGGCCGCACAGATCAACGACATCCTGCGCGGCGTGCAGGAGCGTGGCGGCTTCGGCTTCTCCAACGGCACGGGCCTCAGCGTCCCGTCGGCCGCCAAGACCGGAACCGCCCAGGACAACAAGGCCGTCTGGTACTCGGGCTACACGCCCGAGCTTGCGACGGCCTCGATGATCGCCGGCGTCGTCACCAAGAACAAGGACGAGGCGCTCAACGGTCGGCCCAAGTCGCTGGCCGGTGTCACGATCAACGGCAACCTGCTGAACTTCGACGCCGTCGGCGGCTCCTCGCTGGCCGGCCCCATGTGGGCCAAGGCGATGCAGAAGATCCAGTCGAGCCTGACGCCGGTCAACTTCGACGCGCCGCCCAAGCGCCAGCCCGTCGCCCAGGCACCGGCCAAGAAGAACGACGACGACAACAACGACCGGCGCGGCGGCGGCGGAGGTCGCGACCGCGACCGCTGACCGACCCGGTGGGGGTCAGGCGCCGAGCTGGCGCTTGACCTCCGCCGCGACGGCGCCGCCGTCGGCACGTCCCTTGACCTGCGGCGAGACGATGCCCATGACGCGGCCCATCGCCTTCATGCCCTCGCCGGCGGCACCGGCCGACTCGACGGCGGCCGTGACGACCGCCGCGATCTCTTCGGCGCCCATCTGCTCGGGCAGGTACTCGGCGAGGATCTCGGCCTCGGCCGTCTCCTTCTGGGCCAGCTCGGGGCGGTCGCCCTCGGTGAACGCCGTCGCGGCCTCGCGGCGCTTCTTGGCCTCGGCGCCCAGCACCGTCAGGACGTCGTCGTCCGTCAGCTCCTTGACCTGCTTGCCCGAGACCTCGGCATTGGTGATCGCGGTGAGCACCATGCGCAGCGTGGACGTGCGCAGGGCGTCGCGGGCCTTCATCGAGGCGGTGAGATCGGCGTGGAGCTGGTCCTTGAGGGCTGACATGGCTCCAGTCTCCCACCGCCGTCACACCGCCCCTCAGGTGCGCCTGTGACAGGGTGGGCGCATGCGTCCCCTCCTGTGGCCCGTCGCCGCCGCGGCGGCCGGCCTGGCGTACTCCGTCGCCGAGACGCGGGCGTTCACGCTGCGCACCGCGACCGTCCCGGTGCTCGCTCCCGGATCGACCCCGCTGCGCGTCCTGCACCTGTCCGACACGCACATGACGCCGGGCCAGCACCGCAAGCAGCGGTGGCTGCGGGGGCTCGCCGAGCTGCAGCCAGACCTCGTCGTCAACACGGGTGACAACCTCGCCCACCTCGACGCCGTCCCGTCGGTGCTGCGCGCCTACGGCGACCTGCTCGACGTGCCGGGCGTCTTCGTGTTCGGCTCGAACGACTACTTCTCGCCGGTCCGCAAGAACCCGGCCAAGTACCTGACGGGCGGCACGGGGGTGAGCTCGGCGGGGACGTCCGAGCGTCCGCGCGACCTGCCGTTCGACGAGCTGCGCGCGGCGTTCACGCAGCGCGGGTGGGTCGACCTCAACAACCGGGGCGCGGACCTCGAGGTCGCCGGACGTCGTCTGTCGTTCGCGGGCGTCGACGACCCGCACCTGGAGTACGACGTGCTCGACGACCGCCCGGCCGATCTCACGGCCGATCTGGCGATCGGGGTGGCGCACGCCCCCTACCTGCGGGTGCTCGACCACTGGAACCGCTCGGGCTACCCGCTGATCATGGCCGGGCACACGCACGGCGGACAGCTGCGCATCCCGTTCTACGGCGCCCTCGTGACCAACTGCGACCTCGATCGGGCCCGCGCCCGCGGCCTGCACACGCACCGCACCGACGGCCACGAGCCGTCGTGGCTGCACGTCTCGGCGGGCCTCGGGACGTCCCCGCACGCGCCCGTGCGCTTCGCGTGCCGCCCCGAGGCAACACTGCTCACCCTCACTGGGATAGACTCGTCCGGTTCCCTCTCGTAGGGGATGCACGAGAGCAACACCAGCACGATCGGGCTGTGGCGCAGTTTGGTAGCGCGCGTCGTTCGGGACGACGAGGCCGCAGGTTCAAATCCTGTCAGCCCGACCAGCACCACACATCGAGGCCCCGGGTCTGCGTCAGCAGGCACGGGGCCTTGTCGTGTGGTCGGCGGCCACGGACCTCGATCGGGCCTGTGACGTGACACACCCTGTGTCAAACTGACGGCATGGTGGACGGACAGGGACCGGATCCCGCGAAGCGGGTCGTCAAACGGGTGGTCAAGAAGACCGTCGTGCGACCGTCCGCGTCATCGCCCGCCCCGGCAGACCCGGCACCCAAGCCGGCGGTCCGCTACGGGCGACCGGTCGCGACCGCGTCCCGGCCGTCCCAGGGGACCGCGTCGCCGGCGACCAGGACGACGACGGCCAAGGCCAAGGTCGCAGCGCCGACCACCCGGCCCACGGCGCCGAAGATCAAGCGCCAGGCCCCCTCGATCGACGTGCGCGCCAAGGTGGCCGGCGCCCGCGACGTCGCAGGTCGCGCCTGGTGGGCCGTCGCCGACACCACCACCGACGCGGCCCGTGCGACCGGACGCTTCACGGCCGCGAGAGCCCGCACCGTCGCCGCGTGGCGCCTGCCGCACCTCAACCCCTACCTCGCCGCGGTCGTCACCGGCGCGGTCGTGGGCCTGCTCGCGGTGCTGCTCGGCGCCGCGACCCTGTCGCTGTTCTCGGCCGTCCGTGGCGTGTCGTCGGGCGGCGGCCTGTGGGGCGGGCTCGCCTTCACCGCCGTCGCGATCGTCTGCGTGTTCGCCGGCGAGGCGCTGCTGCGGGGCTTCGGCACGCAGGCCGCGCGCCTCACGAGCGTGCTCGCGGTGATCCTGACGATCATCGCGATGCTCGGGCTGTTCCTCGACCTCGTCGACGGCACCCTCGGCCTCGTGCTGCTGCCCCTGATCGGCGTCGCGGCGTACGCCCTCGCGCACTGGCTCCTCGACCTCGCGGAGAACACGCCCTCACTCGTCGAGTGAGGGCAGGAGGACGTCAGCCCAGCACGCGCACGAGCTGCTGCACCGCGAACGCGTAGCCGTCGACCCCGGCGCCGACCACGACCGCTTCGGCGATGTCGGAGACGTACGAGTGGTGGCGGAACGGCTCGCGGCGGTGGACGTTCGACAGGTGCACCTCGACGACCGGCAGTCGCGCCGCGAGCAGCGCGTCGCGCAGGGCGATCGACGTGTGGGTGAGGGCGCCGGGGTTGATGACGATGCCCGCGCAGTCGTCGCGCCCAGCGTGGATCGCGTCGATCAGCACGCCCTCGTGGTTGCTCTGCACGCTGCGCACCTCGTACGAGGCCTCGGCGGCGGTGCGCTCGACGAGCGCCTCGACGTCGGCCAGCGTGGCGTCGCCGTACACCTCGGGCTCGCGGGTGCCCAGCAGGTTGAGGTTGGGGCCGTTGACCAGCAGCAGGCGCGTCGGGGTGCTCACCCGACCACGGTATCGGGTCGGGACGTCCAGACGGGCACCGTCAACGGCGCATCGAGCGCCAGATCACGACCTGGTTGTCGGCGATCAGCGCCGGCAGGTTCTGCACCTGCCGCGACTGGGCCACCTCGGCCTGCAGCTCGGCGACCTTCGCCTGCAGCGCGAGCACCTGGTTCTCGAGGTCGATGACACGACGGACGCCCTCGAGGCCCAGGCCCTCGGCCGTCAGGCGGGCGACGGTGCGCAGCAGCTCGATGTCGCGCAGCGAGTAGCGGCGACCACCGCCGCCGGTGCGTCCGGGGGCGACCAGTCCGAGCCGGTCGTACGTGCGCAGAGTCTGCGGGTGCAGCCCCGACAGCTCGGCGGCGACGCTGATGACGAACACCTTGGCCTCGGGGCCCGGGGGCTGGAAGCCCCCCGGCCCGACCGGCCCGGCGCTCATGACGCGACCTCGCCGAGCAGGGCGTCGCGCGGCGTGGTGGTGCCACGGGCCTCGCGCAGCGCCTCGACGGCGGCCCGCTCGGTGTCGGACAGCTCGGTCAACACCTGCACCTCGACCGTCACGAGCAGGTCGCCGCGACCACCCGAGGCGGTGGCGCCACCCTTGCCGCTGGCGCGGAACGTGCGTCCGTTGGGCGTGCCCGCCGGGATGCGGATGCGCACCGGCGGACCGTCGAGCGTCGGCACCTGGATCTGCGCGCCCAACGCGGCCTCGTCGAAGGCGACGGGCACCGTGACGGTCAGGTGCGTGCCCTTGCGGCCGAACACCCGGTGCGGCTCGACGTGCACCAGCAGGAACATGTCGCCGTTGGGCCCGCCGTTGTCACCCTTGCCGCCCTTGCCCTTGAGGCGGATGCGCTGGCCGTCCTTGACCCCGGCCGGCACCTTGACGTTGAGCGTGCGGCTCGACGCCGCGCGGCCCGATCCGCGGCACACGTCGCACGGGTGCTCGACGACCATGCCGCGTCCGCGGCACAGGTCGCACGGCTCGGTCATCGCGAACAGACCGCCGGCAGCGCCGGTCTGCATGCCGCTGCCTTGGCACTTCGAGCACACCTTCGGTGTCGTGCCGGGCTTCGCGCCGGTGCCGTGGCACGTCGCGCAGGCCTCGTCGCTCGTGGTGCGCAGCGGGAGCGTCGCACCGTCGACGGCCTGCTGGAACGTGATCGTGGCCTCGGTCTCGAGGTCGTCGCCCTTGCGGGCCTGGGGACGCCGCGCCCGCCCTCGGCCGCCCCCGAAGAGGCCGCCGAGGAGGTCGCTGACGTCGAAGTCCTGCTGACCGCCGCCCGGGGGGCGGAAGCCCGTCGGACCCCCACCCCCGCGGAACTGCCCGAACATCGACCGCTGCTCGTCGTACTCCTTGCGCTTGTCGGTCGACGAGAGCACGGCGTACGCCTCGGAGACGCCCTTGAAGCGCTCCTCCGCGGCCTTGTTGCCCGGGTTGGAGTCGGGGTGGTTGTCGCGGGCGAGCTTGCGGTACGCCTTCTTGATCTCGTCCTGCGTCGCGTCCTTCTTGACACCGAGGACCTTGTAGAAGTCCTTGGTCGCCCAGTCGCTGGCTGCCATCCCGTCCTCCCTTCTGTCAGCTGTTGTCGGGCGCCGCGTCGTCTGACGCCGCGCCGTCGGTCGTCTCGTCGGTCAGTGACGAGACGTCATCGGGCACCTCGGCCGCGGGTGCGGTCGCGGGGTCGACCACGCCGACCGTCGCGGGCCGCAGCACCCGGTCGCCGTGGCGGTATCCCGTGCGCATGACCGTGTCGATCGAGGTGACCTCGACGTCGGCGGACTCGCCGGCGTGGAACACCGCCTCGTGCAGCGACGGGTCGAAGGCGTCGCCCGTGGCGCCGAACGCCTCGAGCCGGTGCTTCGTGACCGCCTGCTGCAGTGCGTCGGCGACGGCCTTGAAGCCGCCCGTCAGCTCGCCGTGCTCGTCGGCACGGGCGAGGTCGTCGAGCACCGTCAGGAGCGACTGCAGGACGGCAGCCTCTCCCTGGGCCCGGACGAGCTCGCGGTCGCGGTCGACGCGGCGCTTGTAGTTGACGTACTCGGCCTGGAGGCGCTGCAGGTCGAGCGTGCGCTCCTCCAGCTGCTTCTCGACCGTGGGCTCGGCCGGGGCCGGGGCCGGCTCAGTCTCCTGAGCCGGCTCCACGACCTCGTCCTCGGGGGCCGTGCCCTCGGGATCGCTCACTTGGCGTCCTTGTCGGCGTCGTCCTCGTCGACGATCTCGGCGTCGACGACGTCGTCGTCATCGGCCGACTCGCCGGCGGGGGCGCCCGCATCGGCGCCGGAGGCCTGCGCCTCGGCGGCCGCGGCGGCGTACATCGCCTCGCCCATCTTCGAGCTCGACTCGCCGAGCTTGGTCACGGCCGCCTGCACGGCGTCCGCGTCCTCGCCCTTGAGCGTCTCGTTGAGGGCGTCGAGGTCGGCCTGGACCTCGGCCTTGACCTCGTCACCGACCTTGTCGCCGTTCTCCGCGAGGAACTTCTCGGTGGAGTGCGACAGCGACTCGGCCTGGTTGCGGGTCTCGACGGCCTCGCGACGCTTCTTGTCCTCGTCGGCGTACGCCTCGGCGTCCTTGACCATCTTGTCGATGTCGTCCTTGCTGAGCGCCGAGCCGCCGGTGATCGTCATCGACTGCTCCTTGCCGGTGCCACGGTCCTTGGCGGACACGTTGACGATGCCGTTGGCGTCGATGTCGAACGTGACCTCGATCTGCGGCACGCCACGCGGCGCCGGCGGGAGTCCCGTCAGCTCGAACGTGGCCAGCAGCTGGTTGCCGGACGCCATCTCGCGCTCGCCCTGGTAGACCTGGATCGCGACGGACGGCTGGTTGTCGTCGGCCGTCGTGAAGACCTCGGACCGCTTGGTCGGGATCGTCGTGTTGCGCTCGATGAGCTTGGTCATGACGCCGCCCTTGGTCTCGATGCCGAGGCTCAGCGGGGTGACGTCGAGGAGCAGGACGTCCTTGACCTCGCCCTTCAGCACGCCGGCCTGCAGGCTGGCGCCCAGCGCGACGACCTCGTCGGGGTTGACGCCCTTGTTGGGCTCCTTGCCGCCCGTGAGGGTCTTGACGACCTCGGTGACGGCGGGCATGCGGGTCGAGCCGCCGACCAGGACGACGTGGTCGATGTCGGCGAGCTTGATGCCGGCGTCCTTGATGACGTTGTTGAACGGCGCCTTGGTGCGCTCGAGCAGCGACGACGTGATCTTCTCGAACTCGGCGCGGGTCAGCGTCTCGTCGAGGAAGACGGGGTTGCCGTCCTGGACCGTGATGTAGGGCAGGTTGATCGCGGTGCTCGACGAGCTGGAGAGCTCGATCTTGGCGCGCTCGGCGGCCTCGCGGATGCGGGGCATGGCCATCTTGTCCTTGGTCAGGTCGACGCCCGTGCTGCTCTTGAAGCGGTTGACGACCCAGTCGACGATCGCCTGGTCCCAGTCGTCGCCGCCGAGGTGGTTGTCGCCGCTCGTGGCCTTGACCTCGATGACGCCGTCACCGATCTCGAGCAGGGACACGTCGAACGTGCCGCCACCGAGGTCGAAGACGAGGATCGTCTGGTCGTCGGCCTTGTCGAGGCCGTAGGCCAGCGCGGCCGCGGTGGGCTCGTTGATGATGCGGCTGACGTTGAGGCCTGCGATCTCGCCGGCCTCCTTGGTCGCCTGGCGCTGGTGGTCGTTGAAGTACGCCGGCACCGTGATGACCGCGTCGGTGACCGTCTCGCCCAGGTAGGCCTCGGCGTCGCGCTTGAGCTTGGCGAGGATGAACGCCGAGATCTGCTGCGGGTTGAACGTCTTGCCGTCGATGTCGTCGGTCTTCCAGTCGGTGCCGACGTGGCGCTTGACCGAACGGATCGTGCGATCGACGTTCGTGACGCCCTGGCGCTTGGCGACCTCGCCGGCCAGGACCTCGCCGTCCTTGGCGAACGCGACGACCGACGGGGTCGTGCGGGCGCCCTCGGCGTTCGCGATGACGGTGGGCTCGCCACCCTCGAGGACCGCGACGACCGAGTTGGTGGTGCCCAGGTCAATTCCGACCGCTCTTGCCATGGTGTTTCCTCCTGCTGTGGGGTGAACTGTGGTGTCGTGACGATAAGTCGCAGAGACTTCAAGCATGTGTGTCAACTGACTTGAGTCTGATCGTATCAACCTCGCTCAAGCCGTCGCTATTCCACCCCGGACAGCTTTTCGCGTTACTTTTCTCGTATGCGCACACTGACCCGCCGCGTCGCGGCCCTGGCCATCGTCTCGTCCCTCACCCTCGCCGGTTGCGGCGGAAGTGACGGCGGCAGCGACGACTCCTCCTCCGACAACGACTCCTCGTCGTCCGCCACGACGGACGCACCCGACGACGACACCGACTCCGGCTCGGACGTCGCCCCCGCGACGGGCGACGTGATCAGCGGCACCGGCTTCTCGTTCAACGCCCCCGAGGGCTGGACCGACGCCAAGGACGTCCTGCCGTCGGCCCTGGCCGTCGCCGCCAACCGCAGCGACGCCGACGGCTTCAGCGACAACATCAACGTCATCGAGGACAAGACCATCGTCGACGTCGACCGCGACGACCTCGAGGCCGCCGTCAAGCGCGTGCTCGAGGGCGTCAACGCCCAGGACGTCACGATCAAGGACCCCGTCGACGTCGCCGGCGAGGAGGCCGTGACGGTCGCCGCGGTCCTCGAGCAGAACGGCACCAAGTACCGCACCGAGCAGTTTGCGGTCTCGCACGACGGCAAGGGCTACGTCGTGACGTTCTCGTTCAGCGACACGGTCTCCGAGGACGACCGCGAGGACCTCACCGACTCGGTGCTGGAGACGTGGAAGTGGAGCTGACGGGTTCCGCTCCTCGGCCGGACCGGGAGGCGTCGGCGACGACGATCCTGGCCCTGCTGTGGGAGACCACGGACCGGCAGGTCAGCCGCGAGATCGCGCATCTGGCCGACATCGCCGCCGACACCGACGACGACGGCTCGCACGTCGCGCCCCCGGGGCTCGTCATGCCGTCGACGGGGTGCATCACGACCCGGGTCGTCGCCACGGCGCGCGGCCACGAGGGCGTCACCGAGTCGATGCGGGTCGCGGTCTGGCCGACGGCCGAGGGCGACGACCCCGCGTTCGTCGTGACGCGCTCCGACTCCGACCGCACGCTCCCCGTCGCGCTGCGCGACGTCGAGCCCGAGGTGACCGACCACCTGCGCGGACAGGTCAACGACTTCATCGCCGCGATCATCGCCCAGATGGTCGCCGAGCTCGACGTCAAGATGCAGCGCACCTACATCCGCGAGTCGCAGGGCGACGTGGCCGAGTACACCGAGAACTGACCCGCACGCACCACTGGGCCTGTCCTCCCGCTCGCGGGGGGACAGGCCCAGCGTGTCGGATCAGCCGACGTGGGCGTGCGGCGCGGCCGCGTGCCTGCCGGCGTCAGCGTCCGCGCCCTCGGCGAGGTGCCGCTCGAGCGACTCGCCCTCGATGTCGAGGTTGGGCAGCGCCTTGTCGAGCCACTTCGGCATCCACCACATGCGGTCGCCCATCAGCGCCATGAACGCCGGGACGATCGTCATGCGGACGAGGAACGCGTCGGCCAGGACGCCGACCGCGAGACCGAAGCCGATCGACTTGATGATGATGTCGTCGCCCAGCGCGAAGCCGCCGAACACGCCGATCATGATGGCCGCGGCCGCCGTCACGACGCGAGCGCCGTACTGGAACCCGAGGACGACGGACTCGCGCGCGGGCCGGCCGTGCACGTACTCCTCACGCATCCGCGACACCAGGAAGACCTCGTAGTCCATCGCGAGGCCGAACAGGATGCCCGTCAGCAGCAGCGGCAGCATGAACAGCACCGGCCCGGACGTGTCGACGCCGATCAGGTCGGCGAGCCAGCCCCACTGGAACACCGCGACCGTCGCGCCCAGGGCGACGCCGACCGACAGCAGGAACCCGAGGACGGCCTTGAGGGGCACGAGGACCGAGCGGAACACGATCGTCAGCAGGACGAACGCGAGGCCGACCACGACGAGCAGGTACTTCGGGAACGCGTCGGCGAGGCTTTCGGAGATGTCGACGCCGAGCGCCGTCTGACCGGTCACGAGCACATCGGCACCCGTCGACTGCTCGACGCTTCCGACGGCGCCGCGGATGTCGTCGACGAGCTGCTGCGTCGCCGCCTCGGACGGACCGCTCTTCGGGATGACGCTGATGATCGCGTAGCCCGTGGCCTGCAGGTCGTCGAGGTAGGTCTGCGTGGCCGCGGTGTCGGACGGGTCGGGCGCCGGCGGCACGACCGCCGCGACGTCCTTGTCGATGCTCTCGACCCGCTGGACCGTCGCGTCGACCGCGGCGGCCGGGTCGGCGGCGTCCTTCGTGTCGACGACGACCAGCAGCGGGCCGTTGGTGCCGGCTCCGAAGTCGTCGGAGATCAGGTCGTAGGCGACGCGCGGGCCGCTGCCCTCGGCGGCGGTGCCGTTGTCCGGCAGGGCGAGCTGCATCGAGGCGACCGGGATCGCGATGACGCCGGCCACGACCAGGCCGCCGACGAACGTGACGAGCTTGTTCCTGGTGACGAAGTCGGCCCAGCGGCGCCCGTTGGTGCGGCTCACGGACTGGTCCTCGGGGTCGCGGGCGTTGATGAACGGCAGCTTGCCCCACCCGATGTTGCGCCCGGCGAAGCCGAACAGGGCCGGCAGCAGCGTGAGGGCGATCAGCACCGCGACGGCGACGGTGGCGGCGGCCGCCAGACCCATCTCGGTCAGGAACGCGATGTTGACGACCGACAGGCCCGCGAGCGCGATGACGACCGTGAGGCCCGCGAAGACGACGGCCGACCCGGCGGTGCCGACGGCCCGGCCGGCGGCCTCCTCGCGGTCGCGACCGAGGTGGATCTCGTGCCGGTAGCGCGAGACGATGAACAGGGCGTAGTCGATCCCGACCGCCAGGCCCAGCATCGTGGCCAGGATCGGGGTGGTCGAGCCCAGGTCGACGAAGCCCGTCAGCGTCGTGATCGACGCGACGCCGATGCCGACGCCGATGAGCGCGGTCAGCAGCGGCATGCCCGCCACGAGCAGCGAGCCGAACGTGATCAGCAGGACGATGATCGCGATGCCGATCCCGATGAGCTCGGCGGTGCCGCCGTGCGGCACCTCCTGGAGCGCGTCGCCGCCGATCGCGACCGTCAGGCCCGCGTCGCGCGCCGCCTCGGGCGCGTCCTCGAGCGCCGTGCGGTCGGCGTCGGTCAGCTCGATCGAGTTCTTGGCGTACGACACCGAGGAGTAGGCCGTGCGCCCGTCCTCGGAGATCGTGCCGGCGAACGGGTCGGTGGCGGCGATGACGTTCTTGGAGTCGATCGCGGCGAGCGTCTCGTCGACCAGCGCCTTGTTCGTCGCGTCGTCGAGCCGCTGGCCCTCGGGCGCCTGGAAGACGATCTGCGCCTGCGCCCCGTCGGGCGCGGCGTCGGGCGTTCGCTCCTTGATCAGGTCGAAGGCCTGCGACGACTCGATGCCCGGCACGCTGAACTCGTCGGACGTCTTGCCCGCGAGCGTCTGCGAGGCCACGCCGACGACGAGCAGCAGGCCGATCCAGAACGACAGGACGGTCCAGCGGTGCCGGAACGACCAGCGTCCGAGGCGGTAGAGGTGCCAAGCCATGGTGTGTGTCTCCCTCGAGTGGTGCGGTGTCAGTGGATGCCGAGGGCGGGCAGCAGCGCGCCGTCGACGTAGGAACGGAGGAAATCGCCGGACGGCTCGTCGCCCTCCAGCAGGTGGTGCAGGACGATCGGCGCGATGAAGACGTAGTCGACGAAGGCGAGGGCCGGGCAGTCGGCGGCGACCTCGCCGCGGTCGACGGCCCGGCGGACGACGGCCCGGATGCTCTCGCGCCCGGGCTCGAGGATCTGCGTGCGCACGGCGTCGCCCAGCTCGGGGTCGTGCCGGACGGCGTGCATGATCGCGGCGATCAGGTCGGCGTCGTGCTCGTGGCCCTTGGCCTCGCCACGGTCGACCATGAGGTGCAGGTCGCCGCGCAGCGAACCCGTGTCGGGGACCTCGGGGTCGATCTCGCCGACGCAGGTCAGCGCCTCGACGACGAGCGCCGACTTGCTGCCCCACTGCCGGTACAGCGTGGCCTTGCTGGACCGCGTCGCCTCGGCGACCTGGTCCATCGTGAGCTTCTCGTAGCCGTGCTCGGCGACGAGCGCGAGGGTGCCGACGTACAGCTCGCTGAGACGTTCGTCCGTCATGCGAGCCATCAGAACCTCCATCAGTACGAAACCGTTTCGTTTCGATGCTAGTCGCGGGCCGACTCCCACACCAATCCCGTGTCGATGACGTGCGTCACACGCCGTCGATGTCCGCCCCGGCCGATAGCGTCGCGCCATGCAGCGCTTCGACGACGACGAGCGGCGCCGCCGCATCGGGCTCAGGCACCGGCTCGCCGACGGCACCCGCGACCACGACCTGGCGGCGGCCGCAGCGAGCGTCGTCGCCCTGCACGGCACCGACCCGGGCTCGACGTTCGTCTCCGCCTGGGCCCGCTGCGACGACGGTCTCGGTGTCGCCGAGGTCGAGCGGGCGCTCTACGACGACCGGACGCTCGTGCGCGTCATGGCGATGCGCCGCACGGTCTTCGTGGCGCCCGTCGACGACGTCCCCGTGCTGCTCGCCGGAGCCGCCGACGACGTCGCCCGCGAGGAGCGCCGCAAGCTCGTCGCCCTGCTCGGGGCCGGTGGCGTCGATGAGCCCGACGCCTGGCTGCGCCGGGTCGAGCAGGTGGCCGTCGACGTCGTCGCACGGCTCGGCGAGGCCACGCCGGCCGATCTGGTCGCCGCCGACGAGCGCCTGGCCACGACGGTCGTGATGGCGCCGGGCACCCGCAACGAGACGACGGTGCGCATCGCGAGCCGGGTGCTGACGGTGCTCGGCGCGCAGGGCCGCGTGGTGCGCGGGCGCCCCAAGGGCTCGTGGACCTCGACGCAGTTCCGCTGGTCGACGCTGGCCGACTGGTCACCCGCGGCGGCTGTCGCGATCGACCCGCGGCAGGCCGAGGCCGACCTGGCCCGCCGGTGGCTGGCGCGATTCGGCCCCGCGCCCGAGGCCGACCTGACGTGGTGGACCAGGTGGACCAAGACCCGCACGCGCCGCGCGCTCGCGGCGATCGACGCCGTCGAGGTCGACCTCGGCGGCGTCGGGGGCGGGCCGGCGTGGGCACTGGCCGACGACCTCGAGCCGACGCCGGACGTCGGGCCGTGGGTGGCGCTGCTGCCGGCCCTCGACGCCACACCGATGGGCTGGAAGCACCGAGACTTCTACCTCGGCGACCACGGGCCGGCCCTGTTCGACACGACCGGCAACATCGCGGGCACCGCGTGGTGCGACGGCCGCGTCGTCGGTGGGTGGGTGCACCTGCCGGGCGGGCAGGTCGCCGTGCGCCTGCTCGACGACATCGGCTCCGAGGCGTCCGCCGCGCTCGCGATGCGCGCCGAGCGACTCGCAGCGACGATCGGCGACGTGCGCCTGACCCCCCGCGGCCGCCGGACCGCCCCGCTCGAGCGGAAGCTCCTCGACACCTGACGACCGAACATTTGAACATGTTCAATTCTGCGCTATGGTGGTCGCACGAGCTGAACACGTCCACACAGAGGATCGACCCATGGACTACACCGTCGCCACCTACCTCGCCTACCTGCTGACCGCCGTGCCCATCACGATCTGGGTCGCCGCGACCCTGTCGCGCAACGGGCGCGTGTTCCTGACCGACGTCTTCCACGGCGAGGACGGCCTCGCCGACGCCGTCAACCGGTTGCTCGTCGTGGGCTTCTACCTCGTCAACCTCGGCTTCGTGATGCTGTACCTGCGCGGGGGCGGCGACGTCGCCGACCTGACCGGCCTGCTCGAGACCCTCAGCGTCAAGATCGGCGTCGTGATGCTGGTGCTGGGCGTCATCCACTTCGTCAACGTCATGGTCTTCTCGTCGATGCGCCGCCGGGGTCGCGCCGAGGCCGATCGCGCCCGTCAGGCCGCCGCCTACCAGCAGCAGGTCTACGCGCAGTACCCGGCGCAGCCGCGCCGTTGAGCGACGATGGATACATTGAACGTCGTGACCGACAGCCCCCCGCCCTCGCCGAAGGCCCAGGCCGCTCCGAAGGGCGAGCGCTCCGCCAAGGCCGAGCAGACCCGCCAGTCGATCATCGACGCGGCGATGGGCCTGTTCCGCACCAAGGGCTACGACAAGGCCACGATGCGCGCGATCGCCGACGAGGCGGGGGTCTCGATCGGCAACGCGTACTACTACTTCTCGTCCAAGGAACACCTGATCCAGGCGTACTACGACGGCATCAACGCCGAGCACGCCGAACGGGCCGCCCACACCCTCGCGACGGCGACGACGTTCTCCGACCGTCTCACGGGCGTGCTGCTGGCGTGGGTCGACGTCGCCGAGCCGTACCACGAGTTCGCCGGCAAGTTCTTCAAGAACGCGGCCGAGCCGAGCAGCCCGCTGTCGCCCTTCAGCGACGACTCCGAGACCACCCGGCTCGCCGCGATCGACCTGCACCGACAGGTCGTCGAGGGATCGGACATCAAGCTGGCCAAGGCGCTGCGGGCCGAGCTGCCCGAGCTGCTGTGGCTCGTGCAGATGGGCGTCGTGCTGTTCTGGGTGCACGACGCGAGCGACGGCCAGCAGCGCACGCGACAGCTCGTGCGCCAGGCCGTCCCGGTCATCGACCGCGCCCTGCGCCTGACCCGCATCCCCGGAGTCCGCGGGCTGGTCGACGACGTCGTCGGCCTCGTGCGCGCCGTCAAGCCCTGACGGCTCAGGGCACCGGCGGGTCCGCGCGCGCGTCGCGGGCGCGGCGTCGCGACACCTTCTGCGCGTACAGCTCGAGGTCCGCCCGCGCGCGGATCGTGCGCGCCGAGTCGACCAGCACCGCCTCGGCCAGGCCGTACGACCACGGGTCGCGGGTCGCGGCCCGCAGCCGCTCGAAGAAGTCGCCGGCCTGCGACGCCGCGGTGTCCGGCATCATGACGAGGAACTCGTCGCCACCGATGCGCGCCACGGTGTCGTAGGGCCGGGTCTGGTCGCGCAGCGCCGCCGCGAACGCCACCAGCAGCCGGTCTCCCGCCGCGTGCCCGTGCTCGTCGTTGACCTGCTTGAACCCGTCGAGGTCGATGATCCCGACCGTCAGCGGAGCCCCCGAGCGGGCCGCGCGCCCGAGCTCGACGTCGATGCGGTCGTCGAGCCCCGAGCGGTTCAGCACGCCCGTGAGCGGGTCGGTCGTGATCTCGCGGTCGAGCCGTGCGCGCAGGTAGCCGGCGGCCTCGAGGCAGAACGTCGAGGCGAGCACCAGGTTGACCCACGTGATGAAGACCCGGTCGTGGGTGTTGACGGCCAGCGCGGCGCCCGACATCGCGAAGGCCGCCGCGGTCACGACCCTCGAGACGGCACGCGGGTAGAACCAGCCGAGGTAGCACGCGACCATCGGGTAGAGCACGAGGTTGTTGACCGAGGCGACGGCCGACGTGGACAGCGCCATCTGCAGCGACGTGACCGCGAAGAAGACGCTCGAGCCGACGACCCCGATCTCGCGCACCAGCCGGTCGCCGAAGGCGAGCGGCACGGTCGCCAGCACCACCGTGATCGCCACCCAGCCCCACGTCCACGCCGAGCCGAACACGTCACCCGTGGACGTCAGGGCGTCGACCAGACCGCTCAGCGCGATCACGAGACCACCGGCCGACGTGACCCACGCGAATGGCGGGATCACACGCGTCGGTCCCGTCTTCACGGTCGAACGATAGGCGACACGAGGGCCGTCAGCGAGCGGCCACGACGACGACGCCGACCGCCACCGAGACGATCAGCACGCCGACGGAGACCGCCAGCAGCGCGGGCGCGCCGAACCCCGGCATCGGCGACCCGGTCCGGATCGCCTTCTCGACGGCGCGCCACCGCAGCCACGCCTGGCCCACGCACAGCGCGGCGAGCACCAGGAGCCACAGCGACGCCAGGTTGCTGACCCAGGCGTCGAGCTCGAAGAACGGGCTGTGCACCGCGACGGCCCCCGCGACGAGCGCCAGCGACGTCCGGGTCCATGCCAGGAACGTGCGCTCGTTGGCCAGCGTGAAGCGCGTGTCGGGATCGGGACCGGCGGCGAAGACGTCGCGCGGGAACCGCTTGTCGGCCGTCATGCGGCCACCGCGTGGAGATCGCACATCCGGTCGGTCGTGAGGCAGGTGCCGCACCGCACCATCTGGCGGACGCACGACACGTCGCCGCAGTCGGCGACGTGGTTGGTGGCCGCGTCGCAGCGGTCGCACGAGCCGACGAGGGCCGCGTGGTCGGAGAAGTCCATCGTGATGCGGTCGTCGAAGACGTACAGCGAGCCCTTCCAGAGGCCGTCGTCGCCGTACGCCTCGCCGTACGTCGCGATGCCCCCGTCGAGCTGGTAGACCTCCTGGAACCCCCTGTGGCGCATGAGGGGCGTCAGCACCTCGCACCGGATGCCACCGGTGCAGTACGTCACGACGGGCCGGTCCTTGAGGTGGTCGTAGGCGCCGCTGTCGAGCGCCGCGATGAACTCGCGCGTCGTGTCGACGGGCGGCAGGACGGCGCCGTCGAAGTGCCCGATCGCCGACTCGATCCGGTTGCGGCCGTCGAAGAACACGACGTCCTTCGCGGCCACGAGCTCGTGCAGCTCGGCCGGCGAGAGGTGCGTCCCGCCGTCGACGACCCCGTGCTCGTCGACCTGCAGCTCGTCCGGCGCACCGAACGTCACGAGCTCGTCGCGCACGCGCACGCTGAGCCGCGGGAAGTCGGACGTCGTCCCGTCGTCGCGGGCCGGCCCCCCTTCGCTCCACTTGAAGTCGATCTCCTTGAACGGGGCGTAGGCGCGGGTGCCCTTGACGTACTTCTTGAGCGCGACGACGTCACCGCCGAGCGTCGCGTTGATGCCGTCCCTCGACACGATGATGCGCCCGCGGATGCCGAGCGCGTCGCACAGCGTGTGCTGCCAGAGCCGGATCGCGTCGGGGTCGGCCAGCGGCGCGAAGCCGTAGAAGAGCAGAACCTTGGGGGTGGCCACGGGTACCAGCGTAGGCCGTGACGACGGGGCTAGGCGACGGTGCCGACGTCCCACGTGGCCCGGGCGTCGGCGTCCCAACGTCGTCCGCAGCGGATCGTGCCGACGAGCTCGCGCGGACGGTCGGCCAGCAGGGCCAGCGCGGCCGCGAGCTGCTCGGCGTCGAGCCGGCGGGCCAGCGTGACGTGCGGCGTCCAGGCGCCGGGAGCCGTCGTGGGAGGACGTCCGGGGAGCCCGTCCAGCGCGGCGTCGACCGACCGGTGGGTCTCGAGCAGCCCGGCCGTCGGCACGACGGCGCGCGACACGACCGACGTCCGGCCCGGGAAGACCAGCAGGCCGCCCAGCCGCAGCGGTTCGCCGGCGCCGTAGCCGACCTCGGCCAGCGCCCGCTCGGCCGACTCGTCGACGGTGTCGGCGACGCCCAGCGTGACGTGCGGAGCGTTCGACGCGCCGGTGTGGCGGGCCTGGCTCGGCAGCCCGGCCTCGAGCAGCAGCGCCCACTCCTCGCGCACCTCGGCGTCGAGGCGGGCGTCGAGGACGAGCTCGACCGACTGCACCATGCGTCTATCGTCGTGCACATGAGCGAGCTCCACGAGCTGGACGCGACCGACCAGGCAGCCCTGCTGCGCGACCGCGAGGTCTCGGCGGTCGAGCTGGTGTCGCACCACCTCGACCGCATCGACCGCCACGACGCCGGTCTCGGCGCCTTCGTGACCGTCACGGCCGAGGCGGCGCTCGAGCAGGCGGCCGCGGCGGACGCGGCGATCGCCGCCGGTCGAGCCCGCCCCTTCGCCGGCGTGCCGACCGCGGTCAAGGACCTCACGGCGACCGCCGGCGTCCGCACCACGATGGGGTCGGCCGCGATGCGCGACCACGTCCCGACGACCGACGCCCACCTCGTCCGGATGATCCGCGAGGCCGGCTTCATCAGCCTCGGCAAGACCAACACCCCCGAGTTCGGCCTGTCGTCGTACACCGACAACGACCTCGTCGGCCCGGCCCGCACGCCGTGGGACCCGACCCGCAACGCCGGTGGCTCCAGCGGCGGGGCGGCGGCCGCCGTCTCGGCCGGTCTCGTCCCGCTGGCCCAGGGCAGCGACGGCGGCGGGTCGATCCGCATCCCGGCCAGCACGTGCGGGATCTTCGGCTTCAAGCCGAGCCGCGGGCGGGTCAGCGTCGGTCCGTCGGGGTCGGACTGGAGCGGCCTCGCGGTCGACGGGCCGCTCAGCCGCACCGTCCGCGACGCCGCTGCGCTGCTCGACACGATCGCCCACCCCATGCCGGGCGACCTGCGCCCCCTGCCCGACCCCGACGTCCCGTTCGTCGAGCACGCGCGACGCACCCCGCGACGTCTGCGCATCGCCCGCTGGTCGGGCACGCACCTCGACGGCGTCGAGCCGGGCCCCGACGCCGTCGCCGCCTGGGAGCACGCGAGCCGGTTGCTGGAGTCGCTGGGCCACGAGGTCGTCGACGTCGCCAACCCGTTCCCGCAGGAGCTCGAGCCGCAGTTCAACGTCATCTGGTCGAGCGGCGTCGCGGGGGCACCCGTCCCGGCCGAGGCCGAGCCGCTGCTGCGGGCCAACACCCGCTACTGGCGCGAGCGGGGCGGACGCGCGACGGCGGTCGAGCTGGCGCGCGCGATGCAGTTCGTCGAGGCGACGACCCGCGACGTCGTGACCGGCCTGCAGCCGTACGACGCGATGCTGACGCCCACGCTGGCGCTGCCACCCCAGCCCGTCGCGTGGTTCAACGAGTCGGGCGATCCCGTCGAGGACCACCGCCGCGAGCTGCTCTACACGCCCTACACGGCGCTGTACAACATGAGCGGCCAGCCCGCCGCCACGCTGCCGCTGCACTGGTCGGACGACGGTCTGCCGATCGGGGTCATGCTCGCGACCCTGCCCGCCCAGGACGGGCTGCTGTTCAGCCTGTGCGCCGAGGTCGAGGCCGCCCACCCCTGGGCCGACCGACGTCCCCCGGGCCTCGGCTCCTAGAGGCCGGCGGGCAGGTGCTCGCGCACGCGGTCGATGTCGTCCTCGGACGGCAACGCGTCCGTGACCTTGGTGATGCTCGTGCCGATGTCGGCGGAGTCGACGGGCACCTGGCCCGAGGAGATCAGCTCGGCGACGACCGCCGCGACCTCGTCGTCGGTCAGGCGGCGCCGCAGCAGGGCCAGCAGCGGCACGTAGTCCTGGGCAGGGACGCCCTGCGGATACCCCTCGCGCAGCCAGCCCACGATCGCCTCGACGAACGACGGCTTGCTCACGACGGCTCCGCCCCCAGGACGTACCACCCGGTGTGATGGCCGATGAAGTCGCGCGCGACGAACAGCACGCCGGCCACGATCGCGACGGCCACCAGCGCGAAGCACAGGTACGCGGCCGCGGTCAGCAGCGGTCGCCGGTCGCCCGCGAGGTGCTGGCCGTCGATCGTCCCGGCACCCACGGCCTGCGACCTCACCCCCACGGCGAACAGGGCCGGCAGCCCCGCACCCGCGACGATCCCGAACACGAGCACCTTGAGCAGTGCCCCGACGTCGAGCCAACCGTTCATCGTCCGATCCCTCAGCTCTCTGCGCCGGCCACGGCCGGTCGCCGGGACGACGCACGGTCGTCCCATTCGTCGTTGACGTTGTCGTGGCTGACCACGCTGCCGCGCGAGCGCAGCCAGATCGTGAAGGACACCGCGAGCAGCCCCGCGAAGACCACCAGCACGCCGGCGAGGCCGCCGATGCCGGCCGTGGCGCCGTAGGCGACGGCCCCGACGAGCGCGGCCGCCGGCAGCGTCACGACCCAGGCCGTCGCCATGCGCAGGGCCACGCCCCACCGCACCTCGGCGCCCGGCTTGCCGAGACCCGAGCCGAGGATCGACCCCGTCGCGACGTGCGTCGTCGACAGCGAGAAGCCGAAGTGGCTCGCGAGCAGGATGATCGCGGCCGACGAGCTCTCGGCCGCCATGCCCTGCGGCGACCTGATCTCGACCAGGCCCTTGCCGAGCGTCCGGATGATGCGCCAGCCGCCCAGGTACGTGCCGAGCGCGATCGCCGAGGCGCACGACACGATGACCCACGTCGGCGGGAGGGTGTCGTCGGCACTGACGCTGCCGTACGAGATCAGGGCCAGGAAGATGATGCCCATCGTCTTCTGGGCGTCGTTCGTGCCGTGCGCGAGCGAGACGAGCGAGGCCGAGCCGATCTGCCCGATGCGGAAGCCGCGCTCGGTGCGACGCTCCTCGAGCCCCCGGGTCGACCGGTAGACCGAGTACGTGCCGAGCGTCGCGACGAGGCCGGCGATCACGGGCGACAGCACCGCCGGCAGGACGACGTTGGACACGACGCCCTTCCACTCGACGCCCGTGGACCCGGCCGCCGCGAGCATCGCGCCGATGACCCCGCCGATCAGTGCGTGCGACGAGCTCGACGGGATGCCGAGCAGCCACGTGAGCAGGTTCCACGTGATGCCGCCGACGAGGCCTGCGAACACGACCTCGAGCGTCACGAGGTTCGCGTCGACCAGCCCCTTGGCGATCGTCGCGGCCACCGCGGTCGACAGGAAGGCGCCGACCAGGTTCAGCACGGCGCTGAGCGTCACCGCGACCTTGGGCGACAGCGCGCCCGTCGCGATCGACGTCGCCATCGCGTTGCCGGTGTCGTGGAACCCGTTGGTGAAGTCGAAGGCCAGCGCGGTCGCGACCACGAGGACCAGGATGATGAGGGACTCGTTCACGGATCAAGGGTGCGCCTCGCAACCACCCCCGTCGAGGGGTGCGCGGGGGTGTTCAGGCGATGTTCACCCGCGGCGTGACACGGCTCGCACGACTACCGCCCGGCGACCCTCGCGGTCCTCTTCGACGTCCTGGCCGTCGTGACGTGGGCGCTCCTGGTGCCGGTGACGCGCACCGTGATGCGCTGGCCCCGCTGCCTCGACGTCAGCCTGAACGAGCTCGCGGTGGCCTTCGACGAGATCTTCCGCCCGTTGGCGAACCACTGGTACGTGAACGCGGGCCGCGGCGACCACGAGCCGACCTTGACCTTCAGGGTGCGGCCGACCTTCGCGGTGCCGACGATGCGGGGCGTCGCGGCCGACAGCGGCGCGGGGGCCGGCGGCGCGAGCACCGGGGCGGGCGCCGCCGGCGCCGGGGTGGGCGTCGGCGCCGGGGTCGGGGTCGGGGTCGGCGTCGGCGTCGGCGTGACGGGAGACCCGGTGCCCGCCAGCGTCACGGTGACGGGTATTCCCGCCGAGGACGTCGCACCGACCGCGATCCTCGTCGACCCGCCCGGACCGACGAACGTCTGGCCGGCCGTGAAGGCGCCGTCGTACGTGGCCGACGCCTTGCGCGTCTGCAGCGCCAGCTCGCCGCCGTCGGACACGGTCGTGACGGTCACCCCGGGGTCGTACGTCACCGGCGCGCCGAGTGAGTAGCGGCTGGCGTAGAACGTCCCGGCGTCCCGACCCGTCCCTGACCGCACCTCCACGACGTACCGCGCCGACGTGACGGGGTCGACGACCACCGCGCCCCGCACGCCGGTCGCGTCCGACCTCGGACGCAGCGTGACCGTGCCCGACGACGTCAGGGCCGTCAGCTCGCTCGCGGGCGCGATGCCGAGCCGCTCACGGAACGCCGAGTCGAGCGCGGGCGACGCGAAGGCGTCCCCGCCGACGGCGAGCGACATGGGGCTGTAGAGGTCGAAGTACTCGCCGTCGCCGCACTCGTCCACGTCGGGACACTCGTCGAGGTTCGCGTGCCCCAGGCCGAACGTGTGCCCCAGCTCGTGGACGCCCACCTGCGTCGCGACGTCGCCCAGGGTGAAGCTCATCGGCCCGCCGCTCGACAGGTCGTTGCCGACGCTCGCGATGCCGGCGATGCCGCCGTCGCCGCACTCGTCCGCCATCGCCACCACCAGGTGGTTGCGCGAGCCCACCGCGAACGAGACGTTCGGGAACTGGGCCCTCGCCTCGTTCCAGACCGCGCCGGGAGAGCCCATGCCACAGCTCTGCGCCGTCGTGGCGGTGCTCGCGGTGGTGAACGGCACGACGTCGCCCTGCACGGCGAACGACGTGATGACTCCGCCCGACTCCGTGGTCCAGTACGACGTCATCTGCTCGACGAGGGTCTTGACCTGCGCGGGCGTCTCCTCGACCGAGCCCTTGTTCGACAGCAGGGCCACGTAGGCGCGGTGGACCGCCGGTGTGGTCACCGCGGCCGCGCGCGCCGGCGCGACGGAGGCGGTCGACACCTCGAGGGGCTCGTCCTGGCGAGCGGCCTCGGCGACGGCGACGCGTCCGGCCCGGGTGTCCTGGGCGATCGTGGCGCCCTCCTCGGGCAGGAAGGCGCGAGCGTCGAGGGCGGCCTCGACGTCAGTGGGGACGACGAGCTCGCCCTCGAAGCGCCCGTTGACGGGCGTCTCGTTCGGCAGGTCGACGGGGATCACGGCGCCCGCGTCCGTCACGACCGTGAACAGGTGGTCGGACGCCGCCTCGCTGCCGAAGCGGTCGACCACGACGGACCGCACCGTCCCCTCGACGGCCAGGGTCGTCGGGTCGTCGGCGGCGTGGGCCGGCAGCATGGCGATGCCGGAGGCGACGAGGGCCCCCGCGAGCAGGACGGACGTTCGACGGACGGCGCGCATGGCGGATTCTCCCTGGCTCAGCAGGCCGCGGCTCTCCCGTGCCGAGGCGATGCGACCAGCCTAGGCAGGGACACCGTGTCACGGACCCGAACGTGACGAACCCGTCCGCGGGGCCGCGGGGCGACGTCAGTCGCGGGCGGTCATGACGATCGGGTCGCCGTCGGTGATCGCGATGGTGTGCTCGACGTGCGCGCCCCGCGAGCCGTCGGCGCTGCGGATGGTCCAGCCGTCGGGATCCATCCGGATCTCGTCGGTCGTGTGCAGGAACCACGGCTCGATCGCGATGACCAGGCCCGGCTTGAGCGGCAGACCGCGTCCGGCCTTGCCGTCGTTCGGCACGTGCGGGTCGCCGTGCATCGTCCGGCCGACCCCGTGGCCGCCGAACTGCGTGTTGACCTTGAGCCCGTGCGAGCGGCCGACGGCACCGATCGCCGCCGAGATGTCGCCGATGCGGTGGCCGGGACGGGCCACCGCGATCGCGGCGTCGAGCGCCTCCTGCGCGTGGCCGATGAGGCGCAGGTCCTCCTCGCGCGGGGTGCCGACGACGACGCTGACCGCCGAGTCGCACACCCACTTGTCCACCGAGACCGCGAAGTCGAAGCTGACGAGGTCGCCGTCACGGAGCTTGTACGGGTGGGGCAGCCCGTGCAGCACGGCGTCGTTGACCGACGTGCACAGCACCTTGCCGAACGGCATCGCGCCGAACGAGGGGTGGTAGTCGATGTAGCACGACTCGGCCCCTTCCTTGCGGATCATGTCGTGGGCGAGGGCGTCGAGCTCGAGCAGGTCGACGCCGACGTCGGCCGCCTCCGACAGCGCCGTCAGGACGGACGCCACGAAGCGCCCGGCCGGACGCATCTCGTCGATCTGGGTGGGGGTGAGGAGCTCGATCATGCTGCACCGTCCTTCGAACGTGTCTGGCCGATCTGCACGATCGTGACGGCGGCGACGACCGCCACCGTGCCGACCAGTGCCATCGGGTCGCTGCCGTACAGGTCGTCGCCTTTGGCCGTCGAGACGGTCGAGGCCAGCGAGGCCCCGCCGAGCAGGGCGACGACCATGGCGCTGAGCGTGTGGGGGGTGCTGGAGTGCGACCAGCCCTGGAACGCGAGGGCCGCGACGACCACCGCGGCCACCACGACGACGATCTTCGCGAGTCCGAGGGCCGAGCCGAGATCGGCCCCGGCGATGCCGCCGATCACGTACGCGACGAGCACGACGGCCGCCGCGACGCTCATGATCCTGATGCCCCGCACGCCCGTCACCGCTCCACTCTCCCAGATCGTCTCGGCAAGCCCCTCCGCCATCTCTTCGGCAAGCCCCTCCGCCATCTCTTCGGCAAGCCTACGTGGCCTCCCGGTGCTTGACTTGGTCCCGTGAGCGAGACGGGATTCGAGTACTCCAACCTGAGTGGGCGCGAGAGCGGACCGTTCATCCGCACGGCGTCCCTGCTCCTGCCCGGCGTGCGGGCCGTGCAGCGCCAGGTCGAGCCGTACGCGCACGCGTGGGAGCGGCACAACCGCGCCGCCGCGGCGTCGTCCGGGCCGCTGTGGGTCGTCATGGGCGACTCGATGTCGCAGGGCGTCGGCGCCAGCGCGTACGACCGTGGGTGGGTCGGCCAGCTCGCCGGGACGCTGCCCGACCACCGGCTCGTCAACCTCTCCGTCTACGGCGGGCGCGTCGCCGACGTCGTCGAGCGGCAGATCCCCGCCATGCGGTCGCTGGGCGTCGAGCCCGACCTCGTGACGGTCGTCATCGGCAGCAACGACCTGTTCAGCCGTCGGTTCCGTCCGCTGCTGCCCGCTGCCCTCGACGAGATGCTGCGCGAGCTGCCGGTGGGCTCGATCGTCGGCTCGCAGCCCGGCGGCCAGTCCGCGTCGGTCGACTTCAACCGACGGGTCGACGAGGCGGCCGCCGCCGGACGGGTGCGGGTCGCCGAGTTCCGCGACCCGCGCATGCGCTCGTGGCGCGGCCGGCTGTCGGCCGACCACTTCCACCCCAACGACGCGGGCTACGCGGGGATGGCCGAAATCGTCGGCGAGGCGGTCGCCCGCCGGTGACCACCTCCCACGTGCGCCTGGTCTACCCCCACCAGCTGTTCGCCGAGCACCTCGACGCACCCGCCGGGACGGTGTTCGTGCTCGTCGAGGACGACCTGTTCTTCCGCCAGTACCGCTTCCACACGCAGAAGCTCGTGCTGCACCGGGCGTCGATGCGGCGGTTCGCCGAGCGTCTGCGCGACGCGTCGTTCGACGTCGAGTGCCTCGAGACCAGCGCGGACGCGCCCACCGGCGAGCGGCTCGTCGCGCTCCTGCGGCGCCTGCGGCCCGAACGGGTCACGGTGTTCGACGTCGTCGACGACTGGCTGCAGCGCGACGTCTCGGCCGCGCTCGACGAGGCGCAGGTCGGGCTGCGCCCCGAGGACGTGCTGGAGTCGCCGAACTTCCTGACGTCCCGCGCCGACGTCGCCGACTGGTTCGACCGGCACCCGGCCCGCATGCAGCACTTCTACTCCTGGCAGCGCCAGCGGCTCGGCATCCTCGTCGAGGGCGACGGGCAGCCGGTCGGCGGACGCTGGTCGTTCGACACCGAGAACCGCAAGAAGCTGCCGCGCGGGCACCCCGTCCCCGACGTCGCGTGGCCCGAGCGGCACCCCGCGGTCGACGAGGCGATCGCGTGGGTGCGCGACGAGTTCCCCGACAACCCGGGTGACGCCGAGTCGTTCGCGTGGCCCACCTCGCACGACGAGGCCGAGGCGTCGTTCGAGCAGTTCGTCGCCGAGCGCCTGCCCCAGTTCGGCCCCTACGAGGACGCCATCAGCCGCCACCACCCGTTCGTCTTCCACTCCGTCATGACGCCGGGGCTCAACATCGGGCTGCTGTCGCCGTCGGACGTCGTCGACCGGGTGCTCGAGGCCGACGCCATCGACCTGCCGTCGCTCGAGGGATTCGTGCGGCAGGTCATCGGCTGGCGCGAGTACATGCGCGCCACCTACGTCCTCTACGGACGTCGCATGAGGTCGAGCAACCACCTGCACCACACCCGCCCCCTCGACGCGGGGTGGTGGACGGCGCAGACCGGTCTGGACCCCGTCGACCACGCGATCGAGGGCGTCCTCGCGCGCGGGTGGAGCCACCACATCGAGCGCCTCATGGTGCTCGGCAACGCCATGAGCCTGCTGCGCACCGAGCCCGACGACGTCCACGAGTGGTTCATGCAGATGTACGTCGACGCGTACGACTGGGTCATGGTGCCCAACGTCTACGCCATGAGCCAGTTCGCGGCCGGCGACGGCATCACGACCAAGCCGTACGTGTCGGGCAGCAACTACCTCCGCAAGATGTCCGACCTGCCGACCGGCGACTGGACGGCCGACTGGGACGGTCTCTACTGGACGTTCGTGCGCGACCACCGCGACGTCTTCGAGGGCAACCACCGCTCGCGGATGATGACCCGCATGTACGACGGGCTCGACCCCGCCAAGAAGGCCGCCCACACCAGGGCCGCCTCCCGCTGGCTCACCTGACGCCCGCCCTCCCCGCGAGGAGTCAGGGCTCCAGCGACGTGCGGAAGCGGTGCATGCCGCTCAGCCAGCGGTCGGTGTCGGCGGCCTTGCGGGCGTACATCGTGCCGACCTCGGGGTGCGGCAGGGCGAAGAACTCGCCGGCCACGAGGGCGGCGAGCAGGACGTCGGCGACGTCGAGCGGCGTGACCGTCGCCCCGGCGCCGACGACCGAGCGCATCGCGAGCCGGGCGGTCTCGTCGGCACTCTGCTCGCCCTCGCGGAGCATGTCGGTGTCGACCGCCATGGGGCACAGGCAGCACACCTGCACGCCCCGGTCGCCGTACGTCGCGGCGAGCCACTCCGCGAACCCGACCGCCGCGTGCTTGGTGACCGAGTACGTCGGCGAGCCGAGCTGCGTCAGCAGGCCCGCCGCCGACGCGGTGCTCACGAAGCACCCGCGACCGCGCTCGAGCCAGCCCGGGACGAGCGCCTGGGCGGCGCGCACCTGACCCATGACGTTGACGTCCCACGCGGTCGACCACTCGGCGTCCGCGACGTCGAGACCGAAGCCGCGGAAGATGCCGGCGTTCGCGACGAACAGGTCGACGTCGCCGGGCGCCGCCGCGACGAGCGCCGCGACGTGATCGGCGTCGGCCGCGTCGCCCGCGACGTGCGTGACCCGTCCGGGGTGCGCCTCGTGGAGCCGGGCGGCCGTCGCGTCGAGCCGCGAGGCGTCGAGGTCACCCAGGACCACCGACGCCCCCCGCTCGAGCAGGCGCTGGGCGATGCCCTCGCCGATGCCGCTCGCGGCACCCGTGACGACCGCGACGGTCCCGTCGGTGGGCGTCAGGCCCACTTCTTGATCTCCGCCTTGGCCAGCGCGTTCTTGTGCACCTCGTCGGGCCCGTCGGCGAAGCGCAGCGTGCGCATGCCGGCGAACCACTCGGCCAGCGGGAAGTCCTGCGACAGGCCGCCGGCACCGTGCACCTGGATCGCCTTGTCGAGGATCCACTCGACGGTCTGCGGCGTCGCGATCTTGATGGCCTGGATCTCGCTGTGGGCGCCCCGGTTGCCGACGGTGTCCATGAGCCACGCGGTCTTCAGGATCAGCAGGCGCAGCTGCTCGACGCGCACGCGCGACTCGGCGATCCAGTCGCGGACGACGCCCTGCTCGGCGATCGGCTTGCCGAACGCGACACGGTCGGCGGCCCGCTTGCTCATCATCTCGATCGCCCGCTCGGCGATGCCGAGCGACCGCATGCAGTGGTGGATGCGACCGGGCCCGAGGCGGGCCTGCGCGATCGCGAAGCCCTCGCCCTCGCCGCCGATCAGGTTGCTGGCGGGCACCCGCACGTCGGTGAATCGCATCTCGGCGTGTCCGCCGTGGTCGCGGTCGTGGTAGCCGAACACGTGCATGCCGCGGACGATCTCGAGGCCCGGGGTGTCGCGCGGCACCAGGATCTGGCTCTGCTGACGGTGACGCGCGGCGGTCGGGTCGGTCTTGCCCATGACGATGAAGATCGTGCAGTCGGGGTTCATCGCGCCCGTGATCCACCACTTGCGACCGTTGATCACGTAGTCGTCGCCGTCGCGGACGATGCTGAGCTCGACGTTGGTCGCGTCGGACGAGGCGACCTGCGGCTCGGTCATGGCGAACGCCGACCGGATGTCACCGGCCAGCAGCGGCTCGAGCCACGTCTTCTTCTGCTCGTCGGTGCCGAACATGCCGAGCACCTCCATGTTGCCGGTGTCGGGTGCGGCGCAGTTGAACGCCGCCGGCGCCATCTGGATGCTGCGTCCCGTGATCTCGGCGATCGGCGCGTACTGCAGGTTGGTCAGGCCGGCGCCGTGCTCGGAGGGGTCGAAGAAGTTCCAGAGGCCCTGCGCCTTGGCCTTGGCGCGCAGCTCCATCACGATCGGCGGGAACGACCAGACGTCGTTGCGCTCGTTGTCGGCGATCTGCTCCTTGAGCGTCGCCTCGGCCGGGTAGACCTCGGCGTCCATGAAGGCGTTGACGCGCTCGATCAGCTCGTTGGTCGTGTCGTCGAATCCGAAGTGCATGTCAGGCTCCGGCCATGACGTAGACGACCTCGGCGATGCAGACGGGCTTGTCGGCGCCCTCGCGCTCGACCACGAAGCTCACGATGCCCTGCGTGCCGATCGGGATGTCGTTGGTCGAGACCAGCGTCGCAGTGGCGCGCAGCCGCGAGTCGACGGGCACCGGTGACGGGAAGCGCACCTTGTTGGCGCCGTAGTTCATGCCGAACGCGAGACCCTCGATCGAGTAGATCTGCTCGGCGAAGACGGGCAGCAGCGACAGCGTGAGGTAGCCGTGGGCGATCGTGCCGCCGAACGGGCCGGTCGCGGCGCGCTCGGGGTCGACGTGGATCCACTGGTGGTCGCCCGTCGCGTCGGCGAAGGTGTTGATCTGCTCCTGCGTCACGGTGACCCAGTCGCTGGTGCCGAGCTCCTCCCCCGCGGCGGCCTTGAACGTCTCGAGACTCTCGAACACACGGGTCATGCGGGCACCTCCGATGGATCAGCACTTCGACTAAGCGCTTGCTTAGTTCGAGACTAGCCCGAACCGGGGGGCCGACGCCAGAGCAGGCCGCTCGGACGTCACGTCGCGAGCCGTGCGATGACGGGGACGGCGCCCAGCGCGGCCGCCACCACGAGCCCGGCCGCGTCGAGACGCGTCCACGGCGCCGGCAGCGCCCACGTGCGTCCGGACGCCGTCGCGAACCCCCGGGCGTCCATCGCGATCGACGTCGCCGTCGCACCCCGCATGGCCTGCACCAGCAGCGCGAACGACATGTTCGCGGCGTGCCGCCCGTTCGACCACGGGTTGCGACCCGCCCCGAACCCGCGCACGCGGCGCACCCGCTCGAGCTGCTGCCAGGCCAGGCCGAAGCCCGTGAACCGTTGCAGCGCCGCCGCCAGGGCGGCGATCAGCCGAGCGGGCAGGCGCACGGTCTGGGCCAGGTAGTCGGCGAGCCGCGACGGGTCGACGTACCCCGCCATGACGGAGCCGGGCCACGCCAGCACGACGATCCTGAGGCCGGCCGTCGCCGCGACCTCGAGGTCCCGACCGCCGAGCCGCCACGTCGAGTAGACGATCGTCAGAGCCGCGATCGACGTGAACGCCAGGCACACCAGCGGGTAGCGCCAGCCCGGCAGCAGCACCGCAGCCGCCAGCACGTAGGCGCCGAGGGCGGTCAGCGCGACCGGCAGGCTGTCGACCCAGAACGAGGCCAGCAGCGAGAACAGGCCCACCGAGAGCTGAGCCAACGGATTGGCCCGCAGGACGAGCGACCTCATGCGATCGCGCCCTCGCGCATGCGGTGCTCGATGTCGAGGGCGAGATCGGCGTCGTGGGTCGAGAGGCCGACCGTCGCACCGGCGTCGCGCGACGAGCCCACCCACCCCGCGACCGCCGCCCAGGTTCCCGGGTCCTGCCCCACCGTCGGCTCGTCGAGCAGGACGATGCCGGGCCGGTGGGCCAGCGCCGCGGCCAGCGCGAGACGACGCTGCTCTCCCCCCGACAGGCGATACGGGTTCGACGCCGCGAACCGCCCCAGCCCGAACAGGTCCAGCACCGCCGGCGCATCGACCTCGCGACCCACGCGGCGGGCCGTGTGCCCGACCTCGGCCAGCACCGTCGACGTCAGGAACCCGTGCTCCGGGTTCTGCGGCACCCAGCCGACGAGGGACGCCAGTGCGGCCGACCGCCGTCGCCGCAGCTCCGGCGAGACGGAGCCGCCGGCGGGCTTGAGCAGCCCGCCGAGGACCGCCAGCGCCGTGGACTTGCCGGCACCGCTCGGACCCGTGAAGCCCGTCGTCGCACCCGGGACGAGACTCGCCGTCAGGCCCGTCAGGGCGCGCGAGCGCTGGGTGCCCCGCAACGTCCGCATGACCAGCTCGACCGACACGTCCGTCGCCGTCACCGTCAGCGCCTCGACGGCGGGGCGCACGAGGTCGGTCGGGACGTCGACGGGGAGGGGAGCCGGCATGTCGGGCATCCACACCCCGGCCGGCCGGGGACCCGCCAGGAACGACCCGACCGTCCCGTCGCTGACGACGACGCCACCGGGGCCCAGCACGACGACGCGGTCGACGTGCGGCAGCCACGGCTCGATGCGGTGCTCGACGACGACCATCGTCCGGTCGTCCCTCGCGGACAGCACGGCCTCGCGGACGCTCGACGCGGTCGAGGCGTCGAGCATCGAGGTCGGCTCGTCGAGCAGCAGGACGTCGGGGTGCATCGCGAGCACCCCGGCGAGGGCGAGTCGCTGCTGCTCGCCGCCCGACAGCGCCGCCGTGAAGTGGTCGCGACCGTAGGTCAGGCCCACGGCCTCGAGGCACGCGTCGACGCGGGTCCAGATCTCGTCGGGCGGCATCGCGGCGTTCTCGGGGCCGAACGCGACGTCGCGGCCGATGCGCTCGGCCACGACAGCGTCGGCCGGGTTCTGCAGCAGCAGCCCCAACCGTCCGTCGACCTCAGCCGTTCCTGACAGGTCGCCGGCGATCGTCGTGCCGAGGGCGCCGGCCACGGCGTGCAGGATCGTCGACTTGCCCGCCCCGCTGGGCCCGACCAGCAGCACCCGCTCGCCGGGCGCGACCGTGAGGTCGAGCCCGGCGAGGACCGGTGCGCGGCGGCCGATCGGCCTCCAGGTGAGGTCGCGGAGCCGGACCTCGCCCAGCACTCGCCCGCCGCCTAGACCTCGGTGACGCGTTCGCGTCCGGCAGGGAACGCGTCGAGCACGCCCGCCGTCGCCAGCGCCCTCACGAGCGCGAAGCCGCCGATGCCGGCGATGACGACGCCCGAGACGACGAAGAAGCCGAGGTGGGCCAGCTTGTAGCCCATGTCCCAGTACGAGTAGTACGACGTCCACTCGTACACGGCCTCGAACGCGGCGGCGGCCGCGCCGGCGAGCATCGCGACGACGAGGCCCCAGCGCCGCAGGAGGGACGCGCGGTACAGGAACAGCAGGAAGACCAGCTCCGCGCCGAGCCCCTGCCAGAAGCCGGACGCGTAGACGCCCCATCCCCACTGCGTTCCGCCGACGATGAAGCTCGAGACGGCCGCGGCGATGAACTCCGTGGCGAAGGCCGCACCGGGCTTGCGGACGATCAGGCCGCCGACGACGCCGGCCGACAGCCAGACGCCGCCGAGGAGCGCGGTGCTCGGCGGGAACGAGAAGACCGCGAGGCCGCTGAGCGGCTCGTAGAGCTTCCCCCAGCCCCAGAAGATGACGCCGAAGGCGACACCCAGGGTGGTGATGGTGACCAGGTCGATCGTGCGGTATCGCACGTCGAACCCGTTCTTGGACGCGGTGGCAGAACTCATCGTGACTCCCTTCGCCGGTACTAACCGGTGCAGGTTCAAGGGTCTGCGGCGGATCCGCACTCTCAGCGCCCTCTGCGGTGGCGCTCCCCTGTCGTGTGGTCCGAGCCTATCCCGCGAAGGCCGACGGAGGAATCTGGGTTCGTCCGCGCGGGCTCGGACGAACCCAGATTCTCTCGTCGCCCCGAGCCCCGGGCCCGGGTCAGCGCCCGGTGAGACGGTCGCCGAGGCGGGCCAGGCGGCTCGGACGGGCCAGGCCGCGGTCCTCGCGGCGGTCGGCCTCGCGATAGAGGCCGTACATCGCGCGCACCCCGAGCCAGCGCAACGGCTCCGGCTCCCAGCGCCGCACCGGACGGTCGACCCACGGCAGGTGCGTCAGCCCGGTGTCGCGGCCCAGCGTCAGGTCGGCGAGCGTCCGCCCGGCCAGGTGGGTCGTCGTCAGTCCGCTGCCGACGTAGCCGCCCGCCCAGCCGAGCCCCGTGGACGCGTCGAAGCCGACGCTGGCGCACCAGTCGCGCGGGACCCCGAGCACGCCGCACCACGCGTGCTCGATGCTCGCCGCCCGCGTCGCCGGGAACATGTCGTGCAGGATGCCCGTCAGCGACGAGACGGTCCAGTCGTCGGTCTGACCGTCGACGTCGGTCCGCGAGCCGAACCGGTACGGGATGCCGCGGCCGCCGAGCGCGATGCGGCCGTCGGCCGTCCGCTGGGCGTAGCAGTAGGCGTTGGCGTTGTCGCCCAGCAGCTCGGCGCCGGCCCACCCGATGTCGTCCCACACGGCGTCGGGCAGCGGCTCGGTGACGACCATGGCCGAGTTCATCGGCAGCCACGACCGTCGCTGGCCCGGCAGCGACGCGGTGTAGCCCTCGAGGCACCGCAGCACCCGCGGGGCGCGCACCCGTCCGCGCTCGGTCGTGACCACGCCCGGATCGATGCCGGTGACGCGCGTGCGCTCGAGGATGCGGACGCCGCGACGCTCGGCGGCCTCGGCGACACCGGTCACCAGCCTGGCCGGCTGCACGCGTGCGCAGTGCGGGCTGAGGACGCCGCCGAGCGCGCCCTCGACCCGGAGCCGCTCGCCGACCTGGTCGGACGTCAGCTCGGTCTGGTGACCGGCCCCGATCCCCCACGCGAGGTCGTCGGCCAGGCCCTCGCGCATCCGCACGAGCTGAGCCGGCGAGCGGGCGACGTACAGCACCCCGTTCTTGACGACGTCGGCGTCGATCCCCTCGACGCGGCACACCTCGACGACGTCGTCGACCGCGTGCTCCATCGCCGTCACGAGTGCCGTGACGCCCTCGCGTCCGTGCGTCGCGGCGTACCGCTCCTTGCTGCCCGACAGCTCGGCCGAGAGCCACCCGCCGTTGCGGCCGGAGGCGCCGTACCCGACGAACTCCGCCTCGAGCACGACGATGTCGAGCGTCGGGTCGAGCCCGGCCAGCGTGTACGCCGTCCACAGACCGCTGAGGCCGCCGCCGACGATGCACACGTCGCACCGGAGGTCGCCGTCGAGCGCCTCGCGGGGCTCGGGGCGTCCGATCTGCTGCCACCAGAACGACACGCCACCGTTGATCACCCGACCATGCTGCCACCGGCACGGGCCAGCGGCCGGACGCGACGGCGGGGAGGACCCCGAAGGATCCTCCCCGCCGCCGTGCGCACGGTGCCGGCTACTTCACGCGCACCGCCTTCGAGCCGGTGCTGCTGGCGCCGTAGTTGCCGTCACCCGAGTAGACCGTCTTGACGCGGATCGTGGCCTTCTTCTTGGTGACCTTGACCCCGGCGCTGACGACGCCGCGGTTGCCCGGCGTCAGCGTCGCGATCTTCTTGAGCCGGTACGAGCCCTTGCCGGTCTTGACGTAGACCTTGACCTGCCCGGTCGGGAACGTCCCGGCCGTGGCGCCCTTGACGGTCGTCCTCACCGTCAGGGTCCGGCCCTTCTTGACCGACGACTTCGCCGAGACCGCGGCGCTGGTCGGCGCCTTGGTCACCTGGTGGCTCGCCGTGGCGACGCCGCTGGGCTCGAACCGGTCGGTGCCCGTGAACACGGCGCTCACGGTGTACGACCCGGCTGCCAGACCTGCCGGCAGCGTGAACGCGGCCGCGTCGGACGACCCGAGCGGCAGGTCGACCGTCGTGCCGCCGTACGTCAGCCGGACCGAGCCGCCGTCGCCGTTGGCCACCGCGACCGATCCCCTGACGCCCGTGCCGTAGACCGACGAGTCGGTGGCGAGGACGAGCGCGATGCCCGACTTGCCCTTCTCGAGCATCAGCGTCAGTGCCGCGGACGTCGACGACTGCGCGGTCCCCGTCTGGCCGAACACCGCGGTGACCGAGTGGTCACCGGCCTTGAATCCCGCGATCTTCAGCGTCGCGACACCGTCGACGACCGGAGCGGTGCCGAGCGACGTCGTGCCGTCGAGGAACTCGACCGTGCCGGCCGTGTCGGTGCCCTCGACCGTCGCCGTCAGCGTGACCGGCTCGTTGATCGCCGGGATCTCCGGCGACATCGCGAGCGTCGTCTCGGTGGCGTACAGCACCTCGACCGATCCGGTGGACGTGAAGCCCGTGCCCGAGCCGACCGCCGTCACGGCGGTGACGCCGATCGTGGCGTCCGCGGGGACGGTCGTCGCCAGCACGACCTTGCCCGAGGCGTCGGCGGTGCCGACCCCGAGGACCGTCGTGCCGAGGCTGAACGTGACGCCCTCGCCCGAGCGGTAGCCCGACGCCGTGAACGTCACGGTGTCACCGGGCGCGGGGGTCTTGTCGTCGACGGCGACCGAACCGGTCGTGCCGACGGCCTTGAGCTCGGCGCACGCGTCGCCCTGGATGCCCGCGGAGGGCAGCATCGGCGTCGTGCCCGTGACGCCGTCGTCCTCGCGCACCGTGAGGTTGGCGAGGGCGTTCTTGCCCATGACCGCGCCCGAGGTGTTGATGACCGACGACTTCACGGCCGTGCTGGCCGTGGCGCTCGCGAGCGCGTCGCCGAGGATCGGACCCGTGACGACCTTGCAGGTCTCACCCGGCGCGAACGTCACCTTCTCCATCGTGATGCCGCCGCGACCCGTGGCCGAGCCCAGCACCGACACGTAGCCCGTGACGGGCTTGGCCGCCGGTCCGTCCAGGTAGACCGCGATGTCCGCGGTTCCGGGACCGTTGCCCTCGTCGACCGTCGGCGCGGCGATGTCGATCGTCGGCTCGGTCCTGACGACCGGGGTGCCGACCGACGACGTCTCGAACGCGAGGTCGGACAGGAACACGCCGCCCGTCGCCGTCGCGTCCGCACCCGTCGCCGCGGCGAACCGCACCTCACGGACGTCGGACACGTCGAGGCCGGCCGCCGTGAGCGCGGACGTCGGGACGTTGACCTGCTGCAGCACGATCTTCTTGAGCCGCGCGTCCGTCGAGGCCGGGAGCCGGTTGACGGCCAGCGGGTTGAGCCTCGAGACCGGCGAGCTGTAGGCCGCGCCCTTGGCGTCGACGACCGTGATCGTGACGTCGGTGCCCGTCACGACGGACTCGTCGGCCGCCATCTTGACCGACAGGCGCTCGGCACCGCTCGCGTTGCGCGCGGCCGCCGGGACGGAGACGCGCACCTCGCTCGGCGTCTGCGTCGTGGTGCCGGTCGACAGCGCCGTCCACACCATCTTGGTGACCGGCGTCGCCGGGACGTTGCCGCCGTTGCTGGCGGGCGTCCAGTGGGGCTGGGCCGAGGTGCCGAGCGCCGCGGTGGTGCACGACGGCAGCGGCTGCGAGACGGTGCGCCCGGCAGCACTGGCGCAGACCGTCGCGGTCGCGGCGCCCTGCGTGCGGACCAGCGAGCTGGTCGACTCGAACGTCGAGACCGTCTTGCGGGCCGACGACGGAGCCGTCGACACGCTGCGGACGTCCTCGCCGTTCAGGACGGCCGGGACCGCGCCCGAGCCGTCGAACATCGGCAGGAACTGCTTCTCGCCGCCGAGCGTCAGACGGAACCAGCCGGCCATGTAGGCCGTGCCCATGTCGTACTGCTCCTGCGCCGTCATGCGGATGTTGGTGCCGGAACGGGGGCCGCAGACCGCGTCGGTCGACGTGGCGCCCCAGTCGTCGCTGACCGAGTAGGCGTAGACGCCGGGCGTCCAGACCGTGTTGTAGAAGTTGTGGTTGGCTCCCATGGCCCACACGCCGCTGCGCAGCGCGTCGTCGTCGAACGCGTAGCGGCTGTCGTCGAGCATGTGCTGGCCCTGCTGGTTGGAGACGTCGCCGTCGCAGTAGGGCAGGATCACGTTCATCGCGACGTCCGGCACCGTCATGCGGGCGAAGTCGACGGGCGCGAGCGGCAGGATCGACTTGATGCCCCACGGCTTGTCGAGCGCCTGGTTGAGGGTCGCCGCCGAGGTGACGCCCTCACCGCCGCGCGAGTGGCCCATCAGGCCGACGTCGGTCAGGTCGAAGCGGCCGACCAGGTCGGACGGGCTGATGGCCTGCGTCGCCTGGGTCAGGCCCGGCAAAGGGCTCTGGTCGGCCAGGGCGTCGGCCAGCGAGACGTCCTTGCCCGTCTGCGCGTCGTAGTACGTCACCGACTCGCCCTTGCCGGCCTTGTCGAGCATCGAGAGCGTGTCGAGGATCAGCTGGCCGCGGGCCTGGGCGCCCTGGTCGAGCGCGAGCTGGTTGTCGTTGGAGTTGATCGCGTTGGCCGCGATCGAGACGACGGCGTAGCCGTGGCTCGCGAGCGCACGGGCGGTGCCGTCGTACCCCGCGAAGCTCGGGACGTTGATCTGGCCGGGGTTGCAGGGCCAGCGCGTCGCGGGCGTCGTGCCGGTGCTGCACGACGTGTGGCGTCCGTGGAGCAGGACGACGGTCGGTCGGGCGCCGCCGGTCTTGGGCAGGTACATCTTGCCCTGCAGCTCGCCGCGGATGCCGCCGATGCCCGCGAGTGGGATCGACTGCGTGCCGAAGTTGTAGACCGACTCGGTGACCTCGTACGAGCCGATGGACGACGGGTTGGCGTCGAGCTCCTCGGCGGCCGCGGGAGCGATCTCGGCGGCCTGGGCCTTCCTGGCCGACGCGGTGTCGCCGGACGGCTTGCTGAACCAGCCGGCCTCGGCGTCGTCGGCCTTCACCACGGCCGGGTCGGTCGTGAAGACCGTCAGGCTCCTGCCGTCGGCGGACTCGGTGGCGATGCCGATCGGGACGCCGTCGACCTCGATCGTCGGCGCGTCGGACTTGATCGGCAGCTTCTCGTCGAGCTCGACGGTCACGAGGTAGCCGCCGGGGGCCTGTGTCACGTTCCAGCCGGAGCCGGAGGCGAGGTCGTCGTCGGCCGCGAAGGCCGTGGAGGGCAAGGTCGCCAAGGGGATGGAGACCAGGACGGCGGCCAGACCGGCGCGCCATACCTGTCGTCGTACTGAGAACACGCGTGCTCCTTCGAAGGGGTGCTCGGTTCCACCTCCACGCGGACGCCGTCGTCGCGCGCCAAGGGGGCGGGGGGAGCCTCAGCATCGGCGTCTCCTGTTTCGCGACCGTGACATCGGAGGTGTCACACATGTTTCGTGACAGTGCGTCAGGTAAAAAGTGGGGGTCACCCGCGTGCCGCCGGGTCTGCTACACGCCCGCGCCGGGGCGCCCGTCACGACCGGTAGGACAGAATGTGGCCATGTCCGTGCGCACCCCTGACCCGAATCCCGGCTGGCTCCCCGAGTTCGCGCTCGACGAGACGCGCTCCCGCGTGCCGATCCTGTACGTCGAGGCCGTCCCGGTGCGCATCGACGCCCACGGCACGGTCGAGCACATCGGCGTGCTGCTGCGCGGCTCCGCCACGACGGGCGCGATGACCCGCACCCTGGTCTCGGGTCGCGTGCTGCACGGCGAGTCGGTGCGCGACGCGCTGCTGCGCAACCTCGAGAAGGACCTCGGCCCGACCGCGTTCCCGCAGCTGCCGACGTCGATCGTGCCGTTCACGGTCGCCGAGTACTTCCCCTTCCCCGGCGTCACCCCGCTGCACGACCCGCGCCAGCACGCCGTCGCGCTGGCGTACGTCGTCGCGGTCACCGGCGAGTGCAACCCCCGCCAGGACGCCCTCGAGCTGACGTGGCTGACGCCCGAGGAGGCCGCGCACCCCGACGTGCTGGCCGACATGGAGGGCGGACGCGGCTCGCTGCTCAAGCAGGCCCTCGCGCACGTGGGCCTTCTCGGTCGTTGACCGGCCGCCGTCCGGGTCGTGGGACCCGCGCGGAGATAGAGCGCGCCTCGGCGTAGTCTGAATCCTGAGACAATTCGTATCAGGATGTGGACATGTCGAAGACCCGCACGCCCGACAAGTGGCTGATGCTCGGCGTCTCGATGCTCGGACAGGTGGCCGGGACGATCTTCGTCAACGGCGCACCGTTCCTCATCACGTTCCTGCGGGACGACCGCGGCCTCTCCCTGCGCGAGGCCGGCGTCGTCGTGGCCGCGCCGTTCGTCGGCATCACGGTGTCGCTGGTGGTGTGGGGGCTCGTCGTCGACCGCATCGGCGAGCGCGCCTCGATGACGATCGGGCTCGCGATCGTCACGGTCGGCGCGACGGGAGCGGCGTTCTCGACCTCGCTCACGGCCCTGGCGCTGTGGTTCGTGCTGGGTGGCATCGGCGCCGGCAGCACCAACTCGGCGAGCGGACGCGTCGTCGTCGGCTGGTTCCCGGTCGACCGGCGCGGCACCGCGATGGGCATCCGCCAGACCGGGCTGCCGCTGGGCGTCGGCACGGCGGCCCTGCTGGTGCCGAACGTCGCCGAGGCCGACGGGCTGCGCACGACCCTGCTGATCGTGGCCGGCATCGCCTTGGCGGGCGCGGTGGCGAGCGCCCTGCTGATCGTCGACCCACCGCGCCCGACCCGGGCCGAGGCCGCCGACAGCGGCCAGCTCGCCAACCCCTACCGGCGCGACCACCGCCTGACCCGCATCCACCTGGCGTCCGCGCTGCTCGTCGTCCCCCAGTTCACGGTGTGGACGTACATGCTGGTGTGGCTGATCGACGAGAAGGGCTGGTCGACGTTCGCGGCGAGCGCCCTCGTGGCGGCCACCCAGGTGCTCGGCGCCGGCGGACGCATCGCCGCGGGCTGGTGGTCCGACCAGGTGGGCAGCCGACTCGGCCCCATGCGCATCGTCGCGGTCGCCGCCGCCGCGACGATGCTGTCGCTCGGACTGCTGTCGGGCACGCCCCTCGCCGTCGCGCTGATCGTCCTCGCCACGGCCATCACCGTCGCCGACAACGGGCTCGCGTTCACGTCGGTCGCCGAGATCGGCGGACCGTTCTGGTCGGGCCGGGCGATGGGCCTGCAGAACACCGGCCAGTACCTCGTCTCGGCCCTCGTGCCGCCCGTCGTCGGCGCGGTCGTCGAGGGTCGCGGCTACGGATTCGCCTTCGCCGCGGTCGCGATCTTCCCGCTCGTCGCGATCCCGCTCGTGCCCGTCCGCGGCGAGCGCGGTCGTGCTGTGTGACCCGGTTCACGCCAAGGGCATTTGGCAAGCCTTACTGGGCGCAGAAGTTACCGACCGGTTAATGTCAGCCCTACTGTCAGGGTCGTCGCCGGACCCGGCTCGTCGTTAGAGAGTAGGGACCTTCATGCAGGTCGTCGCGATCGTCGTCTCGCTTGTCATCACCGCCGTGGCACTGCCACTCATCACCAAGGCCGTGCGCGACATGCTGAAGGTGCTGCGCACCGGACGGCCGCTCGTCGGTCGCCGGGACAACCCCGCCAAGCGCACCGCCAACATGCTGATCGAGACGTTCGGGCACACCCGGATGTTCCAGAAGCGCGCCGTCGCGGTGGCCCACTGGTTCGTCTACGCCGCGTTCGTGCTGCTGAGCACCGCGGTGCTGCAGGGCTACTTCCAGCTGTTCGACCCCGAGTTCGCCTGGCCGATCATCGGCCACTTCTACCTCTACGAATGGGCCGCCGAGGGTCTCGGACTGCTCAGCACGATCGGCATCGTCTACCTGATCGCCGTCCGCCAGTGGAACCACCCGCGTCGCCTCGACCGCAAGAGCCGCTTCTTCGGCTCGACGTTCTGGCAGGCCTACTTCGTCGAGGCCATGGCGATGCTCGAGGGCGCGGCTATCCTGTTCATCCGCGGCGCCGAGTACAAGCTGATCGAGAACTTCCACGGCGGCGAGCACGGCGGACGGGCGCACTTCCCGCTCAGCTCGTACGTCGGCGACCTGCTCTACCCCGAGTCCGAGCAGGGCCTCAAGAACGTCGTCTTCTTCGTCGCGATGTTCAAGATCACGCTCGCGATGGTCTGGCTGATCGTCATCGCCCGCAACCTCACGATGGGCGTGGCCTGGCACCGCTTCACAGCGTGGCCCAACATCTGGTTCAAGCGCAACAGCGACGGCAGCACGGCCCTCGGCGGCCTGCAGCCCATCTACATCCAGGGCAAGCCGCTCGACATGGAGGCGATGGAGGAGCTCGAGGAGGAGGACTTCGAGAAGCTCGGCGTCGGCAAGGTCGAGGACTTCACCTGGAAGGGCATCCTCGACTTCACGACCTGCACCGAGTGCGGACGCTGCCAGGAGCAGTGCCCCGCCTGGGCCACCGACAAGCCCCTGTCGCCCAAGCTGCTGGTGCTCGGCCTCCGCGAGCACGCCTACGCCAAGGCTCCCCTGCTGACGCTCTCCGAGGACGAGCAGGCGAACCTGACCGACGAGCAGAAGGCCGAGCTCGAGCGCCCCCTGATCGGCGACGAGTCGGTGTACGGCGTCATCGACCCCGACGTCCTGTGGTCGTGCACCAACTGCGGTGCCTGCGTGCAGCAGTGCCCCGTCGACATCGAGCACGTCGACCACATCGACGACATGCGCCGCTTCCAGGTGCTCGTCGAGTCGAACTTCCCCGCCGAGCTCAACAACATCTTCAAGGGCCTCGAGCGCAAGGGGAACCCGTGGGGCATGAACGCCTCCGCCCGCATGGACTGGGCCAAGGGTCTCGACTTCGAGGTCAAGCAGGTCGGCGTCGACGTCGACGACCTCGACGAGGTCGAGTGGCTGTTCTGGGTCGGCTGCGCCGGCGCCTTCGAGGACCGCGCCAAGAAGACGACGCAGGCCGTCGCCGAGCTGCTCGACATGGCCGGCGTGACGTTCGCCGTCCTGGGCGACGGCGAGACGTGCACGGGTGACCCCGCCCGCCGCGCCGGCAACGAGATCGTCTTCCAGCAGCTCGCGATGCAGAACGCCGAGGTCTTCAAGGAGACCAAGGTCAAGAAGGTCGTCTCGACCTGCGCGCACTGCTTCAACTCGCTCAAGAACGAGTACGCCGAGTTCGGCGTCGAGCTCGAGGTCGTGCACCACACCCAGCTGCTCAACCGCCTCGTGCGCGAGGGCAAGCTGACGCCTCGTCCGCCCGTCGCGAACGAGGAGAAGAAGAAGATCACGTACCACGACCCGTGCTTCCTGGGCCGTCACAACAAGGTCTACGAGCCGCCGCGCGAGCTGCTCAGCATCATCCCGGGCGCCGAGTTCACCGAGATGCCGCGCAACTCCGAGAAGTCCTTCTGCTGCGGCGCCGGCGGCGCCCGCATGTGGATGGAGGAGAGCATCGGCTCGCGGATCAACGTCAACCGCACCGAGGAGGCCATCGCCACCGGCGCCGACCAGATCGCGGTCGGCTGCCCGTTCTGCCGCGTCATGCTGTCCGACGGCCTGACGCTCAAGCAGTCCGAGGGTGCGGCCCGCGAGGAGGTCGAGGTGCTCGACGTCGCGCAGATGCTGCTCGCCGGCGTCAAGCGGGCCCCCGAGCCGACCTCGTCCGACGACGCCGACGTCGTGGCCGAGGCCGAGGCCGCCACCGCGACGGCCGCCGCGGCGACCGATCCGGCGACCGATCCGGCCACCGAGGCCGAGCCGAGCGCCGACGACGCCGCCGACCCCGACTCGGTCACCGAGACCGCCGACGTCGGCGTCGCCGCCAAGGCGCACACCGACGGCGACCCCGACGACAAGCAGACCTCCGACACCGAGGCGCTCGACGAGCCGTCGGAGAAGAGCGACGCCGCCGACCAGCAGATCGCGGCGGACAACAACGTCAAGGTCGACGGGAAGGGCGGCGGTCACGCCGACGAGTCCGCGGCTCCCGTCGAGCCCCGCAACGCCGATGCGCGCGCCGAGGCCCCCACGGACGCCGAGGTCGCCGCCGCCGACGAGGCGAAGGCCGCGGACGAGGCGGACGAGTCGACGGCTGACGCTCCCGAGGCCTCGGCCGAGGCCGCCGAGGACGACCGCGAGGCGTCCGAGAAGGAGGACGCGGCCTGGGCCAACGTCGGACCGGTCAACACCGACCTGACCCCGTCCGAGCCCACCGCGACGACCGAGCCGGAGCCGACGCCGGAGCCGGAGGAGTCCCCCGCCGAGGAGGTCACCGCCGTCCCCGACGAGACCGAGCCCGTCCAGGGCGACGCCCGCGAGGAGGAGGCCGAGAGGGTCGCCGAGCCCGAGGCGTCGGCCACGGCTCCCGAGGCCGCCGAGGACGACCGCGAGGCGTCCGAGAAGGAGGACGCGGCCTGGGCCAACGTCGGACCGGTCAACACCGACCTGACCCCGTCCGAGCCCACCGCGACGACCGAGCCGGAGCCGACGCCGGAGCCGGAGGAGTCCCCCGCCGAGGAGGTCACCGCCGTCCCCGACGAGACCGAGCCCGTCCAGGGCGACGCCCGCGAGGAGGAGGCCGAGAGGGTCGCCGAGCCCGAGGCGTCGGCCACGGCCCCCGAGGGCATCACCGCGGTCGACGACGAGACGTCGACGGCCGACCCGGTCGACGAGGACGTCGCCGAGCTCACCGACGCCAACCCGAGCGGCGCCGACCTGAGCGCCACCGCGACGCAGCTCGCCTTCGACGACGTCGTCGACGAGCCGGAGGACGAGCCCAAGAAGTAGCGCGCGGCACCACTCGCCTCATCGGGGAGCTTCCCGGTCACCCCGTGACCGGAAGGCTCCCCGATGTCGTTCGTCCGTGCCATGACATGCGAAAAGTCCGGTCGGGAGGGAGCCACGGACCGGACTTCGTGCTGATCGGGAGGGACCAGCGTCGCAACCGGACGGGAGGGAGTGTGCCCGGTTCGAAAGGATCAACGACGCTCGCCCGGGCGGGTCACGGTGGAGAATGGAGAAATGTCGACGACCCGTTGCCCCTGCCTCAGCGGCCTCACCTACGCCGACTGCTGCGGACGCCTGCACGACGGCTCCGCGACGGCCCAGACCGCCGAGCAGCTCATGCGGTCGCGCTTCAGCGCCTTCGCCGTGGGCGACCCCGACTACCTGCTGGCCACGTGGCACCCGACGACCCGGCCGGCGTCCCTCGAGCTCGACGACGACCAGCGCTGGTACCGGCTCGACGTCCTCGCGACCCGCGAGGGCGGTCCGTTCGAGACGTCAGGGGTCGTCGAGTTCGAGGCCTTCCACCGCTCGCCGTCCGGCCGGGGCAGCCAGCACGAGATCAGCCGCTTCACCCGCGAGGGCGGCCGCTGGTTCTACGTCGACGGCGTGCGCGGTCAGTAGGGGATGCAGGCGCCGCTGCCGACGGCCGCCAGACCCGCGAGGTCGCCCGCGCCCCACCGCGTGAGCGTCTGGTCGCCCTCGGGCTGCATGAGCTGACCCGGTGCGTCGACGTGGTCGAGCCCCACGAGGTGCCCGAGCTCGTGCATGATGACCGACCGCACCGACGCGCGTCCCCGACGACCGTCGAGGATGCGGGCCAGCTGCGGCCCGTCGAGCACGACCGTCCCGGTCACGAACCAGCGCCGGCCGTCGCGCTCGACCGACGAGCTGCCGGCGAACCCCGCGACGCTGCCCTTCAGCTTCGGGGAGGCGGCCGGATCGCTCCACGTCACCGTGACGGGCAGCCAGCCCCCGTCGGGCGACCGGACGGTCTCGTCGTCGGGGGCCGTCTCGTCGGTCGTCCCGTCGACGACGAACTGCAGCCCCGACGCCTCGCTGACCTCGTCGAGCGCCTGGTCGAGCAGACGCATGCCTCCCTCGACGATCGTGCGTGGGTCGACGACCAGGTGGATCGGCGCGCACGGGTCGTACGTCACCGGCTCGTCGTCGTCCGGCTGCGTCGCGATGAGCCGGTACTGGTCGGCGTCCCCGGCTCTCGCGGCCGGCACGCCGAGCGGGGTCGACGCCGCGTCGTCCGGACGATCCGGGAACGCTCCCCCGGCCGCACCGTCGTCGAGCATCGAGGCGACCGACAGCGCGCCGAGCAGCACCACGAGGGCCGCGACCGCGACCGCAGCGCGCCGACGACCGGCATCGGCGTCCCTCCCGCGTGCGGTCACCCACCGATTGTCCCCCGCCGGAGGTCGGGTCCGCACGTCCCGCCCCTACGATGTGACCGGCACTGGGCCCGACGAGAGGACACCGCGTGAGCTGGACACTGCACGGCGACGGCAAGACCATCGCCGAGGGAGAGCTCGTCCGACCCGGCGAACGCCTCTCGTGGCCCCGCACGATCGGCTTCGGCGGCCAGCACGTCGTCGCGATGTTCGGTGCGACGTTCCTCGTGCCGCTGCTGACCGGGTTCCCGCCCACGACGACCCTGTTCTTCTCGGGCGTCGGGACGATCCTGTTCCTGCTGCTGACCCGCAACCGCCTGCCCAGCTACCTCGGGTCGTCGTTCGCGTTCATCGCGCCGATCCAGGCGGCGACGGCGGCCGGCGACATGTCGGACGCGCTGTTCGGCCTCGTCGTGACGGGCATCCTGCTGGCCCTGATCGGCGCGCTCGTGACCGTCACCGGCACGGGCTGGATCGAGGTGCTGATGCCGCCCGTCGTGACGGGTGCGATCGTCGCGCTGATCGGCCTCAACCTGTCGGGCGCGGCAACAGGCAACTTCGCGCAGGGGCCGTGGATCGCGACGATCACGCTGGCCACGATCGTCGTCGTCGCGGTCGCGTTCCGCGGGCTCCTCGCCCGCCTGTCGATCCTCGTCGGCGTCGTCGTCGGCTACGCGGCCGCGGCGATCGGCGGACAGCTCGACTTCGGCCAGGTCGCGGACGCCGACTGGTTCGGCCTGCCCGACTTCACGAGTCCCAGCATGACGTGGTCGGTCGTGCCGATGTTCCTGCCCGTCGTGCTGGTGCTGGTGGCCGAGAACGTCGGCCACGTGCGCAGCGTCGCCCACCTGACCGACGACCCGTCGCTCAACGAGAAGACGGGCCCCGCCCTGTTCGCCGACGGCCTCGCGACGACGATCGCGGGCATGGGCGGCGGCTCGGCGACCACGACCTACGGCGAGAACATCGGCGTCATGACCGCGACGCGCGTGTTCTCGACGGCGGCGTACTGGGTCGCCGCGGTCGTGGCGATCGCGCTGAGCCTCTCGCCCAAGGTCGGTGCGCTGCTCAACACGATCCCCGCCGGCGTGCTGGGCGGCGTGACGGTCGCGCTGTACGGCCTCATCGGCCTGATCGGCGTCAAGATCTGGATCGACAACCAGGTCGACTTCACGCAGCCCGTCAACCAGTACACCGTCGCGATCGCCCTCGTGATCGGCATCGGCAACCTGACGCTGAGCGCCGGCGACATGACGTTCACGGGCATCGCGCTCGGCACGATCGCGGCCGTCGTGGTCTACCACGCGATGCGTCAGCTGCAGCGCCTGCGCGGCTGACCCCTCGCGCCCTGCTCGCCGAGTGGTGCGGTGTGGACTTTCTGGGACGGCGTGTCTGACCGGACCGCACCACTCGCGCACAGGTTTGCACCACTCGCGACGGGCTGGCGTCGCGCTGTCGTCGACGCACCCTACGGTGGACCCATGGTGACCACCGACGGCTCGACCGGTTCCCCCGCCTGGCGGCACGCCGCCCGCACCGACCTGCTGGCCTTCGCCCGCCGTTCCGCGCGACCCGAGGGCGGGTTCGTGTGGCTCGACGACGCGGGTGAGCCCGATCCCGACAAGAACCTCGAGCTGTGGATCAACGCCCGCATGACGTACGTCTTCGCTCTGGCGCACCTGTCCGGAGCGAGCGACACCCTGCGACTCGCCGAGCACGGCGTCCGCAGCCTGCAGACGCTGTTCCACGACGACGAGCACGGCGGCTGGTACGACGAGGTCGACGTCGACGGGCACACCGACGACACCGACAAGCGCTGCTACGGCCACGCCCACGTCCTGCTCGCCGCGGCCACCGCCGTCGCCGCAGGAGCCGAGGGCGCCCAGGCCCTGCTCGACGAGGCCACCGACCTGCACACGCACCACTTCTGGGAGCACGAGTCGGGCCGCTGCGTCGAGTCGCTGAGCCGCGACTGGACGCAGGTCGACCCCTACCGCGGCGCCAACAGCAACATGCACACCGTCGAGGCGTACCTGGTGGCCGGCGACGTCACGGGCGACCCGGTCTGGCACGAGCGCGCCCTGTCGATCTGCGAGCGCATCATCGGCATCCACGCCCGCTCGCACGGCTGGCGCATCCCCGAGCACTACGACCACGACTGGACGCCCGTCCCGGAGTACAACGTCGAGTCGCCGGCCGATCCGTTCCGTCCCTACGGCGCGACGCCCGGGCACGCCTTCGAGTGGTCGCGGCTGCTCGTGCAGCTCGCGGCGAGCCTCGACGAGCCGCGACCGTGGATCCTCGAGGCCGCCGAGGCCCTGTTCGCCCAGGCCGTCGAGGACACCGCCGAGGACGACACCCCGGGCCTGGCCTACACGACCGACTGGCACGGCGAACCGGTCGTCCGCGAGCGCTTCCACTGGGTCATGGCCGAGGCCGTCCTGGCGGCCGAGGCGCTCCACACCTACACCGACAGCGCGCTGTACGCGGGGCTCGCGAGTCGGTGGTGGTCCGAGATCGCCGAGCACTTCGTCGACGACGCGACGGGCTCGTGGCACCACGAGCTCGGCCCGTCGATGGCCCGCTCGACGCGCACGTGGCGCGGCAAGCCCGATGCGTACCACGCGTTCAACGCCCTCACGCTGCCCGATCTGCCGCTGTCGCCCAGTGCGGCACTGACGATCGGCGGAGAGATCGCATGACCGAGCGCCAGCGAGGTCATCGACAGGTGCTCATGCGGCCGACGACCCACCGTCGCTCTTCCCGGGAGGAGGCCGCATGACCGTGCTGGTCATCGGCGAGGCGCTGGTCGACGTCGTGCAGCGCGAGGGCCGCGAGCCCGAGCCGCACGCCGGCGGATCACCGTTCAACGTCGCGGTGGGCCTGGCCCGCCTCGACGTGCCGACGGTCCTGGCCGCGCAGGTGGGCCCCGACCGCTACGGCGACGGGCTCCGCTGGCACCTGACCGACTCCGACGTCGCACTGGTCGAGCTCGACCCCGTGCCGGCGCGGACGTCGACGGCGGCAGCGACGCTGGCCGGCGACGGCAGCGCGAGCTACGAGTTCGACCTGACGTGGGACCCTGCGGCACTGCCCGATCCCGCCGACTTCGTCGCCGTGCACGTCGGCTCGCTGGGCACGTCGCTGCAGCCCGGGGCCGCGCTGGTCGCCGACCTCGTGGTGGGCGCCGACGTGATGGGCGTCCCGGTGTCGTTCGATCCCAACGTGCGGCTCGCCGTCGAGCCCGATCCCGAGGTGTGGCGGCGCGTGTTCGCCGAGATCGCGCCGCACACCTCGATCCTCAAGATGAGCGACGAGGACGCCGCGACGCTGTTTCCCGACGAGGATCCCGCCGACCTGGTCCGCCGGCTGGCGGCCGACCACGGCATCGTCGCGATCACGCGCGGTGGCGAGGGCGCCGTCATCGCGACGGCGGGGGCGTTCGCGAGCGTCCCGCCCGCCGACGTCCGCATGGTCGACACGATCGGCGCGGGCGACTCGTTCATGGCGGCGATGCTCGCGTGGTGCGCGACGTACGACTGGCCCAGCGCGTCCGAGCTCGACGCCACCGAGCTGACCGATCTGGCGATGTACGCCTCCAGCGCCGCCGCCATCACCTGCTCGCGTCCGGGGGCCGACCCGCCGCGGACGATCGACCTGACCCCGTGACCGATCCCCCGGTCGAGCACCACGCCGGGCGCGACGGCCTGCAGCTGGCGTACCGGCAGGTCGGTGACGGGCGGCCCGTCCTGCTGCTGCACGGGTTCTTCACGACGGGTGTCGTCGCGTGGCTGCGCAGCGGGCACGCGGCCCGGCTGGTCGCGAGCGGGCACCGCGTGATCGTGCCCGACATGCGCGGTCACGGCGACAGCCCCAAGCCGCACGATCGCGCCGCGTACCCGCCGGACGTGCTGACCGACGACGCCCTCGCGCTCGTCGAGCACCTGGGCCTGACCGACTACGACCTCGGCGGCTACTCGCTGGGCGCGCGCACGGTCGTCCGCATGCTGGTGCGGGGCGCCGGCCCCCGCAGGGCCGCGGTGGGCGGAGCCGGCTTCGACCAGCTGCTGCACGCCGCGGGCCGCGGCACGACGTTCCGGCACGTGCTCGACCACCTCGGGCGCCACGAGTGGGGCTCGCGCGACTGGCTCATGGAGGGCTTCCTGCGCAAGACCCAGGGCGATCCGACGGCGCTGCGGCACGTGCTCGACACCCCCGTCGACACGACGCGCGAGCAGCTCGCGGCGATCGCGGTGCCGACGCTCGTCGTCACCGGCACCGACGACGAGCCCGACGCGGGCCGCGAGCTGGCGGCGACCCTGCAGCACGCGTCGTTCGTCGAGGTGCCCGGTGACCACGTCGGCGCCTCCGGCACCCCCGAGCTCGGCGAAGCCTTCACCGACTGGTTCGCCTGAGCCCTGCCCGCCCCCCGTCCCGCGTGACCCGCGAGTGGTGCGGCCTGGACATTCTGGGACGGCGTGTCCGACCACATTGCACCGTTCGCGCTCGCTAATGCACCACTCGGCGCGCCGGGACGTCAGGCGACCGGGCGGGCTCCCCGCACCGACACGCACCCGGCGGCCGACTCGGCGCCCGCGCGCAGGGACGCCTCGGCGTCCCGCGCGCCGACCCAGCGGCTGAGGAAGCCCGCCGCGAAGGCGTCGCCGGCACCGACCGTGTCGACGACGTCGGCCTCGAGCGCCGCGACCGCCTCGCCCGCGAACGTCGCCCCCTCGGCGCCGCGCGTGACGACGACCCCGTCACCCTCGAGCCGCAGGAACCCCTGCTCGTCCTCGTTCGGAAAGACCAGGTCGGCGCCGGCGAGCCACGACAGGACGGTCTCGCGTCCCGCGGCCTCGACGAAGCCCAGCGAGCTCGGGTCGATGCTGACGCCGGCCCCGCGCCGCCGCGCCTCGGCCACGAGCCCGAGCGCCAGCGGCCGCACCGCGTCGTCGAAGAACGAGTACCCCGTCAGGTGCAGCCACGTCACGCCGTCCCACACGTCGGCGGGGACGTGCTCGGCCGTCATGGTCGCGTTGGCGGCGCGGTCGACGTACATCGTCCGGTCGGCGGCCGCGTCGAGCGTCAGCACGATCGTCGCCGTCGGCAGGTCGGGGTCGCCCGAGACACGGGCGTCGACGCCGTACGCCTCGAGCGCCGCCACGTGACGCGCGACGGCGTCCGCACCGCAGCGACCCACGAAGCGCACCGGCGCGCCCCGGTGCCCCAGCCACGCCGCGACGTTGGCCGCCGAACCGCCCGCCGTCATGCGGATCTCCGAGACGGTGTCACTCGCGGCGTTGACCGCGCCGAGCGGGCGGACGCCGATGTCGTCAACCAGGTCGCCGACGACGAGGATCATCGCGCGTCCCTCATCGGGCCGACCACGACAGCGCGATCTCGCCCGCGACCCGGATGTTGTTCTCGGCGATCTTCAAGTTCACCGCGAGGCTCTCGCCGCCGGTCAGCTCGACGATCGTCAGCAGCAGGAACGGGGTGACCTCCTTGCCCGTCAGACCCTGCTCGCCGGCCATCCGCAGCGCGTCCGTCAGCGCCCGGTCGTGCACCGCGGGGTCGAGCTGCTCGGCGACCGGCAGCGGATTGGCGACCAGGATGCCGGCCTGCTGGCCCAGCGCGTCGCGAGCCGCCATGACGTCGGCGACCGCCGCGGCGTCCGGCACGGTCCAGTCGAGCTCGAAGCCCGAGTCGGTCAGCCAGAAGCTCGGGAAGCGGTCGGTGCCGTAGCCGAGCACCGGCACGCTGAGGGTCTCGAGGCGCTCCAGGGTCGCCGGGATGTCGAGGATCGACTTCACGCCGGCCGAGACGACCGTGATCGGCACCTGCGACAGGATCGTCAGGTCGGCCGACTCGTCGAACGTCTCGGACGCGCCGCGGTGCACGCCGCCGAGGCCCCCGGTCGCGAACACGCGGATGCCGGCGAGGTTCGCGATGTACGACGTCGCGGCGACGGTCGTCGCGCCGCTGCCGCCGCGGGCGATCGCGATCGGCAGGTCGCGCACGCTCAGCTTGGGGATGTCCTCGCCCGCGACGCGCACCAGCTCGTCGTCGGTCAGACCGGCCTTGAGCACGCCGTCGAGCACCGCGATCGTGGCCGGGACGACGCCCGCGTCGGTCAGGATCGACTCGAAGCGGCGGGCGGCGTGCAGGTTGTCGGGGCGTGGCAGGCCGTGCGAGATGATCGTCGACTCGAGCGCGACGACGGGCCGCCCCTCGTCGATCGCGGACTGCACGGCGGGCGAGATGCTGAGGGGAAGGGTCACTCCGAGATCCTACGAGTCGAGTGGTGCATTCCCGTCCGCGAGCGGTGCGTCGTGGTCAGACACGCCGTCCCAGAAAGTCCACACCGCACCACTCGCGAATACGGGGCTCAGATCTCGGTGCGGTGGAAGTTCGCGTGGGAGCGGGACGCCGTGGGGCCGCGCTGGCCCTGGTAGCGCGAGCCGTACTTCTCGGAGCCGTACGGGTTGTCGGCCGCCGAGCTGAGGCGGAAGTAGCAGACCTGGCCGATCTTCATGCCGGGGTAGAGCTTGATCGGCAGGGTCGCGACGTTCGCGAGCTCGAGCGTCACGTGGCCCGAGAAGCCAGGGTCGATGAAGCCGGCGGTCGAGTGCGTCAGCAGACCCAGACGCCCGAGCGACGACTTGCCCTCGAGGCGCGCCGCGATGTCGTCGGGCAGCGTCACGAGCTCGTACGTCGAGCCCAGCACGAACTCGCCGGGGTGCAGGATGAACTCCTCGCCCGACGCGACCTCGATCTCGCGCGTCAGGTCGGACTGGTCGGCCGCCGGGTCGATGTGCGGGTACTTGTGGTTGTCGAACACCCGGAAGAACTTGTCGAGCCGGACGTCGATGCTCGACGGCTGGATCATGCCGGGGTCGAAGGGGTCGAGGCCGACGCGGCCGGCCTCGATCTCGGCGAGGATGTCGCGGTCTGAGAGGAGCACGAGTCGAAACTAACGCATCGGCGGCCCCGTGCCCGGTCTACCGTTGGCCCATGGGCCGACTGATCTACTCGTGCAACGTCTCGCTCGACGGCTACTCGGCCGACGCCGCGGGCCGATTCGACTGGTCGCAGCCCGACGAGCGGGTGCACGCCGTCACCGCCGACCTGCTGCGCCCCATCGGCACGCACCTGTACGGGCGCCGGATGTACGACGTCATGGTGTTCTGGGAGACCGTCGACGACCCCGAGCCGTTCATGGTCGACTTCGCCCGGCTGTGGCGGGCCGCCGACAAGGTCGTCTACTCGCGCACGCTGACCGAGCCGTCCAGCGATCGCACCCGCATCGAGCGCGACTTCGACGTGGACGCCGTGCGCGCGCTCGTCGAGGAGTCCGCGACGGACGTGCTGATCGGCGGCGCCGATCTGGGCGGCCAGGCCATCGCGGCGGGCCTGGTCGACGAGCTCCACACCTTCGTGCACCCCGTGCTGATGGGCGGTGGCACGCGCTGGCTGCCCGACGGCGTCCGCGTCGGTCTCGAGCTCGTCGACGAGCACCGGTTCGGCGGTGTCGTGCACCTGCACCACCGCGTCTCGCGGGACGACCGATGACGTCGACGCTCGACGTCCGCGAGGACGACCTCACGGGCCCGGACGTCGTCGCCCTGCTCGAGCAGCACCTCGACGAGATGCACAGCCACACTCCCGCCGAGAGCGTCCACGCACTCGACGTCGACCGCCTGCGGGCCGACGGCGTGACGTTCTGGAGCGCCTGGTCGGACGGACGGCTGGCGGGCTGCGGCGCGATCAAGCACCTCGACCCCGCGCACGCGGAGATCAAGTCGATGCGCACCGCGGACGGGTTCCGCGGGCGTGGAGTCGCCGCCACCCTGCTGGCGCACATGGTCGCCGAGGCCCGCTCCCGCGGCTACGAGCGGCTCAGCCTCGAGACCGGCAGCAACCCGCCGTTCGCCCCGGCCCGCCGCCTGTACGAGCGGCACGGCTTCGCGTACTGCGAGCCGTTCGGCGACTACGAGCCCGATCCGTGGAGCGTCTTCATGTCGCGCGACCTCGTCTGACGACGACGCCACACGGAGCTGACGACGGCGTACGCCACGAGCACCATCGTCAGCACGACCCAGCTGAGCACGTACGGCTTGCCGAGGATCGTCTCGTTGCCGGGCTTGCCCCCCTGGCCGCTGAGGACCGGCAGGAACGCGACGGTCAGGGTGCCCCAGACGAGGAACGCCGTCGCCGACCCGCTGCGGAAGTGGGCCGGCAGCACCCGCGACGCGCCGTAGCCGATCGCCACCACGACGGGCGCCAGCACGGCGTCGTGCAGGATGACGCCACCGGCGAGCCAGAACGCCTCGGACGTCAGCTGCTCGCGGGTGAAGTCGCGCATCAACCACACGCCCCACAGGCCGCAGCCGACGCCGAGGGCGACCAGCAGCGCCCGCACGGCCCTCATGCGTCGACCTCGAGCCGGTTGACCCACTTGGTCTGGAACACACCCGGACGGTTGGGGGCGATGAGCCGGGCCGGGTAGCCGTGGTCGATGTCGAGCTTCTCCCCGTTCAGCGAGAGGGCGAGCATCGTCCGGCCGTCCTCGACGACGTTGCCGACGACCCGCGACGAGCCGAAGGCGCCCTTGGTCTGCAGCGACCGCACCACGACGTCCGCGTCGGGCTCGGCGCCGACCAGGGCCAGCAGGTCGCGCAGCGGGACGCCCGTCCACGTCGCGCTGCGGCTCCACCCCTCGACGCACGCGATCGGCAGCCGGTGCGTGCTCTGCGGCATCGCGAGCAGCTCGTCGCGCGACAGCGAGACGGTGCGGTCGCCGGCCGTCACCTCGAGCCGCCAGGCCGGGTCGAGCGCCGTCTCGGACGTGCCCGCGCCGGCTGCGGTGCGGTTGACGGGCAGGTCCTGCGGGCCGTCGCCGGGTCGCACCGAGAAGGCCGAGACCTTGCGCAGCCACGGCACCGACTGCCCGGCGGTCAGCAGCACCGCCAGGCCCGACGCCGCGAACGCGCCGCGCAGGACGGTCCGACGGGTCGGGGCGGACGGGTCGAGGTGCTCGTCAGGGTGCTCGATCGGCGAACCGAGGGCCGTGCGGATGACGGGCAGCTTGACGCCGATGTGCACGACCAGCGAGCCGATCGCGACCCACGCCACGGCCTCGTGCGTCCGGCGGAAGCTGAACTCCCACGGGTACCAGCCGATGATGTTGAGCGTCCCGCTCGCGAGCATGAAGAACGTCGAGCCCATCAGCGCGGCGATGGACGCCCGCTCGAGCACCTCGACGACCAGACCCCGTGCGCCGGCGGCCGGGCGGTTGAACAACCGCGGGAACACCGACCAGAGCTTGACCAGCAGCAGCGGGATCGCGGCGGTGCCGGAGGCGATGTGCAGGCCCTGCGTCCAGCGGTACAGCTGCGTCGGGTTCGGGCTCAGCGTCAGCCACCCCGGGGTGCTGTACTGGAAGTGGCTCCACATGCCCGTCGCGAAGCAGACCGCGAAGCAGATACCGAGGGCGGTGCCGACGCGGGCCGTCAGCGCCGTGCCGCGTGCCCGGCTCTCGAAGTCGTCGGGTCGCGGGATCCGTCGCTCGATGTCGGCGACGGTCGGCAGCCTCACGCCGTGTCCCGCACCATCGTCGCGGTGTGGCGGGTGCCGACCGTGTGGGTCGAGACGACCCTCATGCCGGCCGCCGCGGCGACGTCGTCGATCGCGTCGAGACCGACGACAGCCCAGTCGAACGGCACCGAGAGCCGTCCGTCGACGCGCAGGCGTCGGCGCTCGCGCACCAGCCCGGTGCCGTGGTCGGCGACCTCGGCGATGACCCTGCCGCCGGGCACCAGCACCTCGCCGACGCGGGCCAGCAGCCGGACGGGGTCGCCGCCGATGCCGAGATTGCCGTCGGCGAGCAGCGCGTACGTCCAGCATCCCTCGCCGGGGATCTTCGTGTAGACGTCGCGCAGCAGCGCCAGGGCGCCGCGGTCGCGGGTCTGCCGGACCGCCTCCTGCGAGACGTCGATGCCCATCGCGAAGACGTGGCGGGCGGCGAGCGCGCCGACGAGGCGTCCCGGCCCGCAGCCGATGTCGATCGTCTCGGCGTCGCAGGGGTCGATGAACAGCGCGCGGTCGACCCAGTCGGGCTCGGACGACCACATCGCGACGTCGAACGGCTCGATGCGGCCGACGTCGTCGACGACGTGCGTCGTCTTGCCGGTGAAGGCCGCGTCGTAGGCGCTGACCGGGTCGAAGGCGAGACTCATGAGGTGGCCTCCGTCGACTCGTGGCGGCTGACGGCCTCGGCGAGGCGCGAGATCGGGATGTCGGCGGCGATCGCGACCGCGTCGTCGTACGTGTCCATGTCGGCGAGCGTGCGCAGGGTCACGACGTCGCCGCCGAGGGCCTCGACGGTCTTCGCGCCCGTGTCGTCGGCCGACATCTCGACGTCGACGAGTCGTTCGGCCAGCGACGGGTCGGGCAGCCCGAGGAGCCACCATCCGCCGTCCGTGGCGGGCCCGACGACGATGCTGCCGAGCTCGACCATGCGGCCGGCGTCGAGGTAGTCGGCGACGAGCAGCTGGGGCGTGTCCATGCCGACCTGGACGATCCCGGTGCCGTCCTCGGACGTCGCGGCGGCGTCGGCGTGCGCGTGGGCGAGGCGTTCGGCCAGGCCCTCGCCACGCTGCGGGACGACGCGCAGCGGTTCGAGCGCGGCGGCGATCTCCTCGGCGCGGGCGGCCTGGGACAGGTCGCCGGTCATCGCGACCACGACGGGCCAGCCGACCGCCGACGCCGTCGCGAGCGTGTCGAGCAGGGCGGCGGCGGCGAGCTCGGCCGCGACGTCGTCGCCCACCGTCTGAGCGACGCGGGTCTTGGCCAGGCCGGGCACGGGCGCCTTCGCCACGACGAGCAGCGTGGGGGCGGTCATCGCATGACCTTCGCGAAGTCGTGGGCGACGCGGACCGTGCCCTTGAGCGAGCCGGAGACCTTCGACTTCGTGCCCGCGGCGCGGCGGTCGTACGAGACGTCGACCTCGCTGACCGTCCAGCCCGCACGCGACGCCTTGAGCATCAGCTCGAGCGGGTAGCCGAAGCGCCGGTCCTGGACGTCGAGCGCCAGCAGGTCGTCGCGGCGGCACACCCGCATGGGAGCGAGGTCGTGGATGCCGAACGCGCTCCGGCGGCGGATCATGGTCGCCAGCGCCAGGGTCCCGGCGCGGGCGTGCCACGGCCACACCCCTCGTCCGACGGGTCGCCGGCGACCGACGGCCATCGTCACTCCCCCGTCACGCACGAGGTCGAGCATCGGCTCGAGCTCGTCCATGCGCATCGACGCGTCGCCGTCGATCACGGCGACGTACTCGGCCGTCGCGGCCAGCATCCCGGTGTGCACGGCGGCCCCGTACCCCGGACGGTGCTCGGTCACCACCTGCGCGCCCAGCGAGCGGGCGACATCGGCCGTTCCGTCGGTCGATCCGTTGTCGACGACGATGACGTTCCAGCCCACCGGGACGTGCGCGAGCACGGTCGGGAGGGCCAGAGCCTCGTCCCGACACGGGATCACGACATCACAGGTGCTCATGGTCATGGTTCGAACCTAGGGGTCGTGGCGCTTGGTCGCATGCGCAGGCGATGCGGCGCCACCCGATCGTCAGGCTGATCTCAGGCCGTCCACCTAGGCTGACGGCGTGCCCACGACCCTCACCCGCCCACGCGCCGCCGCCGTCTCGGCCGCCGCGGGCCTGCTGCTCGTCGCCGCCTCGATGATCGTGCCGCTGTGGCTCGACGACGACGTCCGGGTCCACTTCCCTCCGCTGCACGCCGACTGGGACCCCCGGTTCGGCCTGCTGACGCTGCCCGCGATCGCGATCGGCCTGCTGCTCGTGGCCGTGCTGCCACGGATCGCGCGGGCGCTGCCGTGGCGCGCGGTGCTCGCGACGGCGTTCGCGACGACCTGGGTGTGGATCGTCGCGGTCGCGATGACCGAGGGCACCGAGGGTCTCGCGCGGACGTTCGAGCGTCGCCAGGAGTACGTGTACGACGCGCAGAGCGTCGGCTCGATCCACACGATGCTGCAGACGTTCATCGACCGCATCCCGATGGACGCGCCCGACAACTGGTACGTCCACGTCGCGGGCCACCCGCCGGGAGCGCTGCTGTACTTCGTCGGCATCGACCGGCTCGGCATCACCGATCCGTTCTGGATCGGCCTCGTGTGCGTGACGATCGCGAGCACCGCGATCGTCGCCGTCATGATCACGCTGCGCACGCTCGGCTCCGAGGCGCTCGCCCGGTCCGCGATGCCGTGGATCGTCCTGGCCCCCACCGCGGTGTGGATGGGCGTCAACGGCGACGCGGTCTTCACGGCCGTCGCGGCGTGGGGGCTGGCGCTGCTGGCGGTGGCGGCGAAGCACCGGCGCGTGCTGCCGGCCGTCGGCGCGGGCCTGCTGCTGGGCTACTGCGTCTACCTGTCGTACGGGCTGACGCTGCTGGGCGTCCTGGCGCTCGCGGTGCTGCTGATCGCCCGCTCGTGGCGTCCCCTGCCGTGGGCCGTCGGGGGCGCGCTCGTCGTCGCGGCGGCCTTCACGCTCGGCGGATTCGCGTGGTGGGAGGCCTACCCCGTCCTGCGCGAGCGCTACTACGACGGCATCGCGTCCGAGCGGGCGTTCTCCTACTGGGTGTGGGCCAACATCGCGGCCTGGACGTTCACGGCGGGGCTGGCCGTCTGGGCTGCGTTCCCGACGGCCGTGCGGGCCGTCCGCGAGCGCAACGTCCTGGCCCAGCTGGCGGCCGCGGCGGTGCTCACGATCGTCATCGCCGACCTGTCGGGCATGAGCAAGGCCGAGGTCGAGCGCATCTGGCTGCCATTCACGATCTGGATCGTCGCGCTGCCGTCGCTCCTGCCGGAGCGCTGGCACCGGCCGCTGCTGCTCAGCCAGGTCGTCCTCGCGCTGCTGGCCCAGCAGCTGATCCTCACCCGTTGGTGAGTCAGCCCAGATCTGCGGAGAAGTGGACCTGATCGGGCCGCTGAAGGGGTCCGCTCGTCCGCACTTCTGGGCTGGTGGACCTAGCGGGTGCGCAGGGGGTCGGTGGCCAGGGCGGCGAGGCCGTCCTGCGGGGTGATCTCGGCCTCGAAGCCCAGACCCGCCTTCGCCGCCTCGGGCGAGGCGACGACGTGGCGGACGTCGAAGGCCCGGTAGTCGCCCGTCAGCACCGGCTCCCGGCCGCCCGCCGCCGCCGAGAGCGTCGAGGCCATCTCGCCGATCGTGAACGTCGTGCCCGACGCGACGTTGTACGGCGTCACGCCCGACGGGTGCGAGCCCACCTGCTCGATCGCGAGCACGTTGGCCCGCGCGATGTCGTGGACGTGCACGAAGTCGCGCACCTGCCGGCCGTCCTCGTACACGCGCGGCGCCTCGCCACGGGCGATCGCCGAGCGGAAGATCGCCGCGACGCCGGCGTACGGCGTGTCGGCGGGCATGCCCGGCCCGTAGACGTTGTGGTACCTCAGCGCGATCGCGCGGGAGCCCTCGAGGGTGCACCACGCCGACGCGTAGTGCTCCTGCGCGATCTTCGACGCGGCATAGCTCGTGCGGGGGATGAACGGGGTGTCCTCGGCGATGCGCCGCCACTCGATGTCGCCGCCGCACACGGGGCAGCGGGGGTCGTACCGGCCCACTGACAGGTCGTCCTCGCGACGCACCGCCGGCGGGACGTCGCCGTGCTCGGGGCACGTGTAGCGGCCGTCGCCGTAGACGACCATCGACGACGCCAGCACCAGGTCGGCCACCCCGCGCCGGGCCATCGCGGCCAGCAGGCGGGCCGTGCCGGCGTCGTTGTGCTCGGCGTAGTCGGGCAGGTCCTGGGCGTCGACGCCGTTGCCGACCATCGCGGCCTGGTGGCACACGACGTCGATGCCGTCGAGGACGTCGTCGAGCCGGTCCGACCTCAGGTCGAGGCGCTCGAACCCCGGCGGACGCTCGCCGGGCCCGTGCGCCTTGTCGAGGAACATGTCGAGCTGGACGACGTCGTGGCCGCGCTCGCGGGCGATGCGTCCGATGTGGGTGCCGATGAAGCCCGCGGCACCGGTGAGCAGGATCCTCATGACAGCACCCGGCTCACGGCAGCTCGACCGGCAGGTCCATGCCGTCGACGGCGTGCGGGCACGCGCAGTCGCGGTCGGTGCCGAGGTTGCGCACGACGTCGGCCAGCACGCCCTTGAGCGTGTCGGTGTGGGCGGCGAACACCTCGAAGACCGACTCCATGCTGACGGCCGACGCCTCGTCGACCCCGGCATCGTGATCGGTCACGAGCGCCACGGTGGCGTAGCAGAGCGCCAGCTCGCGGGCGAGGACCGCCTCGGGGTGGCCCGTCATGTTGACGACGGCCCAGTCCTGCGCGGCGTACCACTTCGACTCGGCGCGGGTCGAGAACCGCGGCCCCTCGATCACGACCATCGCGCCGCCGTCGACGGGCTCGTGGTCGCCCAGGCCGTCGAGCAGGTGGCCGCGCAGGCGCGAGCAGTACGGATCGGCGAACGAGACGTGGCACGCACCGGAGTCGAAGTACGTCTGGTGGCGCCCGGAGGTGCGGTCGACCAGCTGGTCCGGCACGACGAACGTGCCCGGCCCGTGCTCGACCTGCAGGCCGCCCACGGCGCACGGCGCCAGCACCTGCCGGACGCCGATGCTGCGCAGCGCCCACATGTTGGCGAGGTACGGCACGCGGTGCGCCGGGAAGTCGTGATGGGCGCCGTGCCGCGGCAGGAAGGCCACCGACCGTCCGCCGACCGTCCCGACCGAGATGGGGGCCGACGGCTTGCCGTACGGGGTGTCGACCTCGACCTGCTGCGGGTCGTCGAGGAACGTGTAGAAGCCGGATCCGCCGATCACGGCGACGTCCGGACGGGGCGATGCGCTCATCCCCCGAGCATGGCAGGGGCGGCCCCCCTCCGCGAAAGGAGGGAGGCCGCCACCGGCGGTCGGGCAGCCGTCACCTGACCCGCAGCGTCACCTTCGGGGCGGTGCGGGCGCCGACGGTCGACGACCCGGCGTACAGGGCCCGCACCGAGTACGTGCCCTTGCGGAGCTTCGGCAGCCGGACCGTGACCCGGCCGTTGCGCACCGTCGCCGTGACCGTCCGGGTCACGCCCTTGCGGGTCACCTTCACGGCGACCCGGCCACCGGGACGCAGGCCGGGCGCCGTGACCGTCACGGTGACCTTGGCGCGCTGCGTCCGCTTGACCGACGATTTCGCGAGCCTCGACCGCACCGCGGCGGACGCCTTGACGACCGACACCACGACCTCGCTGGACGCCGACGGCGCCTGCACCGAGGCGTCGGCCGGGACGAACGTCGCGGTGATGCGGTGGGTGCCGACCACGAGACTCGACGGCAGCCGCAGCCGGGCGACGCCGTTCGTCAGCTCGGCCTGGCCGAGCACCGCACCGCCGTCGGTGAAGCGGACGACACCGCGAGCGCGCCCCGTGCCCTCCGACGTCACGGACGCCGTCAGGTCGACGACCCGGTCTGAGCCGTACGCCTGCGAGGTGGCCGACGCGAAGATCTCGGACGTCGTGGCGGCCGCGGCGGGATCGGTCGGATCCGTGGGATCCGTCGGATCGGTCGGGTCGACGGGGTCGGTGCCGATCTCGACGACGGCGGGTCGCGAGACCACCGAGCGTCCGGTCGCGTCGGTGACCCGCGCGAACCACAGCGAGCCGGCCGGCAGGGCGGCGACGTCGAACCTGGCCTCCGCGCCGGCCTCGACGGCCTGCGAACCCAGCGGGGCCGACGGAGCCGACACCGTCCACGTCTGCGTCGTCAGCGACTTGTCGACCAGCAGGTCGATCTTCGCGACGAACTCGTCGTCCTTCGCGAGGTAGCGACCGTCCTGGTAGTCGTTGGCGGGCGTGCCGCGCAGCCCCGGCTCGTCGTACTTGTACGCCTCGAACGAGTCGAGGTGCGGCGAGTACGAGTTCACGGCCATCAGCTCGGCGTCGACGTCGAACTGCAGGAGCCGCTGGAAGCCGCTGTCGCGGTCGAGCGTGTCGGCGCGCGGTGTGGGCTGGGTCGACCGGTAGCCCTGGTAGTCGGCCAGCATCTGGACGACGGTGCGTCCCGTCTCGCCGACGTTGCGCACCGCGACGGTGTCCTCTGCCAGCTCGATCGCATCGGACTGCTCTCCCGTCACCGGGTCGCCGTACTTGGTGGCGACACCGTGGTAGTGGCCGCCCAGCACGAGGAAGATGTTGTCGCTCGGTGCGATGAGGTCGCGCCAGAGCTCCTCGCCGCGAGCCGTGTAGCGGTTGCCGCGGTTCTCGATCTCCTTCTCGGTCGTCAGGTAGCTGTGGGTGATCAGCACGACGTTGTGGTCGGGGTACGAGGCGGCGATCTCCTTGGCCCACTCGATCTGCTCCTCCGAGGGCCGGTAGGGCAGCGACAGCGCCAGGAAGTCGATGCCGTTGTCCTCGAAGAAGTCGTAGTGGGCGCTGTTGTCGCCCTTCTTCCACGACCCTCCCCACCAGTCCTCGTCCTGGTACATCTCGGGGCCGAAGTACTCGTTGTACAGATCGGTGTTGCGACCCCAGAAGCTGTCGTGGTTGCCGGGCAGGACGCCATTGGGCACGTCCGCGTCGTTCAGGATCTGGTGGATCCTCTGCGCCGCGGCGAACTCCTTCTTCGCCCGCACGGGGTCGGCGTTGCCGCCGATCCAGTTCTCGATGATGTCGCCGCCGTTGGTGCTGTACGCGATCTTGCGCGCGTCGGCGTTCGCGACGACCCAGGTGGCCATGCGGCGGAAGACGTCGCGGAACCCCTCGGACAGGAACTGCGTGTCGGTCATGTGGTTGAACGCGAAGTCGTAGTCCTGCGGGTCGAGGAACGTCTGGTCGGACACGCCGATCTCGTCGACCGCGCCACCCCGGACCCGCGGACCGTCGACCACCACGACGTTCGCGACGCCGTCGACGACCGATGCGGCGGGCAGCGTGGCGACGAGCGTCAGGTCGCCGTCGGCGCTCGGGGCGCCCTCGGCCAGCAGCTTCCACGCGGTGCCGTCCCAGCCGTGCACCTGGATCTCGTTGCGGGCCCGGGTCGTGCCGCTCCACGTGAACTCGACGCCGCCGGCCGGCACCGACGCGACGGGGATCGCGTAGCGCTGGAACGGGTAGGTGTCCTGGCCGGCCCTCGTGGTGAGGGCGGGCGCCGTCGCGACGCGCCGCTCGCCCGTGATCGACAGCGAGGCGGGCAGCTTGGTCCGACGGGTGGACCCGGCGTACACGACGGTGCCCTCCTCGGCGCCGACGGGCGTCGACGCCAGCAGGTCGACCGTGAGGTCGCCGCCGTCCTCGTCCTTCGTCGTGACCGTCGCGCGGAACCCGTCGGTGCGGGCGCGGTCCTTGGCGTCGGGCGTCCCGGGCACGTGCTCGGTGGCGACCTCGACGGGGTCGGTCTCGCCCTTGAGCGGCTCGGTCGGGTCGACCCAGGCGACGTCGGCGAGCTCGCCGGGCGTGCGGCCCGGCGTCTTCATGAAGTTCTCCTCGTCGTCGCCCGTCGTGCGGGCCCGCTGGTACGACTCGCCCCGGTCGTTCTTGGTGGTGTTGCGCAGCTCGGAGCCGAAGGCCACGCACGGGCTGTAGGTGACCGTCTCGTAGACGCCGACCGCGTCGACCATCGCGCCCTTCGGGTCGCGCAGGTACAGGCCGTAGCCGTCGGTCTCGTTGAGCCCGACCGACCAGACGCTCTTGGCGATCGCGCGCAGGTCGGCCGGCGCGTTGTCGTCCGCCGCGACGTACGTCCCGCCCGGCTCGAGCGTCACGTCGCCGAGGTCGGGCACCTGGTAGCCGGCGTTGCCGCGCCCGTCGCCCTCGCAGCGGCTCAGCGAGTAGCCCTTGAGGTTGATCGGCGACGTGCCGTAGTTGGCGATCTCGACGAACTCGTCGTTGCTGCCGGCGCTGCCTGCGCCGACGAGCTCGCTGATGCGCAGGTCGTGGCGGCTGGGCGCGGCCGGCGTGGTCAGCTGCTCCTTCGTCGAGGCGACGCCGGGCGAGCGCTCGCGGGCGAGCATGAAGTCGGTGGCGTTGTCGCCGGTGTCGGAGACACGGTGGTAGCTCTCGGCCTGCATCGAGCTCAGGTCGGCGGCCTGCGGGGTGCCCTGCGTGCAGGTGCTGTTGCGGTTGGCGTAGAAGCCGACACGGTCGACGATCCTGTCGTCGGCGCGCGTGATCATCGCGCCGAAGTCGCGCCAGTGCATGCCGGTCGTGTAGCGGGCGCCGACCGTGACGCCCGGCAGGATCGCCGCCGTGGCGGCCGTCGGCGCGTAGACGAACGACTTCCCGGCGCCGATCACGGTGCCGGTCGGCAGGCCCGTGTTCTGGCTGTACGCCGTGCCGTTCTCGCCGCAGCGGTAGAGCTTCCAGCCCGACACGTCGACGGGCTCGGAACCGAAGTTGGTCAGCTCGACGTACTGGCTCGACGTGCTGGTCTGGTTGCCGTTGGCGACCTCGCTGATCTTGACGGTGCTGGGCGCCAGCGGCTGGACGGCCGCGGTCGCGTTGGGCGCGTCGGGCGTGCGTCCGGCGACGACGAAGTCCTTCTCCTGGTCGCCGGTGTTGGCGACCCGCTGGTGGCTCTGGTTCAGCCGGTGGTCGAGGGCGCGGCTCAGGACCGTCGGCCGCTCGCAGTCGGAGTCGACCGACGGGTGGTAGAAGCCCACGGCGTCGAGCACGGTGTAGTCGGGCGCCTCGATGTAGGCGCCGAAGCCGAACTCGTGCAGCGTGCTGCCGGTCGCGTCGTAGTCGGCGTCGCGCGTGACGACGTCCTTCTTCGTGCTGGCGGGGTTGCCGATCGTGTACGTGTCACCGGGGGCCAGCGTCGTGTCGGCCGGGACGACCTTCTGCGGGCCGTAGGCATCGCCAGTCTGCCCGCAGCGCAGGATGCGGTAGCCCGAGATGTCGACGGGCGCGGAGCCGAAGTTGCCGATCTCGATGAAGTCGTCGGTCGTGACGCGGCTGGCGTTGCTGGTCGCGCCGGCGCCGCCGTTGGCGATCTCGCTGATCAGGATCGGGGACGGGTTGGGCTTGACGTCGGCGGCGGCACGGACGGCCGGCGCGGCGTGCGCGACGCCGGGCAGCATCGTGGCCAGGACGGCCGATCCGGCGAGACAGCTCACCAGTGCGGACAGGGGACGTGCACGTTTCACGGGTTCCTCCGGGGACAGGATCGAGACAGGGTGCCTGAGGGCGACCTGAGAGTCCCGGGCCCCGGTGAACGCCGGGTGACGTCCGTGGCGGTCGCGGCTGTCGGTCCCGCGAATCCCTGACGCCGTCCCGGTGGACGATGGCTACACTGGCGGCGACGTCATGCACGTCGCGCCGATGTAGCTCAGTGGTAGAGCGCTTGCTTCCCAAGCAAGATATGCGGGTTCGATTCCCGTCATCGGCTCCCCGGCGCGAAGCGCCCTCGCCCGATGACGGGAATCGAGTGGGCCCCTCAGCGCGGCCGCTCCCCCGCGGCGCAGCCGCCAGCAGCGGCCGCCGGACCAGGGATCCCGTCATCGGCAGCGGGCGCACGTGCCCGCCCATTGGCGCACGCAGAACAGCATCCTCACAGGCAGCTCTCAGCAAACGCCGCGTCGAAGACCTCGTGCACAAACTATTTTCACGCCCCTTTCTGCCTGCGATTGCAGCAGTTGCAGCACCGGACAGCCCACAGTTTCAGACCCCCCACCAATCCCCTCCCCACCCCCGCGGCGAAGTACAGGTGTAAGTCCCCCCCAACTTTCACCAGCACCTCAATCGCAAGGATGTGGATCACATGAGCACCATTCGCTCGTACAAGAAGACCTTCGCCGGCATCGCCATCGCGGCCGTCGCAGCACTGCCCCTCGCCGCCTGCTCGTCCTCCGACTCGGCCGGCTCGTCGTCGTCCGCCTCGGAGTCGAAGACGTCGATCGCCAAGCCCGTCGCCCGCATCAACGCGCTGTCCGGCGAGGACACCGCCGTGGCCCTCGACACGGGCTTCACCGACGCCCTGACCTCGCTCGGCCTGACGCCCGGCGTCGTCGGCGACGGCGCGCTCGAGGACGGCTCGCTCGTCTTCCCGATCACGGGCGGCAACGTCACGTACTTCAAGCCGGGAACGGCCAAGCCGTACGTCATCGGCCAGATCCAGCACGAGGGTTCGGGCTTCTCGCTCACCGCGGGTGACACCAAGGTCGAGATCACGAACCTGAACGTCGACCCGGGCGCCTCGCGCGTCTACGGCGACGTCTCGGTCAACGGCAAGACGGCCGCCAGCTCGGCGTTCATCTTCCAGCTGCGTGGCGCGACCCTGAAGCCGCTGCAGACCGAGGGTGACACCGCGATCCTCGAGGGCACGAAGGTGTACGTCAGCCCCGTCGCCGCGAGCCTGCTGAACGACACGTTCAAGACCGACGCCGTGACCGACCAGCTCCTGGTGGGCGTCGCCAAGATCACCGTCAACACCACGCCGGCCAGCTGACGGACCAGACCTCCTTCCCGGTTGGGTGAGGAGAACACACGACGGGCGTCCCCTCGGGGGCGCCCGTCGTGCTGTGTCCCGGCGGGGTCAGACGGCCTGGTGCTGGTCGGCCACCGAGCGGGCCTCGTCGCGCAGCGCCTGCACGACCAGGCGGACCGACGGCCGCTCGAACCGGTCGGGACGCAGCAGGGCCGCGATCTCGCGCTTGGCGCGGATGCCCACGAGCGGTCGCGTGACCAGTCCGTTGCCGTGCTCGCGGGTCGTGAACCGCGGCAGGATCGCGATGCCGTGGCCGCCGGCCACCAGCGCCTCGACGATGCCGTTGTCGGAGATCCGCTGCGCGATGCGCACCGGCTCGCCCGTGGCCGCCACGACCTGGCTCAGCACCCGGTCGAACGGGTAGTCGTGCGGCACGCCGATCCAGGTCTCGCCGACGACGTCGCGCGGCGACAGGCTCGCCCGGTGCGCGAGCGGGTGCCCCTCGGGCAGGGCGACGTCGAGCGGCTCGCTCATCAGCGGCACGACCTGCAGACCGCGCTCGTGCCATGACGCGGCCGTGGTCGGGGAGTCGGCGATCACGACGTCGTAGTCGGGCGTCAGGTCGGCGAAGTCGACCGTGACACCGTCCTCGTCGGAGCAGATCAGCTCGACCTCGGGCGTGTCGGCCATGCGCGACAACGTGCCCGGCAGCAGCATCTCACCACCCGTCGGGAACGTCGCGACGCGCACCTGCCCGGCCGGACGCTCCATGTACTCGCGCCAGCGGCCCTCGGCGCGCTCGATCGCGACCGCGATCTCGGTCGCCGTCTGCACCAGCGCGCGACCCGCGGGCGTCAGCGCGACCCCTCGTCCGGCGGGCTCGACGAGCCGGTAGCCCGCCTCCCGCTCGAGCACCTTGAGCTGTTGGGACACCGCCGACGGTGTGACCTTCATCGCGTCGGCGACCGCCCCGACGGTGCCGCGCTCCGACAGTTCCCGCAGCAGGGCGAGGCGATGCACATCCATGTAGCGATGCTACATGTTGGGCATAGATATGTTGGCTTGTCCTTGACGTTCCAGCGTTCCACACTGGAAGCACGAGCCACCCCCGACTCGTCCACACAGCCTTCAAGGAGGCCCCCATGCTCGTCCTCGGAATCCTCATCGGTGCGGTCACCGCGATCGGCGTCAGCAAGACCATCCACCTCGTCGCGACCGACGGCCACGGCCGCGTCCCGACGCGCACGTCGACGCACGCCTTCGACCTGCGCTGACCCGCGCCGCACCGCCGAGACCCCCACGCAGCCGCAGGCCGTGGGGTCTTGCACGTCCGGGGTCGGTAGCGTCGCGACCATGACGACGACCGGCTTCGACCTCGACATGACGCTGATCGACTCGCGGCCCGGCATCCGCGCGGTGTACGACCGGATCGTCGAGGAGTCGGGCGCCACGATCGACGTCGACGTCGTCGTGTCGCGCCTCGGGCCGCCGGTCGAGCAGGAGCTCGCGCAGTGGATGCCCGCCGACGACGCCGCCCGGTGGGCCGACCGCTACCGCGAGATCTACCCGGACATCGCCCTCGAGCTGATCTCGACCCTCCCGGGAGCCCATGCGGCCGTCGAGGCCGCCCGGTCGAGGGGGCGCGCGATCCTGATCACCGCCAAGCACGCGCCCAGCGCGACCCTGCACCTCGAGCGCCTCGGCATCGAGGTCGACGAGGTCTTCGGTCGCGCGTGGCGCGAGGGCAAGGCCGACGTGTTGCGGGCCCAGGGTGCCGGGGTCTACGTCGGCGACCACGTGCACGACATGGAGGCCGCGCGCTCCTCAGGCGCGTTCGGCGTCGGGGTCACGACCGGACCGTGCGACGCCGACGAGCTCCGCACGGCCGGCGCGGGCCACGTCCTGACGTCACTCGAGCTGCTGCCCGACTGGTTGGCACAGCACGCCTGATAGCGATGTGACGGGCGGAACAGGTTCGTGGGGCCGTTCGACTTGTCTTTGGCACCATCGGGAGCGGATACTTAAGTTACTACCCAGTAGCAAGCTGCGCCGCAGCCACCGATGAAGGAATGCTGGCATGAGCCATTACAAGAGCAACCTCCGCGACGTCGAGTTCAACCTCTTCGAGCTGTTCGACCGCCAGAGCGTCCTCGGCGCCGGCCCCTTCGAGGAGGTCGACGTCGACACCGCCAAGAGCATCCTGCGCGAGATCGACCGCATCTCCCGCGACGAGCTCGCCGCGTCCTTCGAGGACGCCGACCGCAACCCGCCCGTCTACGACCCCGCCGCCAAGACCGTCGTCATGACCGACTCGTTCCGCGCCTCCTACGACGCGTGGATGGGTGCCGAGTGGTGGCGCCTGGCGATCCCCGAGGAGCTCGGCGGCCAGGTCGCCCCCGCCTCACTGGTGTGGAGCAGCGCCGAGTTCGTCCTCGGCTCGAACCCCGCCATCTGGATGTACGCCTGCGGCCCCGCGTTCGCACGCATCGTCTTCGAGAACGGCATCGACCGCGACAAGAAGATCGCGCAGCACATGGTCGACCGGCAGTGGGGCGCCACGATGGTGCTCACCGAGCCCGACGCGGGCTCCGACGTCGGCGCCGGCCGCACCAAGGCGTTCCCCAACGAGGACGGCTCGTGGAACATCGAGGGCGTCAAGCGCTTCATCACCTCGGCCGAGCACGACCTGAGCGAGAACATCATGCACCTGGTGCTCGCCCGCCCCCAGGGCGTCGAGGGCGTCGGCGGCCCCGGCACCAAGGGGCTCAGCCTGTTCCTGGTCCCGAAGTTCCACTTCGACCACGAGACCGGCGAGCTGACCGGCGAGCGCAACGGCGCGTACGTCACCAACGTCGAGAAGAAGATGGGCCTCAAGGTCTCCACGACCTGCGAGGTCACCTTCGGCGACGGCGCACCGGCCCAGGGCTGGCTGCTCGGCGAGGTGCACGACGGCATCAACCAGATGTTCCGTGTCATCGAGAACGCCCGCATGTTCGTGGGCGCCAAAGCCATCGCGACGCTGTCGACGGGCTACCTCAACGCCCTCGACTACGCCAAGGAGCGCGTGCAGGGCGCCGACCTGACGCAGGCGTCCGACAAGACCGCGCCCCGCGTCACGATCACGCACCACCCGGACGTCCGCCGGTCGCTCATGACCCAGAAGGCGTTCGCCGAGGGCCTGCGCTCGCTGATGATCTACTGCGCCACGTGGCAGGACGACGTCATGGTCAAGGAGGCGTCGGGCGAGGACGCGTCGCTGTCCGAGGCCGTCAACGACCTGCTGCTCCCGCTCGTCAAGGGCTTCGGCTCCGAGCGCTCGTGGGTGCTGCTGGGCACCGAGTCGCTGCAGACGTTCGGCGGATCGGGCTTCCTGCAGGACTACCCGATCGAGCAGTACGTCCGCGACGCCAAGATCGACACCCTCTACGAGGGCACCACCGCGATCCAGGGCCAGGACCTGTTCTTCCGCAAGATCGTCAAGAACAAGGGCGCGGCGCTCGGCTACCTCGCCGGCGAGATCGAGGGCTTCATCACGAGCGAGGCCGGCAACGGTCGCCTCAAGATCGAGCGCGAGCTGCTGGCCAAGGGGCTCGAGGACGCCCAGGCCGTCATCGCGGCGACGTTCACCGACCTGATGTCGGCCAACCCGGCCGACGCCAACGGCGACATCAAGAACATCTACAAGGTCGGCCTCAACACGACCCGCCTGGTCTACGTGCTGGGCGACCTGACGATCGCGTGGCTGCTGCTGCGTGGCGCCGAGGTCGCGCTGCAGAAGCTCGGCGGCGAGGTGTCGGCCGCCGACAAGGCGTTCTACGAGGGCAAGGTCGCCGCGGCCTCGTTCTTCGCGCGCAACATGCTGCCGCTGCTGGCCGGCGAGCGCGCGATCGCGGAGAACATCGACGCGTCCATCATGGAGCTCGACGAAGCCGCCTTCTGACCGACGCCGCCTGCGGCGAAGCCGCCCCTCTTGCGAGGCGTGGTGAGGTGAACGGCTCGACCGAGCCGGGACCCCCACCACGCCTCGCTGCGTTTCTGTCGTTCGCCAGGGAGGAGCTCTGCGACGACCGTGAGGGCGAAGCCCGAGGCGAA
>NZ_JACYUM010000003.1:0-475480 GCF_014841755.1 Aeromicrobium sp. CFBP 8757
CGGTCGCTGGCGCTCCCTCACGGTCGGCCGCAAGCGCCCTCCCTGGCGAACGGGTGGTGTGCGAGGTGCGTCAGCTGACGGCGGCGATCGCGAGCACCTTGGCGCCGACCGCGATGGCGCGCTCGTCGACCCGCAGGTTGCCCTGGTGCAGGTCGTACGTCGGGCCGTCGGGGGTGCGGGTGCCGAGGCGTCCCATCGAGCCGGGGACGGCCTCGACGTACCACGCGAAGTCCTCGCCGCCGAGGCTCTGCGCGGTCGACGCGACGCCACCGGGGCCGACGGCCTGCGAGACCGCGCGGCGCAGGATCTCGGTGGCCCCGAAGTCGTTGACGACGGGCGGGACGCCGCGGACGTACGTGACGTCGGCGCTGACGCCGAACGGCTCGATGATGTCGCTGATGAGGCCGCGCACGAGGTGCTCGGCCTGGTGCCACGCGGCGGCGTCGAGCATCCGCAGGGTGCCGCTGGGCTCACCGGTCGACGGGATGACGTTGGCGGCGTTGCCGGAACGGATCTGCCCCCACACCATGCTCGCGCCCGCGCGCGGGTCGAACCGCCGCGACAGCACGGCCGGCAGCTGCGTCAGCAGGCTGCCGAGCGCGTACGTGAGGTCCTCGGTCAGGTGCGGGCGGGACGTGTGGCCGCCGCGGCCGCTGAGGTGCACCGTGATGTGGTCGGACGCCCCCGTGATGGGCCCCTCGCGCAGGCCGACCTGGCCGACGTCGAGCGACGGGTCGCAGTGCAGCGCGAAGATGCGCGAGACGCCCTTGAGCGCCCCGGCCGCCAGCAGGCGCAGCGCGCCGCCGGGCATGACCTCCTCGGCGGGCTGGAACAGCAGCCGCACGCGCACGGGCAGCCCGTGCTCGGCGTGGGCGTGGGCCAGGGCCACCGCGGCGCCCAACAGGGCCGACACGTGGACGTCGTGCCCGCACGAGTGCGAGACACCGGGGACCGTCGACTTCCACGGGTCCTGCGACGTCTCGACGACCGGCAGGGCGTCCAGATCGGCGCGCAGCGCGACGATCGGGCCCTCGTCGGGGCCGATCTCGGCCATCAGGCCCGTGCCCTCGAAGCGCTCGTACGAGATGCCGAGCTTGTCCATCCACATCGCGACGACGTCGGTCGTCCGCTCCTCGTGCCACGACAGCTCGGGCGAGGAGTGCAGGTCGCGCCGGACCTCGATCAGGTCGGGCGTGACCACGTCGATGGAACGGGCGAGCGACTCGACGAGGGACGTGGACATTCCCTCAGGTTAGCCCTGATCGCGCGGGGGCGTCCCGAACCGTCGGCCCGTGGGACGCGCTCCCCCGCTCGGGACGGGTGATCTCGGCCCACACGTCGTCGAGCGACAGGCCCAGGACGTCGGCGATCGCCGCGATCGTGGGGAACGCCGGTGTCGCGATGCGGCCGGTCTCGATCTTGCGCAGCGTCTCGGGCGACACGCGGGCGTCGAGGGCCACGTCGAGCATCGACCGGTCGCCGCGCGCCAGCCTCAGCATCGCGCCGAGGCGTCGGCCGCGGTCGATCTCGGCGGGGGTGAGCGGGAGCCTGACCATGGTGCCGATGATAGTGCCGGGATGACATGGCCGGTATAGTTATTGGTCAACGAGAGGTGGCACCGATGATCGAGATCATGAGCCCGGCCCAGATGCCGCGCGCCCGGGCCGCCGGTGCCCTGGTGGGGCGCATCCTGCAGACCCTGCGCGAGCGCATCGGCGTGGGCACCAACCTGCTCGAGATCGACGACTGGACGCGGGCCATGATCGACGGGGCCGGCGCGGTCTCGTGCTACGTCGACTACGCCCCGTCGTTCGGTCGCGGCCCCTTCGGCCACCACGTCTGCACCGCCGTCAACGACGCCGTGCTGCACGGGCTCCCCCACGACCGCACGCTCGCGGACGGCGACCTGCTGACGCTCGACCTCGCCGTGACGCTCGACGGCATCGCCGCCGACTCGGCCATCAGCTTCGTCGTCGGGACGGCGCGACCGCCGGGCAGCGTCCACCTGATCGCGGCCACCGAGCGGGCGCTCGCCGCGGGCATCGCCGCCGCCCGTCCAGGAGTCCGTGTCGGCGACCTGTCGCACGCGATCGGCACGGTGCTGCAGGACGAGGGTTACCCCGTCAACCTCGAGTTCGGCGGCCACGGCATCGGGACGACGATGCACCAGGACCCGCACGTCGCCAACGCCGGACGCCCGGGGCGCGGCTACCGCCTGCGGCCGGGACTCCTGCTGGCCCTCGAGCCATGGGCCATGGTCGACACCGACGAGCTCGTGACGGACGCCGACGGGTGGACCCTGCGCAGCGCGACGGGATGCCGCACGGCCCACAGCGAGCACACGATCGCCATCACGAGCGACGGGGCCGAGGTGCTGACGCTGCCGCCGGGTGCGCGCGCCTGAGTCAGGCGGCGGTGTCGCCGCGCTCGAGCGACGTGCGGATGTGCTCGATCGTCTCGTCGGCCAGCGCGTCGAGCTTGCGCCGCAGCACGAGCGGGGCGAGGTACTTGACGATGCCGCGGAACTGGAAGTCGGCGCGGTAGTGGATCTGCGTGCGGTCGCCGTCGCGCGTGAACGTCATCGAGTCGGTCGCGGTCGACTGCGGGTTGGTGCCGCGCGCGGAGAAGAACGTCGGACGGTCGTACCCGATCGTCGTGTACGTCAGCTCGACCTCGCGACCCGCGAACGACGACCGGTTGGAGTACGTCGTCCCGATGCCGCCGTCGCCGCTGGTGCGACGCGTCTCGACCGTCCCGGGATCCCACTCGTTCGTGTTCTCGAAGTCGCTGAGGTAGTCGAAGACGTCCTCAGTGGATCTCGACACCGTGAAGGTCCGCTCGACGTGCATGCCTCCACCGTAGGTCGCGCAGGTTCTGGCGCAACTCCTCGCGCTGCGCGTCCTGCGTGTGGAAGTACCACGCCGTCGCCAGCCCGATCCCCACCAGCGTCACGCCGCCACCACCGAGCAGCATCCACCGGGCTCCGAACGTCTCGCCGACCCAGCCGATCAACGGCGCGCCGACGGGTGTCCCGCCCATGAAGACCATCAGGTACAGCGCAGCGACCCGCCCGCGCATCATGGGGCTCGACGTCAGCTGGATCGTGGCGTTGGCCGACGTCACCATCGTGAGGGCGCAGAGGCCGAGGACGGGCAGCACCGCGGCGAACGTCGCGTAGGTCGGCATCAGGCCAGCGACGATCTCGGTGACGCTGAAGGCCGCTCCCGCGAGCACGACGAAGCGCAGGCGCGGACGTCCGCGGCGCGCGGCCAGCAGGGCCCCCGCGAGCGATCCGACGGCCATGATCGACGCGAGCAGGCCGTACTCCCCCGCCCCCTTGCCGAAGACCTGGGTCGCCATCAGCGCGCTGGTCATCTGGAAGTTCATGCCGAACGTGCCGACGAAGAACACGCACGTCAGGATCAGGACGAGGTCGGGCCGCGACCGCACGTAGGCGATGCCGTCGCGGACGGCGTGCTTGCGGGTGCCGGTGACGGTCGAGGGCGTCAGGCGCGTCGGGTCGAGCAGCTGCAGCGACGTCAGCACCGCGAGGTAGCTGACCGCGTTGACCAGGATGACCCAGCCGGCCGCCCGCACCCCCGACCCGAGTGCCGCGATCAGCAGGCCCGCGACGGCGGGGCCGATCATGCGGGCGAGGTTGAAGGACGCCGAGTTGAGGCCGACGGCGTTCGACAGGTCCTTCGGGCCGACGATCTCGACGACGAACGACTGGCGGGCCGGGGCGTCGAAGGCCGTGCCGATCCCGAAGACGAAGGCCAGGACGTACACGTGCCACACCTCGACGACGCCGGTCACCGCGAGGATGCCCAGCAGCAGCGCCGGCAGCGCCATCGCGACCTGCGTGCAGCGCAGCACCGTCCGCTTGGGCACGCGGTCGGCCACGACGCCCGCGATCGGCGAGAACAGCAGGGCCGGCAGCAGCTGCAGGCCCGTCGTGATGCCGAGCGCCGTGCCGCTGTCGGTCAGCTGCAGGACGAGCCAGTCCTGGCCGATCCGCTGCATCCAGGTGCCGGTGTTCGAGACGATCGCGCCGAGGATGTAGATGCGGTAGTTGCGCACCGCGAGGGCGCTGAACGTGGGGCTCACCGGGCGGACAGGCGCTCGAGCAGGATCGCCGCCTCCTCCAGGGTTCGACGCTCCGCGGGCGTGAGCTCGTCCAGGGCGTGCGACAGCCACAGGTCGCGCCGGTCGCGCTCCTCGGCGAGCACCGCGTCGCCCCGCTCGGACACCGACATCAGCACCTGCCGGCCGTCGTCGGGGTGCGGGGTGCGGATCGCCATGCCGGCCTCGACGAGCGAGGCCAACGTGCGGGTGATCGACGGGGGCTGCACCCGCTCGAGCGCCGCGATCGCGCCGGGCGTCGCCTCGCCGAGCTGGCAGATCGCCCCGAGCACGGAGAGCTGGGTGGGCGTGAGGTCGGTGTCGCGCTCCTGGCGGAGGCGGCGGTTCAGGCGCGCGACCGCCCGCGCGAGCTGATGGGCGTCGGTGGGCACATCGTTAGCATAACAAATTACCCACGCTAACCAATAACCACGCCGAGGAGGGGGTTACCGCCCTTCGAGGAGAGGGTCACCGCCCTCGCGAAGGGCCACAACCCGCTCGTCGAGGGGCAGCAACCCCCTCGTCACCGAGGGGCGGGGTCAGCGGGTGGGGGTGAGGCGTTCGTGGAGGAAGGCGACGACGCGGTCGCGGGCGGCCATGGCGGGGTTGCCGTCGCGCACCTCGTGGGTGAGGACGGAGTGGGCGCCCTTGGCGAAGCCGCCGGCGTTGCCGTCGGACGAGTCGAGCTCGATGACCTCGAAGGCGTCGCCGAGGTGCTGCGACAGCGCCGCGAAGCGCTTCGGCGAGACCGCCTTGTCCTCGCTGAACCGCAGCCCCATGACGCACAGGCCGTCGTCCGCGACCCGACGCTTGACCGTCGCGAGCTCATCGTCCGACAGGCCGACGTCGGCCTGTCGCGAGCCGCCGATCGGGAACGGCACCGAGGGCTGGCTCATGACGGGCGCCGTCACCGCGTCGTCGACCGCGGCCGCGAGCGCGAAGCCACCCGTGAAGCACATGCCGATCACGCCGACACCTCGGCCGGGCGTGCGCCCGTCGAGGTCGCGGGCGACGGCGCGCAGGAAGCCGCTGACGGGGCGGGCCGACCGGGTCGCGAACGCGCGGAACTCCGACGACACGCACAGGCGCGCCACGACGCTCGCGACGTAGCCCGCCGACATCTCGCGACCGGGGGTCCCGAACGGCGACGGCACGACGACCGTGAACCCCTCGTCGACGAGGTGGTCGGCGAGCCCGAGCACCTCGGGCGTCATGCCGGGGATCTCGGGGATCAGCACGACCCCGGGCCCGCTGCCCTTCTCGTAGCAGTCGTGGGTCAGGCCGCCGCCAGTGAACGACGACACCACCCAACCGTCGAGCGTGGACGTCGGCGCAGAAGTCATGCAGCGAGCCTAGGCCTCAGGACGTCATGACGCCCGCGCCGAGAACGGCGCGGGCGTGATGACGGACGAGCTCAGAGATCAGGCTTTACCCTTGGCGAGCGCTCCGAGGAGGTCGCGGTTGAGGCGGCTGATCGTGTCGAGCGGGATGCCCTTGGGGCACGACGAGGTGCACTCGCCGATGTTGGTGCAGCCGCCGAACCCCTCGTGGTCGTGCTGCTCGATCATGCCGATGACGCGCGAGTCACGCTCGGGCTGGCCCTGCGGGAGCAGGCCCAGGTGCGTGATCTTGGCGGCCGTGAACAGCATGCCCGAGCCGTTGGGGCACGCCGCGACGCACGCGCCGCAGCCGATGCAGGTGGCCGACTCGAACGCGTGGTCGGCGTCCTCCTTCGGCACCGGCAGGTTGTTGGCCTCGGGCGCCGAACCGGTGGGCGCCGAGATGAAGCCGCCCGCCTGGATGATGCGGTCGAACGCACCGCGGTCGACGACGAGGTCCTTGACGACCGGGAACGCGCCCGCGCGCCACGGCTCGATGTCGATGACGGCACCGTCCTCGAAGCTGCGCATGTGCAGCTGGCACGTGGTCGTCGTCTGGGGGCCGTGGGCCTGTCCGTTGATGACGACGCCGCACGCACCGCAGATGCCCTCGCGGCAGTCGTGGTCGAAGGCGATCGGGTCGTCACCGCTCAGCGTCAGCTGCTCGTTGAGGACGTCGAGCATCTCGAGGAACGACATGTGCTCGCTGACGTTCTCGACGCCGTACGTGACCATCTTGCCCTTGTCGTCGGCGTTCTTCTGACGCCAGACCCGTACGGTGATGTTCACTTGTAGCTCCTCGACTTCATCTCGACGTACTCGTATTCGAGCGGTTCCTTGTGCAGCGTGGGCTGCTTGTCGCCGTACTCCCAGGCCGAGACGTAGGCGAACTCGTCGTCGTGACGCAGCGCCTCGCCGTCCTCGGTCTGGCTCTCCGCGCGGAAGTGGCCTCCGCACGACTCGCGCCGGTTGAGCGCGTCGATGCACATGAGCTCGCCGAGCTCGAAGAAGTCGGCGACGCGGCCGGCGCGCTCGAGGGTCTGGTTGAGCTCCTCGTTGACGCCCGTGACCTTGACGTTGGCCCAGAAGTCGACCTTGAGGTCACGGATCATGCCGATGGCCTTGGTCAGGCCCTCCTCGGTGCGCTCCATGCCGCAGTAGTCCCACATGATCTGGCCGAGCTCCTTGTGGTAGGAGTCGACCGTGCGGGTGCCGTTGATCGCCAGCAGCGTCGTGATGCGCTCCTCGACGGCCTGCCGGGCCTCGACGACCGCGGCGTGGCTGTCGTCGACCTTCTCGAACGGGCCGTCGGCCAGGTAGTTGGCCAGCGTGTAGGGCAGGACGAAGTAGCCGTCGGCCAGACCCTGCATCAGCGCCGAGGCACCCAGGCGGTTGGCGCCGTGCTCGGAGAAGTTCGCCTCGCCGGCCACGAACAGGCCCGTCAGGTTGCTCTGCAGGTCGTAGTCGACCCACAGGCCGCCCATCGTGTAGTGCACCGCGGGGTAGATGCGCATCGGCTCGGTGTACGGGTCCTCGCCGGTGATCTGCGCGTACATGTCGAACAGGTTGCCGTACTTGGCCTCGACGGCCGGGCGTCCGAGACGCTCGATCGCGTCGGCGAAGTCGAGGTAGACGCCCAGGCCACCGGGGCCCACGCCCTTGCCCGCGTCGCATTGGTACTTGGCGGCGCGCGACGCGATGTCGCGCGGCACCAGGTTGCCGAACGCCGGGTAGATGCGCTCGAGGTAGTAGTCGCGCTCGTCCTCGGGGATCTCGCTGGCGAGGCGCTCGTCGTTCATCTTCTCCGGCACCCAGATGCGGCCGTCGTTGCGCAGCGACTCGCTCATCAGCGTGAGCTTGCTCTGGTAGTCGCCCGACACGGGGATGCAGGTGGGGTGGATCTGCGTGTAGCAGGGGTTCGCGAAGTAGGCGCCCTTGCGGTGCGCGCGCCACGTCGCGGTGGTGTTGCAGCCCATCGCGTTGGTCGACAGGAAGAACACGTTGCCGTAGCCGCCCGAGGCCAGCACGACCGCGTCGGCGGTGTGGGTCTCGATTTCGCCGGTGACCATGTCGCGCACGACGATGCCGCGCGCCCGGTCGTCGACCATGATGAGCTCGAGCATCTCGTGACGCGTGTTCATCTCGACCGTGCCGGCCGCGATCTGGCGCTCGAGCGCCTGGTACGCGCCGATCAGCAGCTGCTGACCGGTCTGCCCGCGGGCGTAGAACGTGCGGGAGACCTGCACGCCGCCGAACGAACGGTTGTCGAGCAGTCCGCCGTACTCGCGGGCGAACGGGACGCCCTGCGCGACGCACTGGTCGATGATGTTCACCGACACCTGCGCGAGGCGGTAGACGTTGGACTCGCGGGCGCGGAAGTCGCCGCCCTTGACCGTGTCGTAGAACAGGCGGTAGATGCTGTCGCCGTCGTTGCGGTAGTTCTTGGCGGCGTTGATGCCGCCCTGCGCGGCGATCGAGTGCGCACGTCGCGGGCTGTCCTGGTAGCAGAAGCTCTTGACGTGGTAGCCCGCCTCGCCGAGCGTCGCGGCGGCCGAGGCGCCCGCGAGACCCGTGCCGACGACCAGCACGCTGATCTTGCGGCGGTTGGCCGGGTTGACGAGCTTGGCGTTGAACTTGTGGTCGTCCCAGCGCTTCTCGATCGGACCCTTGGGCGCCTTGGCGTCGTGGATGTCCTCGCCGATGGCGTGGAACTGCTCGGACGGGTTCTTGTACGGCTCAGTGATGGTCATGATCCAGCTCCGAAGAAGAAGATGGCGAACGGGACGGTCAGGAAGCCGCCCGCGATGATCACGGCCAGCCCGATCGAGACCGCGGTGAGGCGCGACGACCTGCGCGTCGAGCTGTGGTTCTGGCCCAACGTGGTCAGCGCGCTCCAGAAGCCGTGGGCGAGGTGGAAGCCCACCGCGACGAGGCCGATCGTGTAGAGCAGGACGACCCACCACAGCTCGAAGCCGTTGACGACGCGGTCGTACTTGCTGTCGGAGGCACCGCCGGGCGACAGCCAGTTGGGCAGCATCTGCGCGACGTGGCCGATGATGAACAGGAGCAGGATGATGCCGCCCCAGCGCATCGTGAACGAGGCGTAGCTGCGCTGGACGCCCGTCTTGTTCTGCTTGGTGTGGTACCGCGTGTTGCCCACGAAGCCCGCCGCCGCCTTGTTGCGACGCCACAGCGTGACCGCCGCGTAGACGTGCACGACCAGCGCCGCGGTGAGGACGATCCGGATGATCCAGAGCGCTCCCTCGTGCGGGAGGTACGGGTAGAGGATGTCGTCGAGCCCCTCGAGGTAGCTGTCGAACTTCTCACGGCCCTGGAAGAACTTCAGGTTGCCGTACATGTGGACGAGCAGGTAGCCCAGCATGATGAGCCCCGACACCGCCATCGAGTACTTCAGGGCGACGGTCGAGCGCTTGGCCGACGGTCGCTTCGCAGTTTGAATAGTTGCCACGCTCACACAGTAAGCCGGTTCGACGATTCGCGCTAAGTCTTGTTGAGGGCAACCTTCATAGCCAACGGCTATGCGAGACTGGCCGGGTGCAGATCCACCAGCTCGCCTACTTCGTCGCCGTGGCCCGCACGCGGCACTTCACGCGCGCCGCCGACATGACCGGCGTGTCGCAGCCGACGCTCTCCAAGCAGATCCGGGTGCTCGAGAACTCCCTCGGCACTCCCCTGTTCGTGCGACACCGCGGCGGCATCGAGCTGACGAGCGCCGGCGAGGCACTGCTGCCCCATGCGCAGCGCATCCTGATCGACGTCGAGAGCGCCGAGCGGACGGTCCACGAGGTCGCGAGCCTGCGACGCGGACGCGTCCGGCTCGGCGCCACGCCCTCGCTGTGCGACGGCCTGCTGCCCCAGGCGCTCACCCGGTTCCACGAGCGCCACCCCGGCATCGACCTGGAGGTGCAGGAGGCCGGCTCCCGCGTGCTGACCCGGGAGCTCGCCCAGGGACGGCTCGACGTCGCGCTGCTGATCGTGCCGCTGCACAGCGACGAGCCCGACATCGAGACGACGCCCGTGCTGCGGGAACGGCTGGTGCTCGCGAGCCCCTCGACGTCCGACGTGCCGGAGCGGATGGACGTCGCCGACCTGCGCGACCTGCCGCTCGTGATGTTCCGCGAGGGCTACGACCTGCGCGACGTGACGCTGCGCGCCTGCGCCCAGGCCGGCTTCGAGCCGCGGCTCGCGGTCGAGGGCGGCGAGATGAGCGCGGTCCTGCGGTTCGTCGAGGCGGGGCTCGGGCACGCCGTCGTCCCGGGCATGGTGCTGTCGTCGCGGCCGCAGCTGCGGGCGTCGCAGCTCGGCCACCCGCCGCTCGACCGCGTCATCGCCCTGGCCCACCGCAGCTCGGAGGCCCTGCCGCTCGCGGCGCAGGCCTTCAAGACCGAGCTGCTCGACCACCTCACGACCGTCGGCGACGGCGACGGGGACCTCGAGCTGGTCTAGTCGGCGCCGAGGGCGAACGACTGCTGCGGGACCCACCCCGCGGCGTCCTGGTGGTGGTACAGCGCGAACTCGGTGACCGTGAACTGGCACTCGAAGTCGGCCAGCTCCTCGTACGCGCGGTCGAGGCTGCGGTCGTCGAGGTTGTGCGCGACCGTCACGTGGGGGTGGAACGGGAACTGCGGCTCGGGGCTGTCGAGCGCGTCGCGCACGCACTGCGCGAGCATCTCGGTGTACGAGATCCCCTGGCTGACCGCCACGAACACGACCGGCGAGACGGGGCGGAACGTTCCCGTGCCCCGCAGGCGCATCGGGAAGGCCGGCAGCGTCGACGAGGCCCGCTCGAGCGAGCCCCGGACGGCGTCGAGCTCGCCGTCGGCCACCTCGGTGGGCGGCATCAGCGTGACGTGGCTCGGGATCGTCTCGGCCATGGGATCGCCGAACTCGGCGCGCTTCTCCCGCAGCAGCGACCCGTACGGGTCGGGGACGGGGATCGCGACGCCGATGATCGTCACGGCCGGATGCCCCGCACGAAGCCCGACCGCTCGTACACGAGGTCGAGCGTCGTCGCCGCGACCTCGCGGGCCTGCGTCGCACCCTGCGCGAGGATGCGGTCGAGCTCGCCGCGGTCGTCGAGCAGCTCGCGCGTCCGGTCGCCGAACGCGCCGACGAACTCGGCCAGCAGATCGCCCAGGGCGACCTTGAGGTGCCCGTACTGGCGTCCCTCGAACTCGGCGACGACCGTCTCGACGGGGTCGCCCGTCAGCGCGGAGTAGATCGACAGCAGGTTCGAGATGCCGGGCTTCTCGACGGGGTCGAAGGCGATCTCGGTGCCGGAGTCGGTGACGGCGGAGCGCAGCTTCTTGGCGACCTGCTTGGGGGTGTCGGTCAGGTCGACGACGCCCGCGTGCGACTGGTTCGAGCCGCTCATCTTGGACGTCGGGTCCTGCAGGTCGTAGATCTTGGCGGTCGCCTTGACGATGTGGGGCTCGGGCACCGTGAACGTCTCGCCGAAGCGGTGGTTGAAGCGCTGCGCGAGGTTGCGGGTCAGCTCGACGTGCTGGCGCTGGTCCTCGCCGACCGGGACCTTGTCGGCCTGGTACAGCAGGATGTCGGCGGCCATCAGGATCGGGTAGGTGAACAGGCCGACGCTCGACAGGTCCTGGCCACCCTTGACGCTCTTGTCCTTGAACTGCGTCATGCGGCTGGCCTCGCCGAAGCCCGTGATGCCGCCCAGCACCCACGCGAGCTGGGCGTGCTCGGGCACGTGGCTCTGCACGAACAGCGCACTGCGGTCGGGGTCGACGCCGGCGGCGAGGAACTGGGCGGCGGCGACGTACGTGCGCTCGCGCAGCAGGGCCGGGTCGTACTCGACCGTGACGGCGTGCATGTCGGGCACGAAGTAGAACGCCTCGAACTCGTCCTGCAGCGCGACCCACTGCTTGAACGCGCCGAAGTAGTTGCCCAGGTGGTACGAGTCGGCCGTGGGCTGGGCCCCGGACAGCACGCGTGGTCGACGGTCGGCAGGCATGGGGACGATTCTGCCAGCCGGTCCGAGCCGTACCGTGTGCGCATGCCCGACGGCCCCGAGGACGTCCCCGGCCACGGGGTCGCGTGGAACGAACCGGCCGTGCGGACGGCCCACGCGGCCCACGTGACGCTCGCCCGCCAGCAGGTGGTGGGCGGCCTCGTCGCCGTGGCGGTCGCGGCGGGGATCTGGACGCTCGTCGTCCGCCAGGACGCGGACTCGCTGCGCGGCGGCGTCGAGACATCGGCAACGGTCACGGGCGGCGAGACCGGTGGACGACGCAGCCACGACCGGCTCTTCGTCAGCTACCGGGTCGACGGGCGGTCGTACGACGGCACGCTGATGAACGAGACGACCCACGACCACCCCGCGGGCTCGACGATCGCCGTGGTGGTCGATCCCGACGCCCCGGCACAGTTCCGCACCCGGTCGAACCCCAACCACGACGGCGTGCTCGACACGGTGCTGTTCATCGGCACCCTGGTGCCGTTGCTCGTCGTGCTGATCGGCACGCTGCACGCGGACGCCGCGCGGCGCTGGCGCCGGTGGCTGCGGACGAACGGCACGCGCGACGTCCACCTCACCCCTGGCACGGTGCCCCGCCTGCTCGACGACGACAGGTACGCCCTGCGCTTCACGACCCGCGGACCGGAGCCGCTCGACCTCGTCGCACGGCTGACGGGAACCCGTCGGTGGCTCGACGACTGGCCGCTCCTGGGCGGACCACCGGGCGACCTGGAGGGCCCCGCCCGGATCTGCCACGGCACGCGGCGTCGCCTCGTGGTGTTCGACCCCGACGTGCAGGTGCCCGTCGAGGTGTCCCTGCCCCGCACCTCCCGAACCGCCCGGCGGTGGATGCAGCGCTTCACGCCCGACGAGGGTGGGTAGTGTCACGCAGGTGACTGACGTGCGCCGGTGGGACGTTCCCGGCCGGGTGAACCTGATCGGCGAGCACCTCGACTACAACGGTGGTCCGGTCCTGCCGATGGCGATCGACCGCACCGTGACGGTCAAGGCCCGCGCCCGCGACGACGGGACGGTCAACGTCTGGAGCGACCTCCCCGGGGCCGCCAAGGTCTCGTTCGCGGTGACGGTGCAGCCGGGCGAGGTCGACGGCTGGGCCGCCTACGTCGCCGGGACGGTCTGGAGCCTCGCCGACCGCGGCCACGCGATCCCGGGCGCCGACCTCGTCATCGAGTCGCGGCTCCCGTCGGGGGCCGGCCTCTCGTCGTCGGCCGCCACGACGTGCGGCGTCGCGTCCGCGCTCGACGACCTGTTCTCGCTGGGCCTCGGCACCGACGACGTCGCGCTCGTCGCGCAGCACGCCGAGGCGGGGTACGTCGGCGCACCGGTCGGGCTCATGGACCAGCTGGCGGTGCTGCACGGCGTCGCCGAGCAGGCCGTCCTGATCGACACCGCGGTCACGCCGCACACCACGACGCCCGTCGCGCTGGGCTGGGAGGCCGACGGCCTGGTGCTCGCGGTCATCGCGACGGGCGCGCACCACGCCCTGGCCGACGGCGAGTACGCGGCGCGCCGCGACGAGTGCGAGCGGGCCGCTGCCGAGCTGGGCCTGGAGCGGCTCGCGCAGGCCGGTCTCGACGCGACGGTCATGCTGGCCGACGAGACGCTCAAGGCGCGCACCCGTCACGTCCTGACCGAGACCGCCCGCGTCCGGGGGGCCGTCACCGCGATCGGCCGCCGCGCGTGGCCCCAGCTCGGCACGATCCTGACGGCGTCGCACGCCTCGCTGCGCGACGACTTCGAGGTCAGCTGCCCCGAGCTCGACGTCGCGGTCGAGGCCGCGCTCGAGGCCGGCGCCCTCGGCGCCCGCATGACGGGCGGCGGCTTCGGCGGCAGCGCGATCGCCCTGGTGCCGCCCGAGAAGGTCCAGGCCCTGCGCGAGCGCGTCGAGGTGCGGTACGAGCAGCACCAGTGGAAGCGCCCCGAGGTCTTCGTCGTGCACGCGTCGGACGGTGCCCACCGGGTCCCCGACACGGGTGCCAGACTGGGCGGGTGACCTCTCGACGTATCGCCTACCAGGGCGAGCCCGGCGCCAACTCCGACATGGTGTGCCAGCGGCACTACCCCGACTGGGAGACCCTGCCGTGCGCGTCGTTCGAGGACGTCTTCGCGGCGGTCAGCGGCGGTGACGCCGACCTGGCGATGATCCCGATCGACAACTCGATCGCCGGCCGCGTCGCCGACATCCACCACTTCCTGCCCACGTCGGGCCTGCACATCGTGGCCGAGCACTTCCTGCGCATCCAGTTCAGCCTGCTGGGGGTGCCGGGCGCCTCGCTCGACACGATCCGGACGGTGCACAGCCACGTCCACGCGCTGGGCCAGTGCCGCAAGATCATCAAGCAGCACGGCCTGCGGACCGTCATCTCGGGCGACACCGCGGGCGCGGCCCGCGAGATCGCCGAGGCCGGCGACGTCACGCAGGCCGCGATCTCGCCGCCGCTCGCGGCGACGATCTACGGGCTCGACGTGCTGGCCTCCGACATCGAGGACGAGGACCACAACACGACCCGCTTCGTCGTGCTGTCGCGCGATCCGGTGCGCGCGGCCTCGGGCAACGGTCCGGTCGTGACGAGCTTCGTCTTCAACGTCCGCAACCTGCCTGCGGCGCTCTACAAGGCCCTCGGCGGCTTCGCGACCAACGGCGTCAACATGACCAAGCTCGAGAGCTACATGGTCGACGGCACGTTCACGGGGGCGACCCAGTTCCTCGCCGAGGTCGACGGCCACCCCGACGACGTGCCGCTGGTCCGCGCGCTCGAGGAGCTGGCGTTCTTCACGACCGACGTCACGATGCTCGGGGTGTACCCGGCCGATCCGTTCCGGGCCTCGACGTCATGAGGTGGCCGCTCGTCGTCCCGGTGCTGAGCGACGGCGAGGTCACGATCCGGGCGCACGTGCCGTCGGACGTCGACGGGCTGCACGAGATGGCCGTCGACCCCGACATGGTCCGCTGGACCGCGATCCCCGATCCGCACACCCGCGCCATGAGCGAGCAGCTCGCGTTCACCGTCATCCCCCGCGGCTGGGAGGACGGCACGCACCGCGGCTGGGCGATCGAGGCCACCGACGACGACGGACGCTCGCGGTTCGCCGGCAACGTCGACATCCGGCAGCGGCCCATCGCCGACATCGGCTTCGCCCTCCACCCGTGGGCGCGCGGGCGAGGCGTCATGGCGCGCGCGGTGCGCCTGGCCGTCGACTGGGCCCTGACCGAGGGCGGCGTCGAGATCGTGCACTGGCGCTCGCACGTCGGCAACGAGGCGTCGCTGCGGGTCGCGCACGCCACGGGCTTCACGCTGCACGGCACGACGCCGGGCATGCTGCTCGAGCGCGGGCGCGTCATCGACGCGTGGACGGGGTCGCTGCGCTTCGGCGACGCCCCGTACGCGCGGACGCCGTGGGCCGGGGCGGCGGTGCTCGAGTCCGGGCGGCTCAGGCTGCGGCCGTTCACGGACGCCGACCTGCCCCGCATCGCCGAGGCGTGCTCCGACCCGCTCACCCGGCACTTCCTGTCGAACCTCCCCCGGCCCTACTCGACGGCGACGGCCCGCGCGTACGTCGACGACTGCGTGTGGCAGGCCGCCACGGGCGCCAAGGCGACGTGGGCCGTCGCCGACCGCGACACCGACGAGCTGCTGGGCAACGTCGCCGTCATGGACCTGCAGGGCCTGGCCGCCGACCACGGCGAGATCGGCTACTGGCTGCACCCCGACGCCCGCGGACGCGGGGTCATGACCGAGGCCACGACGCTGGTCGTCGACCACGCGCTCGACCCCGACGGCCTCGACCGCCGGCGCCTGACCCTGCACGCCGCGGTCGACAACCCCGCCAGCAACGCGGTCGCGCGATCGGCGGGCTTCACGCTGTTCGGCACGCAGCGTGCCGCCGAACGACTCGGCGACGGTTCGTTCGACGACCTGAACGGCTACGAGCTGCTCCGCTGACCCGACACCGGGTCGTCATCTCGCGTTCGTCCGCGGCACCGTCGCGCTGTGGAACCATCCCGGAGCATGACCTTCACTCTCGGGAGGGGCCGCGCCCTCGCGCTCGCCCTCGTCAGCCTGTTCCTCGTCGTCCTCGGCACCGCCGGGTCCGGGCCCGCCACGGCGGCGTCCGACGACTACTACGCGCCGGCCGCCGGCAAGACAGGATCCGCGCTCAAGTCGGCCCTGCACGACATCATCGACGACCAGACGAGGCTGTCGTACAGCCAGGTCTGGACGGCCCTGCAGGACACCGACGAGGACCCGTCGAACCCGTCCAACGTCATCGAGACGTACTCGGGCACGTCGATCGCCAAGAATCGCAACGGCGGATCGGTCGGCGACTGGAACCGTGAGCACGTGTGGGCGCAGTCGCACGGCGACTTCGGGACGGGCGCCGGCCCGGGCACCGACCTGCACCATCTGCGACCCGCCGACGTGCAGGTCAACAGCACCCGCGGCAACAAGGACTTCGACGGTGGTGGGTCGGCGGTGTCGGGGTGCAGCGGCTGCCTGACGGACGGCGACTCGTTCGAGCCGCGCGCCGCCTACCGGGGCGACGTCGCGCGGATGATGTTCTACATGGCGGTGCGCTACTCCGGCGACGACGGCTTCGCCGATCTCGAGCTCAACGACACGGTCAACGGCTCGACGCGCTTCCACGGACGCGTCTCGACGCTGCTGCAGTGGAGCGCGGCCGATCCGGTCAGCGCGGCCGAGGTCCGTCGCAACGACCGCATCGACGCCGCCTGGCAGCACAACCGCAACCCGTTCATCGACCACCCGGAGTACGCGGCGCAGATCTGGGGCTGACCACTCGGTTGCATCCTGCGACCATCTGCCATATGTTCCACATGGAATATTTCGGATGGAGCACGGAGGCACGATGGGCATCACCCCGTTGGCGCTGTCGGCGCTCGCGCTGCTGGCCGAGCGCCCCATGCACCCGTACGAGATGTACCAGCTGCTGCTGGAGCGTCACGAGGACGAGCTGGTCAAGGTGCGGCCCGGATCGCTGTACCACGCGGTCGAGCGGCTCGAGGACCACGAGCTCGTCGAGGTCGTCGGCACCGAGCGCGAGGGCAACCGTCCCGAGCGCACGACCTACGCCATCACGACCGCCGGACGCTCGGCGCTGGTCGAGCGCATCCGCGACATGCTCAGCACGCCCGTCAACGAGTTCCCGCAGTTCCCCGTCGCGCTCGGCGAGGCCCACAACGGGCCCGCCGACCTGGTCGCCGACGACCTGAGGTCGTACGTCGCGGCGCTCGACGAGCAGATCCACCACGCCTCCACGTACCTCGACGCCGCCCATCAGCGGGGCGTGCCGGAGGTCTACCTGCTTGCCGGCGAGTACGTCCGGCACCTCCGACGGGCCGAGCGCGACTGGATCACGACCCTCATCACCCGCATCGAGACCAAGGACCTCCCATGGCATCCCGACCACCCCTGAGCACCGACCTGCCCCCCGACCCCGGCTCTCCCGTCGAACGGTCCCCCTGGCCCGCCCTCTGGGCCATGGTCATCGGCTTCTTCATGATCCTCGTCGACAACACGATCGTCTCGGTCGCGACGCCCGCGATCCGCGACGACCTCGGCACCGACTACAACTCGGTCATCTGGGTCACGAGCGCCTACCTGCTCGCGTACGCCGTGCCGCTGCTCGTCACCGGACGGCTCGGCGACCGCTTCGGCCCCAAGAACATGTACCTGCTGGGGCTCACGATCTTCACGCTCGCCTCGCTGTGGTGCGGCCTGACCGGCTCGATCGAGATGCTGATCGTGGCGCGCGTCGTGCAGGGTCTCGGTGCCGCCCTCATCACGCCGCAGACCATGGCCGTCATCACCCGCACGTTCCCGGCCGCCAAGCGCGGTGGGGCCATGGCGCTGTGGGGCGCGACAGCGGGCGTCGCGACGCTCGTCGGCCCGATCCTCGGCGGCGTGCTGGTCGACAGCCTCGGCTGGGAATGGATCTTCATCGTCAACGTCCCCGTCGGCATCATCGGCTTCGTGCTGGCCGTGCGCCTCGTGCCGGTGCTGCCGACCCACAGCCACTCCTTCGACTGGCTCGGCGTCGCGCTCAGCGGCATCGGCGTCTTCCTCGTCGTGTTCGGCATCCAGGAGGGCGAGAAGTACGACTGGGGCACCATCACGGGCGTCATCAGCGTGCCGCTGCTGATCGCCGTCGGGCTCGTCGTGTTCGCGACGTTCGTGTGGTGGCAGGGCCGCATCCGCAAGGAGCCGCTCGTCCCGCTCGGGCTGTTCCGCGACCGCAACTTCTCGCTCGGCAACTCCGGCATCGCGCTGGTCTCGCTCGCGATCACGTCGATGTCGCTGCCGTTCTTCTTCTACGCGCAGGGCGTCCGCGGCTGGAGCCCGACCGAGTCGGCACTGCTGATGGCGCCGATGGCGGTCGTCCTGATGGTGCTGTCGCCGTTCGTGGGCAGGCTCGTCGACCGCACGCACCCGCGCAACATCACGGTCGTCGGCTTCGGCACCGCCGCGATCGCGATGTTCTGGCTGTCACAGCTGATCGCACCCGACACGCCGGTGTGGCTGCTGTGCCTGCCGATGGCGCTGTTCGGCGTCTCGAACGCCTGCCTGTGGGCGCCGCTCAGCGCGACCGCGACCCGCAACCTGCCGATGGCCTCGGCCGGCTCGGGCGCCGGCGTCTACAACACGACGCGGCAGATCGGCGCCGTCCTCGGCAGTGCCGCGATCGCCGCGCTGATCCAGGCCCGGCTGACCGCCAACGGGCTCGAGGGGGCCACCGAGGCCGGCCAGGGCACCTCCGGCCCCATGCCCGCGCCCGTCCAGACCGCGTTCTCCGACGCGATGTCGCAGACGCTGTACCTGCCCGTCGTCGCCTTCGTGATCGGCGTCGTGCTGGTGATGTTCCTGGCCAGGCCGTCACACGTCGGGCACGGCGGCGCGGCGGCACAGACGCCGGACGAGAAGGCGGCGCCGGCGGACGCGTCCGCCTAGCCGCGAGCCGGGCACCCGCCCTCTCTAGAGTGGGCGGGTGCCCTCGTCGTTCGTCCTGACCCTGTCGTGCCCCGACCGCCCCGGTCTCGTCTACGCGGTGACCCGCTGGATCGTCGAGTCGGGCGGCAACCTGCTCGACAGCCAGCAGTTCACCGACACCACGACGCAGCCCGCCGACGAGCGCGAGTTCTTCCTGCGCGTGCACGTCGACTTCGCGGCGCCGCGCGACCTCGACGATCTGCACGCGGACTTCGCGTCGATCGCCGCCGAGCACGCCATGACGTACCGGCTCGTCGTGGCCGAGCAGCCCCTGCGCGCCCTGGTGATGGTCTCGAAGGAGGGCCACTGCCTCAACGACCTGCTGTACCGCCAGAGCGCCGGCGGCCTCAACATCGAGATCCCCGCGATCGTGTCGAACCACCGCGACCTCGAACGGCTCGCGGCCTCGTACGACGTCCCGTTCCACCACGTGCCCGCGACCGACAAGCCCGCCGCCGAGGCGCGTCTTCTCGAGCTGGTCGAGCAGCTCGACGTCGACCTCGTGGTGCTGGCCCGCTACATGCAGATCCTGTCGGACGACCTGTGCCGCAGCCTCGACGGGCGCGCGATCAACATCCACCACAGCTTCCTGCCGAGCTTCAAGGGGGCGCGCCCGTACCAGCAGGCGCACGACCGCGGCGTCAAGCTGATCGGCGCGACCGCCCACTACGTCACGGCCGACCTCGACGAGGGTCCGATCATCGAGCAGGGCGTCCTGCGCGTCGACCACCGCCGCTCCCCCGCCGACCTCGCCCGCGCCGGCCGCGACGTCGAGGCGCAGACGCTGTCACGGGCCGTGCAGCTGCACGCGGAGTCGCGGGTGCTGCTGCACGGCCAGCGCACCGTCGTCTTCGACTAGCGCGCCTCGCCCCGCCCCGCCCCGCTTGACCCGCGTCAGTCGGCGGCGTCGCGGAAGATCTCCGCGGCCGGGCCGACGACCTGCGGGTCCGCGGCCGTGACGAGCTCGCGGTCCTTGTTGTCGTAGTCGAACTGCGCCAGCACGTGGCGCATCGCCTCGACGCGGGCGCGCTTCTTGTCGTTGCTCTTGACGACGGTCCACGGCGCGTCCGGGGTGTCGGTCATCGTGAACATCGCCTCCTTGGCCGCGGTGTACGACTCCCACTTGTCGAGCGACTCCAGGTCCATCGGCGACAGCTTCCACTGCCGCACCGGGTCGACCTGGCGGATCGCGAACCGGGTGCGCTGCTCGGCCGACGACACCGAGAACCAGAACTTCACGAGGTGGATGCCGTCGCCCACCAGCATCCGCTCGAACTGCGGCACCTGACGCATGAACTCGCCGTACTGCGCCTCGGAGCAGAAGCCCATGACCCGCTCGACCCCCGCCCGGTTGTACCAGGACCGGTCGAACATCACGATCTCGCCGGCCGCCGGCAGGTGCTGCACGTAGCGCTGGAAGTACCACTGCGACGACTCGCGCTCGCTGGGCTTCTCGAGCGCGACGACCCGTGCGCCACGGGGGTTGAGGTGCTCGGTGAACCGCTTGATCGTCCCACCCTTGCCGGCGGCGTCGCGCCCCTCGAACACCACCACGAGCCGCTCGCCGCGGGTCTTGATCCAGTTCTGCAGCTTCAGCAGCTCGATCTGCAGGAGCCGCTTCTGCAGCTCGTACTCGCGCACGTCGAGACGGTGGTCGTACGGGTAGCCCTCGCGCCACGTGTCGACCTGCCGGCCGCGGTCGTCGAGCAGGACGGGGTCGTCGTCCTCGACGTCGATCACGGTGTAGCCGTGCAGCTTGGCCAGGTCGATGCCGGTCGGGGCGAGGAAGTCGGTGCTCACGCACCGGAGCCTAGGCAGGCCGCGTGAACCCGGGGTGAACGGCGACGAGTGGCGCAGTTGGCCGGTTCTCGTAGGCTCGACGTCTACGTCGGACCATCCGGCACCTGCCGGAGGAGAACCCATGCTCGACGGGGTCAACGACGTCATCCTGGACCTCGCGGGGTCCCCGTGGGTCTACCTGGTCGTGTTCGCCTTCGTGGCCGTCGACGCCTTCGTGCCGCCCGTCCCGAGCGAGTCGGCGCTGGTCGCGCTCGCCGCGGTGTCGGTGTCGTCCGGCGACCCCGACCTCCTGCTGCTGGGGCTCGTGGCGGTGGCCGGCGCGCTCGTCGGCGACAACACCGCGTACGGCATCGGACGCAAGATGGGCACCGACCGGTTCGCGATCCTGCGCAGGCCCAAGGCCGTCGAGGTCATCGAGCGCGCCGAGCACGAGCTCGACAAGCGGGCCGCGACGCTGATCCTGACGGCCCGCTACATCCCGGTCGGACGCGTCGCGGTCAACGTGACCGCCGGCGCGACCCGGTTCCCGTACCGGCGCTTCCTGCCGCTCGCGGTGCTCGCGGCCGTCTCGTGGGCCGCGTACAACATCGGCATCGGCGTCGTGGCGGGCTCGTGGGTCAGGGACAACCCCCTGCTGGGAGCCGCCGCGGCCATCGTCTTCGCCCTGATCGTCGGCGTGGCGATCGACAAGATCCTGGCCCACCGCCGGTCGACGTCTCAGGATGTGTCGAAGCGTCCCGCATCGTGAGATCGGATCGGGCGGCGCTCGCACTCGCCTAGTTTGAAGGTCGGAGCACGCACGGTGGCGCGCCCTGGACCCGAGGAACGCCCATGAGGATCTTCTCCCGCACGAGCATCGCCACGGCCGTCGCCGTGTCCCTGAGCGCAGCGGTGCTGTCCGCCTGCGGCGGGGGCAGCGGCGGCGCCGGCGACACCCAGCTCTCGTTGGTCGGCTTCGCCGTCCCCAAGGCCGGCAACAACGCCGCCGAGGCGGCCTTCGCCAAGACCTCCGAGGGCAAGGGCGTGACCTGGAAGGAGTCGTACGGCGCATCGGGCGACCAGAGCCGCGCCGTGGCCAACGGGCTGAAGGCCGACTACGTCCACTTCTCGATCACCCCGGACGTCACCCGGCTCGTCGAGGCCGGCAAGGTCGCCGACGACTGGGACTCCGGCGCCAACAAGGGCATCGTGACCGACTCCGTCGTCGTGCTGGTGACCCGCAAGGGCAACCCCAAGAAGATCACGGGCTGGGACGACCTCGCCAAGCCCGGCGTCGGCATCGTGACCCCCAACCCGGGCTCGTCGGGCGCCGCGCGCTGGAACATCCTCGCGGCGTACCAGCACATCATCGGCCAGGGCGGCAGCGAGCAGGACGCCTCCGACTACCTCGCCAAGGTGTTCGCCAACGTCGACGCCCTGCCGGGCAGCGGACGCGACGCCACGACGGCCTTCCAGGGCGGCACGGGCGACGTGCTGATCTCGTACGAGAACGAGGCCATCCTGGCCCGCCAGAACGGCGAGGACATCGACTACGTCGTGCCGTCCGACACGCTCAAGATCGAGAACCCCGCCGCCGTCACGACCGACGCCGCTCCCCAGGCCAAGGCCTTCCTCGACTTCGTGCTGACCAAGGAGGGCCAGGAGCAGTACGTCGCCAAGGGCTTCCGCCCGCTCGAGTCGGTCGACGGCGTCGACGTCGGCACCGTCAAGGGCGCCAACGACGAGTCCGACCCGTTCCCGGCACCCGAGAAGCTCTTCACGATCGACAACGACCTCGGTGGTTGGGAGGCCGTCAACAAGAAGTTCTTCGACGAGAACGACGGCATCATCACGAAGCTCCTGGCCGACTCCGGCAACTCGTGACGGTCGACACCTCCTCGCTCGCCCCGGGCACCGCGCGCAGGCGCCGTGCCCGGGGCACGGGCGCTCCGCTGACGCGGTCCTCGGGCATCGGCCTCGGGATCGCGCTGACGTGGTTCAGCCTGCTGGTGCTGATCCCGCTGTGCCTCGTCGTGATCCAGTCGGTCGACGGCGGGTGGGCGACGTTCCGCGAGACCCTCACGAACCCCCAGACCGCCGCCGCCCTGCGGCTGACCGTCACGCAGGCGCTCATCGTCACGATGATCAACGTCGTGATGGGCACGCTGATCGCGTGGGTCCTGGTGCGCGACGAGTTCTGGGGCAAGCGGCTGCTCGAGGTCGTCATCGACATCCCGTTCGCCCTGCCGACGATCGTCGCCGGCCTGGTGTTGCTGAGCCTGTACGGGCCCGACAGCCCGCTGGGTGTCAACGTCGCGAACACCGAGCGGTCGGTGTTCCTCGCCCTGCTCTTCGTCACGCTGCCGTTCGTGGTGCGCACCGTGCAGCCCGTGCTGATGGAGCTCGACCGCGACGTCGAGGAGGCCGCGGCGTCCCTCGGCGCGAGCCGCTTCACGACGCTGCGCCGCATCATCCTGCCGAGCCTCGCGCCCGCCATCACCGCCGGAGCCGCCCTCTCGTTCGCGCGCGGCATCAGCGAGTACGGCTCGCTCGTGCTGCTGTCGGGCAACCTGCCGCTCAAGACCGAGGTCGCGTCGGTGCGCATCCTGACGTACATCGAGAACGGCAACGAGGCCGCGGCCGCCTCGGTGGCGACGATCCTGCTGCTCGTCGCGCTGGCCGCGATCGTCCTGCTGCAGATCGTCTCGAAGTGGGTGGCACGCCGTGGCTAGCCGTCTGCGTCAGCCGAGAACGGCCGGCACCTACGGGCGCCGCCTGCTCGTCGTCGCCTACCTGTTCCTGCTGGTCATCTGGCCCGTCGCGCTCGTCGTGCAGAAGACGTTCGAGGGCGGTCTCGACAACCTGCAGACCGCGCTGTCCGACCCCGTCGTCACCGACGCGCTGCAGCTGACGGTCGTCGTGGCGCTGTGGGCCGTCGCGATCAACACGGTCTTCGGCGTCGGCATCTCGCTGCTGCTGGTGCGCTACGACTTCCCGGGCCGCGGGGTGCTGTCGGCGCTGATCGACCTGCCGCTGTCGGTCTCCCCCGTCGTCGTCGGCCTCGCGCTGCTGCTGGCCTACGGCGGCACCAACGGCACGTTCGGCCCGGCCCTGCAGGACGTCGGCCTGCAGGTCGCGTTCGCGACCCCCGGCATCGTCATGGCGACGGCCTTCGTCAGCCTGCCCCTCGTGATCCGCGAGATCGTCCCGGTGCTGCACGAGATCGGCACCGAGCAGGAGCAGGCCGCCACGAGCCTCGGCGCGGGCCCCTGGCAGACGTTCTGGCGCATCACGCTGCCCTCGATCAAGTGGGCGCTCGTGTACGGCGTCGTGCTGAGCCTGGCCCGCGCCCTCGGCGAGTTCGGCGCCGTCAAGATCGTGTCGGGCAACGTCGCCCAGCAGACCCAGACCGCGACGCTCGTCGTCGAGCAGAAGTACCAGGACTTCGAGCAGGGGTCGGCCTACGCGACCTCGTTCCTGCTCGCACTGATCGCGGTCGCGGCGCTCGTCGTCGTGACCATCCTTCGACCCAAGGACGACACTGATGGGGATTGAGATCCGCGGCGTCAGCAAGAACTTCGGCGACTTCGTCGCCCTGCAGGGCATCGACCTGAGCATCCCCAGCGGCCAGCTCACGGCCCTGCTGGGCCCGAGCGGTGGCGGCAAGTCGACGCTGCTGCGCATCATCGCGGGCCTCGAGTCGTCCGACAGCGGGACGATCGAGATCGAGGGCCTCGACGCGACCGGCCTGCCGGCGCAGAAGCGCAACGTGGGCTTCGTGTTCCAGCACTACGCGGCGTTCAAGCACATGACGGTCGAGAAGAACGTCGCCTTCGGGCTCGAGATCCGCAAGAAGCCCAAGGACGAGGTCAGGCGGCGCGTCGCCGAGCTGCTCGAGCTCGTGCACCTCGAGCAGTTCTCGCACCGGCTGCCGTCGCAGCTGTCGGGCGGCCAGCGCCAGCGCATGGCCCTGGCCCGCGCGCTCGCGATCGAGCCGAGCGTCCTGCTGCTCGACGAGCCGTTCGGCGCCCTCGACGCCAAGGTGCGCAAGGAGCTGCGCGAGTGGCTGCGTCGCCTGCACGACGAGGTGCACGTCACGACGGTGTTCGTGACGCACGACCAGGAGGAGGCGCTCGAGGTGTCCGACAACCTCGTCGTCATCAACGAGGGACGCATCGAGCAGATCGGCACGCCCGACGACCTGTACGACCGGCCCGCCAGCGAGTTCGTGCTGTCGTTCCTCGGGCCCGTCACCCGCCTCGGCAACGCCCTGATCCGCCCCCACGACATCGACATCACCCGCTACGAGCACGCCGCGACCGCGACGGGGCGCATCACGCGGTGGACGCGGGTCGGCTTCGAGATCCGGCTCGAGGTCACGCCCGACGACGTCCTGCACCCCGATCCGGTGCAGGTCATCGTGACGCGCACCGAGGCGACGGCCCTGCAGCTCCACGAGGGCGCCCAGGTGTGGCTGCGTCCCCGCGCGGGCGCCGAGACCGTCGTCAGCTGATCCCGGCCGCTGATTCCCAGGTTCACCTCGGAATCAGCGCGCCTCACCCCGGAATCAGCGCGCCTCACCCCGGAACCCGGCACCTCACCCACGGTGCGACCGGGGTGCAGTGCTCGATTGCCGGGTTCACCCGGGAATCGGCGGCCGAGCGCCGGACGGTTCCGGGGTTCTCCTGGGAATCAGCGAGTCGTGGCGTGGCGGCGCTGGTACGCGAGGCCGAGCAGGAAGATCGCGAGCCCGAACGTCGCGAGCACGACGCCGACCCAGCTCGTCGCGCGGTAGCCGTACCCGGCCGAGATGATGACCGAGCCGAAGAACGCGCCGAGGCCGTTGGCGATGTTGAGCGCCGAGTGGTTGAGCGCCGCGCCCAGCATCTGCGCGTCGCCCGCGGCGTCCATGAGCCGGATCTGCAGGTTGATCGCGACGATCGAGCCCAGCGCGCCCACCGCGAGCACCAGCACGAGCGCCGGCACGACGTACGACGCGGCGAAGTAGAACGCGACCAGCACGAGCGACGTCGCGACGAAGCCGCCGATGACCGTCCGCTCGACGTCCCAGTCGGCCAGCAGCCCGGCCCCCCACGACCCCAGCACCGAGCCGATGCCGAAGGCCAGCGTGAACGCCGCGATCCACGCGTCGGACAGGTCGATGACCTGCGTGACGATCGGCGCGATGTAGCTGTACATCGCGAACAGGCCGCCGAAGCCGACCATGCCGGCCGAGACCGCGAACAGCACCTGCGGACGCTTGAGCGCCGACAGCTCGCCGCGCAGCGACGCATCGGTGTTGGCCGGCGAGTGCGGCACGAACAGCGCGATCATGGCGGCCGCGGCGATCGCGATGACCAGCACCGCCCAGTAGGCGCTGCGCCACCCCAGCGTCTGCCCCAGCAGGGTGCTGGCCGGCACGCCCGCGACCGTCGCGACCGACAGGCCCAGCATGACCGAGCTGATCGCGCGGCCGCGCATCTCGGGACGCACGAGCGACGCCGCGAGCAGCGACGCGACGCCGAAGTAGGCGCCGTGCGGCAGTCCGGCGACGAAGCGCGCCACCATGACCGGCACGTACCCGCTGGCGACCGCCGTGATGGCGTTGCCGATGCCGAGCGCCAGGATCAGCCCGATCGCCAGCTCCTTCTTGGGCAGGCGCGCCCCGAGCGAGACGATGACGGGTGCGCCGACCACGACGCCGAAGGCGTAGGCCGTGATGATGTGGCCGGTCTCGGCGTTGGTGCGGTCGATGCCGTCCGCGATCTCCTCGAGCAGGCCCATCGTCATGAACTCGGTCGTGCCGATCGCGAACCCGCCCAGGGCGAGGGCGATCAGCGCGAGCGACACGTGGCGCGTGCGGGGACGGGAGGGCGTGGCGAGAGCAGTCACGCGTCCATTCAAGTGCCTCGGCCCGCGAATGCTTCCATCGAGAGCCTGCGGGCTCTGTCACACCGGCGTCGGCGCGGCTACCTGACCTTCTTGGACGCCGCGCTCCTCGCGGCGACGGTCGGGTAGCCCGCCCGCTGCGCCGAGACCCGCACCGTGATCTTCGTGCGGCGGTCCTTCTTCGTCAGCCGGTACGACGTCTTCGAGGCCTTCGTGATCGGCTTGCCGTTGCGCAGCCACTGGTAGGTGAACCGGTGGCCGGGCGCGACCCACCGGCCCCTCGACCGCACCGAGAGCTTCTTGCCGACCTTGGCGGTGCCCTTGATCGTGGGCCGCCGCTGGTTGACGGCCGGGACGATCGCGGGGGCCGGGGCCGGGGCGGGCGCGGGGGCCGCAGTGGGGGCGGCAGCGCCCGCGATCGCGACCGGCGCCGACGACGACTCGTCCTGCGTCGCGCCGAAGCGCACGCGCTCGACGACGACCAGGGTGTGGCCCAGGTCGGCCTCGGACGGAACGTAGTCCTGGGCACGGCTCAGCACGTCGCCCTCGCCATCGCGCAGCCACTCGTAGGTGCGCGCGTCGGGCGTCGTGCCCCACGTGGCCGGCACGGCCTCGAGGTCGGAGCCGACGGCCGGTGTGCCCGACACGGCGACCTTCGGCACGCCGGCGCTGACGGCCTGCTGGGTCGCCGACGGGCCGACGAGAAGGGTCAGGACGACTCCGGCCGTCCCGAGCGCACCCACGAGCTTCTTCACCGGCCACCTTCGTCCACGAGTCGTGAGCCGGCGGTCACGTCGATCCGTCCGGCCCTGATGAAGAGAGCCCGGGCGGCCCATCATGACGCCGGACGAGTCCTGACTTCAGGACGGACGAAGGCCCCGCCCCCGGACGGGAGCGGGGCCTTCGCGACGGTCTCAGACGACGCGCGACTGCAGGTCGGCCAGCACCGACGTGAACGTGCCCGAAGGGCGCATCACGGCGTTGACCTTCTCGCTGTCGGGGTGGAAGTAGCCCCCGATGTCGGCCGGGTTGCCCTGGACGGCGAGCAGCTCGTCGACGATCGTCTGCTCGTTCGAGGCCAGCTCGCCCGCGACGTCGGCGAAGGCGGCCGCCAGGTCGGCGTCCTCGGTCTGACGCGCGAGCTCCTGCGCCCAGTACAGCGACAGGTAGAAGTGGCTGCCGCGGTTGTCGATCGTGCCGAGCTTGCGGCCCGGCGACTTGTTCTCGTCGAGGAACGTGCCGGTGGCCCGGTCGAGCGTGTCGGCGAGGATCTGTGCGCGGGCGTTGCCCGTCGTCGTCGCCATGTGCTCGAAGCTCGACGCGAGGGCCAGGAACTCGCCCAGGCTGTCCCAGCGCAGGTAGTCCTCCTTGACGAGCTGCTGCACGTGCTTGGGCGCCGAGCCGCCGGCACCCGTCTCGAACAGCCCGCCGCCGTTGATCAGCGGGACGATCGACAGCATCTTCGCGCTCGTGCCGAGCTCGAGGATCGGGAACAGGTCGGTGTTGTAGTCGCGCAGCACGTTGCCGGTGACCGAGATCGTGTCCTCGCCCTTGCGGATGCGGTCGATCGAGTACTGCGTCGCGTCGGCCGGCGACATGATCTCGATCGTGAGGCCGTCCGTGTCGTGCTCGGGCAGGTAGGCGTTGACCTTGGCGATCAGGTTGGCGTCGTGGGCGCGGGTCTCGTCGAGCCAGAAGATCGCCGGGGTGTCGGAGGCGCGGGCGCGGGTGACCGCGAGCTTGACCCAGTCGCGCACCGGGACGTCCTTGGTCTGGCACGCGCGCCAGATGTCGCCGGCCTCGACCGCGTGCTCGATCAGCACCGTGCCGGCCGCGTCGACGACCTGCACCGTGCCGGCCGAGGCGATCTCGAACGTCTTGTCGTGGCTGCCGTACTCCTCGGCCGCCTGGGCCATGAGGCCCACGTTGGGCACCGAGCCCATCGTGGTGGGGTCGTAGGCGCCGTGGGCGCGGCAGTCGTCGATGACGGTCTGGTAGACGCCGGCGTACGAGCTGTCGGGGATGACGGCCAGCGTGTCGGCCTCGGCGCCGTCGGGTCCCCACATGTGCCCCGACGTGCGGATCATGGCGGGCATCGAGGCGTCGACGATGACGTCGCTGGGCACGTGCAGGTTCGTGATGCCCTTGTCGGAGTCGACCATCGCGAGCGCCGGGCCGTCGGCCAGGCCCCGGTCGAAGGCGGCCTTGATCTCGGCGCCGTTCGGGAGCTTGTCGAGCCCCGCGAGGATGCCGCCGAGCCCGTTGCTGGCGCTGAGGCCCGCGGCGTCGAGGTCGGCGCCGAACCGGGCGAAGACGTCCGGGAAGAACGCCTTGACGACGTGGCCGAAGATGATCGGGTCGGAGACCTTCATCATGGTGGCCTTCAGGTGCACCGAGAACAGGACGCCGTCGGCCTTGGCGCGGGCGACCTGCTCGGCCAGGAAGGCGTCGAGCGCGGCGGCGCTCATGACGGTGCCGTCGACGATCTCGCCGGCGAGCACGGGGAAGGCCGCCTTGAGCTCGGTCGTGGCGCCGTCGGCGTCGACGTGCTGGATCGAGATCGTGGTGTCGGCGTCGATCACGACCGACTTCTCGTTCGACCGGAAGTCGTCGGCGCCCATCGTGGCGACGTCGGTCTTCGAGTCGCTGCTCCACGCGCCCATCGAGTGGGGGTGCTTGCGGGCGTAGTTCTTGACCGACAGCGGCGCGCGACGGTCGGAGTTGCCCTCGCGCAGGACGGGGTTGACCGCGCTGCCCTTGACCTTGTCGTAGCGGGCCCGGACGTCCTTGTTGTCGTCGGAGCGCACCTCGTCGGGGTAGTCGGGCAGCGCGTAGCCCTGGGCCTGCAGCTCGGCGATCGCGGCCTTGAGCTGCGGCACCGACGCGCTGATGTTGGGGAGCTTGATGATGTTGGCCTCGGGCTGCTTGGCCAGCTCGCCGAGCTCGGCGAGGGCGTCGCCGATCTGCTGCTCGGGGGTCAGCCGGTCGCCGAACAGGGCGATGATGCGGCCCGCCAGCGAGATGTCGCGGGTCTCGACCTCGACGCCGGCCGTCGAGGCATAGGCCTCGATGACGGGGAGGAAGGAGTAGGTCGCCAGTGCCGGCGCCTCGTCGGTGTGGGTGTAGATGATCTTGGCCATGGGTGCGGCAGCTCCTACGTGTGGATGCCCGACTGATCCCATCGGGACGGGCGAAGAATCTTTTGACATCAAGATAACTCACCCGGGGACGTGTGCTCCCGTCCCCTCGTCGACCCGTTCCCCTTCCACGGACGCCCGCGAGGTGGCACGATCCCCCTCACACGTCACGTCGAGGGCGACGGACCCGGGCCACATCGTTCTGGAGGTTCCATGGGCATGACCGTGATCATCGTCGTCGCCCTGCTCGCCCTCGGCGGCCTGGTGTGGTTCGCGTTCTTCACGCGCGACACGTCGGCCCGCTCGTCGAGGCGCCGCAGCTCGGCGGGCGGGTACGGCGCCACCGGCGGAGGCGCTGCCTACTTCGGCGGCGAGTCCTCCTCCTCCGGCGGCGGCCACCACGACGGGGGGCCCACCTGCGGCGGCGGGTCGTCGTCGTGCGGGGGCGGGTCGTCGTGCGGGGGCGGCGGGTGCGGCGGCGGAAGCTGATGCCCCGCTCCCCCGTCGCGGGCCTCGGGGTGGGCGCCGGCTGGCGGCCGGCGATCGCGCACGAGCTGCTCGCCCGCACCCGGTCGGGCATGCGGTTCTCCGAGGTGGTCGCCGAGAACGTGACCCCCGGCGCCCTGCCGGGGCCGCTGGCCGAGGCCGTGCGGGCCGGGCTCACGGTCGTCCCGCACGGCGTGACCCTCGGGCTCGCGGGGGCCGACGCGCCCGACCCCGGGCGCCTCGACCACCTGGCCTCGCTGGCGCGGGCCCTCGGGGCACCGCTCGTCAGCGAGCACATCGCCTTCGTCAGGGCCGGGGCGCCCGCGCCGGACGACGTCCACGCCGACGTGCTCGAGGCGGGCCACCTCGTGCCGGCGGCCCGCACGTCCGACGCCCTGGCGGTGCTGGTCGACAACGTCCGCGCCGCGCAGGCCCGGCTGCCCGTGCCGCTCGCGCTCGAGAACATCGCCGCGACCCTCGCCTGGCCCGAGAGCACGATGGACGAGGCCGAGCTCCTCACGGCCCTGACCGACGCGACGGGCTGCCTGTTCCTGCTCGACGTCGCCAACCTCCATGCGACCTGCTCGGCGCTGGGCGGAGATCCCCGCGACCTGCTCGACAGGATGCCCCTCGACCACGTCGCGTACGTGCACGTCGCGGGCGGCTTCACCGACCCGGAGGGGGTCTACTGGGACACCCACGCCCACGACATGACCGACGACGTCCTCGACCTCGTGACGCACGTCGTCGACACCCTCGGCCCGGACGGTCCCCCGGTGCTGCTCGAGCGCGACACCGACGTCTCGGCCGAGGTGGTGCGCCACGAGCTCGACCGGCTGCAGCGCGCCGTCGACCGGGCCGGGCTGCCGGCATGACCCGCGACGACCTGAGGGTGCGGCAGCAGCAGGTGCTGGCCGCGCTGCTGCGGGGCGACGTGCCCGAGGGCTTCGACGCCCGCTCGGCCGATCTGACGGTCCGGGTGCTGCGCACCAAGCGCCGCAGCGAGACCGTCGCCGCCGTGCCGTCGCTGCGCGACGTCGACGACCTCGCCGGCCGCTTCGACGCGTGGGCGGCCACGACACCGCGTCGCGGGTGCGTGCACGACGACGTCGTCGACTTCCTCGCGTCCGACGACGGGCCGCTGCCCGAGCCCCTCGCCTCGATCCGCTCGGTCGAGCTGGTCTACCGCCGACGTCGGCACGTCGGCCGCGACCGTCGCCCGGGAGGTCGCCGGTGGGTGCTGGGGTGGGGCCGCCGCGCGTGGCACGTGGGGCCCCGTTCGGCCCCCGTGGCCGATCCGACGCGGGACGGCTGATCGCCCGGATGGGTCGAACCGTCCCGTCTGCGCTACTTTCGACGTGAAGCCCGTCACTACGCCCCGTCTTGCAAGGAGCACCTCACGATGAGCACAACCCCCGTCAAGGTCGCCGTCACCGGCGCAGCCGGTCAGATCGGCTACAGCCTCCTCTTCCGCCTCGCGAGCGGTGCCCTGCTGGGCCCCGACACCCCCATCCAGCTGCGGCTGCTCGAGATCACCCCGGCGCTCAAGTCGCTCGAGGGCGTCGTCATGGAGCTCGACGACTGCGCGTTCCCGACGCTCGACTCCGTCGAGATCGGCGACGACGCCAACCACATCTTCGACGGCGTCAACCTCGCGCTGCTCGTGGGCGCGCGTCCCCGCACCAAGGGCATGGAGCGCGGCGACCTGCTGTCGGCCAACGGAGCGATCTTCACGGGTCAGGGCAAGGCGCTCAACGACCACGCGGCCGATGACGTCCGCATCGGCGTGACCGGCAACCCGGCCAACACCAACGCGCTGATCGCGATGCACAACGCCCCCGACATCCCGCAGGAGCGGTTCTCGGCGCTGACGCGCCTCGACCACAACCGCGCGATCTCGCAGCTCGCGACCAAGACGGGCTCGAAGGTCGCCGACATCAAGAAGCTGACGATCTGGGGCAACCACTCGGCCACGCAGTACCCCGACATCTTCCACGCCGAGGTCGGTGGCCGGAACGCCGCCGAGGTCGTGGGCGACCAGGCGTGGATCGCCGACACGTTCATCCCGACCGTCGCCCAGCGCGGCGCGGCGATCATCGAGGCGCGCGGTGCGTCGTCCGCGGCCTCCGCGGCGTCCGCGACGATCGACGCGGCCCGCACGTGGCTGACCGGCACGCCCGAGGGCGACTGGGCGTCGATGGCCGTGCGGTCCGACGGCTCGTACGGAATCCCCGAGGGGCTCATCTACTCGTTCCCCGTCACGACCTCGAACGGCGACTGGGAGATCGTCCAGGGCCTCGAGATCGACGACTTCTCGCGGGCCAAGATGGACGCCACGGCGCAGGAGCTCATCGAGGAGCGCGACGCCGTCACCCAGCTCGGCCTCATCTGACCCGAATCGCCGACGAGTCGCTCACGCCCGCCGACGAGTCACCCACGCCGACCGACGAGTCACTGTCGGATCGCCGCCGGTGACTCGTCGGCGGGCGTCGGTGACTCGCGAGCAGGCGTGCGTGACTCGCGAGCGGGCGTGCGTGACTCGCGAGCGGTGGGTCAGCCGGGCTGGTTGGGGATCAGGAAGGGCAGCACCAGCAGGGCCACGCCCAACGTCGTCATCCACACGATGTCGAAGGCCTTGCCCCGCACCCGCAGCATGCCGGTGTGGTCGATCGGGACGACCGAACGGGCCAGGGCTCCCGCGACGAAGGCCAGCCCGATGCCGCCGACGCCGAGGCGCCACTGCCCCAGCGCGATGAGCGTGAGACCCGCGACGACCGCGACGAGCTGCAGCAGGTAGAACTGCGACCCACGGCTGCGCGGCGCCCTCACGGGTTCAGGCGCTCCGCGGTGTCGACGACGTTGGCCAGCAGCAGGGCGCGGGTCATGGGGCCCACGCCGCCGGGGTTGGGCGAGATCCAGTCCGCGACCTCGTGGGCGGCGGGGTCGACGTCGCCGACGATGCCGTTCTCGTCGCGGCTGACTCCGACGTCGAGGAGCGCGGCACCCGGCTTGACCATGTCGGCCGAGATGATGCCGGGCACGCCGGCGGCGGCGACGACGATGTCGGCGCGGCGCACCTCGGCGGCGAGATCGGTCGTGCCGGTGTGGCACAGGGTGACGGTGGCGTTCTCGCTGCGCCGCGTCAGCAGGAGGCCCATCGGACGTCCGACCGTGATGCCGCGACCCACGACGACGACGTGCTGTCCCGCGATCGGCACGTCGTGGCGCCGCAGCAGCTCGATGATGCCGCGCGGCGTGCAGGGCAGCGGTGCCTCGCGACCCAGCACGAGCCACCCCAGGTTGGTCGGGTGCAGGCCGTCGGCGTCCTTGAGCGGGTCGATCCGGCCGATCGCGGCGTTCTCGTCGAGGCCCTTGGGCAGGGGCAGCTGCAGGATGTATCCCGTGCACGCCGGATCGGCGTTGAGCCGGTCGATCGCGTCCTCGACCTCGGCCTGCGTCGCCGTCTCGGGCAGGTCGACGCGGATGGACTCGATGCCGACCTCGGCGCAGTCGCGGTGCTTGCCCGCGACGTACCACTGGCTGCCGGGATCGTTGCCGACCAGGATCGTGCCGAGCCCGGGGACGATGCCCCGCTCGCGCAACGCGGTCACCCGCTCGCGGAGCTCGCCCTTGATCGCGGCAGCGGCCGCCTTGCCGTCGAGGATCTGCGCAGTCACGGGACGAGTGTTTCACGCCCCGGGGCCCGCACGTCGTCGGGCGACGCCCGGCGGCACGTGACGTCCGGGGGCGGCCTCATAGACTTCGTCCCGGCGGGAGCGTTCGGGAGCACGACCCGGCACGCCGATCCCTGCCCCGGAAGGATCCCCGATGACCTCACGCGCCCAGCTGACGCAGGAGCGCAGCCGCCAGCGCCGCGGCGAGCTGCTCGCCGCCGCGATCGAGCTGTTCGCCGAGGGGGGCGCCCGGGCCATCACGCACCGGGCCGTCGCCGCGCGCGCCGGCCTGCCGTCGGCCACCACGACGTACTACTTCGAGTCGATCGACGAGCTGATCCGCGAGGCGCTCGGCGCCCACGTCACGCAGTGGTCCAAGGACCTCGACGCCCTCGCCGCGATCGACATCGGCGCGGGGATCAGCCTCGACGACGCGACGGCCTACATCGCGGGCATCTTCACGCAGCGCGATCCCGAGGTCGCGGCCCTGCACCTGTCGATCTTCCTGGCCGCCTCGCGCGAGCCGGTGCTGCAGGACGTCGCGGGCGAGGCCCTGCGGTCGCTCGAGCGGCTCGCCACCGTCGTGCTGTCCCGGATGGGCGTGGCCGAGTCCGACGAGGTCGCGGCGGGCATCACGTCGCTGATCGCCGGCACGGCGCTGCGCCGCCAGTCGCGGGTCTACTCCGAGGAGTCCGAGGCACGCTTCCTCGGCGCGTCGATCCGCAACCTCGTCGCCGGTCACGCGATCGGTCCCGACGCCGTCACCTCGGCGCTCGCCGGTCTGCAGCCGTCGGTCCCCGCGTCATGACACCGACGGTCTGCACCCTGCCGCTCGAGCCCTACCGGGCCGACCTGGTGGCACCTCCCGTGGCTGCCCTGCTGGCGACGCTGCCCGACCTGGCCGCATCGGCGTTCGTCGTCGCGATCGACCCCGCCCTCGCCGACACCCAGGCCCTCAACGCGGCGTACGACCTCGACGCCGACCTGGGCGCCAACTGCGTCGTGGTCGTGGGCCGTCGCGGCGCCGACGAGCGCCCCGCGGCCTGCGTCGTGCTGTCGAGCACGCGCGCGGACGTCAACGGGCTCGTGCGGCGCACCCTCGACGTCCGCAAGTGCTCGTTCGCCGCGCAGGAGTGGGCCGTCGGCGAGAGCGGCATGGAGCACGGCGGCATCACGCCGGTGGGCCTGCCCGCGGCGTGGCCGATCCTGGTCGACCGAGCCGTCACCGAGCAGCCGTGGGTCGTGATCGGCAGCGGGCTGCGCCGGTCCAAGCTCGTCGTGCCGGGCGCGGCGCTGGCCGACCTGCCCGGCGCCTACGTGCTCGACGGCCTCGGCGTCTAGCGTCCGGTCACACCGGCGGCGCGGACTCGACCGGCGCACGGTGCGTCACCGCGAGCCACACCACGGCCACCAGGACCAGCGCTCCCCCGACGGCCTGCAGGCCCGTCAGCGACTCCGACAGCAGCCACGTGGCCAGCCCGACCGTGACGACCGGCTCGAGCGTCGACAGGACGGACGTCGACGTCGGCCCGAGCAGCGCCAGGCCGCCGAAGAACGCCAGGATCGCGACGACCGTGCACACCAGCGCGATCGCCACCAGCGTGCCCCACCCCCGCCCCGACGACGGGAAGGCCGCGGGACGTCCGGCGGCCGCCAGGACCGCGACGACGCCACCGCACACGACGGAGGCAGCGACGCACACGATCGTCGAGACCGCGATGACGTCCATGCCGTCCGTCACGACCGAGCCGACCGTGATGTAGACCGAGTAGATCACCGCGGCGCCGATGCCGAGCGCGATGCCGAGCGGGCGACCCGATCCCCCGCCGACGACGAGCGCCGAGCCGGCGAGTGCGAGCACCAGCGCGGCCGCCGTCACCGGACCGATGTGCTCGCGCAGGAACACCGCCGCCAGCACTGCCACGAACGCCGGGAACAGGTAGAGCAGCAGCGCCACGAGACTGGCCTGCGCGTGCTCGAGGGCCAAGAAGTAGCAGTACGACTGCCCGACGTAGCCAATGCCGCCCATCGCCGCGACCGGCAGGCACCGGCGCAACGGCGGCAGCGCGACCCCGCGGACCCGCATGACGCCGACCAGCACGACGGACGCCAGCGCGAAGCGGACGAAGATCAGCGCCGGGGTGTCGACGCCGTCCTCCTGCGCCCACACGCCGAAGATCGCCATCGACCCGAAGGCCGCGGCCGACAGCGCGACGAGCAGCGCCCCCGCCAGCACGCCGGGTCTCGCCCCGGCGGGCCGTGCGGGAGCGCTCATCGGTGCGTCAGTGGAAGAAGTGCCGGGTGCCGGTGAAGTACATCGTGACGCCGGCGGCGCGCGCGGCCTCGATCGACTCGTCGTCGCGCACCGACCCGCCGGGCTGGACGACGGCCGTGACACCGGCGTCGAGCAGCACCTGCAGGCCGTCGGCGAACGGGAAGAACGCGTCGGACGCCGCGACCGAGCCCGTGGCCCGCTCCGCACCGGCGCGCTCGACCGCGAGGCGGCACGAGTCGACGCGGTTGACCTGGCCCATGCCGACGCCGACCGAGGCGCCGTCCTTGGCCAGGAGGATCGCATTGGACTTGACGGCGCGCGTGGCCGTCCACGCGAACGCGAGGTCGGCCAGCGTCGCGTCGTCGGCGGGCTCGCCCGCGGCGAGCGTCCACGACGACGGGTCGTCGCCGGGGGCGTCGACCAGGTCGCGCTGCTGCACCAGTCGTCCGCCGCTGACGGCGCGCGTCTCGGTGGCCGCGCCCGCCTGGGCGGTGCTGCGCAGGATGCGGATGTTCTTCTTGCCCTGCAGCACCTCGACGGCGCCGGGCTCGTAGTCGGGCGCGACGATGACCTCGGTGAAGACCTCGGCGACCTGCTGGGCCATCGCGACGCTGACGGGCCGGTTAGCGGCGATGACGCCGCCGAAGGCCGAGACGGGGTCGCAGGCGTGCGCCCGGGCATGGGCCTGCGCGACGTCGGTGCCGATCGCGATGCCGCACGGGTTCGCGTGCTTGATGATCGCGACCGCCGGGTCGGCGTGGTCGAAGGCCGCACGCCACGCGGCATCGGTGTCGACGTAGTTGTTGTAGCTCATCTCCTTGCCGTGCAGCTGCTCGGCGGCGGCCAGACCGCCCGTTCCGTCGGTGTAGAGCGCCGCCTGCTGGTGCGGGTTCTCGCCGTAGCGCAGCGTCGAGGCGAGCGTCCACGTCTCGCTGACGGTGGCGGGCCACGGCGACTCGGGATCGGGCGCGTACGACGTGGCGAACCAGGCCGACACGGCGGCGTCGTAGTCGGCGGTGTGCGCGAACGCCTCGGCGGCCAGGCGCTTGCGCTGCTCGAGCGTGAAGCCGCCGGCGGCCAGGGCCTCGCCCACGGCGGCGTATCGGTCGGGCGACACGACGACCGCGACGCTCGGGTGGTTCTTGGCGGCCGCCCGCACCATCGACGGGCCGCCGATGTCGATCTGCTCGACGCACTCGTCGGGCGTCGCCCCCGAGGCGACCGTGGCGCTGAAGGGGTACAGGTTCACGACGACCAGGTCGAAGGGCTCGATCTCGAGGTCGGCGAGCTGGGCGACGTGGTCGTCGAGCCGCCGGTCGGCCAGGATGCCCGCGTGCACGCGGGGGTGCAGCGTCTTGACGCGTCCGTCGAGGCACTCGGGGAACCCCGTCAGCTCCTCGACCGGCGTCACGGGGACGCCCGCGGCCTCGATCGTCTTCGCCGTCGAGCCCGTGGAGACGATCGACACGCCCGCGGCGTGCAGGTCGGCGGCGAGCTGCTCGAGACCGGTCTTGTCGTAGACCGAGACGAGGGCACGGCGGAGAGGACGGGGCGAGGAGGTGGTCATGCAGGTTCCTTCACGGGGAGGTCGTGCGGTGGGCGTCGGGGCCGAGCCGGACGGCGCGGTCGTCGAGGTGGAAGTCGTGGCGGGCCAGGGTGCCGACCCACTCGACCAGCATGGCGCGCTCGCTGGTCTTGATGCGCTCGTGGAGCGACGACTCGTCGTCGTCGTCGAGCACCGGGACGGCGACCTGGGCGACAATCGGGCCGGTGTCGACGCCCTCGTCGACGACGAACAGGGTCGCGCCGGTGACCTTGACGCCGTACGCGAGGGCGTCGCGGGGACCGTGCATGCCGGGGAAGGCCGGCGACAGTGCCGGGTGGGTGTTGAGCGTGCGTCCGCCGAACAGCGCGAGGAACGCCGGTCCGGTGAGCTTCATGAACCCGGCCAGCACCACGAGATCGGGCGAGCACGCCGCGACCCGGTCGGCGAGCGCGACGTCCCAGGCGGCCCGGTCGTCGAAGTCGGCGGTGCGCAGCACGAACGTCTCGATGTCGTGCCGACGGGCGCGCGCCAGCCCCTCGATGCCGTCGCGATCGGCGCCGACCGCGACGATCTCGACGCCGTAGTCAGCTGCCGCCGACGCGTCGATCAGCGCCTGCAGGTTCGTGCCGCTTCCAGAGACGAGGACGACCACGCGAGCTGGTGTCCGGGGGGCGGTTGGCACGGGCACCACGATAGTGGGAGAGCACCGTGCCCAGTGCGCCGCCCAGCGCCATGACGGGCACGGCCACCAGCAGCGGGGTCAGCGGCGGCGGCCCGGCGTCGGTCAGACGTCCCGGACCGATCGCGCCGCCCGACAGGCCGACCAGCACGCCGAGCACCAGGCCCGCGAGCGCACCGGCCGCCGCGCCGAGCGCGAGGCGCGGCACGAGGCCCTCGCGCTCGCCGGGCTCGATTCGCCACCCGCTGACGATCCCCGCGAGCAGCGGCACGAGGCCCAGCACGAAGACCCACCCGGGGAACTCGCCCGGCGTCGGCAGCGCGGCCAGCAGCGGGAAGCCCGGCACCTGGCCCAGCTGGGAGCCCGTCAGGTCGACCGACGTCCCCGAGCCGATCGCGAAGCCGGGGCCGACCAGCGCTGACGCCGTCCAGAGCACCAGCGTCGGGACCGCCAGCAGCGAGCCGATGGCCAGCGCGATGCCGCCCCCGAAGCCCGGGTCGAGCAGGGCCCACAGGTCGCCCGCCTGCCGGACGTTGGTCACGAGCAGGACCACCACGAGCACCGCCGCGGCGGCCAGCACCGTCAGCAGACCCGGGACGGCCGCGCGCACGACGGTGCGGGCCTCGGCCGGGGCCGTGAACCACCACCGCTCGCCGTCGTGGTGCCGCTGGACCGAGCCCCACGCGGCGCCCAGGCCGCCGACGACGAAGCCCGTCGCGGCCGACCGGACGACCGAGGTGTGCACGTCGCCGACGTTGGTCGCGGCCGAGGCGATCGCGGCGATGGCCCCGAACGCGCCGGCCGACGCGGCGGCGAAGGCCGCGAGCTCGTCGAGCGGATCGGCCACGACCCACGCGGCGGCGCGCGCGACCAGCGCGGTGCACAGGACCGTCCCGCCGAGCGGCAGCAGCCCGATCGAGACCGGCCCGGCGTCGATGCCCGAGCCGAGCGCCACGAGCCACGTCCGGATCGCGGTGCGGGCCAGCGGACCGACCGACAGGCCCGACGTCCCGCTCGCCACCACCACGACGACGGCCGCGGCGGCCCACGACACGATCGCGGCCACGATCGCCGTCAGGAAGGCCGGCCGCAGGTAGGAGGTCTCGACGGGCGCAGGCACCGCTTCATCCTCCCAGTAGAGTTGCTGCGTTGCACCCAGGCACGCCGGACGTCGAAGGAGGCTGGACATGACTCGCGTCGATGAGTTCAACAGCTTCTACGCCTCGACCTTCTCCGATGCGGTGCAGGTCACGTACGCGCTGTGCGGAGATCGCCAGGTCGCCTTCGAGGCGACCGTCGACGCCTACCGCCGCGCCTGGCGCGACTGGTCCAAGATCCGCGACCGCCGGCCGCTGTCGTACGTCCGCGACGAGGCCTGGAAGCTCACGTCGCTGAGCCGGGGCACCCACCCGCTGCGCCGACGGCACGAGGAGGACGGTGACACCGCCCTGCTGACCGCGCTGCACGACCTGCCGGTCGACGACCGTCGCCTGATCGTGCTCATGACGCTCGGCAACACCGACCTCGAGGAGGCGTCCCGCGAGGTGGGTCTGCCCGCCGAGGAGGGCATCGAGAACGTCACGACGGCGCTGGCGTCGCTCGAGACCACGCTGGGCGAGGGCATCGACGCGATCGAGCGCCGCATGCACGCGCTCGCCTCAGCCACCGACGCGCTCGACATGCCCCCCGCGGCCGACGTCCGGACCGCCGCGCGACGCGGGCGCCAGCGCAACACCGTGCTGCTCGTCGCGGCCGCCATCGCCCTGATCTTCGGCGGCGGGCTCGTCGCGACCGACGGCGACGCCCTGGCCACCGGCGCCGACCTGCCGCGACGCGAGAAGATCGGTGCCGAGCGGCCCGACGTCGTGCTCGACGCGCAGAAGATCGACGCCGGCAACCTGCTGGCCCCCCGGCAGCTGTCGACGCTCGACGCCTCGCGCACGTGGACGACCGAGAGCACCGACGACAGCGTCACCAACACGACCCCCTACGCGACGTGCCCCACCAAGCGGTTCGCCGACACCGACCCGCTCAAGGTCTTCGTGCGCACGTTCACGGGCGACGGCTTCGGCAACGCCCGCGTCGCGCAGGCGATCGAGGTCTCGCGCAGCGACGCGGTCGCCACCCAGGCGTACCAGCGTCTCGTCCAGTGGTACTCCGACTGCGAGCACCCGCGCACCCAGCTCGTCGCGTCGTACACCGTCAAGCGTCCGTTCGGTGACTTCCAGATCCTGTCGCTGCGCTCGAACCGCTCCCCCGAGCGGACGTTCACGGTCGGCTTCAGCCACTCCGGCACCATCACGAGCACCCTGGTGCACGAGGTCGACGGTGCCGCGGGCCCCAGCATCGAGTCGTTCGCCAAGACCCTCGACGCCTCGGTCGCCAAGGTCTGCAAGGACAGTGGCGGCGAGTGCTCCGACGCGATCGAGGTGCTGCCGTCCGATCCCCCGCCGACCACCGAGGCGCCGTCGTTCCTCGGCATCGTCGACCTCCCGCCGATCGCGGCGATCGACAAGGTGTGGGCCGGCACCGACTTCCCGGCGCAGACCAATCCCGCCGCGACGCAGTGCGACAAGGCCACCTACACCAGCAAGTCCGTCACGAAGGCCGGCTCGCGCGTGTACGTCCTCTACCAGGCCACCGAGCTGCCGCCGGAGTTCGGCGTCGCCGAGACCGCCGCGCGGTTCTCGTCGGTCGACAAGGCCAAGGCCTTCGTCAAGAAGGTCTCAGGTCGCATCGACGGCTGCAGCGACGACATCCTGTCGGCGACGGTCGACCAGAAGCGCAAGGTCTCGGTGCAGGACGCGAGCGGCACGGTGTGGCGGGTCGGCTTCGAGGTCGAGGGCGGCAAGAAGGTCTACTACCGCACCGCGATCGTCCGGCGCGGCGCCGACGTGGCGCAGGTGACGTTCACGCCGGCCGGTGACTTCGACATCTCGCAGGGTGCGTTCAGGGACATCGCCGAGCGCGCCGCGACCCGCCTCAAGTACGCCACCGACTGACCAGCTGAGGAGTCGCCGCTGCGGCCCTCCGAGGAGCCACGCGCTGACGCGAGCAGGTCCCGGCGGACGTGCTCGTCGGAGGGCCACAGCTGACTCGTCAGCGTTCGTCAGCACGAGCTGGATCCCGCACATGACGAGGCCCCCACCGCGGTGCGGTGGGGGCCTCGTCGATCAGGCGGGTGTCAGCCGTTGAGGATGGCCCGCATGAGCTCGGCGGTCTCGGACGGCGTCTTGCCGACCTTGACGCCGGCGGCCTCGAGGGCCTCCTTCTTGCCCTGCGCCGTGCCGGCGCCGTCGGACACGATGGCGCCGGCGTGGCCCATCGTCTTGCCCTCGGGAGCCGTGAAGCCCGCGACGTAGCCGACGACCGGCTTCGTGACGTGCTCCTTGATATAGGCGGCGGCCTTCTCCTCGGCGTCTCCACCGATCTCGCCGATCATGACGATGGCCTTCGTCTCGGGGTCGGCCTCGAACGCCTCGAGGGCGTCGATGTGCGTCGTGCCGATGATCGGGTCGCCGCCGATGCCGATGGCGGTCGAGAAGCCGAAGTCGCGCAGCTCGAACATCATCTGGTAGGTCAGCGTGCCCGACTTCGACACCAGGCCGATGGGGCCCTTGCCGGCGATGTTGGCCGGCGTGATGCCCGCCAGCGCCTCGCCCGGCGTGATGATGCCGGGGCAGTTCGGGCCGATGATGCGCGTCTTCTTGCCCTGGGCGTAGGCCCAGAACTCGGCGCTGTCCTGCACCGGCACGCCCTCGGTGATGATGACGAGCAGCGGGATCTCGGCGTCGATGGCCTCGACGACGGCGTCCTGCGTGAACGCCGGCGGGACGAAAGCGACCGACACGTCGGCGCCCGTCTGCGCGATGGCCTCGGCGACCGTGCCGAAGACCGGCAGCTCCACCTCGGCGCCGGAGGCGTCGGTGTGGGTGACGGTCGTGCCGGCCTTGCGGGCGTTGACGCCGCCCACGACCTGCGTGCCGGCGGCCAGCATGCGGGCCGTGTGCTTGGAGCCCTCACCGCCGGTGATGCCCTGGACGATGACCTTGGAGTCCTTGTTCAGAAAGATCGACATTGCGCGCCCCTCAGCCGTTCGCCAGCTCGGCGGCCTTGTCGGCCGCGCCGTCCATGGTGTCCACCTGCGTGACCAGCGGGTGGTTCATCTCGTCGAGGATCGCGCGACCCTCGTCGACGTTGTTGCCGTCGAGACGGACGACCAGCGGCTTCGTGGCCTCGTCACCGAGCAGCTCGAGGGCGCCCTTGATGCCGTTGGCGACCGCGTCGCACGACGTGATGCCGCCGAAGACGTTGACGAACACGCTCTTGACCTGCGGGTCGTTCAGGATGACGTCGAGACCGTTGGCCATGACCTCGGCCGAGGCTCCTCCGCCGATGTCGAGGAAGTTGGCCGGCTTGACGTTGCCGTGCTTCTCACCGGCGTACGCGACGACGTCGAGCGTGCTCATGACGAGCCCCGCGCCGTTGCCGATGATGCCGACCTCGCCGTCGAGCTTGACGTAGTTGAGGCCCTTGGCCTTGGCCTTGGCCTCGAGCGGGTCGGCCTCCTCGTGGATGACGAAGTCCTCGTGCTCGGGGTGGCGGAACTCCGACGCGTTGTCGTCGAGCGACACCTTGCCGTCGAGGGCCTCGAGCCGGTCGCCGTCGAGCCGCGCGAGCGGGTTGACCTCGACGAGCGTGGCGTCCTCCTCGACGAAGACCTTCCAGAGCGCCTGCACGAGGGTGACCGCCTGGTCGGCGAGCTCGGCCGGGAACTTGGCCTCCTCGACGATCGCGCGGGCCTTGGCCTCGTCGACACCGGTGCCGGCGTCGACGGGGATCTGACGGACGGCCTCGGGGTTGGTCTTGGCGACCTCCTCGATCTCCACACCACCCTCGACGCTCGCGATGCACAGGTAGCTGCGGTTGGACCGGTCGAGCAGGAAGGAGAAGTAGTACTCCTCCACCGGCGGCGTCGCCGGCGTGACCAGGACACGGTTGACCGTCAGTCCCTTGATCTCCATGCCGAGGATGTTCGACGCGTGCTCGAACGCCTCGTCGGGGGTCTTGGCGAGCTTGACGCCTCCGGCCTTGCCGCGGCCTCCGGCCTTGACCTGGGCCTTGACGACGGTCACGCCGCCGATCTGCTCGGCAGCGGCCTTGGCCTCGTCGGCGGTCTGAACGACGACGCCGAGCGTCGTCGCGACGCCATGCTTGGCGAAGAGCTCCTTCGCCTGGTATTCCATCAAATCCACGGTGGTGTCCGTCCTTGGTTGGAGTGCAGCTCTGCCGCGATCGGCGTGATGTCGCCACGAACAGGCCGTTGCGACTGTATCCGCTAACACAGGGAGACGTCGCGTCGGTTACGTCACACGGCCGGCTCGATGACGATGTCGGTGGCGTCGAGACGTGAGCACGCCTCGCGGACGAGCTCCAGGCCGTCGGCGTCGGCGTCGACGACGAGCCGCCGGGCGTCCTCCGCCACGGCGGTGCGGGCGAGCTGCTCGGGCGACTGCCCTCCCCCGACGAACACGATCTCGTGGCCCTCGTCGCGCAGCCTGCGGGCCGCGACCGTCGCCCCGGAGTCGTCGCCGATCGCGCCGACGACGATGCGGTGCTGGGTCATGCGCCGATCGTGCCACAGGTGAAAGGCGTCACACGGGGCCCCGATCTCCCGCGGGACCGACGTCCCGACCTCGGACGGAATTGGAATTCGGTTTCGTTCGGACCCGATCCTCGGCTAGTCTCGTGAGGTCCTGTCGTCGCCTCCTGGAGGTCATCTGCGTGTCTTCGTCTGCGCCCAAACGCCGACTCGACCATCGCCAGCAGACCCCTCAGCGGGTGGCCGGCAAGCGAGCCGCACAGCGCCGCACGAGCCGCGCACGATCGTTCGCCCCGACACCTGCGATGGCCGGAGCCTTCGCCCTGGTGCTCGCCGCCTTCGGCACCGCCGTCGTCAGCAGTGGCGACGACGCCAACTCGCTCAAGGCCGATCAGTACCAGACCGTCAATCAGACGTACACGAGCCAGGGCCAGACGGCCCCCGAGGTCGACGTCAGCCGCAGCTTCGACCGCGCGACGCTCGACCGCCAGGCCAAGGAGCAGGCCGAGCAGACGCAGGCCGCCCAGGCCGAGCTCGCCCAGCGCGTCGGCAAGACCGCTGACGAGTTCAAGGCCAACCGGTGGGTCGTCCCGGTCACGGGGTACCGCCTGACCGCCCGCTTCGGGCAGCGCAGCGGACTGTGGTCGACCGTCCACACGGGCCTGGACTTCGCCGGTCCGTCCGGCTCGACGATCGTCTCGGTCGCGGCGGGCACCGTCGTGTCGGCCGACTACGAGGGCGCCTACGGCAACCGCACCGTCATCCGTCTCGAGGACGGCACCGACATCTGGTACTGCCACCAGAGCCGCTTCGGCGTCAAGGCCGGCGACAAGGTCGGCCCCGGCGACGTCATCGGCTTCACCGGCTCGACCGGCAACGTGACCGGCCCCCACCTGCACCTCGAGGTGCACCCGGGCGGCGGCGGACCCGTCGACCCGTACACCGCGCTCGTCGAGCACGACGTCACCCCGTAGCGCTCCTCGCTCCTCCCCGCGGTCCGTGACGCCCACGGCGTCACGCTTCGCGGATGACGCTCTGGTCGCCACACATCGTGGCGACGTCCACACGCTGTCGTGACCGGGCTGGATGCTGGCGATTCGATTCGCGACGATGCTCGACATGGCCAGACCCGCCCGCGTCCCCGACGTCCTGCGCGGACACGTCTTCACGACGGCCGAAGCGGCCGCCGCGGGAGTCACCTCCTCCATGCTGCGTGCCCAACACTTCGTCCAGGTCCATCGCGGCGTCTGGCGCCTGGCCGACACCGAGCTGACGTTCGCGCTCGCGGTGGAGGCCGGACGACTGGCGCTGCCGGACGACGCCGCCCTCAGCCACGTGTCAGCACTTCATTGGATGGGCGTCCCGGCCGGCCGGGCATTCCCCGTGCACTTCTCGGTGCACGGCTCGGCGCAGACGCGGTCGGGCATCGTGCTGCACCGCCGCGAGGGACGCATCTCGCCGCGTGACGTCCGCGGCGTCCCGACGCTCGGACCCGATCGTTCGTTCGTCGACAGCGCGACGCTGCTGGGCCTGCGCCACCTCGTGCGCGCGGGCGACGCGCTGGTCCGAGCTGGTCTGACGTCGATCGAGACCCTGATCGCGTTCACGTCGGCGTCGCACCTCGACGGCGTGGTCCGCGCGCGAGAGGCGGCCCTGCTCGTCCGTGATCGCGTCGACTCGCCTCGCGAGACCGACGTCCGCCTGCTGCTGGTGTGCGCGGGCCTGCCCGAGCCCGAGGTCAACGTCGACGTCCACGCCGACGACGGCGCCTGGCTGGCCAGGGGCGATCTGGTGCTGCGCCGCTGGCGCATCGTCGTCGAGCACGACGGCTGGCACCACGAGCGCGATGCCGACCAGCGGCAGAAGGACCACTTCCGAAGAGAACGTCTCGAGGCCGCCGACTGGACGCTGATCGTCGTGACCCAGGCCGATTTCGCGCACCCCACATCCATCGTGTCGCGCACCTTCGAGGCCATGGTCAGACGCGGGTACCGCGGCCCGCCCCCCGATCTGGGCCGGACGTGGCACCGCATCGCGCGCAATCTGTGACGCCTACGGCGTCACGACCACGGGATGACGCCGTGGCCGTCACGAATCGCGGAAGGGAGCGCGGGTCAGAGCTTCTCGACCGGCGCGTAGCGCAGCAGCAGGCGTTTGACGCCCTGCGATCCGAAGTCGACCGACGCGACCGACTTCTCGGCCTGGCCCTCGACCGCGACGACCGTGCCCATGCCGAAGCTGTCGTGCACGACCCGGTCACCCGGTGCCAGCGAGACGACGGCGCGGTCGGCCTTCTTGGAGCGGGCGGCGACGTTGGACGTCCGGAACGACGCCTGCGCCGTGGCCGACGGCTGGCTCGGGGTCCACTGCGTCGGCGGCGAGGCCAGCCGGCGCCAGTCGACCAGCGGCTCGGGCAGCTCGTCGAGGAAGCGGGACGCCGGGTTGTACGCGGGGGCTCCCCACGCGGCGCGGGTCGTGGCGCGGGTGACGTAGAGCCGCTTCTCGGCGCGGGTGATGCCGACGTACGCGAGCCGGCGCTCCTCCTCGAGCTCCTTGACGTCGGCCAGCGACCGCATGTGCGGGAAGATGCCGTCCTCGAGGCCCGTCAGGAAGACGACCGGGAACTCCAGCCCCTTGGCGGTGTGCAGCGTCATGAGGGTGACGACGCCGTCGCCGTCGTCGGGGATCTGGTCGGCATCGGCCACCAGCGCGACCTGCTCGAGGAACGCGCCGAGCGATCCGGCGCCCAGGGCGGGCTCGTCGGGGATCGCCGCGACGGCCTCGGTGGGCTCGTCGGTCTCGGCGTCGTCGCCCTCGGCGGACTCGTCGTCGACCGTGCTGGCGCCCACGACGAACTCGCGGGCCACCGCGACGAGCTCGGCGAGGTTCTCGACCCGCGTCTCGTCCTGCGGGTCGGTGCTCTGCTCGAGCGCGGCGAGGTAGCCGCTACGGGTCAGCGCCGCCTCGAGCACGGCGTCGGCGGGCGCGCCCGAGTCGGCCATCGCCATCAGGTCGGACATCACGGTCGTGAACGCCTGGATCGCGTTGAGCGACCGGGTCGCGAGGTCGTTGGCCTCGTTGGCGCGCATCAGCGCGTCCCAGTAGCTGAGGTCGTGCAGCGTCGCGAGCCGCTGGATCGAGGCCTCGGCGCGGTCGCCGATGCCGCGCTTGGGCTCGTTGATGATGCGGCGCAGCGAGACGGTGTCGCGCGGGTTGACCAGCACGCGGACGTACGCCAGCGCGTCCTTGATCTCCTTGCGCTCGTAGAACCGCACCCCGCCGACGACCTTGTAGGGCAGGCCGACGCGGATGAAGACCTCCTCGAACACGCGGCTCTGGGCGTTGGTGCGGTAGAAGATCGCCGCATCCTTCGGCGCGATGTCGCCGCGGTCGACGAGCGTGTCGATCTCGTCGGCGATGAACTGCGCCTCGTCGCGCTCGTCGTCGCCGACGTAGCCGACGATCTTCTCGCCGTCGCCCTCGGCCGACCACAGCTGCTTGTCCTTGCGGCCCTCGTTGCGGCTGATGACGGCGTTGGCCGCCGACAGGATCGTCTGGGTCGAGCGGTAGTTCTGCTCGAGCAGGATCGTCGCGGCGTTCGGGAAGTCGTCCTCGAACTCGAGGATGTTGCGGATGTTGGCGCCGCGGAACGCGTAGATCGACTGGTCGGAGTCGCCGACGACCAGCAGGTCGGAGTCGGCGTCGGTGAGCTCCTTGATGAGCTGGTACTGCGCGTGGTTGGTGTCCTGGTACTCGTCGACCAGGATGTGCCGGAAGCGGCGGCGGTACGTCTCGCGCACGTCGGGCCACGCCTGGAACAGGTGGACCGTGTTCATGATCAGGTCGTCGAAGTCCATCGCGTTGGCGGCCTGCAGGCGCGCCTGGTAGGCCGTGTAGACCTCGGCGTAGATCTCTTCCGTCGGGTTCTGCGCCTTGCCGCCGGCCGCCTCGTGGTCGACGAGCTCGTTCTTGAGGTTGGAGATCCAGTTGAGGACGGCCCGCGGGTTGATCTTCTTGGGGTCGAGGTCCATGTCGCGGCAGATCAGCGTCATGAGGCGGCGCTGGTCGGCGGAGTCGTAGATCGTGAACGACGACGTGAAGCCGAAGCGGGTGGCCTCGCGGCGCAGGATGCGCACGCAGGCGGAGTGGAACGTCGAGACCCACATCATGCGGGCTCGCGGGCCCACGAGGTCGGCGACGCGCTCGCGCATCTCGGCGGCGGCCTTGTTGGTGAACGTGATGGCCAGGATCGAGCCCGGGTGGGCGCCGCGGGCCGCGATGAGCCACGCGATGCGGCGGGTCAGCACGCGGGTCTTGCCCGAGCCCGCGCCCGCCACGACCAGCAGGGGCCCGCCGGGGTGGGACACGGCCGCCTGCTGCGCCTCGTTGAGACCGTCGAGCAGGGAGTCGGACCGGGGGCGTCGCCGGTCGGCGGCGCCCGGGGCGGCGGAGGATCCGCCCATCGGGGGCGTGGGGAACGGCAGCGTCATCGTGCCCTCCAGCCTAGTTGCCGTGGCCGACAGCGGCGGCACGGGCCGGTCCGGACGTAGACTCGCCTGCCATGGATCCCGTCGCCGGCATCAGGACGGCCCACGAGGCCGATCTGGACGCGCTGACGGACGTCTGGGAGCGGGCGGCCCGGTCGTCGCATGACTTCATGGACCCGGGCGACTTCGACGCGCTGCGGCCCTTCATCCGCGACTCCTACCTGCCGTCGATGCACGTCCGGCTCGTCGAGGTCGACGGGGCGGCGGTGGCCTTCGTCGGCTCGGCCGACGGCCACGTCGAGCTGCTGTACGTCGACCCTCCGTTCCACGGGCGGGGCCTCGGCACCCGCCTGCTGGCCGAGGTCGGACCGGGCGGCGCGCGCAGCGTCGAGGTGTACGCCGACAACACGACCGGCGTCGGGTTCTATCGCTCGCGGGGCTTCACCGAGACCCGACGCCGCGAGACCGACGCCGCCGGGCGTCCCTATCCGATGGTGGTGCTGACCCGATGACGATCGAGATCGACGTGCTGAGCGGTGAGGCGCCGTTCGAGCAGGTGCGGCGGCAGGTCGCCGAGCGCGCGACGTCCGGGGCCTTCCCGGCCGGGCACAAGCTGCCCACCGTCCGGGCCCTGGCCGAGGCGCTCGACCTGGCCCCCAACACGGTCGCCAAGGCCTACCGGGCGCTCGAGGTCGACGGCGTGATCGAGACGCGCGGGCGGGCCGGCACCTTCGTCGCGAGCCGCACCGCCCCCGACGGGGCGACCGAAGCGGCCGCGCGGGCGTTCGCCCTCGAGGCCCGCCGCCAGGGCCTGTCGCGCGACGAGGCCGCGCGGCTGCTCGACTCCCACTGGGGCTGACCCGCCCCTCCCCCACGCCCGCGGCACACACGCGGTTGCGCGCGACCGCTAGCGTGGGCACGTGCCGTTCGAAATCGTCCTCCTGCTGCTGCTGATCGCCGGCGTCGCCCTCATCGGCCTCGCCCTGAGCGGCTACGGCAGCCCCGACCGCTCCCACGAGAAGCCCCCGCGCATGCCGGGGCACGAGGTCGACGAGCGGCTGCGCAAGCGCAACGACCCCGGCGCGCGCTAGCGCCTACTCGGCGTTCGGGTTGGGCTTGCGCCAGCTGCGCTCGAACGGCAGTCGCCACGCCCTCGGCGCGATGAGCTGGTGGATCGCGTTGGGCCCCCACGTGCCGGGCTGGTACGGCCGGACCGGGGGGTTGTCGGCGAGCAGCGGCTCGGAGATCTCCCACAGCCGCTCGATGCCCTCGGACGTCGTGAACAACGTCCGCTCGCCACGCATCGCGTCGTAGATCAGCCGCTCGTACGCCTCGAGCACCTCGCCGGCCCGCTCGTTCTCCTGCATCGCGAACTGCATGCTGAGCTTGTCGAGGCGCATGCCGGGGCCCGGCCGCTTGCCGTAGAACGACAGCGACATCCGCGAGGCGTCCGCGAGGTCGAACGTCAGGTGGTCGGGGCCCTGCAGGCCGACCCCGGACCCGGCCGGGAACATGCTCTTGGGCGGCTCGCGGAACGCGATCGAGATGATGCGCGCACCCTCGGCCATCTTCTTGCCGGTGCGCAGGTAGAACGGCACGCCGGCCCACCGCCAGTTGTCGATCTCGGCCCTCAGCGCCACGAACGTGTCGGTCTCGGAGTCGGCCGCGACGCCCTTCTCGTCGCGGTAGCCCTGGTACTGGCCGCGCACGACGTAGTGCGGGTCGAGCGGGAGCATCGAGCGGAAGACCTTGTTCTTCTCCTCCGAGATCGAGTCGGAGTCGAGCGACGTCGGTGGTTCCATCGCCATGAACGCCAGCACCTGGAACAGGTGGGTCACGACCATGTCCTTGAACGCGCCCGTGCCCTCGTAGAAGCCCGAGCGACCGTCGAGCGACAGCGTCTCGGGCACGTCGATCTGCACGTGGTCGATGAAGTTGCGGTTCCAGATCGGCTCGAACAGGCCGTTGGCGAACCGGAAGGCCAGGATGTTGAGGGCCGCCTCCTTGCCGAGGAAGTGGTCGATCCGGAAGATCTGCTGCTCGTCGAAGACCTCGTGGATCTCGGCGTTGAGGGCCTTCGCACTCGCCAGGTCGGTGCCGAACGGCTTCTCCATGATGATGCGCGACCGCTCGACCAGCTGCGCCGCGTCGAGCGTGTGGATCACGTCGAGGGCGGCCTTCGGCGGCACGCTGAGGTAGTGCAGGCGCCGCGGCGTGCCGCCCAGCTCGGCCTCGAGGACCGCGGCGGCCGCCGCCAGCGCCTCGGGCCCCGCCGTGACGTTGACGTACGACAGCTTGGGGGCGAACGCGGCCCACTTCTCGTCGTCGACGTCGCGGGTGCTGAACTCGCGGTACGCCTTCTCGGCGAACTCGCGGAACGAGTCGTCGTCGAAGTCGTCGAGCGAGACGCCGATGATGCGCGAGTCGGGGACGAGGCCCGACTGCAGCAGGTGCATGATGCCCGGCAGCAGCTTGCGGCGGGCCAGGTCGCCGGTGGCGCCGAAGAGCACGATCAGGTGGGGCTCGTCCATGGCCTCAGGCTAGACCCGTGAGGTTGCGCGGGGGTGAACTCGCGACACGCGGGCCCGGGCGTCAGTCCAGCCGGTCCATCGCCATGTCGCCGGCGTCGACGCGCCGCAGCATGCGGTTGAGGTTCTCGGAGTCGAAGCGGCCCGACGACCGGGCGTCGATCAGGGCGTCGCGCTGGTCGGCCAGCACGGCGCGACGCAGCTCGACGTAGTCGCGCAGTCGCTGGGCGACTCCGTCGTCCCCCTCGCCGGCCCACCGGGTCGTCCGCTCGGGGTGGCTGTCGTCCTGCACCTGGTCGAGGACGACGGGCTCGAGCACTCGCCCGTCGAGGCCGTCGTCGGCGACCTCGGCGCAGCGGGACGCCGCGACGTCGGCCAGCATCTGCGACAGCGCCGCGAGCTGCTGGCGGTCGATCTCGCGGCGGTCGGACTCGACCTCGAGACGTCGCACGACCCACGCCAGCGTGCCGCCCTGCACGAGCAGCGACGTCACCGCCACCGTGAACGCCACGAGGATCAGCAGCTCGCGCTGCTCGAAGCCCGTCGGCAGCGTCTGCGCCGCGGCGAGCGTCACGCTGCCCCGCATGCCGGCCCACACGAGGATCACGCCGGCGCGACGGTCGAGCCGCTCCTCCTCGTAGAACCGCATGTCGGCCTCGCGCCGCGCGACCATCAGGTGGATGCGCTGCAGTCGCCGGTCGGACAGGTCGTTGGACTCGTCGGACGCCAGGTAGTCGCGCACGCGGTTCATGCGAGGCTCCCAGCGGTGCATGTCCTTGCGGTCCTGCAGCAGGCTCCACAGCAGCGCCACGACGTACAGGCCGCGCACCGCCAGCAGGATCCCGAGGCACAGGGCGCTCAGCACCGCGAGCCGTCCGAAGTCGCCGTCCTCGGACCGGAAGTCGTCGAGCAGCGGGCCCAGCTCGAGCCCCATGAGCAGGAAGACGCCGCCCTCGAGCAGGAAGGCGACCGTCCGCCAGTTGACGGCCTCGGCGAGCCGGTCCTGCGCCCGCAGCACCGACGGCCCCCAGTAGCCCGTGACGAGGCCCGTCGTGACGACCGCGACGAGGCCCGACGCGCCCAGGTGCTCGGCGGGGGCGTAGGCGATGAACGGGACGGCGAACGAGATCGCGGTGTTGACCGTGGCGTCGTGCAGGCGGGCGCGCACCGCGACGCTGGCGGCGCCGACCACCAGCCCGACCACCGCCGCGACCGCGATCGCCACGACGAAGTCGACCGACACGTCGAGCACCGACACCGAGACGCCCGTGGCGGCCACGGCGGACCGCAGCAGCACGAGCGCCGAGGCGTCGTTGATCATGCTCTCGCCCTCGAGCACCGTGACGAGTCGCGGCGCGACCCCCGTGCGCTTCACGATCGAGGTCGCCACGGCGTCCGTCGGGCTGACGATCGCACCGAGGGCGACCCCCTCGGCGAACCCCAGCCCGGGCACGAACGTCTCGACGACCCAGCCGATCGCGAGGGCCGACGAGACCACGACGACGATCGACAACCAGCCGATCGACTTGAGGTCGCGGCGGAAGTCCATCGCCGGCATGTTGACCGACGCCGCGTACAGCAGCGGCGGCAGCACCCCGGCCAGGATCAGCTCGGGCTCGGGCTCGATGCGCGGGACACCGGGCACCAGCGCGAGCAGGACCCCCGCGCCGACGAGGACGAGCGGGGCCGCGACGCCGACCTTCGGGGCCAGCACCGATGCGGCGACGATGACGGTCAGGGCGAGCACGCCGAGGATCGTGAGGTCCATGACGTCGATCGTGCCACCGGACGCTGAGAGGTCGCTGTCACGGCGGCCACCGCAGGTGGCTCCGGGCGGCGGCGGTCCCGGGCGTCGTCAGCGCTTGGCGCCGAGGCTGCCCAGGATCGCGCGGGGCGCGACCTCGCGGAGGTACTTCCTCGACGGGCTCCTCGGCAGCTCGACCGTGATGACGGCGCCCGAGCGGTGCTTCGCGCGGAACCACATCGAGTACGTGCCGAAGCAGCGCGAGAAGCAGTCGAAGGCCTTCTGCGGGAGCCGGACGCGCGACGCGAGGCGCTTGGCCCACGCCCGGTTGCCGGTGTCGCGGATGTCGATCCCGTTCAGGGGCTGGTGGTAGCTCACGGTGTACGTCGGGTCGATCTCGTTCGCGAGGTCGCGGATCGCCCGTGTCTCGGGCTCGGAGAAGGCGCGACGGCCCGAGTTGGTGGCACCGCCGATCTTGCGCCACTTGGCCCCGAAGTTGCGGTTGAGGTCGACGCCGTGCGCGTTCTGACGCCTGTTGCTGGCGTAGCCGTCGGGGTTCACGACGGGGACGACCCAGATGTCGGCGCCGGTGATCGGTCGGCCGTCGCGCAGGTTGCGCAGCGTCTGGATCGATCCCTGCTCGTCACCGTGCATCGCGGCGAGCAGCAGCACCTTCTTCTTCGACGACGGGTCGCCGAGCCGCCAGGCGACGATGTCGCGGCCCTTGACGCTGTGCCCGATGACGCGGGTCTCGACGACGGCCGGACGTCTCGCGTCGGCGGCCGAGGCGGGCGACTCGACGACGGCTGTCGCCGCCAGCGGTGCGACGAGCGCGACGGACAGCGACCAGACCCCGAGTGACTTCATCGCCACATCATCGCAAAGTCGACCGGAGACCGCCGCCCCCGAACCGCGAGCGGTGCGGAGTGGACCTTCTGGGACGGCGTGTCCGACCACACCGCACCACTCGAGGACGTCTGTGCACGGCTCGGTCGGGCGCGCGAGCGGCAACGACCGCGTTGACCGGGCCGGATCAGATCAGCCGTCGGTCGTTGGCCCAGCGGGTCAGCTCGTGACGGCTCGACAGCTGCAGCTTGCGCAGGACGCTGGAGACGTGCGTCTCGACGGTCTTGACCGAGATGAACAGCTCGGTGGCGACCTCCTTGTAGGCGTACCCGCGGGCGATCAGCCGCATGACCTCGCGCTCGCGGGCCGTCAGCCGGTCGAGGTCCTCGTCGACCTGGGCGACCTCGATCGTCCCGGCGAAGGCGTCGAGCACGAAGCCGGCGAGCCGGGGCGAGAACACCGCGTCACCGGCGGCCACCCGCGCGATCGCGTCGAGCAGCTCGGACCCCGAGATGTTCTTGGTGACGTAGCCGCGCGCGCCGGCGCGGATGACGCCGATGACGTCCTCCGCGGCGTCGCTGACCGACAGCGCCAGGAAGCGGACGTCGGGGTGGCGCACGTGCAGGCGCCTGATGACCTCGATCCCGCCGCCGCCCGGCATGTGGACGTCGAGCAGCACGACGTCGGGCGTCGTCGCGGCGATCAGCGCGACCGCCGACTCGACGTCCTCCGCCTCGCCGACGACGTCGAGGACGCCGTCGACCTCGGACCGCACCCCGGTGCGGAACATCGCGTGGTCGTCGACGATCGCGACGCGCAGAGTGGTCATGAGGGGGGTCCTTCGGTCGGGACGGGCTCGGGTGCGCGGACCGGCACCCGCAGGGCGACCTCGGTGCCCTCTCCGGGACGGCTGCGGATCGACGCGGTGCCGCCGTGGCGCTCGACCCGCCCGACGATCGAGGCCCGGACGCCCATGCGGTCGTCGGCGATCGTGCCGGGGTCGAAGCCCCGTCCGCGGTCGCGCACGAACACCTCGGCGGCCCGGCCGTCGGCCTCGGCGTAGACGTCGATCCGGTCGACGCCCGCGTGCTTGGCGGCGTTGACCATCGCCTCGCGGGCGGCCCGTGCGAGGGCCGCCATGTCGTCGTCGAGGGGCACGTCGCCGACCGAGATGAGCTCGACCGGCACGTGGTGCGCGTCCTCGACGTCGGCGGCCGCCGAGCGGAGCGCCGCGAGCAGCGAGTCGCCTGGGCGTTCGTCATTGCCGTAGAGCCAGTCGCGCAGCTCGCGCTCCTGGCGCCGGGCCAGCGTCGCGACCGCCGCGGAGTCGTGGGCGTTCTTCTGCAGCAGCGCCAGCGTCTGCAGCACCGAGTCGTGCAGGTGCGCGGCGACGTCGGCGCGCTCCTGCGAGCGCACCCGCTCGCGGCGCTCGTCGGACAGGTCGCCCATGAGGCGGACGATCCACGGCCCGAGGATCAGGCCGAGCCCCAGCACCGCGATGACCAGGGCGGAGGCGAGGCTGACGGCAGCGCTCCAGCCGCCCTCCTTCGTCACGAGGTAGATCGCGGCGAGCGCCACGAGACCCGTGCCGGCCGCGACCCGCGAGGCGAACGCCCACCCGTGGGTCTCGCGCATCCAGCGTCCCCACGCGACGTCGTCGAGCTGCCGCCACACCACCGCGACACCGACGACCGCGACCAGCAACGGGCCGAACAGGCCGTCGTCGAGGCCGCGCCCGGTGGCCTGGATCAGCAGCAGCACCCCGACGCCGATCGCGCCGAGCGCCACGGTCTGGGCGATCTCGGTCGGCCCCGTGCGGGTGCCGTCGCCCCGCAGCCCCCGCCGCGTCGCCGACTCGAGACCGGGCGAGAGGTCGGGGCGCTGCAGGGGCAGCAGGCGCCACAGCAGCAGGTAGGCGACGACGCCGACGCCCTGGAACCACGTGGCGACGACGAACGCGAGGCGGACGGAGAGGACCGGTACCCCGAGGTGGTCGGCCAGCCCCGTCGCGACGCCGCCCACGAGCCGGCGATCGGCCGGTCGGCGCGCGCGGCGGTACGGGTAGGACGTCACCGGACGATCGTCACACGCTCGCGCACCCCCGCGCCACCAGGATCGTCCCGGGCACGCCCCCCGGTCACCCCGAGGGGCTCGGGGACGGATTCAGGGTCGTACCCGATGCGCGACACGGGCCCGCCCGAGCACGATGGGCCCATGAACGACACCCAGCACCTGCCTCCGCCGCAGCAGCCCCCGGGCACCCCGCCCCCTCCGCCGGACGACGAGTTCGACCCGCGACGCCTGCGCACCGTCACCGACGTGCAGCGCTCGTCCGACGACCGCGTCGTCGCCGGGGTGTGCGCCGGAGCGGCGCGGTATCTGAACGTCGACCCCGTCGTGGTGCGGGTCGTCGTCGCGGTGCTGACGATCGCCGGGTTCGCGGGTGCGATCCTCTACGTCGCGGCCTGGATCCTGCTGCCCTCCGACGACGCCGAGAAGAGCCTCGCGGCCGAGTGGTTCAGGCTCGACCGCAACGAGCCCCAGGTGAGGGTCGCCGGTCTCGTCGGTGCGGCGGTCCTCGCTGTCCTGTCGATCGTCGGCGACAGCAGCTGGGCCTGGTGGGGCGACACCGCGTGGTGGCTCGTCCCGTTCGCCCTGGTGCTCTACGTCGTGTGGCTGCGCCCGCGGCGGCGACGGCACGCCCGCGCGGCGACGGTCGCGGCCTCCCCGGCCGGTCCGTCCACCGCAGGCGCAGGCGCAGACGCCGACGCCACGGTGCCGCAGCCGACCCCCGCGCCGACCGGGCCGGCCCGCGCACCCCGCTCCCCCGCCCTGGTCGTCCTGACGACGTCCGTCGCGGCGATCGCGCTCGCCGCGACCTGGATCTACGACGAGACGCAGCGGGACGTCCACTGGACGACGTACGTCGCGGTGGCCCTGGCCGTCGTCGCCGTGGGGCTGCTGGTCGGGACGGTCGTCGGCGACGGCGGACCGCTCATCGCGATCGGCCTCGTGCTGGCGGTCACGCTCGCGATCGGGTCGCTGTTCCCGAGCGGTCGCATCGGCTCGCAGACCCCGACCCCGACCGTGGCGGCCGACGTCAGACCCACGTACCGGCACGGCGTCGGCGAGCTCGAGCTCGACCTGACCCGGGTGTCCGACGTCGAGCGGCTCGCCGGCCGCACCATCTCGATCGACGCCGGCATCGGCCAGACGACGGTCGTCGTGCCCGACGGGCTGCTGGTCGACGTCGGCGCGCACGTCCGTGCCGGCCAGATCGACCTGTTCGGACGCCTGGAGGACGGCACGGACGTCTCGCTCGCCGACGTCGCGGACCGGCCGGACGGCTCGGCCCTGAGGATCGACATCGACCAGGACCTCGGTCAGATCGAGGTGATCAGCCGATGAACCGCCACCCGTTCCGGTGGGGAAGCCTCGCCTTCTCGATGATGTTCCTCGCCGCGGTCGGCCAGTGGGCCGTGTGGCGCGGCGACCTGCTGACGTCGCGCCAGCTCAGCCTCACGGCCGCGGGGGTGCTGATCGTCCTCGGCCTGGTCGGCGTCGCCGCCACGCTGAGGCAGACCCGCCCCGCACCTGCCGCCACCCCCTCGACCCTCCAAGGAGACGATCATGACGAAGCAGCTCACCAGGTCCCGTGACGACCGGTGGATCGCCGGGGTGTGCGGCGGCATCGCCGACTACACCGGCATCGACACCTCGATCGTCCGCGTCGTCCTGGTCGTGTGCACGGTCCTCGGCGCCGGGTCGCTCGTGCTCGGCTACCTCGCGGCCTGGGTGCTGGTGCCGCGGCAGCCCCGCCACGACACCGTGTGGGCGCAGGCTACTGACGCTCCATCCACAGGGCCCGGGCCCGCACCGCAGTAGCGGTGTAGTCGGAGAACACCCCGTCGACCCCCGCGTCGAGGAAGGCGAGGTACTCGCCCACGGCGTCGCCGTGGGCGGCCTTGTCCCTGCTGGTGCGCAGGTCGGAGGACAGGAAGTTGTTCTCGTTGCGCATCGTCCAGATGTGCACGACGAGGCCCAGGTCGTGGGCGCGGCGCACGAGCTTGGTGGTCTTGGCCAGCCGCGCCCGCAGGTCGCGCTTGATGACCTGGCTCTTGTTGGGGCCGATCCCGTCGGCGTAGGCCGCGATTTTCTCGAGCTCGGGCGGCTTGCGCATCGCCCAGTACGTGCGTGGGTCGCCGGCGGCCCGCAGGTCGAACGGCGCCCCCACGCGGTCCATCAGCTGGATCAGCGTCACGGGTGTGCGGTCGCGCAGGGCCCGCAGGTTGCCGGTCTCCATCGACTGGATCACGATCCTGGCGCCGGCGTGGTTGAGGCCGCGGCGCTCGAGGGTCTCGACGAGCAGGTCGTCCAGGTCGAGCCCGAGGCCCGCGAAGTACGTCGGGTGCTTGGTCTCGACGTAGACGCCCACGGGCTCGTCGCGCCCCTCCGTGCTCGCCTGCTCGGCGATGTCGAGCACCTCGTCGAACGTCAGGATCTGCTCGGTGCGGGCGAGGGGGATGTTCTGCGGCCGCAGCTGGGGCAGGCGCTCGCGGACGCGCAACGTCTTGAGCTCGGCCAGCGTGAAGTCCTCCGTGAACCAGCCGACGTACGGCACGCCGTCGACGACCTTGGCGACCTTGCGGTCCGCGAACTCCGGACGGCTCGCGACGTCGGTCGTGCCGCTGATCTCGTTCTCGTGCCGCACGACCAGCACGCCGTCACGGGTCGCGACGACGTCGGGCTCGATGTAGTCGCAGCCCTGCTCGATCGCCAGCAGGTACGACGGCCGCGTGTGCTCGAGCCGCTCGCCGGGCACGCCGCGGTGGCCGATCACGATGGGTGGCGCCGGGGAGGACACCCGTCCATCAAAGCGCAGTCGGGGGCTCCTGTGGGGTCTCGCGGACGAGACGTACGGCACCGTCGCGCCGCGGATCGGCGGCCGCGACCATCGCGTCGTCGCCCGCGACGCCCTTCGACGGACGGCGGAGCGTCGCCGAGACCCCGCCGTAGTACATCGTGAGGTCGGACTCGACCTTGACGACCTCGTCGGGACGGCCGGCCCGGTGCACGTGGACCCGCGGGTGGTCGATGGCCTCCTGCAGGCCCAGCCCCCCGTTGACGAAGCCGGCGATCGCCTGGACGACGGCGGTCGTGATGCGGTCGGCGCCGGGCGAGCCGATCGCGAGCGCCGAGCCGTCGACGTGGTGCCCGACCGTCGGAGCCATGTTGGAGAGCAGCCGCGAGCCGGGCGCGAGGCCGTGCAGACCTCGCGCGTTGAGCTCCTGCTCGCCGAGGCAGTTGTTGAGCCAGATGCCGGTTCCCCGGGCGATCATCCCCGAGCTGTAGCCCGACGACACCGTGACCGAGCACGCGCCGCCGTCGCTGTCGGTGGCCGAGACGTGCGCCGTCGAGCCCGACTCGAGCACCGCGAGGTGGTCGCGGTCGACGAGCGCGAGGAAGGCTCCCGCGTCGCGCGCCAGGTCGTCGCTGACGTCGAGGACGTCGAGCCGGTGGCCGAGGACGGCCCGCTGCACGCGCACGAGGTGCTCGACGTCGCTGTCGTCCCACGGACCGTGCGGCCGTCCGTCGAGCAGGCGGAGCATCGCGGTGACGCAGACGCCCCCGACCGACGGGGGCGGGTTGGTGCCGAACGTCCAGTCGCCCACGCGGCTCAGCAGCGACGGGCGGACGACGGGGCGGTACTCGGCGAGGTCGGCGGCGCCGAGGATGCCGCCGCGACGGATCACGTCGTCGCTGACCAGCCGCGCCAGCTCGCCGGTGTGCAGGGCGGCCGAGCCGTCGGCCGCGATCAGCTCGAGGGAGGCGGCCAGGTCGGGCACGACCACCAGACCGGTGCGGATCGCGCCGTCCTCGTCGTGCACCGCCGCCCGGCTCTCGTCGTCCCAGCCGAAGATGTCGTCGTGGACGTACTCGAGGTAGTACCGCGACGCCGAGCTCAGCCGGAAGCCGCGCCTCGCGACCTCGATGGCGGGTGTCACGAGGTCGCGCCACGGCAGGCTGCCCCAGCGGCGGTGGGCCTCCTCGAGCGCCGCGACCGAGCCGTGCGCCGCGACCGAGCCCGCACCGATCGTGATCGTGACGCCCCCGCCGTACTCGGTGTCGACGTCCCACGTGCCGCCGCCGAGGGCGCGTCCGCGACCCGGCATGTCCATCCACCCGTCGACGGTCTGCGGCGCGCTGCCGTCGGGCGGCTGCACCGTGACGAAGCCGCCCGAGCTCAGCGAGACCAGCCCCACCTCGTTGACCATCGTCACGAGGACCGCGGCCACCGCGGCGTCGACCGCGTTGCCGCCGGCGCGCGCGACCTGCTCGCCGGCGTCGGCGGAGGCTTCGTTGGGGGCGGCGATGGACACGTCTGGCACCAGCGAAGGCTATCTGTCGCGCGCGTCGGCGCACGCCGGACGTTGCGCACCCCTGAGGCCGACGAGGGGGTTACCGCCCCGCGAGGAGAGGGTCACCGCCCCTCCGCGGGGCGACGACCCTCTCGCGGAGGGGCCGCAACCCCCTCGTCGGCGAAAGGGGTCAGCCGCCGTCGAGGGCCTTGTCGAGGTTGGTCGCCGCGCTGATCAGGGCCAGGTGGGTGAACGCCTGCGGGAAGTTGCCGAGCTGGTCGCCCGTCGTGCCGACCTCCTCGGCGTACAGGCCCAGGTGGTTGGCGTAGGTGAACATCTTCTCGAGCGCGAGCCGCGCGTCCTCCAGCCGTCCCGCCCGCGTGAGCGCCTCGACGTACCAGAACGAGCACAGCGAGAACGTGCCCTCCTCGCCCTCCAGCCCGTCGGGGCTGATCGACGGGTCGTAGCGGAACACCAGGCTGTCGACGACGAGCCGGTCCTCGATCGCGTCGAGCGTCGACAGGAACTTGGGATCGGCCGACGACAGGAACTTGACCATCGGCATGAGCAGCACGCCGGCGTCGAGGGCGTCGCCGTCCTCGGTCTGCGTGAACGCCCGCAGCTCGCTGTTCCACGACCTGTCCATGATCCGCTCGTAGATCTCGTCGCGCACCTTCGCCCACGCCGAGATGTCGCCCGGCAGACCGCGCTGGCGCGCCATGCGGATCGTCCGCTCGATCGCGACCCAGCACATCAGGCGCGACGTCGTGTGGGCCTGCGAGCCCGCACGGGTCTCCCACATGCCGGCGTCCTCGCGGTCCCAGTTCTCGCACACCCAGTCGACGACGCGGGTGACGTCGGACCACGCGTCGCTGCTGATGCCGTCGCCGTACTTGTTGAACAGGTAGACCGAGTCGATCAGCTCGCCGTAGATGTCGAGCTGCAGCTGGTCGACCGCGGCGTTGCCCACGCGCACGGGCCCGGAGTCGCGGTAGCCCGTCAGGTGGTCGAGCATGAACTCGTCCTGCGGCTGGTTGCCGTCGATGTCGTACAGCACCCGCAGCGGCCCGAGACCGTGGTCCTTGTCCTCGCCCAGGCGCTCCGACAGCCACACCATGAAGGACTTGGCCTCCTGCGTGAAGCCGAGACGCAGGAGCGCGTAGAGGCTGAAGGCAGCGTCGCGCATCCAGACGTAGCGGTAGTCCCAGTTGCGGTCGCCACCGATGAGCTCGGGCAGGCTCGTGGTCGGTGCCGCGACGATCGCGCCGGACGGCTCGTGCGTCAGCAGCTTGAGCGTGATCGCCGACCGGTTGACGGTCTCGCGCCACCGACCGCGGTAGGTCGACTGCGACAGCCACGTGCGCCAGAACGACAGGGTCGCGTCGAACAGCGAGGCGGTGTCGTCGAGGTCGGCGTCGTCCAGCTCGTCGTCGTCGTCCAGCACCTCGAGCACGAACAGCGCGACCTCGCCCTCGGCCAGGTCGACGTCGGCCGTCACGCACCCGCTGTCGACCGTCAGGTCGGACGTCGCGCTGAGACCCAGGCGGACCCCGTCGCCCGTCAGGACGACGCCGTGCTCGAGCGTCTCGGCCTCGCACGTCGCGCGGGCGTAGTCGGGACGGGCGTCGAGCCGCATGTGCACCGTCGTCGAGCCGCGGACGGCCATGACGCGCCGCACCAGACGCTGACGGTGGTCGGGGTCGCCGGGCTGCAGCACCGGCATGAAGTCGTGCACCTCGACGACGCCGCTCTCGGTCAGGAACCGTGTCGCCAGCACCGCCGACTCCGGGAAGTAGAACTGCTGCGTGCGCACCGCCCCGTCGGCCGGGGCGATCTTCCACGAGCCGCCGTTCTCGCGGTCGAGGATCGAGGCGAAGATGCTCGGCGAGTCGAAGCGCGGCGCGCAGAACCAGTCGATCGTGCCGTCGGTGCCGACGAGTGCTGCGGTGCGCAGGTCACCGATCAGCCCGTGGTCGGCGATCCCCGGCCAGTCGGAGCCGGTCTCAGGCATCCGGCAGCCGCCAGCCGCGCTCGCCCGGCAGCTCGAGGGCGTCGTCGGGCCCCCACGAGCCCTTGGCGTACTGCTGCGTCTTCGGCGGGTTGTCGAGCACGGGCTGGCAGATCTGCCACAGACGGTCGACCTCGTCGGAGCGGGTGAACAGCGTCTGGTCGCCCCGCATGACGTCGAGCAGCAGGCGCTCGTACGCCTCGAGGGGCGTATCGCCCGGGTCGTCCTGCGACAGGTCGAGGTGCAGCGACGAGTCCATCAGGTCCATCGTCGGGCCGGGACGCTTGGCGTGCAGGTCGACCGTGATCTTGGGCGAGTCGGTCAGCTCCAGCACCAGCTCGTTGGGTCCGTAGGCATTGTCGCCGAAGCGGCCCATCGGCGGCGTGCGGAACGTCAGGGTGATGGTGCGCCGGGTCGCGCCGAGCGACTTGCCGGTGCGCAGGTAGAACGGGACGCCCTGCCAGCGCTCGGTGTCGACGTAGGCCTCGAGCGCGACGAACGTCTCGACCTCGGAGTCGGCGTCGACGTCCTCCTCGTCGCGGTAGCCCTCGTACTGGCCGAACACGACGCGCTCGGGGTCGAGGGGACGCATCGCGGCGAAGACCTTCGACTTCTCGTTGCGCAGCGCCAGCGCGTCGAGGTGGACGGGCGGCTCCATCGCGACGAAGCCCAGCACCTGGCTGAGGTGGGTCGAGATCATGTCGCGGAAGCAGCCGGTCGACTCGTAGAAGCTGCCGCGGCCCTCGACCGTCAGCTCCTCGGGCACGTCGATCTGCACCGAGCAGATGTGGTCGCGGTTCCAGGCCGGCTCGATCAGGCCGTTCGCGAAGCGCAGCGCCAGGATGTTCTGGACCGCCTCCTTGCCGAGGAAGTGGTCGATGCGGAAGACCTGGTCCTCCGTCACGACGTCCTTGAGCGTCGCGTCGAGCTCGCGGGCCGTCTCGAGGTCGGTGCCGAACGGCTTCTCGATCACCAGGCGCGCGTCGTCGGCCAGGCCCTCGCGACCCAGCATGCCGATCATGGGCTCCATCGCCGACGGCGGCACCGACAGGTAGATCAGCTTCTTGGCGTCGTCGCCGAGACCCGACAGGGCCTCGTCGACCGCCGCCGCGAGGTCCTTGCCGTCGTCGGCGTCGGACGTCTGGAACGTCAGCCGGCCCAGGACGTCGTCGGCGACGCCGGCGTCGAGGTCGTCGACGAACTCCTCGAGCGACGACCTGATCTTCTCGCGGAACTCGTCGTCCGACCCGGGCGAGTGGCGGCCCGATCCGATGATCGCGTAGTCGTCGGGCAGGCGGGAGGCGGCGGCGAGGCGGTAGATGCCGGGGAAGAGCTTGCGCTTGGCGAGGTCGCCGGTCGCGCCGAAGAGGACGAAGACGTGTGGGGCGGGGGTCTCTCGCGCCGGCGTCTCGGGGTCGGAGGTCGTGTCGTCGGGGGTCTGGGTGTCAGTGGCCACGATGCCAGCGTAGGCACCTGCGCCTGAGCCGCAACGGGAGATTGTCGGCGGCCGGCAGGGGTACTGCCCACCGCATGAGCCACGACTACGACTACCTGATCATCGGCGGCGGCATGACGGCCGACACCGCCGCCAAGGGCATCCGCGAGATCGACGCCGACGGCACGATCGGCATCGTCGGCGAGGAGTCGACCGCACCGTTCCCGCGGCCCGCGCTGTCGAAGAAGCTCTGGACCGACGACGACTTCTCCGAGGACGACGCCGCACTCGACACCGCCGACGAGACCGGCGCGACGCTGCACCTCGGCGCCCGGGCCGACACGATCGACCGGGACGCCAAGACCGTCACGACCAGCACGGGCGACACCTTCGGCTACCGCCGCCTCCTGCTCGCGACGGGCGGACACCCGCGCCAGATCCCGGGTCTCACGCCGAGCGACCGGGTCATCTACTACCGCACGCTCGAGCACTACCACCGCCTGCGCGCGGCGGTCACCGACCACCCGCACGTCGCGGTCGTCGGCGGCGGCTACATCGGCACCGAGATCGCCGCCGCGCTCGTGCAGGACGGCAGCACCGTCACCCTGATCCACCCCGACGACGTGCTGGGCTCGCCGACGTTCCCGTCGGTCGTCGCCGACGAGGTCCAGGGCATGTTCACCGACGCCGGCGTGACGGTGCACGGCGGCGCGAAGGTCGACGGCGGGTCGACGTCACCCGACGGCGTGCGCCTCGACCTCAGCGACGGCACGACGGTCACGGCCGACCTGGCCGTGATCGGCCTCGGCATCGAGCCGGCCGGCGTGCTGGCCCGCCGCTCGGGCCTCGAGACGTCGTCGGACGGCGGCATCGTCGTCGACGAGCGCCTCACGACCGCCGACCCCGACGTCCTGGCGGCCGGCGACGTGGCCGAGTACCCCGACCACATCCTCGGCCGCCGCCGCGTCGAGCACGTCGACAACGCCAACGAGATGGGCGCGGCCGCGGGACGCATCCTCGCGGGCTCGGACGAGGTCTACGACCACACCCCGATGTTCTACTCCGACCTGTTCGACGCCTGGTACGAGGCGGTCGGGACGCTCGACGCGAGCCTGCGCACCGAGGTCGTCGACAAGGAGGACGGCGGCAAGGTCGTCTACTACGTCGACGGCGACGAGGTCGTGGGCGTCCTGCTGTGGAAGGTCGGCGACGGCGTCGAGCCGGCCAAGAAGGTGCTCGCGGCGCACACCGTGCCGGACTCCTTCACCGACCTGATCTGAGGGCCGGCCTGATCTGAGGCCCGGCCTCAGCCGAGGTCGCGCAGCAGGTCGCCCACCACGTCGGCGACCTGCTGCGGCGACTCGAGGGCCGTGAGGTGGCCGGTCGACCCGAGCACGACCAGGCGGGTCGGGCGGTCGCCGCGCGCTGCGAGCATCTCCTCGCCGCGCTCAGGAGGCGTCGCCTCGTCCTCGGCGCCGAACAGCAGCACGACCGGACGGTCGAGGTCGCGCAGCGTCGTCGTCGTGTCGGCCCTGGCCGCGATGGCGCGGGCCATCCAGGCGACGCCGTCGGGATCGGCCGCGGAGATCGTCCTGCGCAGCCCCTCGACGAGCTCGGGCTGGTCGCGGTGCGCCGTGTCGCCGACCCCCTCGTCGGCGCTGTCGGCGACGGCCTCGGTCGAGCGCGACGACTCGACCTCGTCCGCGACCTCGCGCCGCTCGTTCGGCACGTCGGGCTCGATGCGGCGGGTCGTCGTGCTGCCGAGCACCAGCGCGGAGACCCGGCCGGGCGCCTGCGCGGCGAGCTGCAGCGCGGCGTAGCCCCCGGTCGAGATGCCCAGCACGACCGCCCTCTCGACGTCCAGCTCGTCGAGCACACCCGTCACGGCGTGCGCGACGGCGTCCATCGTCGGCGCCTGCGACGGCACCGGACTGCGTCCGAGCCCCGGCAGGTCGATCGTCACGACCCGTGCCGCCCCGGTCAGCAGGGGGACGATCCGGTCGAACATGCCGGAGTCGAGCGGGAACGCGTGCAGCAGGACGACGACGTGACCGTCCCCGCCGTGGTCGACGTGGTGGACGGCGGGGGCGGGGACGGTCACGGACGCGTCAGATCGTGGCGACGGAGCCGGAGTCGACGCGGTAGTTCGACCCGTTGACGAAGCTGGCCAGGTCGGAGCACAGGAACGCGACCACGGCGGCGACCTCCTCGGGCTCGCCGCGGCGGCCGAGCTCCATGTACGGGCGCTCCTCGTCGAGGAAGCTCTCGATGGCCTGGTCGGTGTCCGTCCCGAGCTCCTTGGCCCGCTTCTCCATCATGGCGTCGGTCATCGGGGTGCTGATGAACGCCGGCGACACGCAGTTCACGAGCAGGCCCTCCTTGGCGTACGTCCTCGACAGGCCCTTGGCGAACGCCAGGATGCCGGCCTTCGCGGCGCAGTACGGCAGCTCGTCGTCGTACGGCTGCACGGCGTCCTCCGACGCGAGGTAGACCGCGCGGCCCCAGCCACCCGAGCGGAGCGCGGGCAGGAAGGCGCGGGTCAGGCGGATCGGGGCGAGCAGGTCGGTCGTCAGGGTGTCGACCCATCCGGCGTCGTCGATCTCGTGGAACAGGCCCTGGGCACCCGTCACACCGGCCGACTGCACGAGGATGTCGATGTCGCCGACGGCCTCGGTGACGGCGTCGCGCAGCGCGAAGATCGACTCGACCGAGTCGAGGTCGGCGGCGATCGCGTGCAGGCGCTTCTTGGGGGCGTCGAGCTTCGCGGCGGCCTCGTCGAGGGAGTCCTGGTCGCGGTCGGACAGGACGACCGTCGCGCCCTCCTCGAGCAGGAGGCGGGCGGTGTGCCAGCCGATGCCGGAGTCGCCGCCGGTGACGAGTGCGATGCGTCCTGAGATGCCGAGATCCACGGTGTGCCTTTCGATGGGGTTCGCCGGCGGTGTACCCCTCAACCCGCCGGCGACACCCGGCGAGCGGCAGACGATCAGTCGGTGTCGGGCTCGTTGTCGAGCGAGATCCAGTCGGACGACTTCTGCCGGGTCTTCTGGCCGTCCTGGTTCACCACGAGGGTGCCGTCGTACGCCAGGACCGTGTAGCGCGTCGATCCGTCCTTGGCCGCGAACGCGTCGAGCTGCGACTCGTAGGTGCCGGGCAGGTCGACGACGTCGCCGCCCTTCGGCTGCGTCACGAACCGGAAGTCGGCCCCGGAGCTGTCGCGACCGCAGATCGACGTCTTCGCGCCGGACGTCGTCGTCTTGTAGAGGATCACGGGGTAGGAGCCGCCGCAGGCCAGGCTCAGGCCGGACTTCTCCTGCTCGGGCTGGGTCACCGGGGCGACGCCGCAGTCGGGCAGCAGGGAGTCCTTCTCGGTGCCCTCCTCGTTGAAGACCGTGTCGGGCCCCTCGCACGTCGGACCGCTGCCCGGCGTGGGGGTCGGGGTGGGCGTCGGGGTCGGGGACGTCGTGGTCTGCTCGGGCGTCGGGGTCGACGTCGTCGCGGTGGCCGTCGGCTCGGTGGCGGTCGCCAGCGGCTCGGCCTCGTCGTCGCCGTCGAGGCGCAGCACGGCCACGACGACCACGGCCGCCACGACCAGCAGGACCATGACGATGGCGACGTATTTGTTCCGCGGGAATGCGGACTGACTCACGGTGGTGCCTTCCGATCGACTGCGTTCGAGCCTAACAACCGCCGGCCTCCCGCCCTACGATGGAGGTCCGTCGACCAGAGGAGAACGATCGTGCCGGTGCTCGGAGTGGGCGGAGTCTTCCTGCGGTCGCAGCACCCGGATGCGTTGAGCACCTGGTACCGCACCCACCTCGGCGTGGGCCCCGGCCTCGCCGCGCCGTCGGCGGGCGAGGCCGACGAGTGGTCGTGGCGGACGGAGGGCGGTCCGCTGGTGTTCGCGCCGTTCCCCGCCGACACCGACTACTGGCCGGGCGCCCAGCAGGTCATGCTCAACCTGCGCGTCAGCGACCTCGACAGCCTCATCGTGTCGCTGCGCGCCGCGGGGGTCGAGGTCGAGACCAGGGACGAGTGGGACTCCCCCGAGACGGGCCGGTTCGCGCGCGTCCACGACCCCGACGGCAACGCCGTCGAGCTGTGGGAGCCCCCGGCGGCCTGAGCGCGGTCGGCTCGTCAGGCCGGCCGGGTCACTCCCACTCGATGGTTCCCGGCGGCTTGCTCGTGATGTCGAGGACGACGCGGTTGACCTCGTCGACCTCGTTGGTGATGCGGGTCGAGATCCGCTCGAGCACCTCGTACGGCAGGCGGCTCCAGTCGGCCGTCATGGCGTCCTCGCTCGAGACCGGCCGCAGCACGATCGGGTGGCCGTAGGTGCGGCCGTCGCCCTGCACGCCGACCGAGCGGACGTCGGCCAGCAGCACGACCGGGAACTGCCAGATCTCGCCGTCGAGGCCCGCCGCGGTGGTCTCCTCGCGGACGATCGCATCGGCCTCGCGCAGGATCGTCAGACGCTCCTCGTCGACCGCGCCGACGATGCGGATCGCCAGGCCGGGGCCGGGGAACGGGTGCCGTCCGACGATCGCCTCGGGGATGCCGAGCTGACGTCCGACGTCGCGCACCTCGTCCTTGAACAGCGTGCGCAGCGGCTCGATCAGGCTGAACTCGAGGTCCTCCGGCAGGCCGCCGACGTTGTGGTGGCTCTTGATGTTCGAGGCGCCCGCTCCCCCGCCCGACTCGACGACGTCGGGGTAGAGCGTGCCCTGCACGAGGAACTTGACCGGGGCACCCGGCGTCGCGAGCACCTCGCGCTCGGCGGCCTCGAACACGCGGATGAACTCGCGGCCGATGATCTTGCGCTTCTGCTCGGGGTCGGAGACGCCGGCGAGGAAGCCGAGGAACTGCTCCTTGGCGTCGACGACCTTGAGGTCGACACCCGTGGCCTCGACGTAGTCCTTCTCGACCTGCTCGGCCTCGCCCTGGCGCAGCAGCCCGTGGTCGACGAAGACCGCGGTGAGCTGGTCGCCGATCGCGCGCTGCACGAGGGCCGTGGAGACCGCGGAGTCGACACCGCCCGACAGCGCGGAGATGACGCGGGCGTCACCGACCTGCTGGCGGATCAGCTCGACCTGCTCCTCGACGATGTTGCTGCTGGTCCACGTCTGACGGCAGCCCGCGATGTCGACCAGGAACGTCTCGAGGACGCGCTGGCCGTGCTCGCTGTGCAGCACCTCGGGGTGCCACTGCACGCCCGCGAGGCGACGGTCGGTGTCCTCGAACGCGGCGACGGTCGCGCGCGGCGAGCGGGCGTTGACGCGGAAGCCCTCGGGCGCCGCGACGACCTCGTCGCCGTGCGACATCCACGACGTCAGCGACTCGGGCAGGTCGGCCAGCAGGGTGCCGGGCTCGAGCACGCTGACGCTGGTGCGTCCGTACTCGCGCTGGCCCGTGTGGGCGACGGTGCCGCCGAGGGCCTGGGCCATCGCCATGAAGCCGTAGCAGATGCCGAAGACGGGGGTCTCGGCCTCGAACATCGCCGCGTCGAGCTGCGGTGCGCCGGCCTCGTAGACCGAGGACGGACCACCCGACAGGATGATCGCGGCGGGCTTCTTGGCGAGCATCTCCTCGACCGGCATCGTGTGCGGGACGATCTCGGAGTACACCCGCGCCTCCCTCACCCGACGGGCGATGAGCTGGGCGTACTGCGCCCCGAAGTCGACGACGAGGACAAGGTCATGATCGGGGGTCACGGGTGCCACCCTATCGGGCGCCGACTCCGCGAAAAAATTACCGTGACCACCTCGTAACCCCGGTGTCGGAGCGTCGTTTTACACGGTGGATCTAACAACACTCCCTCCCGTTAGATCATGTGCTGCTCCTCGTGGCACAACAGGACCCGGCCCGTGGACTCCCTCCAGGCCGGGTCCTGTGCGTGGCGCAGGGCTTCGCCCTGCCAGCGACTTCGTCCCCCACTCGCTGGCGCTCGCGGGAGGTGCCCCCAGCTGCCGCGCTCCGCGCGGGGCCACTGTCTCGCTCGCTGCGCTCGCTCGACCTGTGGTGGCGTTCTGTGGTCGAGCGAGCCGTGCGTCCTACGAGACGCCGACGATGGGCAGGCGCAGGGCCGCCGGGGCGTCGTCGGGGACGACGGGGCTCTTGGGCGCGACCGGCTCCATGCGGCGGTACGGCTCGTCGATCGACGGACGCAGGTCGGTCTCGCCCTTGTTGGGCCAGTACGACATCGCGCGCTCGGTCTGTGCCGTGATCGTCAGCGACGGGTTGACGCCGAGGTTCGCCGTGATGGTCGAGCCGTCGGCGACGTGCAGGCCCGGGTGGCCGTAGAGACGCTGGTACGGGTCGACGACCCCCGTCTCGGGCGAGTCGCCGATCGCGCAGCCGCCCATGAAGTGCGCCGTCAGCGGCACGTTGAAGGGCTCGCCGATCGTGCCGCCGGGCGTGCCCTTCATCTCGTCGGCCATGTGCTGGACGGCGCGGTGGCCGGGCTCGATGAACGACGGGTTCGGCGCACCGTGACCCTGCCGGGACGTGAGCCGGCGGCGGCCGGTCAGCCCCCGCTTGGTGTACGTCGTGATCGAGTTGTCGTGCGTCTGCATGACCAGCGCGATGACGGTGCGCTCCGACCAGTGCCGCAGGTCGTACAGCTTGAAGAGCTTGGTCTTCTGCTTCCACATCTCGCGCAGCCACACGCGCCAGCGGGGCGTCGAGCCACCGCCGTCGGTCAGGACGGTCTGCATCAGCGACATCGCGTTCGAGCCCCTGCCGTAGCGGCACGGCTCGATGTGGGTGTGCTCGTCGGGGTGGAACGAGGACGTGATCGCGACCCCCTCGCTGTAGTCGACGTCGTTGCCGTCGGCGATCGAGCCGAGCAGCGCCTCGGAGTTGGTGCGGGTCAGCAGGCCGAGGCGCTGCGACACCCGCGGCAGCGAGCCCGAGTCGCGCATGCGGTGCAGCAGCTTCTGCGTGCCCATCGTGCTGGCCGAGAAGATGACCTGCTCGGCCGTGATGGTGCGGTGCGGCCGGAACCGCCTGTTCGTGCGACGCGTCTCGACCTCGTACCCGCCGCCCTCCCGCGGCCGGACGGCCGTCACGGTCGTCATCGGGTGCACCTCGGCGCCGGCGGACTCGGCCAGGTAGAGGTAGTTCTTGACCAGCGTGTTCTTGGCGTTGTGGCGGCAGCCCGTCATGCACTCGCCGCAGTTGGTGCAGCCCGAGCGGGCCGGCCCGGCACCGCCGAAGTAGGGATCGTCCTTCGTCTCGCCCGGGTCGGCGCCGAAGAACACGCCGACGGGCGTGTGGTGGAAGGTGCCACCGACGCCCATCTTCTCGGCGACCTCGCGCATCACGGTGTCGGCGGGGGTCACGTGCGGGTAGACCGTGACGCCGAGCATGCGCTTGGCCTGGTCGTAGTAGGGCTCGAGCTCGGCGCGCCAGTCGGTGATGTGACCCCACGCAGGGTCCTGGTAGAACGGGTCGAGCGGCTCGTAGAGCGTGTTGGCGTAGACCAGCGAACCGCCGCCGACGCCGGCGCCCGACAGGATCAGCACGTCCTTGAGCTTGTCGATGCGCTGGATGCCGTAGCAGCCCAGCTGGGGCATCCACAGGAACTTGCGCAGGCGCCAGGAGCTCTTGGCGAAGTCGGCGTCCTCGAAGCGCTTGCCGGCCTCGAGCACCGCGACGCGGTAGCCCTTCTCGGTCAGCCGCAGCGCCGAGACGCTGCCGCCGAAGCCCGAGCCGATGATCAGGACGTCGTAGTCGAATGCCGTGTCACGGGAGCTCATACCCCGAGTATGACACCGGGGATGTCACATCGCTACTGGTCGGTAACGACCGTGTCGACCCCCACACCGGGCTCAGGCGAACAGGCCCTCGCCCCAGTAGCCCTGCGGACCGACGCCGGGCGGGCACGCGAACAGGCCCGAGCCGACGTGCACGATGTACTCGCTCAGCAGATCGTTCTGCAGGCCCGCCAGCGAGCGCTGGATGCGGACGAACTGAGCCTCCGGATCGCGCTGGTAGGCGATGAAGAACAGCCCGGCCGACAGCTGGCCGAGGCCGTTGGACCCGTCGACGAAGTTGTACCCGCGACGCAGCAGCTTGGCGCCGCCGTTGGTGTCGGGGTGGGCCAGGCGCAGGTGGGACTTCATGTCGATCAGCGGCTGGCCGGCGTCGTCCTTGGCGTCGAAGTCGATCGCGGCGAACTCGTCGCCGCCCGACAGCGGCCCGCCCGAGCCCTTGGCCCGGCCGACGATCGTCTCCTGGCCGTTGAGGGGCTCGCGGTCCCAGGTCTCGATGCGCATGTCGATCTTGCGCGACACGAGGTACGAGCCGCCGGTCATCCAGGCCGGACCGTCGCCGTCCTGCACCCACACGAAGTCCTCGACGTCCTTCTTCTCCTCGACCTTGATGTTGGCCGTGCCGTCCTTGAACCCGAACAGGTTGCGCGCCGTGACCTGCGCCGTCGACGTCGACGACGTGCGGCCGAAGCCCATCTGCGAGTAGCGCACCGAGGCGCGCCCGAAGGCGATGCGGGCGAGGTTGCGGATCGCGTGCACCGCGATCTGCGGGTCGTTGGCGCAGGCCTGGATCGCGATGTCGCCGTCGCTGATCGCGGGGTCGAGCCGGTCGCCGGAGAAGCCCGGCATGACGACGAGGCGGTCGGGCAGCTGCCCGTCGAGGTCGAAGCGCGGCGCCCCGGAGGCGTCGACGAACAGGCTGCGGCCGAACCCGATCGTGATGGTCAGCCCCGACGGCGGCAGGCCGAGGGCCTCGCCGGTGTCCTCGGGCGGCGAGTAGGGCGCACCGGCGACGGCGCCGAAGTCGCCGATGTCGTTGCCCTGGGCCATCTGCCGGGCGGCCTTCGTCCAGTCCTTCAGCAGCGAGACGAGGTCGTCGCGCTCCTCGGTCGTCATGTCGAAGACCGCGAAGTGCAGACGGTCCTGCGCCGGCGTGACGATGCCGGCCTGGTGACGTCCGTCGAAGTCGATCGGCAGGGCGTCCCGGTCGGGGACGACCGCGACGGGCTTGTCGCCCACCGCGTACCCGGCGCCCGCGCCGAGGGCCCCGACCGTCAGGGCACCGACGCCGGCCGCTCCCAGCAGCTTCCTGCGGGAGAGTCCGGCGGCGGGCGTCGTGTCGCGGTCGTTCACGTCGGCCATCGTCCCAGGAGACCGGGTGTCAGGCCGACTTGGCGACGACGGCGGCGACCTTGCTGATCGGCTCGCTGAGCGCCGCGACGGAGTCGGACAGCTGCTTGATCTGCTGCTCGGTCAGCTGGTCATAGAACGTCCACTCGCCCGTGCTCTTGTCCTGGTACTGGTTGAGCTCGGTGTCGAGCGCCGCGAACTTGGCGTCGATGTCCTTGACGAGGTCGGGGTCCTGGTCGATCAGGACCGGGCGCAGCGACGAGATGGCGGCCTGCGAGCCCTCGATGTTGGCCTTGAAGTCCCACAGGTCGGTGTGGCTGAACTCGTCCTCCTCGCCCGTGATCTTGCCCGTCGCGACCTCGTCGAGCAGGCCCTTCGATCCCTGGGCGAGCTCGAGCGCCGTCAGCGGGGCGTCCTGTCCCTTCGCGACGATCTGCTTGACGTTCGACAGCAGCTGGTCGGCGTACGGGTCCATGCCCTCGGTGTTGCCCTCGACCCACAGCTGCTTCTCGATGCGGTGCCAGCCCGTGAAGTCGACGCCCTCGGCCTTCGCATCGGGCTCGCGCCCGTCGGTGATGGGGTCGAGGTCGCCGAACTGCTCGGCGACGGGCTCGATGCGCTCCCAGTAGGTGCGGGCGATCGGGAACAGCTTCTTGGCCCCCTCGACGTCGCCGGCCTTGACCGCGTCGACGAACTCGGTCGTCTTGACGATCAGGGTGTCGGACTGCGACTTGACGTAGCGGGCGTAGCTGTCGGCGGCGGCCGTGAGCTCCTCGGAGTCCGACAGCGGCGCGGTGGCCTCACCCGTCACGGTGAGCGTCTGGCGGATGCCGTCGCCGATCATGCCGGGCTTGCAGGCCCCCTCGTACGTGCCCTTGGGCAGGTCGACGATCAGGTTGCGGGTCAGGCCGGGCCCGACGTTCTCGACCTCGCCCATGATGCGGTCGCCGTCGGCGTACACGTAGAACTCGGTGACCTTGGAGCCCGCGTTGGTGACCTTGAACGTCGACGGGCCGGCGTCGAGCTTGCTGGCCGAGACGGTGCAGTCGGAGTCGGTGGCCTTGACCGTGAGGGCGCCGGAGGCCGACGAGGTCTCGGACGGGTCGGACGCGCAGGCGGCGAGGCTGACGGTGGCCAGCGCGGCGATGCCGACCGAGGCGAGGAGCTTGTTCATGGGTCGTCCTTCGTGTCGAGGCTGGCCGACGTGAGGCTAGCCTCACCATGCTAAGGCACACCTGACCGCGGCGAACAGCACGCGGACGTGTGACGTGCGCCGTGCGCGTGCCGACCTGGTTCCATGTGTCGCAAGGTACTGCTACCTTGTGACGCATGGAACCGGGAGCGCTGTCGCAGCTGCGCCGTGGCGCGCTCGAGTACTGCGTGCTGGCGCTGCTGCAGGACGAGCCCCGCTACGCCGTCGACCTCGTGACCGAGCTCGGGCGGCACCCGTCCCTCGTCACGAGCGAGGGCACGATCTACCCGCTGCTGTCGAGACTGCGCAAGGAGGGCCTGGTGCTCACCGAGCAGCGGGAGTCCGAGCAGGGACCGCCCCGCCGCTACTACCAGCTGACCCGCGACGGGCGCCGGGCGCTCGACCGGTTCGAGACCGACTGGCGAGCATTCCGCGACGCCGTCGACCAGACCCTCCGGAAGGACACGCCATGACGACCCCACCCATCGCCCGCGGATATCTCGACGACCTGCGCTCGGTCGCGGCCGAACGGCTCGGCCCCCGGCGGGCCGACGAGCTCGTCGCCGACATCGGCGAGCACCTGGAGGCAGCCGTCGCGGACGGCCGGTCCGTCGAGGACGTGATCCAGCGCCTCGGCAGCCCCGCCGACATCGTCGCCGCCGAGCAGCCCGCGCCTCCCGCTCCCCCGGCCACCGCACCCGCCGCGCGGCTCCGCGCCCAGGAGGTCATCGCCCTGGTGCTGCTGCTGGGCGGCATCATCGTGTTCGTGATCGGCTGGGTCGTCGGCGTCGTCCTGCTGTGGACGTCGGACCGGTGGTCGACCCGCGACAAGCTGATCGGGACGTTCCTGTGGCCCGGCGGCCTCGGACCCCTGCTGGTCGTCGGCGGGTTAGCCACGTCCGGCTCGTCGGAGATCCAGTCCTGTGCGGGATCGACGTGCACGACGGTCACCGAGACCACCGGACCGCCCGGCTGGGTCGGCCTCGTGGTCGTCGCCGTGCTCGTGATCGTGCCGATCCTGACGACGATCCACCTGGCCCGGTCGGCGCGGGTGCCCCGCGCCGCCTGAGGTCAGCCCGCCGCGAAGACCTTCTCGAAGCACAGGGAGTACGTGACGGCCTCGTACGGCGCGAACACCGGGATCGGCGTGTACCCGCGCCGCCCGTAGAACGTCAGCGCCGCGTGCTGGCGGTCGCCGGTGTGGATGACGATGCGGGGCGCCCCCTCGTCGTCGCGCACGACGCCCTCGACCGCGGCGAGCAGGTCGTCCGCGACCCCGCTGCCGCGCGCGTCCTCACGGACGTACAGCCGCTTCATCTCGAGCTCGCCGGCCATGTCGCCGTCGAGGCGGCGCAGGCACGCGTGGCCGACCGGGCGCTCGCCGTCGTAGGCGACGAACGTCGCGACGATCGACGACGGATCGATGCCCTCGGACCCTCCGCGGTGGGCCGCGGCGGGGTCGTCGGCGTACAGCTGGTTGCCCAGCGTGACGTGCTCGTCGCGCAGCTCGACGGCGTCAGGGTGCTCGAACCCCACCCGGACGAGTCGGTACGGGCTCACCCGACGACGACCTCGACCCGCTGGAACTCCTTGAGGTCGGTGTAGCCCGTCGTCGCCATCGCGCGGCGCAGGGCGCCGATCAGGTTCATCGTGCCGTCGGGCACCGACGACGGGCCGAACAGCACCGACTCGAGGTCGCCGACCGTGCCGATGTCGACCCGGCCGCCGCGCGGCAGGTCGGGGTGCCACGCCTCGGCGCCCCAGTGGAAGCCGCGTCCCGGGGCCTCGACGGCCCGCGCGAAGGGTGAGCCGATCATGACGGCGTCGGCGCCGCACGCGATGGCCTTGGCGATGTCGCCGCTGCGCCCGATCGAGCCGTCGGCGATGACGTGCACGTACCGTCCGCCCGACTCGTCGAGGTAGTCGCGCCGCGCCGCGGCCACGTCGGCCACCGCGGACGCCATCGGCACCGCGATGCCGAGCACCGAGCGGGTCGTGTGGGCGGCCCCGCCGCCGAAGCCGACCAGCACGCCGGCCGCGCCGGTGCGCATGAGGTGCAGCGCGGCCTGGTAGGTCGCGCACCCGCCGACGATGACCGGGACGTCGAGCTCGTAGATGAACTCCTTGAGGTTCAGCGGCTCGGTCTGCCCCGAGACGTGCTCGGCCGAGACCGTCGTGCCGCGGATCACGAACAGGTCGACGCCCGCGTCGACCACGGCGTCGGCGAACTGCTTGGTGCGCTGCGGCGACAGCGCACCCGCGACCGTGACCCCGGCCTCGCGCACCTGCTGCAGACGGGCCGTGATGAGCTCGGCCTTGATCGGCTCGGCGTAGATCTCCTGCAGCCGCTTGGTCGCCAGCGGCCCCTCGATGCCGGCGACCTCGTCGAGCAGGCTCTCGGGGTTCTCGTAACGCGTCCACAGACCCTCGAGGTCGAGCACGCCGAGACCGCCGTGCCGTCCGAGCGCGATCGCGGTGTCGGGGCTCATGACGGAGTCCATCGGCGCGGCCAGCACCGGGAGGTCGAACCGGTAGGCGTCGATCTGCCAGGCGGTCGACACCTCCTCGGGGTCGCGCGTCCGGCGGCTCGGGACGATCGCGATGTCGTCGAAGGAGTACGCCCGACGGCCGCGCTTGGCCGTCCCGATCTCGATGTCTGCCATGCCGTACAGCCTAGTGCGAGGCTCCGTCGGCCCGTGACCTACTGGACCCCGCGCTGGATGTCGTCGAGCGACAGGTCGGTCAGCATGCCCGCCGGATCGGTCGAACGGCGCACCAGGACGGGCTGCACGTCGTCGCTCTCGCGGGCCAGCGCGTACGGCGTGTCGGCCAGGGCGAAGCGCAGCGCGCGCGACAGCGAGCTGACCCGCGCGTCGGACGGGCTCAGGCGCGGCGCGGCGGCCTTCAGGGCCATCGCGAGCATCGGCAGCGGACCACCCTGGTTGGCGAGCTGGTCGCTGAAGCTGCGCACCGTGTCGTCGGCGAGCACCTTCTCGACGATCTGCTTGTACTCGGCCGGAGAGGCGGCCGGACCGTCGTGGACGACCTCGATCTCCTTGGCCAGGTCGTGCCACGAGATCTTGGCCTTCTTGGCCGGCTCCTGCCGCTTCTGGGCCTTCTTGGGCTCGGCCTTCTTCTCGGACCGGCGCGGCTCCGGCTGCTTCTCGACCTTCTTGTCGGCGCGCGGCTCGACCGGCGCGACCCGGGCCGGCTGGCGGGGCAGCACGGCGGCCGCGGACGAGGGATCGCCCGAGAAGATCGGCTGCAGCGCCGCGGCCGGCGGGACGGGCTTGACCTTGAGGGGCACGTACTGGTCGACCTCGCGCTCGAGCACGTTGTTGACGGGGTGGTCGGCCAGCGTCGCGCCGATGACGTACTTGTCGAGCTCGTGCAGGCGCCGCACCAGGGGGACGAAGTCGCCGTCGGCCGACACCAGGATGAAGACCTCGAGCTGGTCGAGGTCGCCGGCGGCCCGCAGGCAGTCGACGACCAGGACGATGTCGGCGGCGTTCTTCTCGGCCTTGCTGACCGAGAACACCTGGACGGTCTCGACACCGGCGCGCTCGACGTCGCGGCGGTAGTCCTCCAGGCCCAGCGCGCCCCAGTCGGCGTACGCGCGGGCGAGGGCGATGCTGCCGGCGCCGGCCTCGCGCGCCGCGGCCGTCTCGAGCTGCTCGAGGATCTGCTCCATCGAGATGTCGGGGATCTCGAGCTTGCCGTACCCCTTGAAGAGGTTCTCGGCGTCGATGAACACGGCCACGTTGCGATTGGTCACCTGAGTGAGGTTATCGCTCGCGGGCCACGGCGGCCCAATCCCTCGCCGTCACGCGGCGCGGCGTGGGCCGCAGTACTCCTGATCGCTCGCCACGCCTCGCCGGACGGCGGCTCAGCGGCTCGAGTAGTTCGGGGCCTCGGCGGTCATCTGGATGTCGTGGGGGTGGCTCTCCTTGAGCGAGGCCGACGTGATGCGCACGAACCGGCCCTTGTCCTGCAGCTCGGGGATCGTGCGGGCGCCGACGTAGAACATCGACTGGTTGAGCCCGCCGATCAGCTGGTGCGCGACGGCCGACAGCGGCCCCCGGTAGGCGACCTGCCCCTCGACGCCCTCGGGCACGATCTTGTCGTCGCTCGTGACCTCGGCCTGGAAGTAGCGGTCCTTGGAGTACGACTTCTTGCCCCGGCTGCTCATCGCGCTGAGCGATCCCATGCCGCGGTAGGCCTTGAACTGCTTGCCGTTGACGAAGATGACCTCGCCCGGCGACTCCTCGACGCCGGCCAGCATCGAGCCGATCATGACGGTCTCGGCACCGGCGACCAGCGCCTTGGCGATGTCGCCCGACTGCTGCAGGCCGCCGTCGGCGATGACCGGCACACCCGCCGGCGCGCACGCCAGCGAGGCCTCGTAGACCGCCGTCACCTGCGGGACGCCGCAGCCCGTGACGACGCGGGTCGTGCAGATCGAGCCCGGCCCGAAGCCGACCTTGACGGCGTCGGCCCCGGCGTCGACGAAGGCCTGCGCCCCGTCGCGCGTCGCCACGTTGCCGCCGATGACCTGCACGTGACGGGTCGCCGGATCGGTCTTGAGCTTCTGGACGATCTCGAGCAGCATCCGCACGTGCCCGTGGGCCGTGTCGGCGACCAGCACGTCGACCCCCGCCTCGATCAGCGTCGTGGCCCGCTCCCACGCGTCGCCGAAGTAGCCGATCGCGGCACCGACCATGAGGCGGCCGTCGCGGTCGTACGACGCGTCGGGGAACTGCTCGCCCTTGACGAAGTCCTTGACCGTGATGAGCCCGGCGAGGCGACCGTCGCGGTCGACCAGCGGGAGCCGCTCGCGCTTGTGCTTGCGCAGCAGCAGCGTGGCGTCCTCGCGGCTGATGCCGACGTCGCCGGTGATCAGCGGCATCGGCGTCATCATCTCGTCGACCTTCGTCGTGGCCCACTCGGCCAGCGGCGTGAACCGCAGGTCGCGGTTCGTGATGATGCCGAGCAGGTGGTTGTCGGTGTCGACGACCGGAAGGCCCGAGACGCGGTACTCGCCGCAGATGCGGTCGAGGTCCTCGAGGGTCGCCTCGGGACCGATCGTGACGGGGTTGGAGATGATGCCGGTCTGGGTGCGCTTGACGAGGTCGACCTGGTAGGCCTGGTCCTCCAGCGACAGGTTGCGGTGCAGCACCCCGAGGCCGCCCTGGCGCGCCATGGCGATCGCCATGCGCGACTCGGTGACGGTGTCCATCGCGGCGCTGACCAGCGGGACCTTGAGCGAGATCTCGCGCGTCAGGCGCGAGGTCGTGTCGATCTCGCTGGGGTTGAGATCGGAGAATCCCGGCAGCAGCAGCACGTCGTCGTACGTCAGTCCGAGCGGTGCGAACTTGTCTGGAATACCCGTCTGATCCATGCGACCATCGTATCGTTCGTCCCCACCGTGACCGACGCCCTACCGCTCCGGACCCGTCCGGAGCGCTTTCGCGCTGACGGGTTCCCGCCGCAGTTGTACGCTGCGTCCATGGAACGCAAGCCAGGGCGCCCCCGAGCCCTCACCGTCGACGTCATCGCCGCTGCGGCGCTCGAGGACGGAATCGCCACCTTCAGCATGCCCTCGGTCGCTCGCCGCCTCGGCGTCGCCCACTCGGGCCTCTACCGCTACGTCACCGACCGCGACGACCTGCTCGTCCAGGCCCTCGACCGCGCCTTCCTCGCCACCACGTGGCCCGCTGACGACCTGCCCTGGGACGAGCTGCTGCGCGAGGTCGGCCACTCCGTGTGGCGCGCGTGCGACGCGCACCCCGGTCTGGACCGCGCGTCCCAGATGGCCCCCAAGCCATCGCCGGCCGTCCTGACGATGATGGACGCCTGGGTCACGGCGCTGCGCGACCAGCACTTCGTGCCCGAGGACGCCGCCGTCGCGGTCGAGTTCGTCATCGCGCTCGCCCTCGACAGCTCGGCCCAGATGGCCCGCCTGGCGCGCATGGAGCGCGCCCACCTGCGGCGCGACGACATCCCCGTGCTCAAGGCCTACGACAACGACGAGGTCTGGAGCGGGCGCGGCATGTACGACCGCAAGCTCGAGATCTTCATCGCGGGGCTCGCCGCCCGGCGCCTCGACGCCGAATAGGCGCACTCCCGCGCACGCGTGGCCGGTGACGTCCCTAGGGGGACGTCACCGGCCGCGCGTTCAGGCGAAGGCGCCGAGGTCGTCGGCCAGACGGTCCATCAGGTCGGCGTAGGCCTGGTAGCTGGGCGGGGCGACCGACGTCCACGGCACGTAGGCGTCGTCCTGGGCGGCCTTGAGCGTGCCGAAGACCTTCTCGGCCTTGAGCGACGTCAGACCCGCCGCACCGATGCGGTCGTCGTACAGGAAGACGTCAGCCGGGTACGTGTCGGCCTTCTCCCAGCTGAGGCTCTCGAAGTAGCCGCCCTCGTCGGGGTTGTTCGGCACCGTGATGGGCAGGCCGAGCTCGTCGACCCAGTACGACAGGTCGGGGCTGACCTTCGGGTTCGAGACGTAGAACAGGTCGGTCGAGTACGAGCCGGCGAGGATCGTGCGGTCGCCGAGCTGCTCGCCGACGGCCCTGACCCGGTCGGCCGCCGCCTCGAACTGCTCGTGCGAGGCCGTGACCTTCGCCGAGTCGAGGTCGGCGCCGAGCGCCTCGGCCGCACGCTCCGTGCCGTCCAGCAGCTCGGGCAGCGTCTTGCCGTCGAAGTCGACGACGAGGATCGGGGCGAGCTTCTTCAGCTCGGTGGCGGACGCCTCGTTGACGTACCAGAGGTCGGGGGCGAGGTACTGGCTCGTGATGACGAGGTCCGGCTTCAGCGCGACGACCTTCTCGACGTCGACGTCGCCGTACTCGCCGCCGCCCGTGACGTCCTCGACCGCGTCGACGTCGAGGCCGGCGACCTGCGCCGCGTCGCCGTCGGCGCGCAGCGGTCCGAACACGCCGACGATCTTGTCGCCGAGGCCGAGGTCGGTCAGGGCGGCCGCCATCGACGACTGGACGACGAGGCGGTCGGGCATCTCGTCGAGCTCGATCGTCGTGCCGATGTCGTCGGTGAACGAGAACGCGGCGGTGTCGGCCGATCCCCCGTCCGAGTCGGACGAGCCGCAGGCGGCCAGGGTCACCAGGGCGGCTGCGGCCGCGAGGGCGGCGGTGATACGTCGGTTCACAGGTTCTTCTCCAGGGTCGGGCACCAGTACGAAGGGCAGCCTAACCTAGGTTTGCCTAAGCTGACGTGTGGGCCTCGTCATAGGCGAACGACACGCGCCCTCCGGCCACGTCGACCTCCGTCAGCTCGACCGCGACGAGCCGGCCCTCGGGCAGACCGCGACCCGCACACCGCGCGACGACGGGCGGCTCGACCAGCATGACCTCGCCGCCACCGCCGTCGTCGTCGGCGCGCACGACGACCGCGTCGAACGACTCCCCCACCCGTCCCGCGAGCTCCCAGGCCTCGGCCAGGTCGATCGCCCCGCGATCGGCCCGCGACGCCCGCTGGTCGGACGTCCGCATGGTCTCGCCGAGCGACGGGAGGGCCTCGCGCACCCACGCGGGCACCTCGACACCGGCGCAGATCGCCAGGCAGACCTCGGTGCCGAAGCGGTCGGCCAGGCGCCTCAGCGGGGCCGTGACGTGCGCGTACGGCGCTCCGATGCCGGCGTGCAGCGGCTGCTCGGGCGGAGCCCCGTCGAACGCCTCGTAGCCGGCTCCCCGCAGCAGCCCCGTCGCCTCGCGCATCAGCACGATCGACGCGGGGAGGGCGGGGTCGAGCGCGGCCAGCACCTCCGAGGCGGTGGCCCCCTCGGGCACCGGGACGCCGAGCGTCCGGGCCGTGCGCAGGAAGCCGCGGAGCGCGTCGTCGCCGGCCGCGGGCAGCGTCCGCAGCAGGCCCGTGCCGGCCTCCAGCATGAGCTGGGCCGCGGCCATCCCCGTCAGCAGCGAGACCTCGGCGTTCCACGCGTCGACCTCGGTGCGCCGCGCCATGCGCACGGCCCACGAGTCGCCCCGGGCGACGACCTCCTGCTCGGGCAGCGCGAGCTCGATCGCCCCGAGCGACACCCGCAGGGCACGACGGGCACGGCCGAGATCGGCCAGCGCCTCGACCGACGGGTGCGGCGAGCCGGCGTCGAACGAGGCCTGCACGCCCTCGTAGTCGAGCCGCGCGACCGACCGGACGCGGGCGCGGCGCACCGTCGCCCGTCCGGCGACACCCTTCTCGTCGACGTCGATCGACCAGAGCGCCGCGCGACGCACCTGGTCGGGCAGGAGGCTCAGCGCGTCCTCCGACAGCACCGGCGGGTGCAGCGGCACGCGACCGTCGGGCAGGTAGATCGTCTGCCCGCGTCGCCGGGCCTCGGCGTCGATCGCCCCGCCCGCGGGGATCACCGAGCCGAGGTCGGCGATCGCGTAGTGCACCCGGAATCCCGTGCCGACCCGCTCGAGGAAGACCGCCTGGTCGAGGTCGCGCGAGCCGGGCGGGTCGATCGTCACGAACGGGACGTCGGTCTCGTCCGGGACGTCGGGCAGCCCCAGCTCGGCGACGACCGTGGCCTCGGCCAGCACGTCGGCGGGGAAACGGTCCGTGGCCGAGGCCGGCGGCAGGTCGAGCTCGGCCCTCAGGGCGGCGAAGTCGTGGGTCACGACGCGACGGTACCCGCCGGTGCACCCGACCGCCCCACGACGCGGACGGGCCGCCCCCGAGGGGACGGCCCGCCTGTGGTGCGGTCGATGCAGCGCGCGCTACCTCAGTGGTTGTGACCCGCGTGCGCGTCGTCGGCCTCCTCGGCCGGCTTCTCGACGATCAGCGTCTCGGTCGTCAGCAGCATCGCGGTGATCGACGCGGCGTTGGCGAGCGCCGAGCGCGTCACCTTGACCGGGTCGAGGACGCCCTGGGCGACCAGGTCGCCGTAGGTGTCGGAGGCCGCGTTGTAGCCCTCGCCGCTCTCGCGGACCTTGTTGACGACGACCTCGCCGGAGACGCCGCCGTTGCGGGCGATCCACTCGAGCGGGGCGTCGGCACCGATGCGGACGATGCGGACACCGACGGCCTCGTCGCCCGTGAGGCCGAGGTTGTCGTCGAGGACCGAGACGGCGTGGACGAGTGCCGAGCCGCCACCGGCGACGATGCCCTCCTCGATCGCCGCGCGGGTCGCCGAGACGGCGTCCTCGATGCGGTGCTTCTTCTCCTTGAGCTCGACCTCGGTGGCCGCGCCGACCTGGATGACGCAGACGCCGCCGGCCAGCTTGGCCAGGCGCTCCTGGAGCTTCTCGCGGTCCCAGTCGGAGTCGGTGTTCTCGATCTCGGCCTTGATCTGGGCCACGCGACCGTCGACGCCGGCCTTGTCGCCGCCGCCCTCGATGATCGTCGTGTCGTCCTTGGTGATGACGACGCGGCGCGCGGTGCCGAGGGCCTCGAGGCCGATCGTGTCGAGCTTGAGACCGACGTCGGGCGTCACGACCTCGGCGCCCGTGAGGGTCGCGATGTCCTGCAGCATGGCCTTGCGGCGGTCGCCGAACGCGGGCGCCTTGACGGCGGCCGACGTGAACGTGCCCTTGATCTTGTTGACGACCAGCGTCGACAGGGCCTCGCCCTCGATGTCCTCGGCGATGATGAACAGCGGCTTGCCGGCCTGAACGACCTTCTCGAGGATCGGCAGCAGGTCGCTGACCGACGAGATCTTGCCCTGGTTGACCAGGATGTAGGGATCGTCGAGGACGACCTCCATGCGCTCGGTGTCGGTGACCATGTAGGGCGACAGGTAGCCCTTGTCGAACTGCATGCCCTCGGTGAACTCGAGCTCGGTGCCCATCGTGTTGGACTCCTCGACCGTGATCACGCCGTCCTTGCCGACCTTGTCGAAGGCCTCGGCGATGAGCTCGCCGATGTGCGCGTCACGCGACGACACCGTGGCGACGTCGGTCATGTCCTTGATGTCGTCGACCTCGCGGGCGACCGAGTGGAGCTGCTCGACGACGGCCTTGACGGCGGCCTCGATGCCCTTCTTCAGGCCGACCGGGTTGGCGCCGGCCGCGACGGCGCGCAGGCCCTCGTGGACCATGGCCTGGGCCAGGACGGTCGCGGTCGTCGTGCCGTCACCGGCGACGTCGTTGGTCTTGGTCGCGACCTCCTTGGCGAGCTGGGCGCCGAGGTTCTCGAACGGGTCGTCGAGCTCGACCTCGCGAGCCACCGTGACGCCGTCGTTCGTGATCGTGGGGGCGCCCCACTTCTTGTCGAGGACGACGTAGCGACCCTTGGGGCCGAGCGTGACCTTGACGGTGTTGGCGAGCTTGTCGACGCCGCGCTCGAGTGAACGGCGGGCGTTCTCGTCGAATTCGAGGATCTTGGGCATGTCAGCCTCTTTCAGGAAATCAATGGGTGCTGCTGGTGGGGGCGTGAGAGCCCCGGCGCCCCACGAGGGGGCGCCGGGGCGTCAGATCACGAAACGACGGCGAGGACGTCGCGCGCGGAGAGGATGAGGTACTCCTCGCCCGCGTACTTGACCTCGGTTCCGCCGTACTTGCTGAAGATGACCTTGTCGCCCTCGGCGACGTCCAGCGGGACACGGTTGCCGTTGTCGTCGACCCGACCGGGGCCCACGGAAACGACGATGCCCTCCTGGGGCTTCTCCTTGGCGGTGTCCGGGATGACGAGTCCGGACGCAGTGGTCTGCTCTGCTTCGACGACCTGGATGACCAGGCGGTCTTCGAGCGGCTTGATGGTGACCGACACGTGTCGACCTCCCCTTTCAACGGGTGAACGTTGGACGGTGGTGAGGACGCCGTCGCGGGGGTCGTTCTCACCGGATCTTTAGCACTCTCGAAGGGAGAGTGCCAATACGAAACCTAGCACGACGCTGGCACTCGCCCCAAGGGACTGCCAGCTCGTTTCGCGCTGGGCGAACGTCCTTCGGCCGACACGGCACACTTCTCCCCATGGACCTGGAGACGTTCGAGCAGCTGCTGGCCCCGGACGGTCAGCGGCTGCTCGCCGAGGTGGCCGCACGCGCCGGCGTCGAGAGCGACCTCGGACTCGGCACGCGCCTGCGCCGGACCCACGAGCCCGGCCTGGTCGCGGCCGCCGTGACGCAGAACCACCTGCGGGGCAGGGCCGCGGCCAAGTTCGGCGCCGATGCACCCCACCTGTTCTTCACGCACGACGCCCTCGAGCAGTCGACCCGCACGACGGTCGCGACGCACCGGGCGTCCCGGCTCGCCGCGACGGGTGCCACGTCCGTCGTCGACCTCGGCTGCGGCATCGGCGGCGACCTGATCGCGCTGGCGCGGGCGGGCCTCGCGGTCCGCGGCGTCGAGCAGGACCCCGTCCGCGCCGCGATCGCGACCGCCAACCTGCGGGCGCTCGGCCTCGACGGCGAGGTCGTGTGCGCCGACGCGCGGGAGGTGTCGATCGGGTCCGACGAGGTCGCGTTCGTCGACCCGGCCCGTCGCGACGGCCGTGGCCGCACGTTCTCGACCGCCGACCTGCAGCCCCCGTGGGACTGGGTGCGCGAGCTGCTCGCCGGGCGTGCCGTCGCCAAGGTCATGCCCGGCCTCGCCCACGACGCCGTCCCGTCCGGCGTCGAGGCCGAGTGGGTCAGCGACGGTGGCGACCTCGTCGAGGCGTGCCTGTGGGGCGTCCCGTTCGCGACGACGCAGCGACGTGCGACGGTGCTGCCGTCGGGCGCGACGCTCGTGGCCGAGGGAGGGGCCCCGGAGGTCGCCGACGTCGGCGCCTACCTGCACGAGCCCGACGACGCCGTCATCCGGGCCGGCGCGGTCGGCGAGCTCGCGGCGTCGCTCAGCGGGTGGCTGCCCGATCCCCACATCGCGTACGTCAGCTCCGACGCCGCGGCCGACACCCCGCTGGCCCGCAGCTTCCGGGTCGTCGACGAGCTGCCGTTCCGCGAGAAGCCTCTGAGGGCCGCCCTCCAGGCGCGCCGGGTCGGCACGCTGACGATCAAGAAGCGCGGCGTCGACGTCGTCCCCGAGGAGCTCGTCCGCCGGATGAAGCTCAAGGGTCCGACGAAGGCGCTCGTCGTCATGACCCGTGTCCAGGGACAGGGTCGCGCGTTCCTCGTCGAGCGCACCTGACCCCACCCCAGCCCAGATCCGCGAGTGGTGTGGTCTGGACGTTCTGGGACGGCGTGTCCGACCACACCGCACCACTCGCGCCACGGAATGCACCACTCGCGCGCGACCACGCGGTGTCCCCGGCGTCCTGACGTCCCTAGGGTGGGGGCATGCGGGTCGACCTCAACGCCGATCTCGGCGAGTCGTGGCAGCGCTGGCGCACCGGCGAGGACGTCCTGCTGCTCGACGTCGTGACGTCGGCCAACGTCTGCTGCGGCGCGTACGCCGGCGACGCCGAGCTCATGGCGCAGACGTGCGCGACCGCCGTCGAGCGCGGCGTCACGATCGGCGCGCAGGTCGGCTACCCCGATCGCGCGGGATTCGGCCGCGTCTTCGTCGACATGGCACCCGCCGACCTGACGGACGAGGTCGTCCGCCAGGTGCACGCGCTGGACGAGGCGGCGCGCGCGGTCGGCGGCGAGGTCACGTACGTCAAGCCGCACGGCGCCCTCTACAACGCGATCGTCCACCACGAGGCGCAGGCCGAGGCGGTCGTCGAGGCCCTGCGCGTGCTCGACCGCCCGCTGCCGCTGCTGGGGCTCCCGACCTCGCGGGCGCTCGCGCTCGCGGCCGCCGCGGGGCTGCCGGTCGTCCGCGAGGGATTCGCCGACCGGGCCTACACGACCGACGGACGACTCGTGCCGCGCAGCGAGCCCGGAGCCGTGCTGCACGACCCCGCGGAGGCCGGCGCCCAGGCGCTGCGGCTGCTCGGCACGGTCGACTCCCTCTGCGTCCACAGCGACTCCCCCGGCGCGCTGCACCTCGCCCGCGCCGTCCGCAGGGCCCTCGACGAGGCCGGCGCCGTCGTCGCCGCCCCGTGAGGGTGCTGCCGTGCGGCGACCGGGCCGTGCTGCTCGACTGCGGGTCGCTCGACGAGGCCCGCGGGTGGTTCGCGGCGCTCGACGGACGGGCCGAGGTCGTGCTGGGCGCCCGCACGGTGCTGGTGCGGGGCGAGCCCGCGTGGTGCCGCGACCTCGTCGGTGCCACGACGCCCCGGACGGTCGACGACGTCGCACCGGCGACCGTCGAGATCCCCGTGACGTACGACGGGGCCGACCTCGCCGACGTCGCGGAGCTCACGGGCCTGACCGTCGACGAGGTCGTCGCGGCGCACACGGGCTCGCCGTGGACCGTCGCGTTCGGCGGCTTCGCCCCCGGGTTCTCGTACCTCGTCGGCGGCGACGACCGCCTGCACGTGCCGCGCCGTCCGTCGCCGCGCACGTCGGTGCCGGCCGGTTCGGTGGGTCTGGCCGGCGAGTTCAGCGGCGTCTATCCCCGCGAGTCGCCCGGTGGCTGGCAGCTGATCGGCCGCACCGACGTCGTCCTGTGGGACGTCGACCGACGTCCGCCGGCGCTGCTGCAGCCCGGCGCGCGCGTCCGGTTCGTGGTCGCATGACGCTCGTGGTGGAGGCCGCCGGCACCCTGAGCCTCGTCGAGGACCTCGGCCGACCCGGGATGGGCCACGTCGGCGTCGGCCCGTCGGGCGCCTTCGACCGTGCCGCGGCGCGCCGGGCCAACCGCCTGCTGGGCAACGACCCCGGGGACGCGGTCGTCGAGACGTTCGGCGGTCTCGTGCTGCTCGCGGAGTCGGCCCACACCGTCGTCGTGACCGGGGCGAGCGGTCCGATCACGGTGGACGGCCGACCGGTCGCCTACGGGCGCGCCATGCGGGTGCCGGCCGGTCGGCGCCTCGCGGTCGGCGCTCCCACCGTCGGGCTGCGCTCGTACGTCGGGCTGGCCGGCGGGCTCGCGACGCCCCGCGTGCTCGGCTCCCGCTCGACCGACACGCTGGCCGGGCTCGGCCCCCGTCCGCTCGCCGTCGGCCACCGGCTCGAGGCCGGCGCGCACCGCACCGTCCCGGCCCTCGACGACCTGCTCCCGCTGGACCGCGGCGGGGACGTGACCCTCGACGTCGTCCTCGGCCCCCGCGACGACTGGTTCACCCCGGAGGCCGTCTCGACGTTCCTGACGGCGGCGTGGCGGGTCTCCGCCGCGTCGAGCCGGATCGGCGTGCGGCTCGACGGCGACCCGCTCCCGCGTGCCGTGACGCGTGAGCTGCCGAGCGAGCCGTGCGTGCGGGGCAGCGTGCAGGTCGCGGCGGACGGACGTCCGATCGTCCTCGGCCCCGACCACCCCGTGACAGGCGGCTACCCCGTCGTCGCGGTCGTCGTCGACGCCCACACCGACCGCCTGGCGCAGGTGCGCGCCGGCCAGGTCGTCCGGTTCGCCCGCGTCACCTGACCCTGGTGCGGCGAGTGCTGCCTTCGCGTCTTCGAGTGGTGCGGTGTGGTCGGACACGCCGTCCCAGAATGCCCGGACCGCACCACTCGCGAGCTCGTGGGGGGAGGGGTCAGCAGCGCTCCGGGGCGGGCAGGCCCACGTCGACGGGGAGCCGTCCCTGCGCGCGGGCGTCGCCCGTGAGGACGGCGACGAGGGCCCGCATGGCCGGGACGTCGCGGCCGTAGAGCGCGACCTTGGTGGGTGCCGAGCTGCGCGCCAGGCCGTACGGGGTGTCGGTCGACACCACGACGTCCGCGCTGGCGGCCGACACGCCCGGCCCCAGCAGCGCCACCGACGTGCCGGGGCCGATCGGCAGGCCCGCCTCCTGCGCCGCGACCCGGAAGGCCGCGACCGCCTCGGACGAGCCCGACGGGCTGACCGACGTGATCGACGGGACGGGGCACGGGTGCGCCACGACCGTCGCAGCCATCGCGCTCAGGGCCTGCGACTCGTCGCCGTGGCTGCCCGGCTCGCCCGGCAGCTCGGGCGACGCCTCGGCGTGCAGCAGGTACGCGATCGTGCGCGCGGCCGAGGCGCGGGCCTGCTGCTCGGGGATCTCGCCCGACCTCAGCGCCGCCAGCACGGCGTCGTACGCCTGCTCGTTGTCGGCGGGCATCAGGGCCAGGTCGCTGCCGGCCTTGATGGCCTCGACGGTCGAGTCGCCGCCCGGGTAGCGCTGCATCACGGCGCCCATGCCCAGCGAGTCGCTGATCACGAGCCCGTCGAAGTTGAGGTTCTCGCGCAGCCCCGTCGTGATGACCTTGCGCGACATCGAGGCGGGCACGCCCTTGTCGATCGCCGCGACGTCGAGGTGCCCCGTCATGATGCCCGGCGCGGCGTCGGCGATCGCGGCCTCGAACGGCTTGAGGTCGTGCGACCTGAGCCGCGCCCGGTCGCTGTCGAGCACCGGCAGCCCCTTGTGGCTGTCGGTCGACACGTTGTGCCCCGGGAAGTGCTTGACCGCAGAGATCACGCCGGCCTCGGAGTACCCGTCGACCGCGGCGACGACGGCCTGCGCGACGACGTCGGGGTCCGAGCCCGCCGACCGGCTGCCGATGATGGGGTCGGCCGGACCGATCGTGATGTCTCCGTCGGGGGCGAACACCGTGTTGTAGCCCGCGGCCCGCAGCTCGGCACCCGATGCACGGGTCGCCGCCGTCACGGCCGCCGCACCGTCGGCGCCGTGGCCCGCGATCGCGGCGCCCGCCGACATGAAGGTCGGGAACGTCGTCAGCGGATCGGTCAGGCGGGCGACCAGGCCGCCCTCCTGGTCGATCGGCACCATGACCGGGAAGCCGCGGCCGGCCCCGGCCTCCTGCAGCTGCTGGTTGAACGCCTTGACGTCCTCGAGCGGGTCGTCGGTCGTGACGTCGAGGATCTGCTGGCCCGTGACCATGACGCCGGCGAAGTGCCGGTCGCGCACCAGCGCCAGCGACTGCTCGTTCGAGAAGCTGCGGGCGATGATGAGCTGGCCCGCGAGGTCCTCCAGGGGCAGCGCGTCGGCCTTCTCGACGGCCTCCGCCCGCTCGGCGTCCGTCGGCACCCAGCCGGTCTCGGCGTCGGTCTTCTCGTCACGCTGGGCGGCGGCGGACGAGGCGGACGTCGACGGGCGCGGGTCGTCGTCGCGGCCGGTCCACCACACCGCGCCCGCGGCGACGACGGCCGCAGCGGTCAGCGCCGCGACGGCCGGCAGGGCGCGGCGACGACGGGGGGACGTGCGGGGGCTCGTCACGTCAGGCCGCCACGACCTGCGTGACGGGCATGCCGGAGTCGGCCGGCAGGTCGAGCGACGACGGCGCGATGCCGCGGCGGACGACCTCGGCGCCGAGCGCCGCGACCATCGCGCCGTTGTCGGTGCACAGCCCGAGTCGCGGGATGCGGACCTCGATGCCGGCCTTCGCGGCACGCTCCTGCGCGTAGTGGCGCAGGCGGGCGTTGGCCGCGACGCCGCCGCCGATGATCAGGGTGTCGACGTCGTGCTCGCGGCACGCGGCGATCGCCTTCTTCGTCAGCACGTCGCACACCGCGTCCTGGAACGACGCGGCGACGTCGGCGACGTCGAACGTCCGACCCATGCGCTGCTCGTGCTGCACGTGGCGGCTGACGGCGCTCTTGAGGCCCGAGAACGAGAAGTCGTAGCGGTGCTTCTCGACGTCGCGGCCCGTCGTCAGGCCGCGCGGGAACGCGATCGCCGACGGGTCGCCGTCGCGCGCGACCCGGTCGATGTGCGGGCCGCCCGGGTAGGGCAGGTCGAGCAGGCGGGCGACCTTGTCGAAGGCCTCGCCCGCGGCGTCGTCGATCGTCTGGCCCAGCAGCGTGATGTCGGTGACGATGTCGTCGACGAGCAGCAGCTCGGTGTGGCCGCCGCTGACCAGCAGCGCCGCGACCCGCTCGCCGAACCGGCCGTGCTCGAGCTGGTCGACCGCGACGTGCGCGGCCAGGTGGTTGACGCCGTACAGCGGCTTGTCGTGCGCCAGCGCCAGGGCCTTGGCCGCGGCGACGCCGACCAGCAGCGCGCCGGTCAGACCCGGCCCGCTCGTGACGGCGATCGCGTCGACGTCCTGCACCCGGACGCCCGACTCGGCGTAGGCCTGCTCGAGCGTCGGGACCATCGCCTCGAGGTGCGCGCGGCTGGCGACCTCGGGCACGACGCCGCCGAAGCGCACGTGCTGCTCCATGCTCGAGCTGAGCGCGTGCGCCAGCAGCTCGGTGCCGCGGACGATGCCGACACCCGTCTCGTCGCACGACGACTCGATCCCCATCACCAGCGGTTCGCTCACCGGGTCATTGTGCCAGCCGGGCCCGACGGGTCCGGCGCATACACGACCCGCGGCCGCGCGTGCGGCCGTCCCACCGGCCGAGAACCCGTCGATCGAAGGGTTGGGCCTGCCTACCGTCAGGACACCCCCTCCCGACACGAAGGACCGACCCATGACGCGCCAGCTCCACCTCGGCGGCTTCCAGATCGCCTCGAACGTCACGCACTCCCACGCCGCCTGGCGCCACCCCGGCTCCGACCCCGACTTCCTCAACGCCGAGTACTACCACCGCATCGGGCGCACGCTCGAGCGCGGCACGTTCGACTTCGTGTTCTTCGCCGACCTGCTGGCCGTGCCGACCAACTACGGCGGTGGGCCCGACGAGGCCCTGCGGCGCGGCACCCAGGCCGCCGCGACGCTCGACCCGACGCTGGTCGCGACCAGCATCGCCGCGGTGACCCGTCACCTCGGCATCGCCGTCACCAAGAGCACGACCTACTTCCACCCGTTCGAGGTGGCGCGCATCTTCGCGTCGCTCGACCACCTCAGCCGGGGTCGCGTGGCCTGGAACATCGTGACGTCCCTGAGCAGCGCGGAGGCCCGCAACTTCGGGCTCGCCGAGGCGCTCGACCACGACCTCCGCTACGACCGCGCCGAGGAGTTCGTCGAGGCCGCCGTCGCCCTGTGGGGCAGCTGGGAACCCGACGCCCTCGTGCTCGACAAGGAGTCGGGCGTGTTCGCCGACCCCGACAAGGTGCACGCCGTGAACCACGACGGCATCTTCTACAAGACGCAGGGCCCGCTGCCGACGCCCGCGTCGCCGCAGGGACGTCCCGTGCTGATCCAGGCCGGCTCGTCGGGCAAGGGCAAGGACTTCGCGGCGCGCTGGGCCGATGCGATCTTCGAGATCGACCCGACGCCCGAGGGTCGCCGCGCGTACTACGACGACGTCAAGAGCCGGGCGTCCGACGCGGGGCGCAACCCCGACCACGTCAAGATCTTCCCGTCGTTCATCCCGTTCGTCGGCGAGACCGAGTCGATCGCCCGCGAGAAGCAGGCCTTCCACAACGAGCTGGCCGACCCCATCTCGGGCCTGCACACCCTGTCGGTGCACACCGACCACGACTTCTCGCAGTACGACCTCGACGCGCCCGTCGAGGACGTCCAGGTGGCCGGCACGCAGGGACTGTTCGACGTCGCGCGGCGGCTGTCGGAGCGCGACAGCCTCACGCTGCGCGACATCGGAGGCCTCTACGCGCAGGGGGTGCTGCTCCCCCAGTTCGTCGGGACGGCCTCCGACGTCGCCGACCGCATCGAGGAGTCGTTCACCGGCGGAGAGGCCGACGGCTTCATCCTCTCGGTCGGTCAGTCGCCCGGCGGGTTCGACGACTTCGTCGACCACGTCGTGCCCGAGCTGCGGCGCCGCGGGCTGTTCCGCTCGGAGTACACCGGGACGACGCTGCGCGACCACCTCGGCCTGGCCGACGCCCCGCAGCCGCAAGGGGCGCCCGCCTGACGCGCCCCGCTACCGTCGAGCCATGACCCGCGCCTCCGACATCCCCGCGACGTTCGACGAGCGCAGCGTGCTGCTGCAGATGCTGCACTACGCGCAGGACACCGCGGTCGTGAAGGTGAGGGGCCTGGACCAGGACCTCGCCCGTGCCGCTCCCCTGCCGTCGTCGCCGCTGATGAGCGCCGCGAACGTCCTGAACCACCTGCGGTGGGTCGAGCGCTCGTGGGTCCAGACCGACCTGCTCGGCGACGTGGACGACAGGCCGTGGACGGCAGAGCGCCCGAACGCCGAGATGGAGGAGGGCTCGCTCCTGCCGATCGACGACGTCATCGAGCTGTACGAGCAGGAGGCGGCCCGCACCCGTGCAGTGTTCGCGGAGGTCGACCTCGACCTGGTGCGTCGGGGCGACCTGCCCCCGAGGCCCGTGACGGCGCGGTGGGTCCTGCTGCACCTGATCGAGGAGACCGCGCGGCACAACGGCCACCTCGACGTCCTGCGCGAGCTGGCCGACGGCACGACCGGCGACTGAGCCCGCCGACGGCTACTCCGAGATCGTGACCTGCTTCTTGTCGAAGGCGACGTAGTTGCTGTAGTCCTGGCCCACGCGGTCGAAGGACGACGGGATGGGCTCGGGGTACGACCAGCCGCCGTCGGGAGCGACGTCGTCACCCAGACCGACGTTGAAGTACTGCGTGTCGCCCTTCCAGGGGCAGTGGTACGCCGTGGGGCTCTTCTCGTACGCGCCCTCGGTGAGGCTCGCGGGCGGGAAGTACCAGTTGCCCTCGATCTTGACGAGGTCGTCGGTGGGTGCCTCCGCGACGACGGTGGATCCGATGACTGCCTTCATGCGCTGCTCCTACTGCTCGGTGTTCCTGGCGGCGCGTCGGGCGGCGCGGGCCGCGTACTCTTCCTCGTCCATCCTCGCAGCCTCGGCCAAGGTCGGCGCGGTGCCGCCGTGACGCGCCGGGGCCCACCACTGGCCCTCGGGGCGCAGGGGGTACTCGGCGATCGCGTGGTCGAGCAGCGACGACATCGCGTCGCGCAGCACGGCGGTCTCGGCGACGGGGTCGTCGCCCGTCACGGCGATCGGGGCGCCGACGTGCAGGCCGATCGTCTTGCCGCGTCCCCGCAGGTCGGACTCGTGGTCCTTGGTCTTGAGCAGCTGCGTGCCCCACGTGACCATCGGGATGAGCGGGACGCCGGCCTCCGCGGCCATGCGCACCGCGCCGGTCTTGAGCTCCTTGATCTCGAACGACCGGCTGATCGTGGCCTCGGGGAAGATGCCGACGATCTCGCCGTCGCGGGCGTAGCGGACCGCGTCGTCGTACGACTGCTGGCCGTTGTCGCGATCGACCGAGATGTGGTGGAACGAGCGCATGATCGGCCCGGACACCCGGTGGTCGAAGGCGTCCTTCTTGGCCATGAACCGCACGAGCCGCCCGCTGGGCTGGGCCGCGAGCCCGTCGAAGACGAAGTCGACGTAGCCGATGTGGTTGGCCGCCAGGATCGCGCCGCCCTCGCGCGGGACGTGCTCGGTGCCGGACATCTGGAACTTCATGCCGAGCACCTTGAACAGCGTCTTGGCGGTGACGATCGTGGCCGGGTAGGTGAAGTCGCGCATCCGGTCAGGGTAGTGCACACGCGTGCACCCGGCCGGGCTCGGCGCCCGCGCGGGGACGGCCACGACGGGCCGCCCCCCGCGTCGCCGTCAGTCCTCGGGGACGACGTGGACCGCGGCCTCCTCGGCGCTCGCCGCGGCGCCGTCGATGCCGACGTCCTCGCCGACGAGCTCCTTGTCGACGTCCTCGCCGATGCCGCCGTCGGGGTCGACCAGACGCCCGGCGCGCTCGCCGCCGACCTCGCCGTCGTCGAGGTTCTCGGCGGGTGCGGCGTACGGATCGGGCTCGGGCTCCTCCTGGCGCAGCCGCTCGTCGAGCGACTCGCCCTGCAGGGCCTCCTCGGCCGTCGTGCCGAAGCCCTCACCGCGGTAGCTCTCGGGCGGCGAGTAGCCCGAGTCGAGCGTCGCGTCCGGGTCGTCGAAGATCGCGTCCTGATCGGGGCCTTGATCGTCTTCGGGGAAGGTGTCAGGTGTCTCGGTCATGCTCCCAGCCTTCCACGCCAGCCCTGAGGCGCACGGTGAGCGTCGACCTCGACCTCGACGAGGTGGTCGGGGTGCGCGAACGCCGTGACCTGCACCATCGTGGACACCGGGCGGACGACGTCGAAGAGCTCGCGGTGCGCCCGCCCGACCTCCTCGAAGTGCGCGATGTCGGTCACGAACATGCGCGTGCGCACGACGTCGGGGGTGTCGAGCCCCGCGGTGCGGACGGCGTTCAGCGCGATGCCGAACGCGACCCTCGCCTGCTCGTAGGGGTCACCGACCCCGACCACCTCGCCGTCGACCGTGGCGGTCGTGCCCGCGACCCAGACCGAACCGCCGACCCGCACCGCCCGCGAGTAGCCCACGACGTCCTCGTAGGGGCTGCGAGAGCTGATGTTCTTCCTCACGGGTGCCTCCTCATCGCCACTCCTGGATGTCGAGCTCCATCACGAGCGCGTCGACGCCGCCGGCGTAGTAGCCGCGGCGGGTGCTGATGGTGTCGAAGCCGTGGGCCTCGTAGAGGCCGATCGCGGCACGGTTGTCGGCGGCCACCTCGAGCAGCATGCGTCCGGCCCCGAGGTCGCGGGCGCGGTCGACCAGGTCGGACAGCAGGTCGCGGGCCAGCCCTCGCCCGCGCGACGCCGGCAGCACCGCGATGCGGTCGAGGTCGGCGACGTCGCCCGCGACCGAGATCGCACCGTACGCGTCGACGTCGTCGCCCGGACCGACCAGCACGACGTGCCGCTCGCTGCCCACCTCGTCGGAGACGAGCGTCGCGCTCCAGGCCGAGGCGCCGAAGCAGGCCTGCTCGAGAGCGGCGATCGCGGCGACGTCGTCGCCGGTCGCCGGGCGACTCATGCGCGCTTCGAGACGGTCTGCGGGACGGCGTCGGGACGACGCAGGTAGAGCGGCTCGAGCGGCAGCTCGGCGGCGCGCCCCGCGACCACCAGCCCCGCGAGCGCCGCCGCCCGCGGGGCGCCGGCCCCACCCGCGGACCTGAGCACGTCGGCGTAGAGGTGCGCGCCCTGGCCGAACACGGGCAGGTCGGGGTGCTGCGCCGCGAGGTCGGCCGGCTTGAGGACGTGGGGGCCGTCGAGGCGCACCTGGTCGCCTCCGTAGCGCGCCCAGTAGACCTCCTTGCGACGCGCGTCGGTCGCGACGAGGAACTCGCCGCCGACCTGCACGTCGGCCGCCACGACGTCGAGCGAGCACACGCCGTGCGTCACGAGTCCCAGCGTCGAGCCGAGCGTCAGGGCCGTCACGACGCCGACCCGCAGGCCCGTGAACGGCCCCGGCCCGACGCCGACGGCGACATCGGTCAGGTCGCCCATCGCCGCGCCCGCCTGCGCCATCGCGTCGCGGATCGCCGGCGCCAGCAGCTCGCCGTGCGCCATGGCTCCCTCCCCCGACGCCTCGCCGACCACGCGCGAGCCGTCGTGGACGGCGACGGTGATGACGGGGGTGGCGGTGTCGAACGCGAGGAGGAGCACAGGGAGAGCCTACGAGTCGGCCGGCGTCGACCCCAACAGCGTCGAGCGCAACGGCACGCCGACCCACCGCGGCCCGTGCGGCTTGATCGTCACGACCCGCGGATCGACCTCGTCGGGCACGTCGCCGACCTCTCCGTCGTGCGGAGTGCCGAGCGGGTCGATCGGCCGGGGGCCCCGCACCTCGATCCGCAGGTGCAGCCAGCTGTCGTTGAGCTGCTCGGCCATGCCGTCACCCCACTCGACGACCGTCACGGCGGTGTCGGTGGACGAGTCGAGGTCGAGGTCGTCGATCTCGCTGAGGTCGCCGAGCCGGTACGCGTCGACGTGGACCAGCGGGGGCCCCCCGACGAGCGACGGGTGGGTCCGCGCCAGGACGAACGTCGGCGACGTGACGGGGCCGCGGACGCCGAGGGCCTCGCCGAGGCCCTGCGTGAACGTGGTCTTGCCGGCCCCCAGGTCGCCCGACAGCACCAGCAGGTCGCCGGCCCGCAGCAGCGGGGCGAGACGTGCCGCGAGCCCCTGCATCTCCTCGGGCGTCGGCACCTCGCGCGCGAGCCACAGGGTCTTGCCGAACTCGATGAACGGCTCGTCGCGCCCGACGGGCTCGTAGCGTCGGCGCGACCAGAACTGGACCGTGTCGGGCAGCTCCTCGCGCACGTCGAGCCAGATGCCGTCCTTGCCGCGCTCCTCGGCGGTGTCCTCCGCGACGCCGAGCATCGCCGACGCGACGCCGCGGGCCTGGATGTCGGGGTCGACGCACACGCGGCGCAGGCCCAGCTGGCCCGGGCGCGACTCGTCGAACAGCATCGCGCCCATCGGCAGGCCGCGCCGCTCGACCAGCAGCCCGCCGGCGGTGCGCAGGGTCTCGGCCACCGACTCGACGGTCTCGTCGAGGGCCGTGGTGGGCGGGTCGAGCGCCGGTCGGGCCCCGAACGAGCGGTGGATGATGTCGACGATCACGGCCGCGTGCTCGGGGCCGGCCTCGACGACGTTGAGTGCGGTGCCGCCGGTCATGCCATGCCCTCCCGCACCTCGGCCAGGACGCCCTCGATCGCCCGGGTGACGGCCTCGTGCTGCTCGAACATCAGCATGTGCCCGACGCCGTCGAGCTCGATCAGCTCGGCCCCCGGGATCGCCTCGGCGAGCCGGCGGCTGTGCTTGACGGGGGTCAGCAGATCGGCCGTGCCGCCCATCACGACGGTGTGGGCGCGCCCGATCGCGGCGAGGCCGGCCGTCAGGTCGAGGCCCACGAAGTTCGGGTAGAAGTCGGTCAGGACGTGGGTCGGCGCCTCGAGGATCATCTCGTTGGCCATGTCGACGTGGCGCTCGTGGGCGTCCGGCCCGAGCCCCCAGCGGCGGATGACCGAGTAGCTGTTGAACCGGCGCCCCCAGTCGAGTGCCGGTGCGCCCGCCCGCAGCAGCGGGATCAGGTAGCGCAGTCCCGGGCTGCTGCGCATCAGCCGTCCGGCGCTGGTGCCGAGCAGCACGACCCCCCTGACCCGTCCGCCGAACAGCTCGGGGCGGGTGCCGGCGAGCTGCATGATCGTCATGCCGCCCATCGAGTGACCCACCAGGACGATCGGCCCGCGCGGGACGAGCTGGTCGATCACGGCCGTGACGTCGTCGGCGAGCTCGGCGAACGTCGACTTCTTGCTCGTCGCCCGGCCGGAGCGTCCGTGCGAGCGCAGGTCGACGAACACCATGCGCACCGCACCGCGCATCGCGAGCCGCTGGTAGTGCCACACGTCGATGTTCTCGACCCAGCCGTGCAGGAACACGACCGTCGGGGTCTTGCGCTCGGCCTCGTCGACCTCGACGTGCAGCGGCACCCCGTCGGCGCTGACGATCGTGGTGCCGTCGCTGCGCACCGAGCCGAACTCGACGTCCTCGCCGCGCCGGCGCCGGCGACGTCCGCGGACCCGGCCGTTGAGCAGCGTCGCGACGGTCCCGGCGGCCACGAACGCGCTGGCCGTCCCCGCCAGCCTCAGCGTCCTGCTCATGCCATGTCTCCCCTGTAGGTGCGGACCGTGCGGCCACCCAGCCGGGTGACCACCTCGTAGGCGATCGTGCCCGATGCCGCGGCCCAGTCTTCCGCAGTCGGCTCGCCGTCGTGACCCGGGCCGAACAGCGTCGCGACGTCGCCGCGTCGGGCGGTCCGGTCACCGAGGTCGACGACGACCTGGTCCATGCAGACCCGCCCGACCAGCGGCACCCGTTCACCGGCGACCTGCAGCTCGGCCCGGTTCGACGCCGCGACCGCGATGCCGTCGCCGTAGCCCATCGGCACGAGGCCGAGGGTCGTGTCACGCTCGGCGACCCACTGGTGGCCGTACGAGACGCCCGCGCCGGCCGGCACCCGCTTGACCTGGGCGAGCCGTGCGCGCAGCGTCATGACGGGGGTCAGACGGGTCGGGTACGCCAGGTCGGGAGCGGGCCGGATGCCGTACGCCGCGATGCCGACCCGCACGAGGTCGAAGTGCGCCGACGGCCGCGTCAGCGTCGCGGCCGAGTTGGCGAGGTGGCGCAGGGCCGGCTCGACGCCGGCCGCCGCGAGCTCGTCGACGGCCTCGCGGAACACGCGCTCCTGCTCGTCGTTGGCCGGGTGCCCCGGCTCGTCGGCGCACGCGAAGTGCGACCAGACCCCCGTGACCTCGACCCGACCCGCGGCCTGCGCCGTTGCAGCGGACTCGGCCAGCCGGCTCCACTGCTCGCCCCTCGCCCCGTTGCGCGACAGCCCCGTGTCGACCTTGAGCTGCACCCGCGGACGCGTCGGGGCGGCCGCGAGGATCTCGTCGAGCTGGTCGACCGACGACGCCGTGACCTCGACCCCCGCCTCGGCCGCGGCGGCGAAGTCGGCGCCCGGGGCCGCGAGCCAGCACAGCAGCGGCCCGGCGTCGCCCGACGCGCGCAGGGCCAGGGCCTCGTCGACCGTCGCGACACCCAGCCAGGTCGAGCCGGCACGGCGTGCGGCACGGGCCATCGGGACGGCGCCGTGACCGTACGCATCGGCCTTCACGACCGTCATGAGGGTAGAGCCGGGGGCGCACCGTGCCAGGGCGGCGATGTTGCCGGCGAAGGCGTCGAGGTCGACGGCGGCCTCGATCTGGGGTGGGGAGGACACGTCACGACCTCCAGTCGCGCACGTCGTCGAGCCGGCCGTCGTGGAACGCCGCCAGCGTGCCGGGCAGCGCCGCGGCGACCGACGTCGCGGTCACGGGACCGCCGTGGTTGGCGCGGACGCTCGCGGCGCCGTGCAGGAACGCCGCGAGGGAGCCCGCGTCGTGCGGATCGGCGCCCGAGGCCAGCAGCGAGCCGGCCAGACCGGCCAGGACGTCGCCCGAGCCCGCGGTGCCGAGCCACGGCGAGCCCGTCAGGTTGACGCGCGTCGTGCGCCCGGGCGACGCGACGAGCGTCCTCGACCCCTTCAGGAGCACCGTCGTGCGCCACCGCTCGGCGGCCTCGGTGACGTGCGCCAGCGGCTCGGCCTCGACGGCGTCGCGCCGGGTGCCGAGCATGTCGGCGAGCTCGCCGGCGTGCGGCGTCAGCAATGCGGGGACGTCGAACGTGTCGGGCAGGTGCTGCAGGGCGCTGGCGTCGACGACCACCGCGACCCCGTCGTCGAGGGCGTCGGCGAGCTGCTGCTCGGCCTCGTCGCCACCGCCGGGCCCGACGACCCAGGCCTGCACGCGACCGGCGCCCGCCACGACCTCGGGGGCGCGGTCGACGACGCGCCGGCTCAGCTCGGCGTCGCCGACGAAGCGCACCATGCCGGCCATGCCCGTCAGGGCGCCCGCGACGCACAGGTGCGCCGCGCCGGCGTACTGCGACGAGCCGGCGCGGATGCCGACGACGCCGCGCGAGTACTTGTGGCTGGTCGGGGCGCGCAGCCAGTCGAACGTCTCGACCAGCAGGTGGCCGTCGGTGGCCTCGATCGCCTCGATGCTGGGCGCCGGCAGGTGCGGGCCGACGCCGATGTCGACGAGCCGGGCGATCGCGGTGTCGTCCCACCCCGACGCGCCCGCAGCCGGGCTGACGAGCAGGGCGTTCTTGTAGGTGCCGAACGTGACGGTCGCATCGGCCATGACGTGGTGGGAGGACGCGGGCAGCGTCGCGCCGTCGACGTCGACGCCCGACGGCACGTCGACCGCGACGGTGTGCGGACGTGCGCCGGCGACCCACTCGGCCCACTCGGCCGCGCGGCCCGTCAGCCCGGGGCGCGCCCCGATGCCGAACAGCGCGTCGAGGCAGTACCGCTGGTCGCCCGGACCGTCGACGACCTGGGCCCCCGCGGCCGTCGCCGCGGCGAGACCGTCACGGTGCACGCGCCCGGGGTCGAGCAGGCACAGGTCGACCCGCACACCCCGGTCGAGCAGGTGCACCGCGGCGTACAGGGCGTCGCCGCCGTTGTCGCCCGGCCCGACCAGCACCAGCAGCACCTCGCCGGCCGGCACGGCGTCGAGCGCGTCGGCCAGGCCCCGCGCGGCGCGGCGCATCAGCTCGCCGTCGGGCAGGCCGGCGGCCAACGACGCCTCGGCGGCCCGGACGTCGGCGACCGTGTGCGCCGTCAGCACTCGGCCACCACGAAGGCCGTCGCGACCGAGACGTCGTGCGAGATCGACACGTGGATCGTCTCGATGCCCAGGGCCCTCACGCGATCGGGGGCCGCGCCGTGCAGCGCGAACGAGGGCGCTCCCCGGTCGTCGTGGACGATCTCGAAGTCCTGCCACGACAGGCCCGCGGGCGCGCCCATGGCCTTGGCGAGCGCCTCCTTGGCCGCGAAGCGTCCCGCGAGCGACTCGAGCGGCAGGGCCGCCTCGTCGGGCGTGAACAGACGGCTGCGGAGCGTCGGCGTGCGCTCGAGCGACGCGGCGAACCGGGGAAGGTCCACCACGTCCACGCCGACTCCGACGATCGTCATGACGTCCTACTCGACCGTGACCGACTTGGCCAGGTTGCGGGGCTGGTCGACGTCGTGGCCGAGCTGGTGCGCGAACTCGGTCGCGAAGATCTGCAGCGGCACGGTGGCCACGAGCGGCTGCAGCAGCGTCGGGACCTTCGGCAGGCGGATCAGGTGGTCGGCGTACGGGATGACGTCGTCGTCGCCGTCCTCGGCCAGCACGATCGTGCGGGCGCCGCGGGCACGGATCTCCTGGATGCTGCTGACGGTCTTCTCCTGCAGCTGGTCGCGACCCTTGGGCGGCACCACGACGAACACCGGGAGACCCTCCTCGACCAGCGCGATCGGACCGTGCTTGAGCTCGCCCGCCGCGAAGCCCTCGGCGTGGATGTAGGCCAGCTCCTTGAGCTTCAGCGCGCCCTCGAGCGCCACGGGGTAGCCCACGTGCCGGCCGAGGAACAGGATCGAGCGGGCCCCCGACAGGTCGCTCGCGAGCTTGCGCACCTGGTCGCCCTCGTCGAGCAGCCGCTGGATGCCGGCGGGGACCGCGGCGATCTCGGCCAGGATGTCGTCGATCTCGTCGCCGTACTTGGTGCCCTTGACCTGCGCGAGGTACAGCGCCAGCAGGTAGCAGGCCACGACCTGCGACAAGAAGCCCTTGGTCGAGGCGACCGCGACCTCCGGACCGGCGTGCGTGTAGATCACGGCGTCGGACTCGCGCGGGATCGTCGAGCCGTTGGTGTTGCAGATCGACAGGACGCGGGCGCGCTGCTGCCGCGCGTACCGGATGGCCATCAGGGTGTCCATCGTCTCGCCCGACTGGCTGATCGCGACGACCAGCGTGCTCTTGTCGAGGATCGGGTCGCGGTAGCGGAACTCCGAGGCGAGCTCGACCTCGCACGGGATGCGCGTCCAGTGCTCGATCGCGTACTTGGCCACGAGACCCGCGTACGAGGCGGTGCCGCACGCGATGATGACGATGCGGTCGACCTCGCGGAGCTCGTCGTCGCTCAGGCGCATCTCGTCGAGCTGCAGCTGACCCCCCGGCGAGTGCCGCCCCAGCAGGGTGTCGGCGACGGCCTGCGGCTGCTCGTCCATCTCCTTGAGCATGAACCACTCGTAGCCGCCCTTCTCGGCCGCCGACACGTCCCAGTCGACGTGGTACTCGGTGGTCTCGGCGGGGGCGCCGAAGAAGTCCGTCACGACGATCGCGTCGGGCGTGATCGTGACGACCTGGTCCTGGCCCAGCTCGACGGCGTCGCGGGTGTGCTCGATGAACGCCGCGACGTCGGAGCCGAGGAAGTTCTCGCCGTCGCCGCGACCGACCACCAGGGGCGAGTTGCGGCGGGCACCGACGACGACGTCGGGCTGCTCGGCGTCGCAGATCACGAGGGTGAAGGCGCCCTCGAGGCGTCGGCACACCGCGCGCACGGCGTCGGACAGGTCGGGGGTGCGGGCCAGCTCGTCGTGCAGCAGGTGGGCGACGACCTCGGTGTCGGTCTCGGACAGCAGGTCGTGCCCGGCACGCTCGAGCTCGGTGCGCAGCACCGCGAAGTTCTCGATGATGCCGTTGTGGACGACCGCGACGCGGCCCGTCTCGTCGAGGTGGGGGTGCGCGTTGACGTCGTTGGGGGCGCCGTGGGTCGCCCAGCGGGTGTGCCCGATGCCGGTGTGCGCGACGGGCAGCGGGTTCTGGGCCAGCTCGGCGTCGAGGTTCAGCAGCTTGCCGGCCTTCTTGGCCGAGTGGATCGTGCCGTCGACGACGAGCGCGACACCGCCCGAGTCGTAGCCGCGGTACTCCAGGCGGCGCAGACCGCCCATGACGACGTCGAGGGCTGAGCGCTGACCGACGTATCCGACAATTCCGCACATGGGGCCCAGCCTACCGGCGTCCGGCGCGCGCCCCGGGGATGCGCCGCACCCCGCCGACGTGACGACGCGTCCGGGCCCGAGGGGCCTCGTGCGCCACCTGCACCCGCGTGTGGCGAGAATAGCGGTCATGACACGCGAGCACTCCCCGTACGTCGAGCTCGAGAGGGCAGCGTGGGCCGAGCTCGCGGGCGACACGCCGCAGCCGCTCAAGCCCGACGAGCTCGAGCGCGTCCGGGGCATCGGCGACGAGCTCGACCTCGAGGAGGTCCGGCAGGTGTACCTGCCGATGACGCAGCTCATCAGCATGCGGGTGCGCCTGGCCGGGGCGCTCTACGAGGCCACCGAGGAGTTCCTGCACGCACCGCAGTCGCGCCGCACGCCGTTCGTGATCGGCATCGCCGGGTCCGTCGCGGTCGGCAAGTCGACGACGGCCCGTCTGCTGCGCGAGCTGCTGGCGCAGTCGCCCGAGCACCCCGTCGTCGAGCTCGTCACGACCGACGGCTTCCTGTTCCCGAACGACGAGCTGGAGCGGCGCGGGCTGCTCGACCGCAAGGGCTTTCCCGAGTCGTACGACCGCAAGGCGCTGCTGCGCTTCGTGATGGAGGTCAAGTCGGGCGTCGAGGTCGTCACGGCGCCCGTCTACTCGCACCTGACGTACGACCGGACCGACGAGGTCGTCACGGTCAAGGCGCCCGACATCGTGATCGTCGAGGGCCTCAACGTGCTCGCCCCCGCCCGTCCCCGCGGCGACGGCTCCCCCGGTCTCGCGGTCAGCGACTTCTTCGACTTCTCGATCTACGTCGACGCGTCCGGCAAGGACCTGCGCCGCTGGTACGTCGACCGGTTCCTGGCGCTGCGCAAGACCGCGTTCGCCGATCCCGAGTCGTACTTCCACCGCTACAGCTCGTTCACCGACGAGCAGGCCGTCGAGCGGGCGGGGCAGCTGTGGGACTCGATCAACTGGCCCAACCTGCGCGAGAACATCGCGACGACCCGGGGTCGTGCCTCGCTGGTGCTGCGCAAGGGCCCCGACCACGCCGTCGACTGGGTCCGCCTCCGCAAGATCTGACCGCACCGCCCGGGCGACGTCAGATCGCGCGGACGTACTCCCCCGTCCACGCGGTCTGGCGGAAGCCCAGCCGCTCGTTGACCGCGATCATGGGCGCGTTGCTCGCGGCGTTCTCGGTCGTGACGCGGCGGCGTCCCGCGAGCAGGTCGGCCGAGGCCTGCATCGCGCGCACCTTGAGGGCGAGCCCCAGCCCGTGGCCCCGGTGCTCGGGGCACACGAGCGTGTCCCACTGGTAGACCTCGTCCTCCTGCGGGAACGCCAGCTGGGTGTGCCCGGCCAGGTGCCCGTCGGGCGCCCGGGCGACGACGTCCTGCATCACCCGCCCCACCCGCTCGAGGTCGGCCTCGTCCGTGCGGACGCGCTCGGCGTCCCAGTGCTCGTCCTCGAGGCCCGCGTCGCCGCTCGGTGCCTCGGACGTCAGGATGCGCCGCAGCTCGGCGTACTCGTCGACCCACCGGTCGGGGCACCGCCCGCGCCACGTCTCGAGCGTGTAGCCGTGGGCGACGAGCAGCGGGGGCAGCGTGGCGGGCAGGGCGAGCTCGCGCACGGCGTCGAGGACGTCGAGCCGGAAGCCGCGGGCCTCGGCGAACCACCGTCCGGCGTCGCCCTCGACGTCGACGCCCCACGCGGGCATCGAGAACGCGGTCGTGCGGTCGTGCGCGCGGGCGGTGCCGAGCAGGTGCTCGAGCACCGACGTGCCGTGACCACGGCGGCGGTGCTCCGGCGGCACGAAGACCTCGACGAAGGCGAACTGCGTGTTGTCCTTGAGCGGCATGACCGCCCACCCAGCGGCCACCGCGACGCCCGCCCCGTCGCGTCCGACCACGACGATCTTCGTGCCGTACGCGTCGTCGGTCAGGTTGACGCGCTTCTCGACCGCGAGCCACGGCGCGTCGAACGGTCGCGCGGACGAGCGCAGGTAGACGTCGTGGAACGTGCCGAAGGCGTCGGGATCGCCGACGTCGACGACGTGGATCTCGGTCATGGGCTCACCCTAGGTCGCGCCGAGTGGTGCGAACACGTCGCCGAGTGGTGCGCCGTGGTCGGACACGCCGTCCCAGGACGTCCGGTCCGCACCACTCGCGGTACCGGGCCGGGCGGTGGTCGGGGTCAGCGGGCGAGGGTCGTGCGGACGACCTCGGCGAGGTGCTGGGCGACCGACGTCGCCTCCTCGTGCGTCGCGGCCTCGACCATGACGCGCACGAGCGGCTCGGTACCCGACTGCCGCAGCAGCACCCGCCCGCTGTCGCCGAGGCGCGACGTCGCGATCGCGACCTCGCCCTGCAGGACCGGGTCGGTGTCGGCCCGCGACTTGTCGACGTCGGGGACGTTGACGAGCACCTGGGGCAGGCGGCGCATGACGGACGCGAGCGCCGACAGCGTCGAGCCGGTCTGCTGCATGCGGGCGGCCAGGTGGGCTGCCGTCAGCACGCCGTCGCCCGTCGTGGCGAAGTCGGCCATGATGACGTGGCCCGACTGCTCGCCACCCATCGTGAAGCCGCCCGCGCGCATCGCCTCGAGCACGTAGCGGTCGCCGACGGCCGTCTGGATGACCGTGATCCCCTCGGCCGTCAGCGCCTGCACGAAGCCGAGGTTGCTCATGACGGTCGCCACGACCGTGTCGTCGACGAGACGGCCGGCGTCGCGTGCCGCCAGCGCCAGGATCGCCAGGATGTGGTCGCCGTCGACGACCGCACCCGTCTGGTCGACCGCGAGGCACCGGTCGGCGTCGCCATCGAAGGCGAAGCCAGCGTCGGCGCCGTGCTCGACGACGGCCTTCTGCAGGTCGTCGAGGTGCGTCGACCCGCAGTTGGCGTTGATGTTGAGCCCGTCGGGCTCGGCGTGGATCGTCACGACCGTGGCACCGAGCTGCTCGAAGACCTCGGGTCCGACCCGGTGGGCGGCCCCGTTGGCGCAGTCGAGGACGATCGTGAGCCCGTCGAGGCGGCCGGGGGTCGACTCGACCAGGTGCTTGACGTAGGCCGCGACACCCGCGTGGCTGTCGCCGATGCGACCGACGTCGGCGCCGACGGGCCGGTCCCACGGCTCCTCGAGGCGGTCCTCGATGAGCCGCTCGATGTCGTCGTCGAGCTTGAGCCCGCCGCGGGCCAGGAACTTGATGCCGTTGTCGGGCATCGCGTTGTGGCTCGCCGAGATCATGACGCCCATGTCGGCGGCCAGGTGCGACGTCAGGTACGCCGCACCGGGGGTCGGCACGACCCCCAGCCGGTGCACGTCCACGCCGGCAGACGCAAGACCCGCGACCACCGCGGCCTCCAGGAACTCTCCGGAGGCGCGGGGATCGCGGGCCACGACTGCTGTGGGGCGCTGGTCGGCGAAGGCACCGACCTCACCCAGGACGTGGGCCGCGGCGACCGCGAGGTCGACCGCGAGCTCGGCGGTCAGATCACGGTTCGCGAGACCGCGAACGCCATCGGTGCCAAAGATCCGGCCCACGCGGGATCAGCGCTTGCTGTACTGAGGTGCCTTACGCGCCTTCTTGAGACCGGCCTTCTTGCGCTCCTTGATGCGCGAGTCGCGCGTCAGGAGTCCGGCCTTCTTGAGGACCGGACGGTTGGCCTCTTCGTCGATCTGGTTGAGCGAGCGGGCCACGCCCAGGCGCAGCGCGCCGGCCTGACCCGTCATGCCGCCACCGGTCACGCGGGCGATGACGTCGAAACGGTCCTGCAGACCGGTCTCGGCGAACGCCTCCTTGGCGATCTGCTGGTGCAGCTTGTTCGGGAGGTACTCCTCGAGCGGCTTGCCGTTGACGGTCCAGACGCCGGTGCCGGGGACGATGCGCACGCGGGCGATGGCCTCCTTGCGGCGACCCGTGGCAGCACCGGGGGCGATCGTCGCCGGCTTGCTGGAGGTCTCGGACGAACCAGCCGTCTCGGAGGTGTACGCGACACCCTCGGAGTTGGTCTGGAACTCGGTGGTCTCTTCGGTGGTGGCGGTCTCAGCCATGATGACGCTTACCTACTCTTTACTGGGAGATCTGCGTGATCTCGAACGGCTGGGGCTTCTGGGCGGTGTGCGGGTGCTCGGGGCCGGAGTAGACCTTGAGCTTGGTGATCAGCTGGTCGCCCAGACGGTTCTTGGGGAGCATGCCGCGCACGGACTTCTCGATCGCCTTGCGGGCGTCCTTGTCGAGCAGGTCGCCGTAGGCGATCGACTTGAGGCCGCCCGGGTAGCCGCTGTGACGGTAGGCGAGCTTGTCGGTGCGCTTGTTGCCCGACAGCGCGACCTTCTCGGCGTTGACGATGATGACGAAGTCGCCACCGTCCACGTGAGGCGCGTAGGTGGGCTTGTGCTTGCCGCGCAGGAGCGTCGCAGCCTGGACGGCGAGACGGCCCAGGACGATGTCCTCGGCGTCGATGACGTGCCACTGACGGGTGATGTCAGACGGCTTGGGGCTGAACGTGCGCACGGCGTGACCTTCTCGTTCTTGGGGTGTGGTGGCTGGAAAGCTGCATCCAGCGCTGCGGTGGTCGGCGCCCTGGCACGAGTGGCTGGGCACAACGACACACTAGGTTAACCGGCCGCGACCGAGAAGGTCAAAACGAGCCCCCCTCGACGGCGTCCCGACGGGTCCGGGACCCACCCGCGTGGCGATGAGGGTTCCCTCACGTCTAGGTTGAGGGGAGTTCGGCGACATCACAGCCGCGCTGTTCCTTCACGTCACAGGAGACCCATCGTGACCGAGAACCACACCCTCACAGTCCGCGACAACCGCACCGGCGAGGAGTACGAGCTCCCCATCACCGACGGCACGGTGCGCGCCAGCGACTTCGGCAAGATCGGCAAGACCGAGGACGAGCCGGGCCTGGCCCTGTACGACCCGGGGTTCACCAACACCGCCTCCACCCGCAGCGCCGTGACCTACATCGACGGCGACAAGGGCATCCTGGAGTACCGCGGCTACCCGATCGAGCAGCTGGCCGAGAAGTCCACCTACCTCGAGGTCGCCTACCTGCTGATCCACGGCGAGCTGCCGACCCGCGAGCAGCACGACCAGTGGGTGCACGAGATCACGTTCCACACGTTCGTGCACGAGAACCTGAAGTCGCAGCTGCAGGGCTTCCGCTACGACGCGCACCCCATGGGCATGCTGCTGTCGAGCGTCGGCGCGCTGTCGACGTTCTACCCCGAGGCCCGCAACATCAGCGACCCGCAGGTCCGTCACGACCAGGTCGTGCGCCTGATCGCCAAGATGCCGACGCTGGGCGCCTGGTCGTTCCGCCACGCGCAGGGCAAGCCGTACGTCTACCCCGACAACGACCTGACCTACACCGAGAACTTCCTCTCGATGCTGTTCAAGATGTCGGAGCAGAAGTACAACCCCGACCCGCGCCTGGCCAAGGCCCTCGAGGTCCTGTTCATCCTGCACGCCGACCACGAGCAGAACTGCTCGACCAACGCGGTCCGCTCGGTCGGCTCGAGCCAGGTCGACCCGTACTCGGCCGTCAGCGCCGGCATCGCCGCGCTCTACGGCCCGCTGCACGGTGGCGCCAACGAGGCCGTCCTGAAGATGCTCAAGCGCATCAAGGTGCCCGAGAACATCCCGGCGTTCATCGAGGGCGTCAAGAAGGGTGACGAGAAGCTCATGGGCTTCGGTCACCGCGTGTACAAGAACTTCGATCCGCGCGCCACGATCATCAAGAAGGCCGTCGACGACGTCTTCGAGGTCACGGGCGTCAACCCGCTGCTCGAGATCGCGCAGGAGCTGGAGCGCATCGCGCTGGAGGACGAGTACTTCGTCAGCCGCAAGCTCTACCCGAACGTCGACTTCTACTCGGGCCTGATCTACGAGGCGCTGCAGTTCCCGCCCGAGATGTTCACGGTCCTGTTCGCGATCCCGCGCACCTCCGGCTGGCTGGCCCAGTGGATCGAGCTCGTGGACGACAAGGAGCAGAAGATCGCCCGCCCCAAGCAGATCTACACGGGCGACCGTCGTCTCGACTTCACGGCCGCCGAGGACCGCTGGTCGAGGTAGATCCTCCGTCCCACCCCGAGGGCCCCCACCGCGTGCGGTGGGGGCCCTCGCGCGTCTAGCGCACGCGCACGCGTCGCACGACCGACCTGCTGCCCTCGAACGACCCGGTGCCGAGGTACACGACCCTGAGGCGGTGGACGCCCGCGCGACGCAGGCGGGGTGTCTTGACCGTGATGGCGCCGTTGCGCCGCGGCGAGACGTACGCCGTGCGCACGATCCTCGATCCGTCGAAGACGCGGATGCGGCCGACCGGACGGGCGCCGGACGTCGTCGAGCGCAGCCGCACCCGCACGACCGACCTCCCGCCCGGGCGCACGGTGCGGGCGGAGACCTTCGCCGACACCGTGGTGCCGGCGCGGGCCGGAGCCGCAGCGGCCGCGACGTACCCGAGGTCGAGGACGCCGGCGGTCCCGGCGCTCGTCGAGGGACGCACCATGGTGGGCAGCGTCGCCTCGATCTGGGCGCCCGACAGGCCGACCGACGAGAGCAGCGCCGCCGCGCCCGCCACGGCGGGTGCCGCCATGCTGGTGCCCGACACGGCGGCGTACGCCGGCGCGCCGGTCGCCGTCGCGTACGTCGAGATGACGGCCACGCCGGGGGCCGAGACGTCGACGGACGGTCCGGTGTTGGAGAACGACGCGCGGGCGCCGGCGTCGTCGGTGGCGCCCACGGAGATCACGCCGGGGCAGCTGCCCGGCGCGTAGCCCGCCGCGTCGCGTGCGTCGTTGCCGGCCGCGGCGACCACGACGACCCCGCGGCTGCGCGCCGTCGAGATGGCGTTGGAGAGCGTCGAGGTGCACCGTCCCGGCCCGGCCAGCGACATCGTGACGACCTGCACGGGCGACGGGTTGGCCGGGGCACCGGCCGGCGGCGACCCGGCCGCCCACAGGATGCCGCGGGCGATCGCCGAGTCGGTGCCCGACCCGTCGGCGTCCAGCACTCGCACCGGGACGATCGTCGCGCCCGGGGCGACCCCCGCGACCCCGCGGCCGTTGTCGGCCCGGGCCGCCACGATCCCCGCGACGTGCGTGCCGTGGTGGTCGCCGGGATCGGTCGGGTCGGCGTCGTTGGAGACGGCGTCGTACCCCGCCGCCCACGTGAGGTCGGGGTGCGTCGTGCGGCCCGTGTCGAGCACCGCCACGCGGACGTCGGGGCTGCCCTTCGTGCGCTGCCAGAACGCGGGCGCGCGGGTGCTGAAGCCCCCGCCGGCCCGACCCGTGTCCCACAGGTTCTTCTGCTGCGGGAACAGCGGGTCGTCGACCGACACGGGTGGGGCGTCGGCGGCAGACCGGACGTAGTTGGGCTCGACCGAGCCCATGCCGGGACGTGACTCCAGCTCGGTCGCGAGCCGCTCGGCGACGTCGCCGGCCACGGGTTCGCCGAACTCGACCACGCGCGTGCCCCCGGGGCCGCGTCCGACGCCGTCGACGACGGCCGCCCGGTCCGCGACCTCGGTGGCGAGCTGCTCGACCGCGGCGCTGCCGCGGGTCGTCGTGACGACCAGGCCGGCCGCCCGGGGCGTCGTGGGGGTGTCGGGGGCACCGACACCGGCGACGGTGGCCGTGGCCGGCGGCGCCGGCTCGCTCGCCTGCGTGGGCGGCGCGGCGAGCAGCCCGACGAGCAGCGTCACCGCCGTCGCGGTGGACCAGGACGTGGCGGTGCGCATGGGACTCCCGGAGGTCGGTGGTGCGCCCACGGTAGTCGGCGATCGGCGCGAGGGCAGGACGAACGGGGGCACCGACCCAGCCGGTAGCGTGACGTCGTGCGCCTGCGACTCGACCTGTCCTACGACGGCACCGACTTCCGCGGCTGGGCCACCCAGCCGGGACTGCGCACCGTCCAGGGCGAGGTCGAGACCGCGCTGGCCACGATCCTGCGGCTCACGACGACGCCCCAGCTGACGTGCGCGGGCCGCACCGACGCCGGGGTCCACGCGCGCGGGCAGGTCGCGCACGTCGACCTGCCCGACGACGTCGAGCCCGACGCCCTCGCGCGGCGACTGCGTCGCCTGCTGCCCGGCGACATCGCGCTGCGGGCCCTGGCGCCGGCGCCCGAGGGGTTCGACGCGCGGTTCGCGGCGCTCGAGCGGCGCTACGTCTACCGTCTGTGCGACGCACCCGAGGGCCCCGACCCCCTGGCGCGCGGCAGCGTCGTGGCGTGGCGCCGGACGCTCGACGTCGACGCGATGAACGCCGCGGCCGAGCACCTGCTGGGCGAGCACGACTTCGCCGCGTTCTGCAAGAGGCGCGAGGGGGCCACCACGATCCGCACGCTGCTCGAGCTGCGGTCCGTCCGCGTGGGCGACCTCGTCGAGACGACGGTGCGCGCCGACGCGTTCTGCCACTCGATGGTGAGGGCGCTGATGGGTGCCCTCGTCGCGGTCGGCGAGGGACGCTTCGCCCCGGCGTGGTCGGGCGAGGTGCTGGGACGCGCCGCCCGCGACACCCGGGTGACGGTCATGCCGGCCCACGGTCTGGTGCTCGAGGAGGTCACGTACCCCGACGACGCGGGGCTGGCCGCACGGGCCGTGGAGTCCCGGCGGCGGCGCGACGAGCCGTCGCCGTGCCCCACGCCGCCGTGACGGCGCAGCGGCCCTGCCACACTGGGGCCATGACGACGACCGACGACCTCGTGGCACTCGCGTCGACGTCGTGCCGACCATGAGCGGGCTGATCACCGCGATCGCGGCCGTGCTGGCCCTGACCGCGTCACCCGCCCCCTCGCCGTCCCCCTCCCCGCCGCCCACCGCGGCGGTCGCCGACTACCAGCTCGGCGGGGCGTACCGGCCCGCCGCCGACGTCGGCGTCGTCACCCGCGACCGCTCCGAGCGGCCGGCCGCCGGACGCTACTCGATCTGCTACGTCAACTCGTTCCAGACCCAGCCCGGCACGCTGCGCTGGTGGAGGAAGAACCACCCGTCCCTCCTGCTGCGCGACGGCGCGGGGCGACTCGTCCGCGATCCCGGGTGGCCCGACGAGGTGCTGCTCGACATCCGCACGTCGGCCCGGCGCAAGGCCCTCGGAGACCTCAACCGCGCCTGGTTCGACCAGTGCGGCCGCAAGGGCTTCGCCGCCGTCGAGCCCGACAACCTCGACTCGTGGACCCGGTCGGGCCACCGGCTGACCAAGCGGCACGCCGTCGCCTTCGCGCGCCGGCTCGTGCGGGAGGCCCATCGGTCGGGCGTCGCGATCGCGCAGAAGAACGCCCCCGAGCTCAGCCGTCTCCGCCTGGGGTTCGACTTCGCGGTCGCCGAGGAGTGCGAGGTCTACCGCGAGTGCGGCGCCTACACGCGCACCTACGGCACCCGGCTGATCGAGATCGAGTACACCGACAACGGCCGCCGCGCCTTCACCCGCGCGTGCGCGGCACGGGCCGGACGCGCCTCGATCCTGCTGCGCGACCGCGACGTGGTGCCTCGCGGCTCGCGTCGGTACGTCTCGCGCAGCTGCTGACGCCCGCGAACCTCAGGACGGGATGTCGGCCGAGATGACCTCGTCGCCCGAGGCGTCGACGACGCGGAAGGCCGCGGCGTCGTCGAGCAGCACCGACGAGCTCATGTCGCACGTGATCTCCGTGCCGGCGACGCCGACGAACTCGCCGGCCTCGCGGCTGCTGCCGTCGTCGGCGACGACCCACATCCGGAACCGCTCCCCCGCGCGCAGCCCCGTGGCCTGCAGCTTGATCTCGAGACCCCACGTGTGGTCGACCAGGCCGGCGGTCGCCCTGACGCCCTGCACGACCTGCACCTCGGGCACGGCGATCACGGTCGGGCCGGAGGGCGCGTCGTCGCCGACCACGACGGCGGTGAGGACGACCGCGGCGGCAGCTGACGCCACGGCGACCGCGGCGGTCACGAGCGGCCCGCGGCGACCGCGCGACCGCGTCGGGAGCGGGGCGGGCGGCAGCGCCCGGCGGATGCGGTCGTCGAGCCCCGCCGGGACGCCGACGTCGACCGGTCGGACGGCATCGGGGTCGACCGACCGCAGGGCACGCGCGATCGGCCCGATCTCGGCGAGCTCGGCGGGGCACGTGTCGCACGCGGTGAGGTGCGCCCGCACCGCGCCCCTCAGCGGGTCGTCGAGCTGGCCCAGCGAGTAGGCGCCCAGGGCCTCGCGCAGCTGCTCGTGGTCGAGGTCGTCGAGCCCCGTCACGGCTCGATCACCATCAGGGCCATGGCGCGGCGCAGGTGACGCAGCCCGTGGAAGACACGGCTGCGCAGCGTGCTGACCGAGACGCCGAGATCGGCCGCGACGTCGTCGTACGACCGGTCGCGCAGATAGGTCTCGACGATCGCGGTGCGGTGGTCGTGGCTGATCAGGCCGAGCGCGCGGGTGACCAGGTCGACGTCGGCGAGGGCCGCACTGTGGTCGCTCATGTGGTCCTTCCCGTGCTGGTCGACGAGGTCCGGCAGGGCGGCGGCCCGCCGCCGGGCGGTGAGGTGGTCGGCGACGACGTTGCGCGCGATGGCGAACAGCCACGTGCGCAACGACGACGTCTGCGGGTCGTACCGGTCGCCGGCCCGCCAGGCCCGGACGATCGTCTCCTGCACGACGTCCTGCGCGGCGGCGTCGTCGAGCAGGCGTCCGAGAGCGTAGCGGTAGAGCTCGGCGCCGTGGAGGGCGTACCCCTCCCGGGCCAGTGCGTCGGGGGTGGGTCGTCCACCACCCGCGTCACCGGCCCGGGAGGGCCTCCACGGTGCCACCAGCGCTGCTCCTGTGCGTCGACGTACGAGGCCGTCGCCCGCTCAGGCAGCGTCCCCGGTCAGCGGGGCTGCGGGATGGCGAGGTCGGCGATGTCCTTATCGAACTTTGCCACCTTGGTGAACTTCCCGCTCAGCAGGTTGACGCGGTACAGCGTCGCGAGGCCGCCGCCCGTCGGGCGGATCGACGCGAAGCCGGTGTTGTCGGCGGTGCGCGTGCCCGAGTTCGTGCCCACGACGTCGAAGCCCGCGACGGGGCCCTGACGGGGTCCGAACGGACCCGACACGAGCAGGTTGCCGGAGTTGGCCGGGACCTGCTGCACGACCTGGTCGCGGGTCATGTCGAGGTTGAACAGCGTCGTGCCCGACGAGGGGTCGTTGTCGCTGTTGGTGTAGCCGGCGGCCGTGACGCCCGTCGCGACCGTGCCGTCGTAGTTCAGCGGACCGTCGACCGCGGTCGTGGGCGCGGGCTGCGAGACGTCGTGGCGCAGGTTCTGGCCCGTGTCGCTGATGATGCGCAGGCGGTCCGCGGCGGGGTTGAAGTCGACGCCGAAGTACGTGCCCTCGAGCGCGACGCTGAGCTGCGAGACCTTGCGGACGACTCCGTTGCCGCGGTTGACGACGTAGATGCCGCCCTTGTCGCCGACGGCGTAGACCTTGTGGTCGGCCGGACGCTCGTCGATGCCGATCAGGCGGACGTCGCCGACCAGGCCCTTGGCCTGGCCGAGGGCCTTGGTGCGCTTGCCCGTCGTCAGGCTGAACGTCGTCAGGTTCTTGCCGTTGGACGACAGTCCGAGCGCGGACTTGGGGATCGTGGACGTCGCAGCCTGGGCCGATCCGACGGCGGCCAGGCCGCTGCCGGCGGTGAGGGCCGTGACGGCTCCGAGGGCGATGAGATGACGTGTGCGCTGGCGCATGTGTTCCTCCGATGTCCGGGACGGCAACGGTGCCGGCCTCACACGGGTATACCCATCGGGAGGCGTCCGCGTTGACGATCCGCCGGACTTTCTTCGTCGACGCACTGGGAGACTGGCGTCGTGGCAGACCACTACTTCGACCGGACCCCCTCCAGCGACGACCGCCGCCAGGACGTCACGGCGGTCGTCTGGGGACGCGAGCTGACCTTCACGACCGCCAGCGGCGTGTTCTCGCACGACGGTCTCGACAAGGCCACCGCGGTGCTGCTGGGCGCCAGCACTCCCCCGACGTCCGGGGTCGTGCTCGACCTCGGCTGCGGGTGGGGGCCGATCGCGTGCTCGGTCGCGGCCGCCCCCGCCGACGCCCCGGCCGACCGCACGGTCTGGGCCGTCGACGTCAACGAGCGGGCGCTCGAGCTGACCCGGCTCAACGCCGAGCGCCTCGGCGTCGACGTCCGGGCCGTCCTGCCCGACGAGGTGCCCGACGACCTGGTCGTCGACCACCTCTGGTCGAACCCCCCGATCCGCATCGGCAAGCAGGCCCTGCACGAGCTGCTGCTGCGGTGGCTGCCACACCTCTCGCCCGACGGCACGGCCCGGCTCGTCGTGGGCCGCAACCTCGGTGCGGACTCGCTGCAGCGCTGGCTGGGCGAGCAGGGGTGGCCCACCACGCGCATCGGCAGCGAGAAGGGCTTCCGCGTCCTCGAGGTGCGCCGCCCCTGAGCGCACCGCGGCGCCCGCCACCTCGCGGCCTGTTCGGCACATGGTGTTGCGGCACGGGGTGGATGGCCCACATCCAAGAGCGCGTCCTTCCAGGCCACCGCACGTTTGTGGCGCGAAGTCGGTCGGCCTCCTCAGCACACTGGGCAACGACCTTCCATCGGTACCCGCCGCGGCCTTCGGCGCGGGCGCGTTGGGTCATCAGCGGCGCCGGCTGGGCGAGTGTCGGGGACGCGCCAGCTTCGCTCAGGCTCCCGCTCCGCCGTCGACTGGGATGATCGCTCCGGTCACCATTGACGCGCGGTCACTGAGAAGCCAGGCAGCTGCCTCGCCGACCTCGTGCGGCTGGGCCATCCGTCCCAGCGGGATCGAGGCGATGATGTGGCCGGTGACGCCGGGCGTCGCTACCTCCCACTCGTCGATCATCTCTGTGGCGGTGCCGCCCGGCGTGATGCCGTTGACCCGGATGCCGTGGGGTGCCCAGTTCACGGCGGCGGTCTCGGTCAGGCTGTTCAGCGCCCGCTTCATGGCGCCGTAGGCCGGCAGGGCGGGGTTGGCGCGACGGCTCCCGATGCTCGACGTGTTGACGATCGATCCGCCGCCCGTCCTGCGCATCAGCTCCCACTCGGCTGTCATGGCGGTCCAGTGTGCCCGGAAGTTGATCGCGAACTGCTCGTCGATGTCGTCGCCGGTCGTCGAGTCGACCGGACCTGGTACGCGCTGCACGGCGCCGGCGTTGTTGAAGGCCGCGTCGAGCCGGCCGTGCAGCTCGTCGACGCGGGCGACGGCGGCGCGGATGGAGTCGTCGTCGGCCAGGTCCATCGTGACGGCGCTGGCGGTACCTCCGTCGCGTTGGATCTCGTCGACGACGGCGTCGAGGGACGCGGTGCTTCGGGCGGCCAGGACGACGGAGGCGCCTTCGCGGGCGAAGAGTCGGGCTGCGGCGGCTCCGATGCCGCGGCTCGCGCCGGTGACGAGGACGATCTTGTCCGTGAGCAGGCCGATGGGCTGGGAGGGTGAAGGTGTCATGCGGCCAGTCTCGGCAGGCGTGACGTCCTGAGGCAGGCACAGCCGGTACTACCCTCCGCATGCAACCCGGCGGCACACTGGACGGCATGGACAAGCATGAGCTGGCCGCCTTCTTGCGTAGTCGGCGCGAGCGTCTGCGCCCCGAGGACGTGGGCATGCCGTCCGGTCCGCGTCGCAGGACCCCGGGTCTGCGACGCGAGGAGGTCGCGGTGCTTGCGCACATCTCCACCGAGTACTACGTGCGCCTGGAGCAGGCGCGCGCCCCGCGTCCGTCCGGTGAGGTCCTCGCATCGATCGCCGCGGCACTGCACCTGACCGACGCGCAGGCCGATCACCTGCACGTCCTGGCCGGCGTTGCCCCCGCGCGCACCAGTGTGCATCGACGCGACGTGCGCCCCAGCATCATGGCGCTCCTGGAACGGCTTCCGGCCACGGCCGGATTCGTGATGTCCGCAGCCTTCGAGGTGCTGGCGTGGAACGAGCTCGCCGGGGCGCTGATGGAGGACTTCGCCACGCTCGAGCCGGACGAGCGCAACCTGGCCCGACGGGCGTTCCTCGACGGGCGGTCCGACCGCGCGCCGCTCTTCGGTCTCGAGGACGTTGCGTCGTTCCGGCACCACGTCGTGATGGAGCTGCACGCGACGCTGGCCCGCTACCCGCGCGATCCGGTCGTCCGCGACCTGGTCGACGACCTGCGTGAGGGGAGTGCCGAGTTCGCTCGGCTGTGGGACCAGCACGACGTCCAGGCCCGGCCCGCACTCACCAAGACCTTCCGACACCCGGTGGTCGGGCCCGTCACCGTCGACTGCGACACCCTGACCCTGCCGGACCGCGACCAGCACCTGGTGCTCTACACGGCCGCCCCCGGATCTCGGGACGCCGAGATCATGCAGCTGCTCGCCGTCCTGGGGCCGGACCACATGCATAGCACTCGCGGGTCGTAGCGGCCGCAATCGCAGGCAAGAGCAGGTCGAGGTCACCTTCGCGACCTGGTCCGCAGATAGTGCTGCGCGCGGGATGTCCGGGCGCACGACCTCTGTGTCGAGAAAGACCTGACACCTCAAAGACCGCCGCTCACCCACTTCAGGTGAGCGGCGGGCTTGTTCATGCGGGAGCACCCCAGATCAACACCGTTGGCCGAACAGGCCTCGCGGTGACGGGCGCCGACATCACGGCTAGCGCCTGACGCGGATCCTCACCGAGTCGGTGCTGGCGCCGAATCCCTTCGACGGGACGAACCTGACGGCCAGGGTGTGCCGTCCCCTGACCTCCGGACGGAAGGTGATCGTGGCCCGGCCGCCGACCAGCGCGACGCGCTGACGGACGGTCCTGCCGCGGTACGTGTACGTCAGCGTGCCGGTCGGCACGACGCCCGGTGCCGAGACCCTGACCTTCGTCGTCAGCTTCCGCCCGGGCTTCAGCGTCCGGGGACTCGCCGACAGCGACGTCCGCGTCGACGCCTTCGCCACGACCGCGCTGCTCGCCGTCGCGGTGCCGGTCTCGTACCCGGTCCTCGACGCCGTCACCCCGAGCGTCACCGAGGCACCGGCGGCGGACGCCGGCACCCTGAACGTCGGGCCCGTCGCACCCGCGACGGGCACACCCGCCACGGACCACTGGTAGGCGAACTGCAGGCCCTCGACGTCCCAGCGACCGGGGTCGCCCTGCAGGACCGATCCGACCTTCGCCGTCCCCGAGATGCCAGGGGCCGACGTCGCGACGGGCGCGGCCTTCCTGGCGATCGCGAGCCGGGCCGAGCCGACGACCGGCGTCGTCGTGCTCGACGCCGAGCTCGTCACCGACGTCAGGTCGCTCGCCGTGACGGTCGCGGTGCCGTCGGCGATCGCGGTGAACGTCGCGGTGACCAGCGTGACGTCGTCTCCCGTCGCCGCGGGCGAGGTGCCGAGCTTGGTGTGCGTCACGACGACCTCGCCGGGTGTCTGCTGCTCGTACGTCGCGCCGCTGATCTCGGTGCCGGCACTGTCGCCCACGTAGGCGAGCAGCGCCGGGTCGTAGCCGAGCTCCATCGAGTACGCGTAGACGTCCTCGATGCGGTCGGCGGTCACCGTGACGTCGACGCGGTCTCCGATCGTGACGGTCGCGTCGGAGACCGTGACGGCGTACGGCTGCTCGTCGTCGGCCGCGGCGCCCGTGGCCGCCAGCGCACCGAGCGCCAGGGCCAGGGCGGTGCCGGCGGCCGCCACCGCGGCACCTCGCTGGGTGATCGCGCTCATGGATCGGTCCTGCCTTCCTCGGGTGGTCGTCGCTGCGGTCGTGCCGGGGCGCCTCATCGGGTCAGCCCCGGGTAGTTGGCCGGCGTCGTGCGGTGGTGCGTCGCCTGCTCGTAGGCGTACGTCAGCCCGATCAACGGGCCCTCGGAGTAGTTGCGACCGAGGAACTCGAGGTTGACGTTGGCGCCGACGATGGGGTTGGTGCCGTCGGTCGCGACCGCCTGGCCCATCGGGACCGTCACGGCGGGCATGCCGCTGTTGGGGCTCAGCCGCAGGTTCGTGCCGATCGTCCCGTAGGTCGAGCCCGTCGGGTAGATCAGGGCGTCGATCGCGTTGTCGTCGAGGATCTTGGTCATGATCGCCTCGCCGTTGGCGATCTCGGCGCGGTGCGTCGCGATGTACGTCTGGTACTGCTCCTCGGTGACCTTGGCGCGGGCCGTGTACGTCCCGTTGCCCGATCCGTCGGCCGATCCACGGCCCGTCACGACCTTGCCGGACCGCGCGATCTGGTCGAGCGAGCGGTAGGGCACGTCCTTGCCCAGGTGGTCGTCGATGTAGGTCTGCAGGTCGTGCCGGAACTCGTTGGTGCTGCCGCTGGCGTACCCGCCGACGGTCGAGAGGCTGTCGGTCAGCACGACGACCTCGGCGCCCTGGGCCCGCAGGTCGGCGACGGCCTGGTTGAACAGCCGCACGACGGTCGCGTTCGTCCCGATCGTGCTCTGCACGTAGCCCAGGCGCTTGCCCTTGAGCGCTGTCGGGTCGAGGTACGACGTGTAGGACGCGGGGATCCTGCCGTTCGACTCGGACGTGATCGGGTCGGCCGGATCGGCGCCCGCGACGGCGTCGAGGGCGACGGCCGCATCGGTGACGGACCGTGCCATGGGCCCGCCCGTGTCCTGCGACAGGGCGAGCGGCACGATGCCGGACCGGCTCGTGAGCCCGACCGTGGGGCGGATGCCGACGAGCTGGTTGTACGACGACGGGACCCGGATGGAGCCCCCCGTGTCGGTGCCGAATCCGATCGCGCCGAGGTTGCTCGAGATCGACGCCCCCGTGCCGCCGCTCGACCCACCCGACGTCTGGTTCAGGTTGTACGGGCTGTAGACCGTGGTCGTGGTGCCACCGACCGAGATCTGCGAGGTCAGGTTGATCGCGAACTCGTCCATGCTGGCCTTGGCCAGGATCACGGCTCCCTCGTCGCGCAGCTTGGCGACCATCGTGGCGTCGTCCGAGGTCTGGTTGGCCTCGAACGCGCCCGAACCGGCGGTCGTGGGCATGTCCTTGGTGTCGTAGTTGTCCTTCAGCACGATCGGGATGCCGTCGAGCATGCTGCGCGGGCCGCCGTGGGCGGCGCGGGCCGCGTCGCTGGCCGCCGCAGCCGTCAGCGCGTCCTGGTTGGTCGTGATGATCGAGTTCAGGTAGCGGTTCGCGAACTGCGCGAAGGGCAGCTTGTCGTACGTCGCGATGCGTTCGAGGTAGTCCCGGGTCAGCTCGACCGAGCTCGTGACACCGGCGTTCATGGCCTTCTGCATGTCGAGGGCCGACGCCTCGACGAGCTCGAACGGGCCGTCGTCGTAGAGGATGCGCTGCGAGAGCCGCGCGACGTCCGCGAGCGTGATGGTCGCGTCGCCGTCGTGGTCGGCCGCCGACACCGCGTCCCAGCCCGCGTCGCCCGAGCCCGTGCCGACCGCGGCCGTCAGCCGGTCGAGGTCGGCCCGGTCGACCTGCGAGTCGCCGGTCAGGTCTCCCTGCGTGTAGTACGGGGCCAGGAATCCGGCCGACGGGGCCTTCTCCTCGGCCGATGCCGCGCCGGTGGCGAGCCCCGTGCCGATCATGGCGAGCGCTGCCGTGCTCACGAGGGCGGCGCGGCGCCGCATCGCTGTGGTGTGTGGTCTCACGTGGGTCCTCTGGTCGTCTCGTACGTCCCCGAAGGGGGAACCGTACGAGCGCGAGGTTGCCCGCACGTTTCGTCCGACGACCTGGCGCCCGCGCACGACGAGCGTGGGTGTAACCATCTAGTTTCGCGGCGCCCGGCCGGACGCACGAACGCCCGCCACCTCTCGGTGACGGGCGTTCGTGGTGGGGCGGGTGACTACTTGGCGTCGTCCTCGGCCGGGGCGTCGGTCGAGCTCTCGACCGTCTCGGCCGCCGCGGGGGCGTCCTCGGAGGCCTCGACCACGTCGTGATCGGTGCCGAGATCGTCGGACGGAGCGTCCTCGTCGGCGACGACGGGGGTCTGCTCGGCCTCGACCGGAGCGGCCTCGCGCGAGGTCGAACGCTTCGGCGTCTGGTTCTGGGCGCCGAACTCCTTGGCCTCCACGATCTCGATGACGGCCATGGGGGCGTTGTCGCCCTTGCGCGGCGCGACCTTCGTGATGCGCGTGTAGCCGCCGGGACGGGTCGCCATGGCGGGACCGATCTCGGTGAACAGCGTGTGCAGGATGCTCTTGTCACGGATGACCTTGACGACCTGGCGGCGGTTGGCCACCGTGTCGGTCTTGGCCTTGGTGATGAGCGACTCCGCGTAGGGGCGCAGACGGCGGGCCTTGGCCTCGGTCGTCGTGATCTTGCCGTGCTCGAACAGGTTCTGCGCGAGGTTGGCCAGGATCAGGCGCTGGTGAGCCGGGCTACCGCCGAGGCGGGGTCCCTTGGTGGGGGTGGGCATGGTGTGTCTCCAGAATCAATCGGGCTGAGGTGCCGTGGGCGGGCAGTACGTCAGTACTGCTCGTCCTCGGCGAAGCTGGCGTCGTCGTCGTAGGCGTCGATGGCCGCGGTCGGGTCGAACCCGGCCGGGCTGTCCTTGAGCGCGAGACCCATCTCGTTGAGCTTGGCCTTGACCTCGTCGATCGACTTGGAACCGAAGTTGCGGATGTCGAGCAGGTCCTGCTCCGAGCGCGTGATGAGCTCGCCCACGGTGTGGACGCCCTCGCGCTTGAGGCAGTTGTACGACCGCACCGTGAAGTTGAGGTCCTCGATCGGCAGGGCCAGGTCGGCGGCGAGCTGCTCGTCGACGGGGCTCGGGCCGATGTCGATGCCCTCGGCCTCGACGTTGAGCTCGCGGGCCAGGCCGAACAGCTCGACCAGGGTCGAACCGGCCGACGCGATGGCGTCGCGGGGAAGGATCGACTTCTTGGTCTCGACGTCGATGACGAGCTTGTCGAAGTCGGTGCGCTGCTCGACGCGGGTGGCCTCGACCTTGTACGTCACCTTGAGGACCGGCGAGTAGATCGAGTCGACCGGCATGCGGCCGATCTCTTCGTCACCGGACTTGTTCTGCACGGCCGAGACGTAGCCGCGGCCACGCTCGACGACGAGCTCGATCTCGATCTTGCCCTTGGCGTTCAGGGTCGCGATGTGCAGATCGGGGTTGTGGACCTCGACACCGGCCGGGGGCTGGATGTCGGAGGCCGTCACGGCGCCCTCACCCTCCTTGCGGAGGTACATCACGACGGGCTCGTCGTTCTCGGACGAGACGACGAGCTCCTTGAGGTTCAGGATGATCTCGGTGACGTCCTCGGTCACGCCGGGGATCGTCGAGAACTCGTGCAGGACACCGTCGATCTTGATCGAGGTGACGGCCGCACCGGGGATCGACGACAGCAGCGTGCGACGCAGCGAGTTGCCGAGGGTGTAGCCGAAGCCGGGCTCGAGGGGCTCGATGACGAACCGCGAACGGAACTCGTCGACGACCTCTTCGGACAGGGCGGGGCGCTGGGCGATCAGCATGTGGTGTTTCCTTTCCGGGCCGACCTCTATTTGAAGGCCCGGGTCGTGCGCTGGTCACCCCACAGGGGTGACCAGCGACTGGGGGGATCAGATCTTGGAGTAGAACTCCACGATCAGCTGCTCCTGGATCGGAACCGTGATCTGCTCGCGAACGGGCTGGGCGTGGACGAGGATGCGTCCGCGCTCGGGGGCGACGTCGATCCAGCCGGGGACCGTGTCCTTGTCGTGGGTCTCACGCGCGACGATGAACGGCGTGGTCTCCAGCGACTTGGGCTTGACGTCGATGATGTCGTGCTTGCTCACCTGGAACGACGGGATGTCGGTCTTGACGCCGTTGACGATGAAGTGCCCGTGGTTGACGAGCTGACGGGCGTGACGACGCGTGCGGGCGAAACCGGCACGGTAGACGACGTTGTCGAGACGCGACTCCAGGATCTGGAGCAGGTTGTCACCGGTCTTGCCGGGACGACGCGACGCGAGCTCGTAGTACTTGCGGAACTGCTTCTCGAGCACTCCGTAGGTGTAGCGCGCCTTCTGCTTCTCGAGCAGCTGGTTGCGGTACTCCGACTCCTTGACGCGCGCGCGGCCGTGCTGGCCGGGAGGGTAAGGACGCTTCTCGAAAGCAGCGTCACCACCGACGAGGTCGATGCCGAGACGGCGCGACTTCTTGGTGAGAGGTCCGGTGTAACGGGCCATGGGTGATAACTCCTAGGACTGTGTGTTCAGGGCAAGCGGTCGTCAGAGACGACGGTGCTTGGGGGGACGGCAGCCGTTGTGGGGGCTGGGGGTCACGTCGGAGATGGTGCCGACCTCGAGGCCGACGCCGCTCAGCGACCGGATCGCCGTCTCGCGGCCCGAACCGGGGCCCTTCACGAAGACGTCGACCTTCTTCATCCCGTGCTCCATCGCCTGGCGACCGGCCGACTCGGCGGCCATGCCGGCCGCGAACGGAGTCGACTTGCGCGAGCCCTTGAATCCGACGGTTCCGCCGGAGGCCCAGGAGATCACGGCACCGGTGGGATCGGTGATCGTGACGTGGGTGTTGTTGAACGTGCTCTTGATGTGGGCTTCGCCCGCAGCGACGTTCTTCTTTTCCTTGCGGCGGACCTTCTTGCCAGCTGACTTAGGAGGCATGCGCTATCACTTCTTCTTTCCGGCGACGGTGCGCTTGGGGCCCTTGCGGGTGCGCGCGTTGGTCTTGGTGCGCTGGCCACGAACGGGCAGGTGCGCACGGTGGCGACGGCCCTGGTAGCTGCCGATCTCCATCTTGCGGCGAATGTCTGCCGTGACCGTGCGACGCAGGTCGCCCTCGGTCTGGTAGTTCGCTTCGATGTGATCGCGGAGCGCTACGAGGTCGTTGTCGTCGAGCTCGTGGACTCGCTTGTCCGGGCTGATGCCGGTTGCTGCGAGGGTCTCGGTGGCGCGGGTGCGGCCGATGCCGAAGACGTACGTGAGTGCGATCTCGATGCGCTTTTCGCGCGGGAGGTCGACTCCTACGAGGCGTGCCATGTAGGCAATTCCTTCCGTTCTGCGAGGTGTGGTCACCTGATGCGTCCCGGCTGCCTCCCAGGTCTTCGGTGACCTGGAGCCGGGCCCCGGCCTACGCTTCCGGGGGTGACCCGCCGCGGGCCGGTCGGGTGGACCGGGTGCGACGGGAGCGTTCAGATGTTGCGTGCTGCTCTTGCTGTGAAGCGGATGTGCCTGCTCAGCCCTGGCGCTGCTTGTGGCGCGGGTTCTCGCAGATCACCATGACGCGGCCGTGGCGACGGATCACCTTGCACTTGTCACACATCTTCTTCACGCTCGGGTTGACCTTCATCGAGATTCTCTCTCTTGGGGATCGATGCGTGGATGTTGAGGTGGAGCGGTCTTACTTGTAGCGGTAGACGATGCGTCCGCGGGAGAGGTCGTACGGCGAGAGCTCCACCACGACCCGGTCCTCGGGAAGGATGCGGATGTAGTGCTGACGCATCTTGCCGCTGATGTGCGCGAGGACCTTGTGACCGTTGGCCAGCTCCACACGGAACATCGCGTTGGGAAGAGCCTCGACCACGGCACCTTCCATCTCGATGACGCCTTCTTTTTTCGCCATGACCTCTTCTTTGGTTGCACTGCCTGTGATGTCACTGTGATGCTGTGTGGCTCCGGCCGGGACGCACCCCGCACGCCGCCGGAGCGGGTGTCGTGACATGGGTGTGCGCGCCTGAAAAGGCCGACTCCCGATTCTACGCCCACGGGGGCGGCAGACTCAAATCGCCCCGGCCCCCGCGTCCGCGACCGGCAGGCTCCCCGGGTCCTGCTGTCAGCCGGCTGGGACCTCGTCGGGAGGGCTGAACCCCGCCTGGCCGGGGCCGTGGCGGTCGATCAGGCGCGACAGGACGATCGCGGTCTCGGTGCGGTCGACGTTGTCGGTCTCGACCCGGACGCGTTCGAGCGCCCGCTCGAGATCCCGCACGTCCTTGGCCACGATGTGCAGGATCGCGTCGGCGGCGCCCGAGACCGTCGCCGCGGCGTGCACCTCCGGCACGCGGCCGAACGCCGCGCGCAGCTCGTCGGGCGAGATCGTGCCCTTGCAGTGCACCTCGACGTAGGCCTCGGTCGTCCAGCCGACCAGGTGCGGGTCGAGGATCGCGGTGAACCCGGCGATCACGCCGTCGGCGACCAGCCGGTCCATGCGCCGCTTCACCGCGGGCGACGACAGGCCGATGCGGTCGCCGATCGCGGCGTAGGTGGCCCGGCCGTCCTCGAGCAGGCATCCGACGAGCTGGCGGTCGAGATCGTCCATGAGGCCAGTCTTGCAAGAATCCTTCATCAGTTCCATCACTACGCAAGATATCGCTGCGCCGAAGGGCATTTCGGATTCGTCGGCGTCCGCCCGCCGCCCCTACGCTGGGTCCATTGCGCAGAGTCACTGCCTGAGCTGACCCCCGGAGGCCTCACCTTGACCGTTCTCGACACCCGATCAGCAGCAGCCCCCCTCCCCGTCGAGGCGATCCGCGCACCGCGCCCCCGCCACTACCTGATGTGCACGCCGTCGCACTTCGAGGTCGCGTACGCGATCAACCCGTGGATGGACGTCACCGTGCCGGTCGACGTCGACCGGGCACGCCTGCAGTGGGAGGTCCTGCGCAACACGTACCTGAGCCTCGGGCACCGCGTCGACCTGATCGACCCGCTGCCCGGCCAGCCCGACATGGTCTTCGCCGCCAACGGCGGCCTGGTCATCGGCGGACGGGCGTACGGCGCCAAGTTCCGCCACCCCGAGCGCGCCGCCGAGGGCGGCGCCTACGCCGCGTGGCTGACGGCCAACGGCTACCACGTGACCGAGCCCGGCCGCACCAACGAGGGCGAGGGCGACTTCCTGGCGCTCGGCTCGATGGTCCTGGCCGGGACGGGCTTCCGCACGTCGCTCGAGGCGCACATCGAGGCCGCCGACGCCCTCGACCGTCCGGTCGTCTCGCTCGAGCTCGTCGATCCGCGGTTCTACCACCTCGACGTCGCGATCGCGATCCTCGACGACGGCAACGGCCAGGCCCCCGCGGACATCGCGTACTTCCCCGGCGCGTTCAGCCGGCACAGCCAGCGGACGCTGCGCGACCTGTTCCCCGACGCGATCATCTGCTCCGAGGCCGACGCCCTCGTGCTGGGGCTCAACGCCGTCAGCGACGGCCACCACGTCCTGCTGCCGACGGCCGCCACGGAGCTGGCCGCGAGCCTGCGCGAACGGGGCTACACCCCCGTGCCGGTCGACCTCGGCGAGTTCATCAAGTCCGGCGGGAGCGTCAAGTGCTGCACGATGGAGATGCACCGCTGACGACGGTCCGGGGCGGGTCCGCACGATGATCTCGCCTCATCGAGTCACACGCGCCCCATCCGTCACGTAGAGTGTCGGCGTGTCGCACACCCGGATCGCACTCGTCGTGCTATTTTTCGCCGCCCTGCTCGTGCCGATCGCTCCGGCGCAGGCGGCGTACACCGTGCTGTGCACGACGTACACGGGGTGCAGCGGCAAGGGCTACTCGCACGCGGGCTACGCCTCGGCCAGGAACACGAGCTACTGGAACATGTACACCGGCACCAACTGCACCAACTACGTCGCGTACCGGCTCATCACGACCAACGGCATGTCGACCAAGCGCCCGGCGCCCGGCGTCGGCAACGCCCGCGACTGGGGCACCGCGATGGCGTCGGTGACCGACTCCAAGCCCGCGGTCGGCGCCGTGGCGTGGTGGGGCAAGACCGGCAACCACGTCGCCTACATCGAGAAGGTCGTCTCCTCGACCGAGATCTGGGTGTCGGAGTCCAACTGGAGCGGCGCCTTCGACTGGCGCAAGATCACCAAGGACGGCAAGGGCTGGCCCGACGGGATCATCCACTTCACGCCCCCGGCCCCCGCCAGCACGTCCCAGCCGGCGATCAACGGCGCGCCCACGGTCGGCAGGTCGGTGAGCGCGTCCGTCGGCTCGTGGAACCCCACCCCCGACAGCTACGGGTACCAGTGGCTGCTCGACGGCTCGCCCGTCGCGGGGGCCACCGCCAAGACGTTCGCCCCGACGTCGTCGATGCTCGGACGCTCCCTGAGCGTCCAGGTCTCGGGCTACCGCTCGGGCTCCCCCGCCGTCCGCACGGTGTCGGCGCCCGCGGTGGTGTCCCCCGGCACCCTGACGTCGACGGTGGGGCCGTCGGTCACCGGCAGCGCGGAGGTCGGCCAGACGCTGACCGCGTCGCCCGGCACCTGGTCCCGCAAGGACGCCGTGCTCACCTACCAGTGGTTCTCCGGCGCGACCGCCGTCAACGGGGCGACCGGCTCGACGTACGCCGCTCGGTCGGCCGACGCCGGCCGGGCCCTGGTCGTCCAGGTGACGGCCACGCGCGCCGGCTACACCTCGGCGACGGCCGTCTCGCGGCCCACCGCCGCCGTCGCCGCGGGCACCCTCACCCGATCGTCCTCGCCGGGCATCAGCGGGACCCCGCGGGTCGGCTCGACGCTCACCGCGTCGCCCGGCTCGTGGTCGCCCACCGTCACCGCGTCGTACCAGTGGCTCGCCGGCGGCACCGCCGTCTCGGGAGCCACGGCGCAGACCTTCACACCCACGAGCCGCCAGCGCGGCCAGACGATCCGCGTGCGGGTCACGGCCAAGCGCCCGGGCTTCGCCTCGCGGACGGCCACCTCGTCGTCGACGTCGGCGGTCGCCACCGGACGCATCACGCTGTCGTCCGGCCCCCGCATCACCGGCTCCCCCGGCGTCGGGACGGTCCTCAGCGTCTCGCCGGGCACCGTGTCGCCCTCCGGCGCCTCGGTCCGCTACCAGTGGCTGCGCGACGGCAGGGCCATCTCGGGCGCCACGGGGCGCACCCGCAAGGTCTCGAAGACCGACGTCGGACGGCGCCTGTCGGCCACCGTCACCTACAAGGCCTCGGGGTACACGGCCCTGACCGCGACGACGCCGGCCGTCCGCAGGACCCGCACGGCGTCGTCGATGTCCGTCAGGGCCGTCGCCGGCGGCAGCGGCCGGATCGCGTTCACCGTCACGGTCAGGGCGACCGGCTCGGCGCCGCTGTCGGGATCGCTCACGGTCGTCGACCCGGCCGGCCGCACCCGTGCCGTCAAGGTCACCAAGGGGCGCGCGACGTTCACGCTGACCCGACAGGCGACCGGCCGTCAGACGTACCGGCTCGGCTACGGCGGCACCTCGCGCGTCGCCTCGACCGAGAAGACCAAGACCCTCACGGTGCGCTGACGCCGCGGCGTCACTCCTCGGAGTCGAACAGCACCTTCCAGGAGCCGTCCACGCGCTCGACCTGCCACGTCTCGGCGTCCTGGCCCGCCCCGAGGTCGGCCGTGACCGACGAGCTGTCGTCGACGACCTCGCCGGCCGACAGCGACACGTCGTCGAGGTCGACGCCGTCGTCGGCATAGCTGCCGCGCAGCGTCCCGACCTGCTCGCAGTCGACCAGGTCGGGCGTCACCACGACGTCCTGCACGTCGGGGCAGCTGCCGTCCTCGAGGGCCGCCATCAAGCGCGAGACGGCGTCCTCGGGGCTCGTGGCCCCCGACCCCGCGTCGGATCCGCAGGCGCTCGCCAGCAGCAGCGCGACGGTGGCGGCTGGTGCGGCGAGGATCCTCATCCGGTCAGTGTCCCCCATAGGGCACGCCCAGCGCAGCCAGTCGCTCACGGCCGCCGTCGAGCGCGGTCAGCACCCACGTCCCGGTGTCGGTCAGCGTGAAGGTGTGCTCGAAGTGCGCCGCCCGCGAGCCGTCGGTCGTCACGACGGTCCAGTCGTCGGCCAGCGTGCGGGTGGCACCACCGCCGAGGGTCACCATCGGCTCGACGGCCAGGGCCATGCCCTTCACGAGCTTGGGACCGCGCCGCGGACGTCCGTAGTTGGGCACGTCGGGCGCCTGGTGCATCGCCGAGCCGATGCCGTGGCCCGTGTAGCCCTCGACGATCCCGTAGTCTCCGGCGGCGTCGACGGCGGTCTCGATCGCGTGGCTGATGTCGCCCACGCGGCCACCCAGCGCGGCCGCCGCGATGCCGCGCCACATCGCGTCCTCGGTGACGCGCATCAGGGCGGCGACGTCATCGGGCACCTCGCCGATCGCGATGGTCGTCGCGGCATCGCCGTGCCAGCCGTCGACGATCGCCCCGCAGTCGATCGAGATGATGTCGCCGTCGCGCAGCACCCGGGAGCCGGGGACGCCGTGCACGACCTCGTCGTTGACCGACGTGCAGATGACGCCGTCGAAGCCGCCCTCGCCCGAGGGGCCGTGCGCGCCGTAGTGCAGGAAGTTCGACGTGGCGCCCGCGTCGAGGATGTGCTGGTGCGCCATCGCGTCGAGGTCACGGGTCGTCATGCCGGCCCGCGCCTCGGCGCGGAGCAGCTCGAGGGTGCGTCCCACGACCAGGCCGGCCTCGCGCATCGTGGCGATCTGGTCGGGGGTCTTGATCTCGATGCCGCGGTCGAACATCAGCGGCCCGAGCCTACGACGGCAGGGCGGCGTCGATGCGGCGCGAGACCTCGTCGACCTCGCCGACGCCGTCGACCTTGATCAGCAGACCGCGCGATCCGTAGACCTCGAGCAGCGGGGCCGTCTCGGCGGTGTAGACCTCCTGGCGGTGCCGCACGACGTCCTCGGTGTCGTCGACCCGACCGGACGTCTCGGCGCGCTTGAGCAGCCGCTGGATGAGCTCCTCGGGATCGACGACGAGCTCGATGACGCCGTCGAGCGGTGCGCCCAGCTCGGCGAGGATGCCGTCGAGCGTCGAGACCTGGTCGACCGTGCGCGGGTACCCGTCGAGGATGAACGCCTCGGTCGCGTCGGACTGGGCCAGACGGTCCTTGACCATCGCGTTGGTGACCTCGTCGGGCACGTACTCGCCCGCGTCCATGAAGCGCTGGGCGGTCTGCCCGAGCTCGGTCTGGTCGCGGACGTTCGCACGGAAGATGTCGCCCGTCGAGATGTGCGCCCCACCGATGCGCTCGGCCAGTCCGACGGCCTGTGTTCCCTTGCCCGCCCCCGGCGGGCCCATGATGAGGAGTCGCATTTTACTTCAGGAACCCTTCGTAGTTGCGCTGCTGCAGCTGGCTCTCGATCTGCTTGACCGTGTCGAGGCCGACGCCGACGATGATCAACAGCGTCGTGCCGCCGAACGGGAAGTTCTGACTGGCCCCGATCGCCGCGATGGCGATCATCGGGATCAGCGCGATCAGGCCGAGGTACAGCGCACCGGGAGCCGTGATGCGGCTCAGCACGTAGCCCAGGTAGTCCTGGGTCGGGCGACCAGCACGGATGCCGGGGATGAAGCCGCCGTACTTCTTCATGTTGTCGGCGACCTCCTCGGGGTTGAAGGTGATCGACACGTAGAAGTACGTGAAGAACACGATCAGCAGGAAGAACGTCGCCATGTACAGCGGGTGGTCGCCCTTGACGAAGTTGTCGTTGATCCAGGTGGCCCATGGCGCACCCGAGTTGAACTGCGCCATCAGCGCCGGCAGGTACATCAGGCTCGAGGCGAAGATGACCGGGATGATGCCGGCCTGGTTGACCTTGAGCGGGATGTACGTCGAGGAGCCGCCGAACATGCGACGCCCGACCATGCGCTTGGCGTACTGCACCGGGATGCGGCGCTGCGCCTGCTCGATGAAGATCACCGCGGCGACGATGACCAGACCGATCGCGATGACCGCGACGAAGGTCGTCCAGCCCTTGGTCTGCTTGATCTGCCACATGGCGCCCGGGAACGTCGCGACGACCTGCGTGAAGATCAGGATCGACATGCCGTTGCCGACACCGCGGTCGGTGATGAGCTCGCCCAGCCACATGATCACGGCGGTTCCGGCGACCATCGTCAGCACGATCAGCAGGAACGACAGGATGCTGTCGGGGTTGTAGAGCAGGGGGCGGCCCTGCTCGGCGCCGCCGAACAGGTTGCCGCTGCGGGCCAGCGCGACGATGCCGGTCGCCTGGAGGATCGCCAGGCCCAGCGTCAGGTAGCGCGTGTACTGCGTGATCTTGGTCTGCCCGGCCTGGCCCTCCTTCTTGAGGGCCTCGAGCCGAGGGATCACCACGACGAGCAGCTGCAGGATGATGCTCGCGGTGATGTAGGGCATGATGCCCAGCGCGAACACCGTCAGCTGCAGCAGGGCACCGCCGGAGAAGACGTTGATCAGCGCGAACAGGCTGCTGTTCTCACCCGTCGAGGCGGCCTGGACGGCGTCCTGGACGTTGCCGACGTTGATGCCCGGCGCGGGCATCGTCGAGCCGAGTCGGAACAGGACGATGACGAACAGGACGAAGAGGATCTTCTTCCGCAGGTCGGGCGTCCGGAAGGCGTGGACGAAGGCGCTGAGCACCGTGATCCTCCTCGTGCACTTGCGTGCGTGGGTAGAACGGACAAAAGCGGGCTCTCGCCCGCGGTGTGACTCTAACAGTCACCCAGAACGGCGGAACCCTCCGAGGGAGGATTCCGCCGTTTCAGGATCACAGCACGGTGGTGGAACCGCCGGCTGCTTCGATCTTGCTCTTGGCCGAGGCGGAGAACTTGTTCGCCGTGACCTGGACCTTGACGGTGATGTCGCCCTGTCCGAGGACCTTGACCGGACGACCCTTGCGGACCGCTCCGTTGGCGACCAGCGACGCGACGTCGATGTCACCACCATCGGGGTAGAGCTCGTTGATGCGGTCGAGGTTGACGACCTGGTACTCCTCGCGGAACGGGTTCTTGAACCCCTTCAGCTTCGGCAGTCGCATGTGGATGGGAACCTGTCCACCCTCGAAGCCGGCAGGAACCTGGTAGCGGGCCTTGGTGCCCTTGGTTCCGCGTCCGGCCGTCTTGCCCTTCGAGGCCTCACCGCGACCCACGCGGGTCTTGGCGGTCTTGGCTCCGGGGGCGGGGCGCAGGTGGTGCAGCTTGAGCGCCATGATCAATCAACCTCCTTGAGGTCCACGAGGTGCGGGATGGACTCAGCCATGCCGCGGATCTCCGGACGGTCTTCCTTGACGACGACGTCACCGATCCGCTTGAGACCCAACGAACGCAGCGTCTCGCGCTGGTTGGGCTTGCGGCCGATGCCCGACTTGATCTGGGTGACCTGGATCTTCGCCATCAGACACCCGCTCCGGCGTCAGCCTTGGCCTTGGCCTCGGCGATGCCTTCCTTGCCGGCCCGCAGCAGGGCCGCCGGGGCGACCTGCTCGACCGTCAGGCCGCGACGCGATGCGACGTCCTCGGGCGACTCGAGCAGGCGCAGGGCCGCCACGGTCGCGTGGACGATGTTGATCGCGTTGGACGAGCCCAGCGACTTGCTGAGGACGTCGTGGACGCCAGCAGCCTCGAGCACGGCGCGCACCGGGCCACCGGCGATGACGCCGGTACCGGGCGATGCGGGACGCAGGAAGACGACACCGGCCGCCTTCTCGCCCTGCACCGGGTGCGGGATCGTGCCCTGGATCCGGGGGACGCGGAAGAAGGACTTCTTGGCCTCTTCGACACCCTTGGAGATCGCGGTGGGAACTTCCTTGGCCTTGCCGTAGCCGATGCCGACCTGACCGTCGCCGTCGCCGACGATCACGAGGGCGGTGAAGCTGAAGCGACGACCACCCTTGACGACCTTGGCGACACGGTTGATCGTGACGACCTTCTCGATGTACTGCGACTTCTCGGCGCCGCGACCGTTGTCACGGCCCCGTCCGCCTCCGCCTCCGCGGCGCTGCTGCCCGCTCATGCGGCACTCCTCACGATTGAGAGAATTTCAGTGGTGTTGACCTTCGTCATCAGAACTCCAGTCCGCCCTCGCGGGCGCCGTCGGCCAGAGCCGCGACGCGTCCCGCGTACTTGTTGCCGGCGCGGTCGAAGACCACGGTGGCGACACCGGCGGCCTTGGCGCGGTCGGCCACGAGCTCGCCGACACGCTTGGCCTTGGCGGTCTTGTCACCGTCGAGCCCGCGCAGGTCGGCCTCCATCGTGGACGCCGATGCCAGCGTGTGTCCCTGGAGGTCGTCGACGACCTGGGCCACGAGGTGCTTGTTGGAGCGGGTGACGACGAGACGCGGACGCTCGGCCGAGCCGTGGATCTTCTTGCGACCACGGATCTGGCGGCGCAGACGCGATGCCGTACGACCCTTGACGCTCTTGTTGTGCCTGATCGAGATAGCCATGGACTACTTACCAGCCTTTCCGACCTTGCGACGCACGTGCTCGCCGGCGTAACGGACGCCCTTGCCCTTGTAGGGCTCGGGCTTGCGGATCTTGCGGATGTTCGCGGCGACCTCACCGACGGCCTGCTTGTCGATGCCGATGACCGAGAACGCGGTGGGCTTCTCGACGGCGAACGTGATGCCCTCGGGCGCCTTGACGACGACCGGGTGGCTGAACCCGAGCGCGAACTCGAGCTCGGTCGGGCCCTTGAGCGCGACGCGGTAACCGACGCCGACGATCTCGAGCTTCTTCTCGTATCCCTCGGTGACGCCGACGACCATGTTGCTGATCAGCGTGCGCGAGAGGCCGTGGAGGGCCTTGCTCTTGCGCTCGTCGTTGGGACGCTCGACGGACAGTGCGCCGTCCTCGTCCTTGGCGACCGTGATCGGCTCGGCGATGGTGTGCGACAGCTCGCCCTTGGGGCCCTTGACGCGGATGTCCTGGCCCTCGATGGTGACCTCGACGCCGGACGGGATCGTGACGGGAATCTTGCCGATGCGTGACATGTGTCAGACCCCTCTCACCAGACGTAGGCGAGGACTTCTCCGCCTACGCCCTTCTGGTTGGCCTGGCGGTCCGTGAGCAGACCCTGGCTGGTCGAGATGATGGCGACACCGAGTCCGCCGAGCACCTTGGGAAGTCCGGTCGACTTCGCGTAGACGCGAAGGCCCGGCTTGCTGATGCGGCGGATGCCGGCGATCGAGCGCTCGCGGTGCGGGCCGTACTTGAGGGTGATGGTCAGCGTCTTGCCGACCTCGCCCTCGGCGGGCTCGGCGACGTCGATCGACGTGATGTAGCCCTCCTGCTTCAGGATCTCGGCGACGCCGGCCTTCAGCTTGGAGTAGGGCATGGCCACGCTGTCGTGGTACGCCTGGTTGCCGTTGCGGACACGCGTGAGCATGTCTGCGATCGGATCGGTCATTGTCATTGCATGTGTTCCATTTCTCGCCGCGGTTTCCGTCTCGTCCTCGGGCTGTCGAGCGAGCTCGACGGGAGTGGGAGGGGACCTACGACGTGTGAGGGGTATGTGGTGCCGAGAGGCCTGGTGCTACCAGGAGCTCTTGGTGATGCCCGGCAGCTCGCCGCGGTGCGCCATCTCGCGCAGGCAGATGCGGCACAGGCCGAACTTCTTGTACACCGAGCGGGGACGGCCGCACCGCTGGCAGCGGGTGTAGCCGCGCACGGCGAACTTGGGCTTGCGCGCGGCCTTGACCTTGAGACCAGTCTTCGCCATGTCAGTTCTCCTTGTAGGGGAAGCCGAGCAGCTTGAGCAGCGCGCGCCCCTCGTCGTCGTTGGCCGCCGTCGTGACGACCGTGATGTCCATGCCGCGCGAGCGGTCGATCTTGTCCTGGTCGATCTCGTGGAACATGACCTGCTCGGTCAGACCGAACGTGTAGTTGCCGCGGCCGTCGAACTGCTTGGGGCTCAGGCCGCGGAAGTCGCGGATGCGGGGCAGCGCGAGCGTCAGCAGACGGTCGAGGAACTCCCACATGCGGTCGCCGCGCAGCGTGACGTGCGTGCCGATCGGCATGCCCTCGCGCAGCTTGAACTGGGCGATGGACTTGCGGGCCTTGGTGACCTGCGGCTTCTGTCCCGTGATGGCGGTGAGGTCGCGGATCGCGCCCTCGATCAGCTTGCCGTCGCGGGCGGCCTCGCCGACGCCCATGTTGACGACGATCTTGGTGAGGCCGGGAACCTGCATCACGTTGTCGTAGCCGAACTGGTCACGCAGGGCCGGGAGGATCTCCTCGCGGTACCGCGTCTTCAGACGCGGTGCGGCCGTGGCGGTCGTGGTGGTGGTGTCGTCTGCCATGTCAGATCTCCTTTCCGGTCTTCTTGGCGATGCGGACGCTGCGCTGGGCCGAGTAGGTCGAGCCGTCGGGACGCGTCTTGGTGACGTCGTCGCGGCGGTAGCCGACGCGGGTCGGCTCCTTGTCGGCGAGCAGCATGACGTTCGAGATGTGGATCGGCGCCTCGCTCGTGATGATGCCGCCCGAGCCGACGCCACCAGCCTGCGAGGGCTTGGTGTGGCGCTTGACGCGGTTGACGCCCTCGACGATGACGCGATCGTGCTCGGCGAGGACCTCGATGACCGAACCGGTCACGCCCTTGTCCTTGCCGGCGATGACCTTGACCTGGTCACCCTTGCGAATGCTGACGGTGCCTTTGCGGGCCATGTCAGAGCACCTCCGGTGCGAGAGAGATGATGCGCATGAACTTCTTGTCGCGAAGCTCACGGCCGACGGGGCCGAAGATGCGCGTGCCGCGCGGGTCTCCGTCCGCCTTGAGGATGACGGCTGCGTTCTCGTCGAACTTGATGTACGAACCATCGGGACGACGGCGCTCCTTGACGGTGCGCACGACGACAGCCTTGACGACATCGCCCTTCTTGACGTTTCCGCCGGGGATGGCGTCCTTCACGGTGGCGACGATCGTGTCGCCGATGCCCGCGTAACGACGGCCCGAGCCACCGAGGACACGGATGCAGAGGATTTCCTTCGCACCGGTGTTGTCGGCGACCTTGAGTCGAGACTCCTGCTGAATCATCTGTCGTCTCCTACTTGGCCTTCTCGAGGATCTCGACGATGCGCCAACGCTTGGTCGCCGAGAGCGGACGGGTCTCCATGATCAGGACCCGGTCGCCGATGCCGGCAGCGTTGGACTCGTCGTGAGCCTTGAGCTTGATGTTGCGTCGCAGGACCTTGCCGTAGAGCGCGTGCTTGACGCGGTCCTCGACGTTGACCACGACGGTCTTGTCCATCTTGTCGCTGACGACGAGACCCTCACGGGTCTTGCGCGCGGTGCGATCGTTGGTCACTGTCTCTGCCTTCTTGTCGTCGCTCATGCCTCTGCCCCCTCGACGATGCCGAGCTCGCGCTCACGCATCACGGTGTAGATGCGGGCGATGTCCTTGCGGACCGCGCGCAGGCGGGCGGTGTTGTCGAGCTGACCCGTGGCGTTCTGGAAGCGCAGGTTGAACAGCTCTTCCTTGGACTCGGCCAGCTTCTCGGCCAGGTCCTCGGCGCTCACGGCGCGCAGCTCGGCGGCGGTGGTCACTGCAGCCATCACAGGTCACCTGTCTCTCGGGAGATGAAGCGTGCCTTCATGGGCAGCTTGTGGATCGCGAGGCGCGTGGCCTCGCGGGCGGTCTTCTCGTCGACGCCGGACAGCTCGAACATGACGCGGCCGGGCTTGACGTTCGCGACCCACCACTCGGGCGAGCCCTTGCCCGAACCCATGCGGGTCTCGGCGGGCTTCTTGGTCAGCGGGCGGTCGGGGTAGATGTTGATCCACACCTTGCCGCCACGCTTCATGTGACGCGTCATGGCGATACGAGCGGACTCGATCTGGCGGTTCGTCACGTACGCAGCGCTGATGCACTGGATGCCGAAGTCGCCGAACGCCAGCTCGGTGCCACCCTTGGCGGCGCCGCGACGAGCGGGGTGGTGCTGCTTGCGGTACTTGACCCTACGGGGCATCAACATCAGGAACCCTCCCCTGCAGGAGTAGCGGCGACGGCCTCGGCGGGTGCCTCGGCCGGAGCGGCAGCAGCGGCGTCGGTCGCGGCGGGAGCGGCCTCGTCGCGAGCGGGACGCTCGGGACGACGCGCGCCACCGGCGGCTCCGCCACGGGCGGGACGACGGTTGCTGCCGGGCGCGGCTGCGCGCTTGGCCGCCTCGGCCTCACGCTCGGCGCGGGTGCCCGCGACCTCGCCCTTGTAGATCCAGACCTTCACGCCGATGCGGCCGAAGGTCGTCTTGGCCTCGTAGAAGCCGTAGTCGACGTCGGCGCGGAGCGTGTGCAGGGGCACGCGGCCCTCGCGGTAGAACTCCGAGCGCGACATCTCGGCGCCACCGAGGCGGCCCGAGCACTGGATCCGGATGCCCTTGGCGCCCGAACGCATCGTCGACTGCATGGCCTTGCGCATCGCGCGACGGAACTGCACGCGACCCGAGAGCTGCTCGGCGACGCCCTGGGCCACCAGCTGCGCGTCCATCTCGGGGTTCTTGACCTCGAGGATGTTCAGCTGCACCTGCTTGCCCGTGAGCTTCTCGAGGTCGCCGCGGATGCGGTCGGCCTCGGCGCCACGGCGGCCGATGACGATGCCGGGACGAGCGGTGTGGATGTCGACGCGGACACGCTCACGCGTGCGCTCGATCTCGACACGGCTGATGCCCGCGCGGTCCATGCCCTTGGTGAGCATCTTGCGGATCTGGACGTCCTCACCGACGTAGCTCTTGTAGAGCTTGTCGGCGTACCAACGGCTCTTGTGATCGGTGGAGATGCCGAGTCGGAACCCGTGAGGGTTGATCTTCTGTCCCACTATCGGTTCCCGCCCTTCTTCTTGGAGTTCTTGGAGGCAGCGGCGAGGCGCTTGCCCTCGACGAAGTCGGCCGGCTGGACGACGACGGTCAGGTGGCTGCTGCGCTTGAGGATGCGGTTGGCCGCACCCTTGGCGCGCGGACGCCAGCGCTTCATCGTCGGACCCTCGTCGACGTGGACCGTCGTGATGATCAGCGAGGAGCGGTCGAGGCCCTCGGTCGACTCGGCGTTGGCAGCAGCGCTGTCGACGAGCTTGTAGAAGACCTCGGCGACGGCCTGCGGCGCGAACTGCAGGGTGGCCAGGGCGTTGTCCACGGACTCGCCGCGGATCAGGTCGCCGATGCGGCGCGACTTCTGCGCGGTGACGCGCACGAACCGCGCCACGGCGAACGCGCCGGGCTCGTCGCCCAGCAGGCGCTCGCGACGCGCGCTGATGTTCTCACGGGTAGCTGCACTCATCGCCTCTTCGCCTTCCGGTCGTCCTTCTCGTGACCGCGGAACGTGCGGGTCGGGGCGAACTCGCCCAGCTTGTGACCCACCATCGAGTCCGTGATGAACACGGGCACGTGCTTGCGGCCGTCGTGCACGGCGATCGTGTGTCCGATGAAGGACGGCAGGATCATCGAGCGGCGCGACCAGGTCTTGATCACGGTGTGCGTGTCGGCCGCGTTCTGGACGTCGACCTTCTTCTCGAGGTGCCCGTCAACGAACGGACCCTTCTTCAAACTGCGTGGCATATCGATTCTCTCCTGGTTCCGGCTCAGCGGCCGGACTTGCGGCGGCGGACGATCTGGGAGTCGCTGGCCTTGCGCTTGCGCGTGCGGCCCTCCGGCTTGCCCCACGGGGAGACGGGGTGACGTCCACCGGACGTCTTGCCCTCACCACCACCGTGCGGGTGGTCGACCGGGTTCATGGCGACACCACGGACGGTCGGGCGCTTGCCCTTCCAGCGGTTGCGGCCTGCCTTGCCCCAGTTGATGTTGGACTGCTCGGCGTTGCCGACCTCGCCGATCGTGGCGCGGCAGCGGACGTCGACGTAGCGCATCTCGCCGGAGGGCAGACGCAGCTGAGCCTTGGCGCCCTCCTTCGCGACGAGCTGGACGCGGACGCCGGCCGAACGGCCCATCTTCGCGCCGCCACCGGGGCGGAGCTCGATGTTGTGCAGCAGCGTTCCGACGGGGATGTTGCGCAGCGGCAGGTTGTTGCCGACCTTGATGTCGGAGCCGACGCCGGCCTCGACGGTCATGCCCTGCTTGAGACCCTCGGGCGCGATGATGTAGCGCTTCTCGCCGTCCGCGTAGTGCAGGAGCGCGATGCGCGCCGTGCGGTTGGGGTCGTACTCGATGTGGGCGACCTTCGCGGGGACGCCGTCCTTGTCGTAGCGACGGAAGTCGATGATGCGGTAGGCGCGCTTGTGTCCGCCACCCTGGTGCCGCGTCGTGATCCGGCCCTGGTTGTTGCGGCCACCCTTCTTGGGCAGCGGCTCCACCAGGGACTTCTCCGGCGTGGTGCGGGTGATCTCGGCGAAGTCGGCGACGCTGGAGCCTCGGCGGCCCGGCGTGGTCGGCTTGTACTTGCGAATAGCCATGTGTCCTCAGTCCTCAGGCGCTCGGCGTCGAGAAGATGTCGATGCTCTGACCGGCAGCGACACTGACGATTGCTCGCTTCGTGTCCTTGCGCTTGCCAAGACCCGACTTGGTGCGACGGGTCTTGCCCTTGCGGTTGAGCGTGTTGACCGCGGTGACCTTGACACCGAAGATCTTCTCGACGGCGATCTTGATCTCCGTCTTGTTGGCGTCGGGGTGCACCACGAACGTGTACTTGTTGTCGTCGAGCAGGCCGTAGCTCTTCTCGCTGACGACCGGCGCGATCAGAACGTCGCGGTGGTCCTTGTAGATCGTGCTCATCAGGCGTCTCCTGCCTTCGTGAAGCCGGCGGCCTCGGCCGTCTCGGCGGAGTCGAACCAGACCTCGGCGACCGTCGAGTCGTACCACTGGGTGTCGGGCTCGTGGTACTTCATCGAGTCCTCGTTGCCCTTGATCTCGTGGCCCTTGGGAGCGTTGCCGCTCTTGAGGGGCGCCTTCGAGCCCGGACCGTAGGGCTGCGTCGCGGTGCCCGTCGCCTTGGCCGGCTTGGCCTCGGCGGCCGGGGCCTCGTCGGCCTCGGCGGCGGGGGTCTCGACGACCGTGGCCGCAGCGGCCTTCTTGGCGGGCGTCTTCTTGGCGGCAGCCTTCTTGGGAGCGCCGGGAGCCTTGTCGTTCTTGGACACCTCGGTCGCGTGGGCGCTCAGCGAGACCGTCTCGACGCCCTCGGTCGAGCGCGCCGCCACGAAGGCGTCGAACGCGGCCTGCGTGAAGATCAGGTCGTCGGCCTTCAGCACGTCGTACGTGTTGAGCTGGTCGAACGTCAGGATGTTCGCGTGGTCGTGGTTGCGCAGGCTCAGCGCCGTCACGGTGTCGTCACGGTCGACGACGATCAGGACGCGGGGGCGCGGCGTGAGCTCGAGCAGCGTCGCCAGCGCGAGCTTCGTCGACGGCTTGTCGCCGCCCACGATGCTCTCGACGACGTGCAGGCGACCCGTGCGAGCGCGGTCCGAGAGGGCTCCGCGCAGGGCGGCGGCCTTCATCTTCTTGTTGGTGCGCTGCGAGTAGTCGCGCGGCGTCGGGCCGTGCACGATGCCACCACCGTTGTACTGGGGTGCGCGGATCGAGCCCTGACGGGCGCGGCCGGTGCCCTTCTGGCGGTAGGGCTTCTTGCCGCCGCCGGACACCTCGCCCCGTGACTTGGTGCTGTGCGTGCCCTGGCGAGCCGCCGCGAGCTGCGCGACGACGACCTGGTGGATCAGCGGGATGTTCGTCTGGACGTCGAAGATGTCGACGGGCAGCTGAGCGTCGATGGTGTTGACCATGATCGTCAGGCTCCCTTCACTGCAGAGCGGATGACGACGAGGGCACCCTTGGGGCCGGGAACCGCGCCCTTGATCAGGATGACGCCCTTGTCGGTGTCGACCGCGTGGACCTTGAGGTTCTGGGTGGTGACCTGCTCGGCACCCATGTGACCGGCCATGCGCAGACCCTTGAAGACGCGACCCGGGGTGGCGCAGCCACCGATCGAGCCGGGCTTGCGGTGGTTGCGGTGCGCGCCGTGCGAGGCGCCCACGCCGTGGAAGCCGTGACGCTTCATGACGCCGGCGAAGCCCTTGCCCTTGCTGGTCGCGGTGACGTCGACGACGTCGCCCGCGGCGAAGATCTCCGGGGAGATCTCCTGGCCCAGCGTGTAGTCGGAGATGGCCTCGGTGCGGATCTCGACGACGTGACGACGCGGCGTGACGCCGGCCTTCGCGAAGTGGCCGCTGACCGGCTTGTTGACCTTGCGGCCGTCGATCTCGCCAAAGCCGACCTGGACGGCGGAGTAGCCGTCGGTCTCACGCGTGCGGATCTGCGTGACGACGTTGGTGTCGGCGGCGATGACCGTGACGGGAATGATCTTGTTGTCGGCATCCCAGACCTGGGTCATGCCGAGCTTGCGGCCGAGGAGGCCGCGCGTGGTGGCTGTGCTGGTGTCGCTCATTGGTCGCTGGCTCCCCTCAGAGCTTGATCTCGATGTCGACGCCGGCCGGCAGGTCGAGGCGCATGAGCGAGTCGACTGTCTTGGGCGTCGGGTCAATGATGTCGATGAGACGCTTGTGCGTGCGCATCTCGAAGTGCTCGCGGCTGTCCTTGTACTTGTGCGGCGAACGGATCACACAGAACACGTTCTTCTCGGTGGGCAGCGGCACCGGTCCTGCGACCTTGGCGCCCGTGCGCGTCACCGTGTCGACGATCTTGCGCGCCGACGAGTCAATGACCTCGTGGTCGTAGGCCTTGAGCCGGATACGGATTTTTTGTCCCGCCATGCTCTCGCTTGTCCTTTACGTTCGTTCGCTTCGCAGTCTCGCCCCGGATCGAGGGAGAAGGGCTCCTCCCCACCGCCGACCCCCGAGGTCGGGCGTGTCGCGGCCGTTTGAAGAGCATGCGTCACACACGTGTCGAGTTAGGTGGTTGGACCCGCCTCAGCGGGACAAGCTCGATCTCAGTTTCGGTGCCGCGTCATGGATCGGCGTGAGAGGCCGGACGAACGACACCCCAGCGATCGAGCCGGAGCAACCGAACTATTCTGACAGACCCGTGGCGTGAAAGACAAATCGGTGTCGTCTCAGGGGACGGGACGCGTCACGCGGGCGTCCGCGACCTGCCTACCGTGGAGGGATGACAGCCCTTCTCGGACCCGCTCCCACGTGCGCCCTGCCTCCCCCGCAGGAGGAGGCGCCCCCCGTCCAGCGCGGACCGCTGATCGGCGTCGCCGTCGTCGCCGTCGCGCTCGTGGCGGTCGTCGGCAGCCAGCACGGCGCCAAGTTCGCCGTGCTGCTCGCCCTGGGTCTTGGCCTCGGTGTCGCGCTCTTCCACGCCCGGTTCGGCTTCACGTCGGGCTGGCGCCAGCTCGTCGCGGTCGGCAACGGTGCCGGCGTGCGGGCGCACGCGCTGCTGCTCGGCACCGCGGCGACGCTGTGCATGCTGCTGCTGGCGTCGGGCACGGGCCTGTTCGGATCGACCCCGCAGCCGGCGGGCGGTCAGATCGGGGTCGCGCTGCTGCTGGGCTCGTTCCTGTTCGGCCTCGGCATGCAGCTGGGTGGCGCGTGCGCGTCCGGCACCCTGTTCGCCGTCGGGTCGGGGCAGTCCAGCGTGCTCGTGACGCTGCTCGGCTTCATCGTGGGCTCGGTCCTCTACACGTGGCAGTTCGGCCTGGTCGACGACCTGCCGACGTTCGAGCCCGTGCTGCTGCAGGACCACGTCGGCTACGGCGGCGCATGGGCCGTCACGATCGCCGCGCTGCTGGCGATCGTGGCCGGCAGCCGCGNGCGGGTCTGGCGCGGCTCGTGGCCGATGCTGACCGGCGCCGTCGTGCTCGCGGTGCTGGCCGCTGGTGTCCTGCTGGTGTCGGGCGGCATCTGGGGCGTCACGAGCGCCTTCGGGCTGTGGGGCGCCAAGGTGCTGCAGCTCGTCGGTCTGCACCCCGAGCTCTGGTCGTTCTGGCAGCAGCCGGGGCAGGCCGAGCAGCTCGCCGGCCCCGTCCTGGCCGACAAGAACTCCCTGACCAACATCGGCATCATCCTGGGCGCCGCGATCGCCGCGACCCTGGCCGGCGTCTGGTCGTTCCGTCACCGGTTCACGGGCAAGGAGGTCGCGGCCGCGTTCATCGGCGGCATCCTGCTGGGCATCGGCGCCCGGCTCGCCTCGGGCTGCAACATCGGCGCCTACCTGGGCGGCATCTCGACCGGCAGCCTGTCGGGCTGGATCTGGGGAGCGGTCGCCCTGGCCGGGACGTGGGTCGGGCTCAAGCTCCGCCCCCTGTTCGGGCTCGGGGTGCCGCGGTCGGACGACAGCATCTGCTGACGCCCGCCCGACATCGGCGCACGGCTGTCTGAAAGGCTGTCCGTGTCCTGCGCGGGGGTAAAGGGCCCTCGTGCGACCAACGAACGAGGTTGTCCACCATGAGCAAGACCATCCGACGCTCCCTCGTCGCCGCGACGGCGGCCGCGCTCCTCGCGGTCTCCGCGTGCGGAGGCTCCGACAGCAGCGGCGACGAGGCCGCCACGACCCCCGAGACGTCCGCGACCACCCCCGCCGCCCCCGAGACGACGGACGCCCCGGACGCCCAGCAGGCCGAGCTGCCGGTCGACCAGACGATCCAGGACGACGTGCTGGGCGACACCGTCAAGATCACGGGCATGGTCCGCGACTTCCAGGCACCGTCGCGCACCAACATCCCCGACGGCGGCGGCGAGTGGGTGCTCCTCGAGCTCGACACCGCGGCCGGCGACAAGTTCAGCGGCGGCATCCAGGGCGGCTTCACGCTCTACCAGACCGACGACGAGCTGGCCGGCTCGACGACGGGCATCATCGACGACGACATGACCGCGGCCGGCTTCACCCCGTGGGAGACCGCGAGCGCCGGCGAGCGGACGACCGGCTGGGTCGCCTTCCAGGTCAACACCCGCGCGGACGCCTACCAGCTGCAGTACAAGCGGCTGGCCGCCAGCGTCATCGGCGGCGGCGACCCGATCCCCGAGAAGATCTGGACGATCGAGCTGCCGGCGTCCTGACGGTCCACCGCCCGGCACCCCGGCGAGGGTCCGGCCCCCCACTGGGGGCTGGGCCCTCGCGTGCGTCTCAGTGGTGCACGTGGTGCTCGGAGTCGCGGTGCCCGGCGGGCTCGATCTGGAACGTCGAGTGCTCGACGTCGAAGTGCTCGGCCAGGCAGCCGCGCAGGCGGTCGAGGACGGCGTGGGCCTCGACCATCCCGGTCACCTCGTCGTCGACGACGACGTGCGCGCTCATGACCGGCATGCCCGAGGTGATGGTCCACACGTGCAGGTCGTGGACGTCCTTGACCCCGTCGGTGCCGACGATGTGGTCGCGCAGCTCGACCAGGTCGACGTGCTCGGGCGTCGACTCGAGCAGCACCTCGACGACGTCGCGCAGCAGCGAGACCGCACGCGGCACGATCATCGCCGCGATCGTCAGCGACGCGATCGCGTCGGCCGCGTACCAGCCCGTGAGCAGGATGACGACGGCCGACACCAGCACGGCGACCGAGCCCAGCGCGTCGCCCACGACCTCGAGGTAGGCGCCCCGCACGTTGAGGCTCTCCTGCGAGCCGCCCCGCAGCAGCACCAGGCCGACGACGTTGACGACCAGGCCCGTCGCGCCGGCCACGAGGATCAGCCCACCGTCGAGCTCGGGGGCGTCGCCGAAGCGGCTCACCGCGCTGGACGTGACCCACACCGCCAGGCCCAGCAGGATGAGTCCGTTGAGGCCTGCCGCGAGGATCTCGGTGCGCTGGTACCCGAACGTGCGCCGCGAGCCCGGGCCTCCCCCGCGCTGCGCCACCGTGATCGCCGCCAGCGCCATGACGATGCCGAACGAGTCGCCCAGCACGTGGCCCGCGTCGGCCAGCAGCGCGAGGCTCCCGGTGATCGCCGCGACGACCGCCTCGACCACGAAGACACCCAGCGACAGGGCGAGGACCATCGCGAGGCGCCCTCGATGCTGCACCCCGGTGCCGTGCGCGTGGTCGTGTCCCATGGCTATGAGGCTAGGCCCCCGTCCCGTCATCCGCGACGACGGTGTCCACCCACAGGACGCCCATGACAACCACTCCCGACACCACGGTCCGGACACGACGAAGGGCCCCGCCCCAGCCGAAGCTGGGACGGGGCCCTCGTCGTGATCGGGTTCAGCCGTCAGGTGACGGCCGGGATCACTTGTTGATCTTGGTGACGCGACCAGCGCCGACCGTGCGTCCACCCTCACGGATGGCGAACCGGAGTCCGTCCTCCATGGCGATGGGCTGGATGAGCTCGACGCTCATCTCGGTGTTGTCGCCGGGCATGACCATCTCGGTGCCCTCGGGCAGCGTGACGACGCCGGTGACGTCCGTCGTGCGGAAGTAGAACTGCGGACGGTAGTTGTTGAAGAACGGCGTGTGACGGCCACCCTCCTCCTTCGACAGGATGTAGACCTGACCCTCGAACTCCGTGTGGGGAGTCGTGGAACCGGGCGCGATGATGACCATGCCGCGCTCGACGTCCTCGCGCTTGGTACCGCGCAGGAGCAGTCCGACGTTCTCGCCGGCCTGACCCTCGTCGAGCAGCTTGCGGAACATCTCGATGCCCGTGACCGTCGTGGTCTGCTTCGTGTCGCGGATGCCGATGATGTCGACCGTGTCGGTCACCTTGACGATGCCGCGCTCGATACGACCCGTGATGACGGTTCCACGACCGGTGATCGTGAAGACGTCCTCGACCGGCATGAGGAACGGCTTGTCCGTCTCACGCGGGGGCATCGGGATGTAATCGTCGACGGCCTGCATGAGCTCGAGGACCGACTCGCCCCACTTGGCGTCGCCGGCGAGGGCCGGGACGGCCGCCACCTTGACGACGGGGACGTTGTCGCCGTCGAAGTCCTGATCGCTCAGGAGCTCGCGGACCTCGAGCTCGACGAGCTCCAGGATCTCCTCGTCGTCGACCATGTCGCACTTGTTGAGCGCGACGACCATCGCGGGCACGCCGACCTGCTTCGCGAGCAGCACGTGCTCACGCGTCTGGGGCATGGGGCCGTCGGTGGCGGCGACCACGAGGATCGCGCCGTCCATCTGAGCCGCACCGGTGATCATGTTCTTGACATAGTCCGCGTGACCCGGGCAGTCGACGTGCGCGTAGTGGCGGTTCTCGGTCTGGTACTCGACGTGCGAGATGGAGATCGTGATGCCGCGCTGCTTCTCTTCCGGCGCCTTGTCGATCTGGTCGAAGGCCGAGGCCTCGTTCAGGTCGGGGTACTTGTCGTGCAGCACCTTGGTGATCGCCGCGGTAAGAGTCGTCTTACCGTGGTCGATGTGACCGATGGTGCCGATGTTCATGTGCGGCTTGGTCCGCTCGAACTTCGCCTTAGCCACGTGGGGCTCCTTCTTCGAATTGGTTGCTGTTGAACGCCGTCGGATACTCGCGGCACGAGTACCTCAGGCCATCTTATGAGATGGACCGCTGTTACTCGCCGCGGGCCTTTTTGATGATCTCTTCCGCGACGTTCTTGGGAACCTCCGCGTAGGAGTCGAACTGCATCGAGTATGACGCACGGCCCGAGGTCTTGGACCTCAGGTCGCCCACATACCCGAACATCTCGGAGAGGGGGACGATCGCCTTGACGATCTTGACGCCGCCCATCCCTTCCTCCATGGCCTGAACCTGGCCACGGCGAGAGTTGAGGTCGCCGATCACGTCGCCCATGTAGTCCTCGGGCGTGGTGACCTCGACCGCGAACACGGGCTCGAGGATCACCGGATCGGCCTTGCGAGCCGCTTCCTTGAACGCCATGGAACCGGCGAGCTTGAAGGCGAGCTCCGAGGAGTCGACGTCGTGGTACGCGCCGTCCTCCAGGGTCACCTTGACGTCGACCATCTGGTAGCCGGCGAGGACACCGAACTGCATGGCGTCCTGCGCACCCTGGTCGACCGACGGGATGTACTCGCGGGGCACGCGGCCACCGGAGACGGCGTTGTCGAACTCGTAGCCGCCCTCGCCGCCGGCGAGGGGGCCCGTGGGCTCGATCGAGATGATGACCTTGGCGAACTGGCCCGAGCCACCCGTCTGCTTCTTGTGGGTGTAGCTGACGTTCTCGACCTTGCGCTTGATGGTCTCGCGGTACGCGACCTGCGGCTTGCCGACGTTGGCCTCGACGTTGAACTCGCGCTTCATGCGGTCGACGAGGATGTCGAGGTGGAGCTCGCCCATGCCGGCGATGATCGTCTGGCCGGTCTCCTCGTCGGTGTGGACCTGGAACGTCGGGTCCTCCTCGGCGAGGCGCTGGATCGCGGTGCCCAGCTTCTCCTGGTCGCTCTTGGTCTTGGGCTCGATCGCGACCTGGATGACCGGCGCGGGGAACGTCATCGACTCGAGCACGATCTGGTTCTGCGGATCGGCGAGCGTCTCGCCCGTGGTGGTGTCCTTCAGACCCATCACGGCGACGATCTGGCCGGCGCCGACCGAGGCGATCTCGGCGCGCTTGTTGGCGTGCATCTGGTAGATCTTGCCGATGCGCTCCTTGCGGCCCTTCGTCACGTTGATGACGGTCGAGCCGGCCTCGAGGCGACCGGAGTAGACGCGCAGGTAGGTCAGCTTGCCCAGGTGCGGGTCGGACGCGATCTTGAAGGCGAGGGCCGCGAACGGCTCGCTCTCCTCGGGCTTGCGCGTGTCGGTCTTGCTCTCGTCGCGGGGGTCGAGGCCCGTGATGGCGCCGACGTCGATCGGCGACGGGAGGAAGTCGATGACGGCGTCGAGCAGGGGCTGGACGCCCTTGTTCTTGAACGCCGTGCCGCACAGGACGGGGTTGAGCTTGGCGGCCAGCGTCGCGCGACGGATGGCCGGCTTCAGCAGCTCGGGGGTGATCTCGGCGCCGTCGAGGTAGGCCTCGGCGAACTCGTCGTCCTGGTCGGCCAGCGTCTCGATCATCTCGGTGCGGGCCTCGGCGGCCTCGTCGACGAGGTCGGCGGGGATCTCCTCGACGGTGTAGTCCTCACCGATCGCGGTCTCGCCGCGCCAGACCAGCGCGCGGTTGCCGATCAGGTCGACGACGCCGATGAAGTCGCCCTCGGCGCCGATCGGCACCTGCAGGACGAGGGCCGTGGCGCCGAGGCGCTCACGGATGGTCTTGACGCAGTAGTCGAAGCTGGCGCCGGTGCGGTCGAGCTTGTTGACGAAGCACATGCGCGGGACGCCGTACTTGTCGGCCTGGCGCCAGACCGTCTCGGACTGCGGCTCGACGCCGGCGACACCGTCGAACACGGCGACCGCACCGTCGAGGACGCGCAGGTTGCGCTCGACCTCGACGGTGAAGTCGACGTGCCCGGGGGTGTCGATGATGTTGATCTGGTTGTCCTTCCACCAGCAGGTCGTCGCGGCCGACGTGATCGTGATGCCGCGCTCCTGCTCCTGCTCCATCCAGTCCATCGTGGCGCCGCCGTCGTGGACCTCACCGATCTTGTAGTTGATGCCGGTGTAGAACAGGATGCGCTCGGTCGTCGTGGTCTTGCCGGCATCGATGTGCGCCATGATGCCGATGTTGCGGACCCTGTTGAGGTCGGTGGTGATGTCGGTTGCCACGAGTGTGATCGCTTCCTTTGGTGCGGATGCCCCGCCTGCCCGGTGTCATGGGCGAGACGAGAGGTGGAGGTGGTGCTGACTTACCAGCGGTAGTGGGCGAACGCCTTGTTGGCCTCGGCCATCTTGTGCGTGTCCTCGCGCTTCTTGACGGCGCCGCCGAGGCCGTTGCTGGCGTCGAGGAGCTCGTTCATGAGGCGCTCGGCCATCGTCTTCTCGCGGCGCGAGCCGGCGTAGCTGACGAGCCAGCGCAGGGCCAGGGTGTTCTGGCGGGTCGCGCGGACCTCGATCGGCACCTGGTAGGTGGCGCCGCCGACGCGTCGGCTCTTGACCTCGATGGCGGGCTTGACGTTGTCGAGCGCGCGCTTGAGCGTGATGACCGGGTCGGTGCCCGACTTCTCACGGGTGCCCTCGAGGGCGGTGTACACGATGCGCTGGGCGACCTGCTTCTTGCCGTCGACCAGGACCTTGTTGATGAGTGAGGTGACGAGCTGGCTCCCGTAGACGGGGTCGGTCTCGACGACGCGCTTGGGCGCGGGTCCCTTACGAGGCATTACTTCTTCTCCTTCTTGGCGCCGTACAGGCTGCGGGCCTGCTTGCGACCCTTGACGGCCTGCGTGTCGAGGGCGCCACGGATGATCTTGTAGCGAACGCCGGGAAGGTCCTTCACACGGCCACCGCGCACGAGCACGATCGAGTGCTCCTGCAGGTTGTGGCCCTCGCCGGGAATGTAGGCAGTGACCTCGGTACCGCTCGACAGCTTGACACGCGCGACCTTGCGAAGCGCGGAGTTCGGCTTCTTGGGGGTCGTGGTGTAGACGCGGGTGCAGACACCGCGTCGCTGGGGCGAACCCTTGAGCGCGGGAGTCGTCGTCTTGACGACCTTGCGCTGGCGGCCCTTGCGGACCAGCTGGTTGATCGTGGGCACTACAAACTTCCTTCTTCTGGCTGGCGCGAGCCATGAGTCGTGATGCACTCGCCACCGTGCGATCCGGCAGGATGCGTGCACCGGCCTGATGAGTTCAGGCACAGAGGAAAATACTACCGGGCTCCCCCGCCTCGAAACAAATTCAGGTCCCGATCGCGCTCGTCGTTCACGACACGTTCACGGCGTGGTCGGCCCGGCGAGCAGCGCCACGGCGTCGTCGCCCCGGCATCGCAGGCGGTCGGCCGGGACCCGGTGCCACAGCGCGAGGTAGAGGTCGGACGCCCGCCCCGTCACCGTCTGGTCGACGTCGGCGGTCGAGGAGGGAAGCAGCACCGGGGTCGCCGCCGGGTCGTCCGCGGGCGCGACGACCCACGACGCGTCGACGTCGTCCGCGACGAGGCGCACGCGCGACCTCACGTCGGGACGGGCGCCCCGTGCGGTCATGCGGGGGAAGAAGACCCGCAGCACCTCGTCGACGCCGTCGCCGGCCAGGGCGGCCGGCACGTCGGTGCGCGACGCGTCGTGGCCCAGCGCCTGCAGGACGTCGACGGTGTGCACCGTCACCTCGTGCAGCTGGCGCCGCGGCCAGAACGCCGCCGTCTCGTCGACCCGCGAGAAGTTGGGGACGGGCTCGGACGGGTCGACGGCCCGCAGGGCGGCCACCAGCGCGGCGGCGGTAAGGGCGTACCAGTCGGCGAGGTCGTCCGGCACCACCGGCGCCGACGGCTCGGCCAGGCGCTGGCCGCTCAGGACGATCGAGGCGGCCCACCGGTGCACCGTGCCGGTGTGCAGCACCAGGTCGCGCACGGTCCACGGCGCGCAGGCCGGGACGGGCTCGTCGCCCGCCGCGTCACGGACGAGGAGCGCGAGGCGCTCGACGGCCTGCTCGAGCGCCGCGAGGTGGTCGGTCGTCACGTGCTCAGCGCGCCGCACGCCGGTCGAGCAGCTGGGCGAGGTGGACCGCGTCGACCGAGACCAGGTCGTCGAGCTGCGTGCGGCACGAGAAGCCGTCGGCGACGACGACGGTCCCGGCGGGGGCGTTGCGCACCGCCGGCAGGAGCTGCTGCTCGGCGACCGCGACGGACACCTCGTAGTGCCCCTTCTCGACGCCGAAGTTGCCCGCGAGCCCGCAGCAGCCGGACACCCGGTCGATCGTGGCACCGGTCGCGGTCATGATCGCCATGTCGGCCTCGAAGCCCAGCACCGACGCCTGGTGGCAGTGCGGCTGGACGACGAGCGTCGTGCCCGTCAGGTCGGGCGGCGTCCAGCCGTCGGTGCGCTGCAGCAGCTCGGACAGCGTGAACACGCCGGCCGCGACGTCGACGGCCCGCGGGTCGTCGACGAGCTCGACGGCGTCGGACCGCAGCACCGAGAGGCACGAGGGCTCGAGGCCCACGACGGGGACGCCCGCCGCGACGTACGGGTGCAGCTGCTCGATCGCGCGGCCGATCATCTCGCGGGCCGTGTCGAGCTGGCCGGTCGTGATCCACGTCAGCCCGCAGCACTGGGGCCGCGCGAGCACCTCGACGTCGTAGCCGGCGCCGTCGAGCACGCGCAGCGCCGCCTCTCCCCCGGCGGTCGAGAAGAACTCGGTGAACGAGTCGGCCCACACCACGACGCGGGGGCGACCCTGCTCGAGCACGGGGCGCGCCACGCGGGTGAACCGCTTCGTCGCGAACATCGGGAGGCTGCGCCGCTGGTCGACGCCAGCGACCCACCGGGCGAGCGAGCGGACGCCGGGCGTGCGCAGGCCGAGGTTGGCCAGGCGCGCGATCGGCGACGTCACGCGGGCCCAGAACGGCAGCTTGCCGAGGACGTAGTGGCTGCGCGGCCGCAGGCGCCCCTTGTACGACTGGTGCAGCACCTCGGACTTGTAGCTCGCCATGTCGATGCCGGTCGGGCAGTCGTTCAGGCAGCCCTTGCACGACAGGCACAGGTCGAGCGCCTCGTGCACCTCGGGGGCGCGGAAGCCCCCCGTCACGAGCCGGCCGTCGATCATCTCCTGCAGCACGCGGGCGCGGCCGCGCGTGCTGTCCTTCTCGTCGCGCGTGGCCTGGAACGAGGGGCACATGACGCCGTTGGAGCCCTTGTTGTCGGCGATGCACTTGCCGACGCCCGTGCAGCGGTGGACGGCCTTGCCGAGGTCGCCGTCGTCGTGCAGCAGGCGCAGGCCGAGTCGTCGCGACAGCTGCTCGCGCCCGGGCGAGCGGATCGACTCGGGGCCGCGCAGGTCGGCGTCGACCGCGGCCGGACGCACCAGGACCCCGGGGTTGAGCAGGTCGTCGGGGTCGAGCACGGCCTTGACCCGCTCGAACAGCCCGATCGCCTCGCCGGAGTACATCAGCGGCAGCAGCTCGGAGCGCGCGCGACCGTCGCCGTGCTCGCCCGACAGCGACCCGCCCAGCGCGGCGACCTGCGTCGCGGCGTCGACCAGGAAGCGGCGGAACAGCTGGTGGCCGCCGTCGGCGTCGAGCGGGAAGTCGATGCGGATGTGCACGCAGCCGTCGCCGAAGTGCCCGTACGGGACGCCGTCGAGGCCGTTCTGCCGGAGCAGGGCGTCGAGCTCGCGCAGGTAGGTGCCGAGCTTCTCGGGCGGCACCGCGGCGTCCTCCCAGCCCGAGAGGGCCTTGCCGGGCAGCGTGCGGGTCGCGAGACCCGCGCCCTCCTCGCGGATGCGCCACAGCACGGCCTGCTCACCGCCGTCCGTCACGACGCGGTGGTCGACCGCCGAGGCGGCCCGCGCGGCACGGGCGACGGTGTCGGCGACCTCGGCGGGGTGCTCGCCGGAGATCTCGACGAACAGCCAGCCCTGGCCGCGGGGCAGGTCGGGGACGGTGCCGCGGTGGGTGCGGTAGACGTCGACGATGCGCGAGTCGAGGCCCTCGCAGGCCGTCGGGCCGAACGGCAGCAGCGACGGGACGTCGTCGGCCGCCTCGGCCATCGAGGCGTAGCCGAGCACGAGGATCTGCCGCACGGGCGGGTCCTCGACGAGCCGCACCGTCGCCGACGTCATGGTCGCGAGCGTCCCCTCGGTGCCGGCCATGAACGTCGCGACGTCGAAGCCGTTCTCGGGCAGCAGGTGCTCGAGGCTGTAGCCGGAGACCTGGCGGCCGAAGCGACCGAACTCGGTGCGGACCGTCGCGAGGTCCGCACCGACGACGTCGCGCAGGGCGTCGAGCGTCGGCGAGGACGTCGTCGTGCCACGGCCGAGCGTCAGCTGCTCGCCCGCCATCGTGACGACGTCGAGCCCGACGACGTTGTCGGCCGTGCGTCCGTACGCGAGCGCGCGCGAGCCGCACGCGTTGTTGCCGATCATGCCGCCGACGGTGCAGCGGGTGTGCGTCGACGGATCGGGGCCGAACCGCAGCCCCAGCGGGGTCGCGGCCTTCTGCAGGACGGCGTGGACCGCACCGGGGTCGACCCGGGCCGTGCGGGCCTCGACGTCGATCTCGTGCACGCGGTTGAGGTGCCGCGTCAGGTCCATCACGACGCCGGTGCCCACCGCGTTGCCCGCGATCGACGTGCCGGCCCCGCGGGACGTCAGCGGGGTGCCGGTGACCCGGCAGGCCTCGACGGTCGCGAGCACCTCCTCGACGCTGCGGGGACGCACCACGACCTGCGGTACGACGCGGTACAGCGAGGCGTCGGTGCTGTAGAGCGCCCGCGTGAGGCTGGAGTCGTCGACGTCGACGACCCCCACCCGACGCAGCTCCCCCACCACGTCAGTACTGACAGCGGTCACGGTCATGATCGGGCACCCCCTGACGTAGGCGTACGTCGGCCGAAGGCCGACAGCCATGCAGCGGCGAAGCCGCGCCCGAGCGCGACGAAGGAGCGCGTCATGGCTACTACCACAGCTCGATCGACTGGTCGAGGATCGACGCGACGTCGTCCTCGCGGACCTCGAGGGGCGCCGTGGCCAGCAGGCGCTGCTGCTTCATGGTGCCCTCGACCAGCGCGTCGACGTCGCCCTCGCCGAAGCCGACGGCGCCGATGCCCGACGGGATGCCGACGTCGCGCATGATCTGCGCCAGCACCTGCGGCAGGAACTCGGCCGGGTCGTCGGGGCGGACGGCGTCGGGCGCGAGCAGCTCGGCGGCCCGGACGTGACGCTCGGGCGACGCCTCGAACGTGAAGCGGAACGCGGCCGGTGCCGTCAGCGAGACCGCCATGCCGTGCGGCACCATCGCGTGGTCGGCGTCGTAGCCCTCGGGACGGAACTCGCGCACCTGACCGGCGATCGGGTAGGCGTTGGCGTGCGGGATGTGGACGCCGGCGTTGCCGAAGCCGAGGCCCGCGAACGTCGCGGCCATCGCGACCTCGGTGCGTGCCGCCAGGTCTCCGCCGTCGCGGACGGCCGTGCGGAACGAGCCGGCCATCAGGCTCAGGGCCTTCTCGGACCACATGTCCGCGATGGGGTTGGAGCCGCAGTAGGGGACGCGCTGGTCGGCCTGCTTGCGCTCGTACGACGTGAACGGCCTGGCGGTGTAGCTCTCGAGCGCGTGGCACAGGATGTCGAGTCCCGAGGCCGCGGTGACCCCGGCGGGCTGCGTCAGCGTCAGCTCGGGGTCGACGACCGCGAGGGTCGGACGCAGCCGGGCGTGCGAGATGCCGGTCTTGACGTGCTGGCTGACGACGTCGAGCACGCAGATCGTGGTGCTCTCGCTGCCGGTGCCCGTCGTGGTGGGGACGGCCACGAGCGGCAGGAGGGCGTTCCTCGGCGCGCGGGCCCGCCCGACCGGCGCGTTGACGTAGTCCATCAGCTCGCCCTCGTTGGTCGTCAGCAGGTTGACGGCCTTGGCGGTGTCGATGCTGCTGCCGCCGCCGACCGCGACGATCGCGTCGAACGGACCTTCGGACCGGGCGAAGGCGATGGCCTCCTCGAGGCTCGCGTCGGTCGGCTCGACCCGTGACCGGTCGAACACGACGGCCTCGATCGAGGACGAGCGCAGGGCGTCGGCGATCTCGTCGGGGGCACCGGTCGCGGCGACGCCCGGGTCCGTCACGACGAGCACGCGGCGCGCGCCCAGCTGCGCCAGGTCGTGACCGAGCTCGAGGCGTGCGCCCACGCCGAACTTGAGGCCGGGCGCACCGTACGTGAAGACCGATTCGGGGTGCTGGGGCTGGAAGGTCATGTCTGCTCCTGGGGTCCGACGCACGTCGAGACTAGCATGCTACTGCGCCGACGGCAGGGGCGTCGCAGATCGCCCCGGTACGTACAGGTGGTCGCGCAACGACGCCGACCACCGCCGGCCGTCGACCGCCACCCCGCCCACCTGCTCCATCAGCAGCGTCGCGGTGCGCACCAGGTGCGCCTCCATGTGGGCCGCCGCCGCCTCGGGGTCGCGGAGCGCGATCGCCTCGACGATCGGGGCGTGCTCCGCCGCGAGCTCGACCATGCCGCGCGAGCGGCGGATCGTCGACGCGCCCCGCGACTGGATCGAGTCGCGGAGCGTCGCGATCTCGGCCTGCAGGCGGGCGTTGCCCAGCACGCCGGCGATGGACTGGTGCAGGGCCCGGTCGTGCTCGGTGAAGCGCGGCTCGTCGTCGGCGGCGGCGTGCGCGCGCATGTGCTCGAGCTCGGCCGAGATGGTCGCGACCGTCGGGGCGTCGGCGCGCGCGGCCGCGAGCGCGGCGGCCGGCACCTCGAGCATCAGCCGCAGCTCGAAGACCGCGCGCACGTCGTCGACCGTCACGCCGCGGATGCGCACCCCCCGGTTGCGCTCGATCGTCACGAGCCCGATGTCGGCGAGCCGCAGCACCGCCTCGCGCACCGGCGTGCGCGAGACCTCGAGCAGGTCGGCGAGCCGGTAGATCGAGTGCAGCGAGCCCGCCGGGAACTCGCCCGTCACGATCGACTCGCGCAGCGACGCGAAGACGCGGTCGGCCGTCGTGGTGCGAGTCATCGTGCCCGCCGCCCTTCCCGTCGCCGACGTCGTCGGACGTCCCGGCGCCCGTCCGTCCGTGGGCCTTGGCCCGAAACGATATCGTGTGGTGTTGGTGCGCAGGACGACGTCGCCGGTCGACGTCCCCGCCCACCGACGACTCGTCCTCCGGCGGAGCACCCGCGGGCGGACATCGACGAGAGGATCTCGACATGGCCCGGACCTTCCGGCTGGCGGTGTCCGCCGTGGCGCTGATCGCTCTCGCCGCCTGCGACAGCACGGCCTCGAGCGGCGGCGACGGTGACGGCACGACGCCGACGGCGACCGCGAGCACGACCGCCGCGCCCAACCTCTCCGACCACGAGTCGGGCCCCGAGAGCCCCATCGGCTACGGCCTCTACGTGCCCCAGGGCGCGACGCAGCTCGGCCCCCTGTTCCGCTACCGCAGCTCGCGGCTCATCGCCGCCTACCGCCCCGAGCTGCAGGCCCTCGAGGCCCAGCGCGCGGCCGAGGCCGCCGAGAAGGTCGCCGAGGACGAGGCCAACGGCACGCCGTCGCCGACCCCCACGCCCACGACCCGTCCGAGCCCCGACTCGTTCAAGCTGATCGGCGACGACGCGCCCCGCCCCGACACCTCGATCTCGCTGATGCGCATCGACGGCGACCCGACCGACGTCGTGCGCCGCATGCTCGCGCAGATCGACGCCGCGATCCCCGACGCGAACCTCGTGCTCGACGACCTCTCGCAGTACTGCACGTCGCAGGACCGCCGCGTCACGGGCTGCCAGGTCGTCGCACGCGGCATGACCGAGGGCGAGCGCGAGATCCGCGTCACGATGTCGGTCGACGCCGGCGACCTCGCGACCCGCACGGCCTCCCCCGGGTCGATGACGCGCCCCGTCATGCAGCTCACCGCCGAGTACGTCGGCGACCCGCGGGCCGGACAGCTGGGACGCGACACGGGCAAGCTCGAGGACGTCACCGACATCGACGACCTCCCCGACCGCTCGGGCCTGATCTGGCCCCAGATGGACCTCGACGCCGACACCTCCACGCCGCTCGTCAACGGCTGGACGGCGCCCGAGTCGGCCACGCTGCTGCTGAGCGGCTACCGCCCGGCGTTCGTGGCCATGACGACCGAGCGGGCGGTCGACGCCGACCAGATCGCCGAGCAGTACGCCGTGGCCAACAGCCGCAAGGGCACCGTGACCAAGGACGTCGTCGAGGACCTCAACTCGGTCAGCACGATGTACGCCGTGCGCACCAAGGACGGCTCGATCGCCCGGTCGGTCTACATCCTGTCGGCGCGCGGCAACTACACGGCGCTGTTCTACACCCCCGCCACGAACTGATCCGCGTGGGCGAGCGCGTGCTCGACCATCGGCAGGACGGGCGACACGGCCGCACCCACGTCGGCCACCGCGACCCAGCGCGCGACGTCGGTCGTGCCGCCGACGTCGACGACGTGCGGCTCGACCGTCGGGTCGACCTCGACGGCGTAGAGCAGGTGGACGCCGTGGTAGTCCTCCCACCGGTCGTCGCGTCCCTCCGCGACGACGTGGACGTCGTGCACGTCCACGAGCCGTGACGTGAGGGCCTGCAGGCCCGTCTCCTCGTGCAGCTCGCGCACGACCGCGTCGTGGGGCGACTCGCCATGGTCGACGCCACCGCCCGGCAGCGTCCACGACCCGGCGGGGTAGCCGACCGGCGAGATGCGGGTCAGCAGGATGCGCTGGTCCACGATGACCACGGCGTAGGCACCCAGACGCTGCGTGCGGGTCGCGTCGGTCACGGGGCCTCCTGGGGCGTCGTCGCCGATGTCGTCTCTCGCTTCGGCGAATTCGGTTCAGGCTATTAGAGTCGTGCACGATGAGTGCCCTCGACCCGCTGCCCGTCGCCACCGCTCCGCCGAAGGAGCGCGTGGCCTACCTCGACAACGCCCGGTACTGGGTCATGCTGCTGGTCGTCATCGGACACTCGCTCACCGAGCTGGTCGTGATGGACTCCGCGCGCGGCGTCTACACGTGGATCTACTCGTTCCACATGCCGTTCTTCATCCTCATCTCGGGCTACACGGCGCGGCACTACATCGGCGACTTCCGGCAGATCCGCCGCATCGTGAGCACCCTGATCGTGCCGTACCTGCTGGTCGAGCTGAGCCTGCAGCTCATCACGCGCCACTACGACGGCACGCCGGAGAACCTGATGATCCTGTCGCCGCAGTGGCTCGGCTGGTTCCTGGCGGCGCTGTTCATCTGGCGCATCACGACCCCGATCTGGCGCGCGCTCAAGTACCCCATCACGACCTCGATCGTGATCTCGCTGCTCGCGGGGCTGATCGAGATCCCCAACGTCCTGGCGCTGCCCAAGGTGCTCGCGCTGCTGCCGTTCTGGGTCATCGGCCTGCACATGAACCGCGAGGTCTTCATGCGCCTCGGCGACATCCGCATCCGCATCGTCTCGGTCGTCGTGCTGGTCTCGTCGTTCGTCGTGTGCCAGCTCTACGCCGGCACGTGGACGACCCAGTGGCTGCTGTGGAAGGACCGCTACTCCGAGGACCCGCTGTTCGCCGGTCCGTGGGACGGCATGATGACGCGCGGCTCGCTCCTGCTCGTCGGCGCCGTGCTGACGTTCGCGACGCTGTCGCTGATCCCCCGTGGCCGCTCGATCACGACGGTGCTCGGCGGCCGCACGTTCTACTGCTACCTGCTCCACGGGTTCATCATCATCCTGCTCGACCGCCAGTTCGACCTGTGGGCGCGGCTCGAGCAGTACGGGGCGGCCTCGGTCGTCGGGTGCATGGTCGTGGCGGTCGTCGTGGCGAACCTGCTGATGACCAAGCCCGTCGCGACGCTCTTCCGTCCGCTGTTCGAGCCCCGGCTGACGTGGCTGTTCCGCGAGGCCGAGCCACCGTCGGTGCGCGTGCCGGCGTCGTCGGTCGAGCCCACGACCGCCACGCCGCCGACGGACACCAAGCCGGCGCCGACCTCGTGACGCGGCGCCCGGGCCGCGCAGCCGCCGCCCTGGCCGCAGCCCTCGTCCTCGTGGGGTGCCAGGCACCGGCCGACGCTCCCGACCGGCACGTGGGTCGTCCGTCGCACGACGCCCCCGGCACCGCGGTGGACCTCCTGGTCCCCGACCCGTGCGCCGACCTCGTCGTGATCGGCGCCCGCGGCTCGACGCAGGACGTCGAGCGCAACCTCGGCGTCGGCACGGAGGTGCGCGTGACCGTCGAGCAGCTGGCGCGACGGCTCCGCGCGCGGTCCGGCACCACGGTCCACGTCGACCCGGTGCGGTACGACTCCTCGGCGACCCCGACCGCGGCGGGCTTCCTGCGCAACACGGCCGCCGGCGGCGCGCTGGCCGTGCAGCGCCTGTCCGCGCTGGCCGACCGGTGCCCCGACAGCCGCTTCGCCCTGGTGGGCTTCAGCCAGGGTGCCCACGTCGTGCACACCGCGGCGATGTCCGTGCCGCCCGCCCTCGTGCCGCGCGTCGTGCTCGTCGCGATGATCGCCGACCCGTCGCACGACCCGGACGACCCCATCGCCCGGTACTCGTACGCCGCCGAGCCCACCCCCGGCCACGGGCGGCTGGGGCCCGGGCCGCGCATCCCGGACGATCTCAGGCGTGCGGCCATCAGCTTCTGCGTCGCCGGCGACGCGATCTGCAACGACCGGGGCGCGCCCGGCTCGGGCCAGTCGCCGACCCATCAGCACTTCTACGAGAAGACGTCGACCGCTCGTATCACCGCCGACCGCCTCGACCGCGTGCTGCGCGCCCAGGGCGTCTGACCCGTCGGCCGCACGCACGGTCGCTCGGCGCCGACGACCGCGCACGACGAAGCCCCCGGCCGAGATGGCCGGGGGCTTCGCCGTGACGTGGTGCTGTCGGTCAGCTGTTCTCGTACGACGTGAAGTCGAAGTCGTCGAGCTGGACGGGCGCAGCGCCCGTCTCGCCGAAGCCGTAGTCGTAGTCGCCGTAGCCGGTGACGGCGTAGGCGGCCTGACGTGCGGCCTCGGTCGGCTCGACCCGGATGTTGCGGTAGCGGTCGAGACCGGTACCCGCCGGGATGAGCTTTCCGATGATGATGTTCTCCTTCAGACCGCGCAGCGAGTCCGACTTGCCGTGGATGGCGGCGTCGGTCAGGACGCGGGTCGTCTCCTGGAAGGACGCGGCCGACAGCCACGACTCGACGGCCAGCGAGGCCTTCGTGATGCCCATCAGGACCGGACGGCCGGAGGCGGGGGTGCCGCCCTCGGCGACGACGCGCCGGTTCTCCTCCTCGAACTTCGCACGGTCGACCAGGTCACCGGGGATGAGCTGGGCGTCGCCCTGCTCGATGACCGTGACCCGACGGAGCATCTGGCGCACGATGATCTCGATGTGCTTGTCGTGGATGGCCACACCCTGCGAGCGGTAGACCTCCTGCACCTGGTCGACCAGGTGCTCCTGCGCACGACGGACACCCAGGATGCGCAGGACCTCCTGCGGATCGGGCGTGCCGTGCGTCAGCATCTGTCCGACCTCGACGTGGTCGCCGTCCTGGATCAGGAGACGAGCACGCTTGGTGACGGGGTACTCCAGGACGTCCGAGCCGTCGTCGGGGGTGACGACGAGCTTGCGCGTCTTGTCGGAGTCGTCGATGACGACCCGTCCGGCCGACTCGGTGATCGGCGCCTTGCCCTTGGGCTGACGCGCCTCGAACAGCTCGACGACGCGCGGCAGACCGTGCGTGATGTCGTCACCGGCCACACCACCGGTGTGGAAGGTACGCATCGTCAGCTGAGTGCCGGGCTCACCGATCGACTGGGCCGCGATGGTGCCGACGGCCTCGCCGATGTCGACGAGCTTGCCAGTGGCCAGCGAGCGGCCGTAGCACTTGGCGCACGTGCCGGCCTTGGCCTCGCACGTCAGGACCGTGCGGACCTTGATCTCCTCGACGCCCTCGGCGATCAGGCGGGCGATCTCGACGTCGCCGAGCTCACCGCCGGCCGGGATCAGGACGTCGCCGTCGGCGTTCGTGACATCGGTCGCCGCGGTGCGCGAGTAGGCCGCCGTCTCGACGTTCTCGGCGGCGGTCAGACGACCGTCGTCGAGCTTGGTCGCGATGACCTGCTTGAGACCACGCTCGGTGCCGCAGTCCTCCTCGCGGATGATGACGTCCTGGCTGACGTCGACGAGTCGACGCGTCAGGTAGCCCGAGTCGGCGGTGCGCAGGGCCGTGTCGGCCAGTCCCTTGCGGGCACCGTGGGTCGCGATGAAGTACTCGACGACCGACAGGCCCTCACGGAAGTTGGCCTTGATGGGGCGAGGGATGATCTCGCCCTTCGGGTTGGCCACGAGTCCACGCATACCGGCGATCTGACGGACCTGCATCATGTTTCCGCGGGCGCCCGAGTGGACCATCATCCAGATCGGGTTGTCCTCGTCGAAGCCCTTCTCCATCTCGGCGGACACCTCGGCCGTGGCCTGGGTCCAGATCTCGATGAGCTCCTGACGACGCTCGTCCTCGGTGATCAGACCGCGGTCGAACTGCGTCTGCACCTTGGCCGCCTGGGTCTCGTAGCCACCCAGGATCTCCTGCTTGCGCGGGGGCGTCACGACGTCCTCGATCGAGACCGTCACGCCGGAGCGGGTGCCCCAGTGGAAGCCGGTGTCCTTGAGGTTGTCGAGGGCGTTGGCGACGTCGACCTTGCTGTAGCGCTCGGCCAGGTCGTTGACGATGACGCCGAGCTGCGACTTGCCGATCTGCTCGTTGACGAACGGGTAGTCGTCCGGCAGCGCCTCGTTGAAGATCGCACGACCCAGGGTCGTCTCGAGGATCTGGCCCTCGATGCGGATCTTGACGTGGCTCTGCAGCGAGATCTCGTGACGCTCGAAGGCCATCATCGCCTCGGGCACCGTGCTGAACGCACGACCCTCGCCGATGTGCCCTGAGCGCTCGAGCGTCAGGAAGTACAGGCCGATGATCATGTCCTGGGTGGGCATCGTGACGGGGCGACCGTCCGACGGCTTCAGGATGTTGTTCGTCGACAGCATCAGCACGCGTGCCTCGGCCTGGGCCTCGGCGCTCAGCGGCAGGTGCACGGCCATCTGGTCACCGTCGAAGTCGGCGTTGAACGCCGAGCAGACGAGCGGGTGGATCTGGATGGCCTTGCCCTCGATGAGCTGCGGCTCGAACGCCTGGATGCCCAGACGGTGCAGCGTGGGCGCGCGGTTGAGCAGCACGGGGTGCTCGGTGATGACCTCTTCGAGGACGTCCCACACGACCGGACGGGCCCGCTCGACCATGCGCTTGGCGCTCTTGATGTTCTGCGCGTGGTTCAGGTCGACCAGACGCTTCATGACGAACGGCTTGAACAGCTCGAGTGCCATCTGCTTGGGCAGACCGCACTGGTGCAGCTTGAGCTGCGGGCCGACGACGATGACCGAACGGCCCGAGTAGTCGACGCGCTTGCCGAGCAGGTTCTGACGGAAGCGACCCTGCTTGCCCTTGAGCATGTCGGAGATCGACTTGAGCGGGCGGTTGCCCGGTCCCGTGACGGGACGACCGCGGCGACCGTTGTCGAACAGCGAGTCGACGGCCTCCTGCAGCATCCGCTTCTCGTTGTTGACGATGATCTCCGGCGCGCCGAGGTCGAGCAGGCGCTTGAGCCGGTTGTTGCGGTTGATGACGCGGCGGTACAGGTCGTTGAGGTCGGACGTCGCGAAACGGCCACCGTCGAGCTGGACCATCGGGCGCAGCTCCGGCGGGATCACCGGGACGGCGTCCAGCACCATGCCGGCCGGGGCGTTGTTGCTGCCGCGGAAGGCCTCGACGACCTTGAGACGCTTCAGGGCGCGGGTCTTCTTCTGGCCCTTGCCCGTCGCGATGATCTCCTTGAGCGACTCCTGCTCGGCGTCGAGGTCGAAGTCCTGCAGACGCTTCTGGATCGCCTTGGCGCCCATGAAGCCCTCGAAGTACTTGCCGAAGCGGTACGTCATCTCACGGTAGAGCAGCTCGTCGCCCTCGAGGTCCTGGACCTTGAGGTTCTTGAAGCGGCTCCAGACCTCGTCGAGGCGGTCGATCTCGCGCTGGGCGCGGTCACGACGCTGCTTGGCCTCGCGCTCGGCGGAGTCCTTGACCTTGCGCTTGGCGTCGGCCTTGGCACCCTCGTCCTCGAGGGCCTTGAGGTCCTCCTCGAGCTTCTGCATGCGCTCGTTGACCTCGTTGTCACGACGGCTCTCGAGCTGCTTGCGCTCGAGGTCGATCTTGGCCTCGAGGCTCGACAGGTCGGCGTGGCGCGCGTCCTCGTCGACCGTGGTGATCATGTAGGCCGCGAAGTAGATGACCTTCTCGAGGTCCTTCGGAGCCAGGTCGAGCAGGTAGCCCAGACGGCTCGGGACGCCCTTGAAGTACCAGATGTGCGTGACGGGAGCGGCGAGCTCGATGTGGCCCATGCGCTCACGGCGCACCTTGGACCGCGTGACCTCGACGCCGCAGCGCTCGCAGATGATGCCCTTGAAGCGCACGCGCTTGTACTTGCCGCAGTAGCACTCCCAGTCCCGCGTGGGACCGAAGATCTTCTCGCAGAAGAGTCCGTCGCGCTCGGGCTTGAGCGTGCGGTAGTTGATCGTCTCGGGCTTCTTGACCTCGCCGAACGACCATCCGCGGATGTCGTCGGCGGTCGCGAGACCGATCCGGATTTGATCGAAGAAGTTCACGTCGAGCACGTTGGTCTTCTTTCCCTTTCAGAGGTTCTTGCTGATGGTGGATGAGGGCTGAGGGTGCGAGGACCCCTCACGGGGTCCTCGCGAACGACTCAGACTTCTTCCACGCTGGAGGGCTCGCGCCGGGACAGGTCGATGCCGAGCTCTTCGGCGGCACGGAAGAGATCCTCTTCCGCGTCGCGCATCTCGACAGCGGTTCCGTCGCTCGAGAGCACCTCGACGTTGAGACACAGCGACTGCATCTCCTTGACGAGAACCTTGAAGGACTCCGGGATACCCGGCTCCGGGACGTTCTCGCCCTTGACGATGGCCTCGTACACCTTGACGCGTCCGAGGATGTCGTCGGACTTGATGGTCAGGAGCTCCTGCAGCGCGTACGCCGCTCCGTAGGCCTCGAGGGCCCACACCTCCATCTCACCGAAGCGCTGTCCGCCGAACTGCGCCTTGCCGCCCAGGGGCTGCTGCGTGATCATCGAGTACGGACCCGTGGAGCGTGCGTGGATCTTGTCGTCGACCAGGTGGTGCAGCTTGAGCAGGTACATGTAGCCGACCGAGACGGGGTCGGGGAAGGGCTCGCCGGTACGACCGTCGAACAGCTTCGCCTTGCCGTCGCGCTTGACCATGCGCTCACCGTCGCGGTTCGGCAGGGTCGAGGCCAGGAGTCCCTGGATCTCGTCCTCGCGCGCACCGTCGAAGACCGGCGTGGCGACGTTGCTGTCGCGCGGGGCGCGGTCGGCGCCGATCGCGCGCAGGCGGTCGGCCCACTCGTCCTTCATGTCGGTGATGTCCCAGCCGGTCTTGGCGACCCAGCCGAGGTGCGTCTCCAGGACCTGTCCCACGTTCATGCGTCCGGGGATGCCGAGCGGGTTCAGGACGATGTCGACCGGCGTGCCGTCCTCGAGGAACGGCATGTCCTCGACCGGGTTGATCTTGGAGATGACGCCCTTGTTGCCGTGACGGCCGGCGAGCTTGTCACCGTTGGAGATCTTGCGCTTCTGGGCCACGTAGACGCGGACCAGCTGGTTGACGCCCGGCGAGAGCTCGTCGCCCTCGGCGGAGTCGAACACCCGGACGCCGATGACGGTGCCGGACTCGCCGTGCGGGACCTTCAGCGAGGTGTCGCGCACCTCGCGCGCCTTCTCGCCGAAGATGGCCCGGAGCAGACGCTCCTCGGGGGTCAGCTCGGTCTCGCCCTTGGGCGTGACCTTGCCGACGAGGACGTCACCGTTGCCGACCTCGGCACCGATGCGGATGATGCCGCGCTCGTCGAGATCGGCCAGCATCTCCTCGGAGACGTTGGGGATGTCGCGCGTGATCTCCTCGGGGCCCAGCTTGGTGTCGCGGGCGTCGACCTCGTGCTCCTCGATGTGGATCGAGGTCAGCAGGTCGTCCTGGACGACGCGCTGGGACAGGATGATCGCGTCCTCGTAGTTGTGACCCTGCCAGGGCATGAAGGCGACGAGCAGGTTGGTGCCCAGCGCCATCTCGCCCTCGTCGGTGCAGGGGCCGTCGGCCAGCGGCGTGCCGACCTCGACACGCTGACCGTGTGCCACCAGCGGACGCTGGTTGGTGCAGGTGCCCTGGTTGGAGCGCTTGAACTTGGCCAGACGGTACGTGAAGTACGAGCCGTCGTCCTGCATGATCTCGATGGCGTCCGCGGACACCTCGTTGACCACGCCGGCGACCTTGGCGACCGTGACGTCACCGGCGTCGACGGCGGCACGGAACTCCATGCCGGTGCCGACCAGCGGCGCGTCGTTGCGGATCAGCGGGACGGCCTGACGCTGCATGTTCGAGCCCATCAGGGCGCGGTTCGCGTCGTCGTGCTCGAGGAACGGGATCAGGGCCGTGGCCACCGACACCATCTGGCGCGGCGAGACGTCCATGTAGTCGACGTCGGCGGCGGGACGCAGCTCGGCCTCGCCACCCTTCTGACGCACCAGGACCATGTCCTCGGCGAAGGTCGACTGCTCGGTCAGGACCGAGTTGGCCTGCGCGACGATGTAGCGGTCCTCGTCGGTCGCGGTCAGGTAGTCGATCTGCTCGGTGACGGTGCCGTCGACGACCTTGCGGTACGGGGTCTCGACGAAGCCGAACGAGTTGATGCGGCCGTACGAGGCCAGCGAGCCGATCAGACCGATGTTCGGTCCCTCGGGGGTCTCGATGGGGCACATGCGGCCGTAGTGCGACGGGTGGACGTCGCGGACCTCGTAGCCGGCGCGCTCACGCGACAGACCACCCGGTCCGAGGGCCGACAGACGACGCTTGTGCGTCAGGCCCGCGAGCGGGTTGTTCTGGTCCATGAACTGCGACAGCTGGGACGTCCCGAAGAACTCCTTGAGCGCCGCGACGACCGGACGGATGTTGATCAGGGTCTGCGGCGTGATGGCCTCGACGTCCTGGGTCGTCATGCGCTCGCGGACGACACGCTCCATGCGGGCCAGGCCCGTGCGGAGCTGGTTCTGGATCAGCTCGCCGACCGACCGCATGCGGCGGTTGCCGAAGTGGTCGATGTCGTCGGCCTCGACGATCGTCGAGCCCGCGGCGGTCTCGAGCTCGGTCTCGCCCGCGTGCAGCGCGACGATGTACTTGATCGTCGACACGATGTCGTCGATCGTCAGCGTCTGCTGGTCGAAGGCCTCGTCGACGCCGAGCTTCTTGTTGATCTTGTAGCGACCGACCTTGGCCGTGTCGTAGCGCTTGGCGTTGAAGTAGTAGTTGTCCAGGAGGGTCTGGGCAGCTTCGCGGCTCGGCGGTTCGCCCGGACGCAGCTTGCGGTAGATGTCGAGCAGCGCGTCGTCCTGGCCGACCGTGTTGTCCTTCTCGAGCGTCAGGCGGATCGACTCGTACTGGCCGAACTCCTCGAGGATCTGCGCCTCGGACCAGCCGAGGGCCTTGAGCAGCACCGTGACGCTCTGCTTGCGCTTGCGGTCGAGGCGGACGCCGACCATGTCGCGCTTGTCGATCTCGAACTCGAGCCACGCACCACGCGAGGGGATGACCTTGGCGGTGTAGATGTCCTTGTCGGACGTCTTGTCGGGCGTGCGCTCGAAGTAGACGCCGGGCGAGCGGACCAGCTGGGACACCACGACACGCTCGGTGCCGTTGATGATGAAGGTGCCCTTGTCGGTCATGAGCGGGAAGTCGCCCATGAAGACGGTCTGGCTCTTGATCTCGCCGGTCTCGTTGTTCATGAACTCGGCCGTGACGAACAGCGGCGCGGCGTACGTGACGTCGCGGTCCTTGCAGTCGTCGACCGAGTACTTGGGCGGCTCGAACCGGTGGTCGCGGAACGACAGGCTCATCGTCTCGGAGAAGTCCTCGATCGGCGAGATCTCCTCGAAGATCTCCTCCAGACCGGACTTGGTGGACACGTCGGTGCGGCCGGCTGCAAGAGCGGCTTCGACACCTTCCTGCCACTTCTCGTCGCCGATCAGCCAAGCGAAGCTGTCGGTCTGCAGAGCGAGAAGCTCCGGGACCTCGAGGGGTTCTGCAATTTTGGCGAACGAGATACGGCGGGGCTGAACAGATGCGGAGGTGCGCGAGGCGGCCAAGAGGGGTCCTTCCAAGGGCTCGCAGGCGGGTGGCTCGTGAGGTCGTGCTCCGCGCACGCCAATCGACCCCGGTCAAGGGGCGCCTGTCCGACTCGATCAGGAGAAGGGCAGGACAAGGCGAGCGCGAAAGTTCAGTGTAACCCGGGAGCCACGCCGAAGCAAGGGCGGGCCTTGACAACGGGCCGCAAATAGGTGACGCTATTTGGCTTTTCGCTCCGGCTCGGCGCTTTCGGCCTGCAACGGCAACGAATACGCGAGGCCGACGTCAGGCAACCGGTGTCACAGCGCGCGGATGTTCGCGACGCGCCAGCCGTCGTCGCCCTTGACCATCGACACCTTGATGCGGTTCGCGAAGACGGTGGGCTGCGTCGCGTCGCCCACGAGCCGCGCCTGGTCGACGAACACCAGCACCTCGGCCTTGCTCGACGAGCAGTCGTCGCCGCACGGCAGGGCGGCCGCCTCGCGAGCGGCGGCCTCGACGACGATCTTGCGCTGCGGCGCGAGCTCGGTCAGGGCCGGCGCGATCTTGTCGAACTCCTTGGCGAACGTCGGCGTCATGAGTGCCTTGGAGGCCGTCAGGTGCTGGTCGAGCTCGTCGTAGCGGTACGAGAAGATCGTCTCGGCGGCGCTCGCGGCCGCCGACGACGCCTGGCGGTCCGTCGTGTCGAGGTCGTCCGACGACCCCGGCGGGTCGACGAGCAGGAAGACGCCGACGACCAGCGAGGCCAGCGCCAGCAGCGTCGCCGGGACGAGCCACAGCAGGTCGCGCCGGGCGGGCCGCGACGCGGGGCGCTCGACGTCGGTCGACCGCTCGGCCGACGCCGCCGATCGCGTCGGCACCTTCGGGGCGAGGGGACGCGCGACCGCCGGGCGGCGGGCGGCCGGGGCCGCCCCGGTGGCCGGCGTCTCCTCCGTGGTCGATGCCGTCTTCGCACTCGGCGCCGTCTTCGCGCTCGGGGTCTTCTTCGCGCTCGGGGCCTTCTTCGCGCTCGGGGCCTTGGTGACACCGGCGCCCGCTGCCGGCACGGGCTTGGGGGCGACCGGCTTGCGGGCGACCTTCTTGGCCGGGGCCTTGGCGGCCGGGGTCGCGGGAGGCGCCTCGCCGGCGATGCGCCGGCGGCGGACGGGTCCGTTCGACTCGCTCATCACTGACCTCCGTCCGTCGTCGGTGCCGGTGTCGTGGGCGACGGCGTGGTGGGCGCGGAGTCGCTCGGGACCGGCGTCGTCGCGGACGGATCGGTCGGGGCGGGTGTCGCCTGGGCGTCGACGGAGGCGACGCTCTCGAAGTTGGACACGAGCCACTCCCCCTTGGTCTGCGTGAACGTGACCTTCCAGCGGAAGAAGCGCTTGACCGCCGCGGCGTTGTCGGTGTTGGTGATCGAGGCGTCGACCGCGACGATCGCCGTCGCCGAGTCCTGGTCGATGCTGTCGATCGCGACGCCCTGGACCTTCGCGTCGCCGCTCTTCTGCTGCTTGGTCTCGAGCGCCCCGAAGACCGCGTTGGTGATCTCGACGAACTGCTTGTCGTACGCCGGGGTCAGCAGGCCCTTGAGGCGGGCCTGGTAGTCGGCGAGGTCGGCGACGTCGTACGTGTTGTACGCGACCGCGAAGTCGTTGGCCCGCGAGGCCACCTGGTTGCGCGCCGCCCGGTCGTCGTCGCCGCCGCCGATCCGCGGCAGCACCAGCGCACCCACGAGCGCCAGCACGAGCCCGAGGGCGAACGTCCCGGCGAGGATGCGGATGACGAGGGGGCGGGCGGACCAGCCGGTCAGCGGGTCACCGGATCGCTCAACAGCCACTTCCAGGAGTCCTTTCCGGTTGCCGTGGGTCCGTCGTACGTGACGTTCCCGGCGGCGGAGCGGCGCAGCTCGGTCTTCGACGGCTGGCGCGCGATCGTGTTGTCGTCGACCTTACAGTCCGTGTTCACGTCGAACGGGATGTCGCCGATCTGTCCCTCGGGCTGACGCTTGCGGTAGCCCGAGGCGTCGCCGCCGTCCTTGACGTAGGAGCAGGTGGGGGTCGTGTCGGTCAGCACCAGGCCGAACTTGGCGTTGTACTCACCCGTCTCCTTCGAGCCGGCCGTGTCGGGCACGAGCGCCGTGAACGATCCCTCGAGCAGGTAGGGGTACAGGATGAACACGGCCTGCAGGCCGAGCACGTTGTCGGCCAGCGGCTTGTTGGCGATGACGAGGTCGCGCACGGCGTTGCCGAGGTCGGTCGAGTTCTCGTCGACGACGGCATCGACGGTCGCCGCCGCGTCGCCACCCTTGTCGAGCAGACGTCGCAGATCGGGGTCGGCATCGACCAGCGTGCCCGACAGCAGCGCCAGGTTCTTGGAGAACGTCGCGATCGAGTCGCTCTTGTCGATCTGCGTCTGGAGCACGCTGTCGGAGTTGCGGATCAGCGATCGCGTCACGTCGATGTTGTCGTCGGCGGCCTTGATGAACTCCGACGAGGTGTCGAGGATCCGCGCGAGGTCGGGACCGGCCCCGTCGAAGGCCTGGCCGAGCTCGTCGACGACGGTGCGCAGGTTGTCGGTGTTGACCGACGTGACGACGTTGTTGACGTCGACCAGCAGGGTCGTGGTGTCGATCGGGATGCGGGTGCGGTCCTGCGGGATCGCCGAGCCCGCCGCGAGGTACGGCGCCGTCGCCGACCGGGGCTGCAGGTCGATGTACTGCTCGCCGATCGCGGACTTGTTGGCGACGATGGCCTCGACGTCGGCCGGGATCTGGGGGGCGCTCTTCTCGATGTCCATCGTGGCGCGGACGCCGCCGGCCTCGAACTGCAGGCGGCTGACCTTGCCGACCGCGATGCCGCGGTACGTGACCTGCGCGCCGGCGAAGATGCCGCCGGAGTCGCTGAACTGCGCCGAGATCGGGTAGCTGCGATCGACGACCAGCCGGTCGAGCTGCGCGTAGCGGCCTCCCACGAACGTGCCGCCGATGACGGTCACGATCGCGAAGATGATGAGCTGGATCTTGGTCAGCCTGGTGATCACGGGGCCACCGCCGGTTCGATGAAGAGGGCTTCGAGATCGGCCGATGCCGCGGAGGCCGCCGGCGCCCGGCAGGTGCCGAACAGCGAGCACAGGAAGCCGCCCGACGAGGATCCCGACGACGGGGGCGTCGTGGGGGCCGGGGTCGTGGCCGCGCTCGACGGCTGGCCGCCGCCACCTCCGCCGGACCCGGAGCCGCCGCCCGAGGAGGGCTGCCCCAACCCCGGGAGACCGGAGCCGCCCGGCATCAGGTCGTTGACGAGGTCGCGCAGACCGTCGGTGGGATCGGCGCCCGGGTCGAGCTGCGGGACGTCGGGCGTGGCCGGGACGTCGGACGCGCTCGGCGAGGTGCCGCTCGGCAGGACGTTCGTCAGGTCGAAGTCGCCCAGGATGTTGGTCAGCTGCTCGACCCCCAGGTTGAGCTTGACCGACAGGTTCGCGAAGTCGCCGAAGCAGGCGCCTTCCTTGATCTCGGCCTGTCCCGGTGCCTTATCCTGGCAGCGTCCGGTGGCGGCGGCGACGCTGCCGCCGACGAAGCCGTCGGTGAACGGGAACGACAGCAGCGCCTGCGTCGACGTCGCGAGGTCGTCGCCGGCCCGCGTCAGGTTAGTCAGCGTCGGCACGAGGGCCTTGAGGTCGGCGACCGTGTCGGCCTTGGAGTCGCGGATGACACCCGTCGCGACGTCGCCCAGTCGGTCGAGCGACTGCAGCAGGCCGACGAGCTCGTCGCGCTGGTCGTTGACGACCCGCAGCGCCTCGGGCAGCTCGTCGAGCGCACCCGTGATGGCGTCGGTCTGGTCGTTGGCCGCGATCGAGAGCCGGTTGACCTTCTCCAGCGACGTCAGCAGCGCTTCCTTGTTCTGGTCGAGCTGGCCGATGAACTCCGACGTCGTCGACACGAGCTCGCGGATCTCGGGCTCGTTGCCGCCCAGCGCGTTGTTCAGCTCGCGCACGATCGTGTTGGTCTTCTCGAGGCCGCCGCCGTTGAACAGCAGGGACGCGGCACCGAGCACCTCCTCGACCTCGGGGTTGCGGCCCGAGCGGTCGAGCGGGATCTCGTCGCCGTTGCCGAGCGAGCCGACCGGACCGTTGGTCGGCGGCGCCAGCGAGACGAACTTCTCGCCCAGCAGGCTGGTCTGGCGGATCGTGGCGATCGCGTTGTCGGGCAGCTTCGCGTCGCGGTTGATCTCGACCGTCACGAGCGCCGTCCAGCCCTCGAGCTCGATGTCGGTCACCTTGCCGACCGCGATGTCGTTGACCCGCACGGCGCTCTGCGGCACGAGGTCGAGGACGTCGCGGAACTTGATCTTGACCGAGTAGGGGTCGTTGCCGAGGTCGGCACCGCCCGGCAGCGGCAGCTGGTACGGCGAGAAGCCGCACCCGCTCAGGACCAGCGTGCCGGCCAGGGCCATCACGCCGCCGACGATCCGTCGTCTCATCACTGCACCGCCAACATGTCGGCGACCGAGGAGTTGACCTTCTCGATCCGGGGAGCGGGGGTCGTGCTGGCCGCCGCGGCGCGGGGCAGGTCGGTCGCGGCCGCGCCCGGGGTGGCCGAGCCGCCGGTCAGGCCGCCGGTGAGGCCGCCCAGGAGGTCGGTCAGCGCCGAGCAGCCGGTCTCGGTGGGGGCCTGGCCGAGGATGTTGCACAGCAGGCCCGCCGGGTCGCCGAGCGTGCCGGAGATCAGCTCGGGGATGTCGGCGCGGGTGTCGAGCGTGCCGGTCGTGCCGTTGTACGCCAGCGCGACGTTCGACAGGGCCGTGGGCGCCGCGATCGTCGCCTGCTCGAGCTCGTCCTTGCGCTGGGCCAGGACGTTGGCCAGCGAGGCGATGTTGTCGACGTTGCCGCGCAGGGCGCTGCGGTTCTCCTTGACGAGCCCGTTGACGTCGACCAGCGCCTTGCTGAGCGCCTCGAGCGTGCCGGCGAGGTCGTCGCGCTCGCCCGCCAGCACCGTCGAGACCTCGGCGGTGCTGTCGTTGAACGCACGGACCGACTGGTCGTTGGTCTTGAGCAGCGTCACGAAGTCGTTGACCTCGCGCAGGCCGCCGAACAGCTCGTCCTTGTTGTTCGACAGCGTCGTGCTGAGCTTGCCGAAGTTCTTCAGCGTCTCGTTGAGCTGCGCGCCCTGGCCGTCGAGCTGGGCCGCGGTGCCGTCGACGAGCTGGCTGAGCGGGCCCTCGGCGGCGCCGTCCTTGGGCCCAAGGGCGACCGAGAGGTCGTCGAGCGACTGGTAGACCGCGTCGAGCTCGACCGGCACGGCGGTGCGCTCGACCGGCAGGAAGGCGTTGTCCTTGAGCGCAGCTCCCCCGTCGTAGGCCGGTGCGAGCTGGATGAAGCGGTCGCCGACGATCGAGGGCGACACCACGACGGCCTTGACGTCGGCGGGCAGCTTCTGCTGGCCGTCGTAGGCGATCTTGACGCGGACGACCTGGCCCCGCGGGGTCAGGCTCTCGACCGTGCCGACCTTGACGCCGAGGATCTTGACCTCGGAGCCCTTGTAGACCGAGTTGGTCTGGTCGAAGTCGACCGTCAGGTAGCGCTTGCCGTCGCCGTTGTTGAGGAACAGCAGGGTCGCTGCGATCAGCAGCAGGACGATGACGGCCACCAGGACCTTGGAGAAGCCCGCGAAGCGCTGGGCGATGGACGAGTTCGTCATGGCGTGGCCACCTTCGGCGTCAGTGCATCGGTGAGCTGTTCGCCCAGCCCCGACAGCGACGTCAGGCCGCCGAGGTAGGTGTCGAACCACGGGCCCGTGCCGAGCGCGTTGGCGAACACCGTCGTGAAGCCCGGGTAGACGCGCAGCGCCTCGTCGATGCTGGCCTCGTTCTTGCGGAGCATGTCGGTCACGGTGTCGAGCTGCTTGAGCGCGGGCAGGAGGTCCGACTTCGTGTCCTTGACCAGCCCGCGCAGCTGGGCCGAGATGGTCTGCGTCGCCACCAGCAGGCGGTGGATCGAGTCACGCCGGGCGCTGATCGCCTGGAACAGCGTGTCGGCGTCCTTGAACAGCGTGACGAGCTGGTCGTTGCGGCTGTTCAGCACGCTCGAGACCTTCTTGAGGTTGACCAGCAGCGTGTTGATCTGCTCGTCGCGCGCCGCGAGGTTGCGGGACAGGTCGGACACGCCCTTGATGGCCCCGCGGAACTCCTCGGGCGTCTGGGCCGAGATCTCGCCGAGCGTCGTGAGCGCCTCGGACAGCTGCGGGATGTCGAGCTGGTCGGTCGTGCGGCTCAGGTCGGAGAAGGCCTGCACGACGTCGTACGGCGCGACGGTGCGCGCGAGCGGGATCGTGCTGCCCTGGGGCAGCTGCCCCTTGCCCTCGGGGGTCAGCGCGAGGAACTCGGCGCCCAGCAGGGTGCGGATGCGGATGTCGGCACCGGTCTGGGGACCGAACCGGGTGCCCTTGTCGATCTTGAAGGTCACCCGCACCTTGTTGCCGTCGAGCGCGATGTCCTGCACCTTGCCGACCGAGACGCCGGCGACGCGCACCTCGTTGCCGGTCTTGAGCGAGCCGATCTCGGCGAACTCGGCGTGGTAGACGTCGCCGCTGCCGATGATCGGCAGGCGGTCGGCGCGGAAGGCGCCGAGCATCATGGCGGCGATGATCGTCAGGCCGATCAGGCCGATGATCACCGGATTGCGTTCGCGGAAGGGTTTCATCGGTCGTACCCCGGCTGGTCGCATCGTTGGCCGCCGACCTTGACGCCGGGGCCGGTGAGGTCGAGCTTGGTCTCGGGGACGATCGTCGTCGGGCCGAGCGTGATCGGCGGGATGGTCAGGCTCCCCTTGAGCTCGCAGAGGTAGAAGTTGAACTCGCTGCCCGACGACGCCAGCACCCCGAGCTTGGAGGTCTTGATCGGCAGGATCTGGATCGCGTTCGAGATCGTCGACAGGTTGCGGTCGGACGACAGGTTCTTGGTCAGTCCGTTCAGCTGCTTGATGTCCTCGGTCAGCGCGGGACGTCCCTGCACGAGCAGGTCGGACGTCTCGTCGGTGAGGTCGGAGATCGAGTCGACCGAGTCGAGGATCGCGTTGCGGTCGTCCTTGAGCCCCGTCACGAACTGCTGCAGCGTGTCGATCGTGTCGGTCAGCTCCTGGTCGCGCGAGCCGACCGTGTCGAGCACGGTGCTGAGGTTGGTGATGACGTCGCCGATCAGCTGGTCGCGCCCGGCCAGGGTGCTGGTCAGCGACGACGTGCGGGCCAGCAGGTTCTCGACGTTGCCGCCCTCGCCCTGCAGGGTCTGGACGATCTCGAAGGCCAGCTTGTTGGTGTCGTCGGGCGACAGCGCCTGGAACACCGGCTTGAAGCCGTTGAGCAGCACGTTGAGGTCGAGCGCCTCCTTGGTGCGCGACTCCGGGATCGTGCTGTCGGGCTTGAGCACCGTCTTGGCGCCGTCGGCGCCCTGCGTCAGCGCGATGTACCGCTGGCCCACGAGGTTGCGGAACTTGATCGTGGCATTCGTGTTGGCGGTCAGCGGGACGTCGGAGTCGACGCCGAACGTCACGCGCGCCCGGTCGCGATCGACGATCTCGATCTTGGAGACCGAGCCGACGGCGACACCGGCGATGCGGACGTCGTCGCCCTTGGCCATGCCCGTGACGTCGGAGAAGATCGCCCGGTACTGGTTGCGGTCGCCGAACGAGCCGTTGCTGAGGGTCAGCGCGAGCACGAGCGTCGACAGACCGGTGAAGGCGAAGAAGAAGCCGAGCTTGACGGCCGCTCCCATGGACTCGCGATCGATCTGCTTCATCGGGCGGTCACCGCCGCTCCTCGCAGGACGGGGCTGATCATCAGCGAGCCGATGTCGGGGACGTCGGTCGGCGACATGCCCAGCGAGGCGCCCAGGAAGACGTTGAGCTCGTCGCGCTCGCTGGCCGAGTCGACGCCCTCGGCGCTCGGCTTGACCAGGTTCTCGAGCTCGAGGCTCGAGGCCGCCGTGCGGTTCTGCGCGAAGTCGCCGTCGGCTCCGACCGAGCCGAACTTGGAGTGCGCCCGCTTGACGCCGACGAGCTTGTAGACGTCGGCCGGCACCGTGAACGGATTGGCCTGCGACGACACCTTCTCCTGCTGCGCCCGACCCTTGTTGATCTCGTTGAGGTCCAGGCACGACGGGGACGCGGCGTTGTCGGCGTTGATGTCCTTGCCGTTGCGGGCGCCCGGGCCCGACGACGCGCGGTCGAAGTCGGCCTTCGACACGTCGACGTTCTCGTTGGCGCTGTAGGCGTTGGGCTGCTCGATCAGCTCGACGTCGATGTGCAGCGTGCCGCCGCGGAACGCGCTGTCGAGACGCGGGATGAGCGTCGACATCGACTTCAGGAAGCACGGGAACGTGACGGAGTAGTCGCCCACCATCTCGAGCACGGGTCGGCTCTCCTTCGCCAGGCGCTTGAGGTTGTCGCCGTTGTCCTGCGTGAACGTCGTCAGGGTGTCGGCCAGCTGCGTGCCCTCGTCGAAGAAGGCGGCCAGCTGGGCCTTCTTGGCCACGATCGTGTTGCCGGTGACGACGGTGTTGCGCAGCACGCGGCCGAGATCGGGCAGCGCCGCGGTGTAGACGTCCGAGACCGTGCCGAGCTTGGTCAGGTCGGTCACGAGCTGGGGCACGTCGGGGTTGACCTTCTTGAGGTAGGAGTTGGCCGTCACGAGCGTCTCGCCCAGCTGCGTGCCACGACCGTCGAGGGCCGACGAGACCGCGCTGAGCGTGTACGACAGGCTCGCGGGGTCGACGGCCTCGAGCAGCGGGTAGAGGTCGTTGAGCAGCGTCTCGACCTCGATCGGCACGTCGGCCTTCGTGATGGTGTCGCCGGCCTGCAGCGTCTGGCCGCCGTCGGTGCCGCCGGTCGGGGGGATCAGCGCGACGTACTTCTCGCCGAACAGCGTCTTCGGCACGAGCTGGGCCGTGACGCCCTTCGGGACGCTGTCCATGAGCTTCGGGTTCATGCCGAGGACCAGCTTGACGCCGTCGCCGTCGGGCTCGACCTCGCGGACCTCGCCGACGATCATGCCGCGCAGCTTGACGTCGGCGTTGCGGGGCAGGTTGACGCCGGTCGTGTCGGTCGTGAGGGTCACGTTGTCGTAGTCGACGAAGGCCTTGGTGAAGAAGGCGTACGTGACCCACAGGAAGAAGATCACCATCGCCACGAAGGCGGCGCCGAGGATCTTGAGCGACGAGGGGCGCTCGAGGACGGGAGTGCGTGCCATGGGTCAGCCTGCCAATCTGACGGTCACGTTGGTTCCCCAGATCGCCATCGAGGCGAGCAGGTCGACCACGTTGATGGCCACGATCGAGGTGCGCACGGCCAGGCCCACGGCCACGCCGACGCCGGCGGGGCCGCCACTGGCGTAGTAGCCGTAGTAGCAGTGGATCAGGATCACGACGACCGCGAAGATCAGCACCTTGGCGAACGACCACAGGACGTCGCTGGGCGGCAGGAACGTCGTGAAGTAGTGGTCGTACGTGCCGGCGCTCTGGCCGTTGATGCGGGTCACGGTCAGCCTCGTCGCGAAGTACGACGACAGCAGGCCGACGATGTAGAGCGGGACGACGGCGATCAGGCCCGCGATCACGCGGGTCGTGACCAGGAAGGGCATCGACGGGATCGCCATCGTCTCGAGGGCGTCGACCTCCTCGCTGATGCGCATCGCGCCGAGCTGGGCGGTGAAGCCGCAGCCCACCGTGGCCGCCAGGGCGATGCCCGCGACGATCGGGGCGATCTCACGGGTGTTGAAGTACGCCGACACGAATCCGGTCAGGGCCGAGGTGCCGAGCTGGTCGAGCGCCGCGTAGCCCTGGATGCCGACCTCGGTGCCGGTGAAGAAGCACATCGCGGTGATGACGCCGACGGTTCCGCCGATGACCGCGAGCGAGCCCGAGCCGAGGGTCACCTCGGCCAGGAGCCGCAGGATCTCCTTCTTGTAGTTGGTCAGCGTGCGCGGGACCGACTTGACGACCCGGATGTAGAACAGCATCTGCCGCCCGAGGCCGTCGAGGGCCCCGGCGGGCTTCTGGTAGATCGCTGCGAGATTGGCCACGATCACATCCCCTTCGGTGGGACGAGCTGGATGTAGATCGCCGAGATGAAGAAGTTGACGATGAACAGCAGCGTGAACGTGATGACGACGGCCTCGTTGACGGCGTCGCCGACGCCCTTGGGGCCACCCTTGGCGTTCATGCCCTTGTAGGACGCGACGATCGCCGCGAGGAAGCCGAAGATCAGCGCCTTGACCATGCCCTGGTACATGTCGGGCAGCTGGGCCAGCGCCGTGAACGAGGCGAGGTACGCCCCCGGGGTGCCGTCCTGCAGGACGACGTTGAACACGTAGCCGCCAGCGACGCCGACGACCGTGACGACGCCGTTGAGGAACACCGCGACGAGCATGCAGGCCAGCACGCGGGGCACGACGAGTCGCTGGATCGGGTCGATGCCCAGCACCATCATGGCGTCGAGCTCCTCGCGGATGCGCCGTGCGCCGAAGTCGGCGGCGATCGCCGATCCGGCGGCTCCGGCGATCAGCAGGGCGCAGGCGATGGGCCCGGCCTCACGGACGACCGCGAGCACGGCGGCCGAGCCGGTGAACGACTGCGCGCCGAACTGCTTGATCAGGCCGCCGACCTGCAGCGCGATGACGGCGCCGAACGGGATCGCGACGAAGGCCGTCGGCACGATCGTGACCTTGACGATGAACCAGGCCTGGAGCAGGAACTCCTTAAGCTGGAAGGGTCGGCGGAACAGCGCGACCATGACGTCCAGGGCGAACGCGAAGAGATTGCCGGCGACCCGTGCGGGCCCGGTGACGACGCTGACGCTCACGCGGTGACAGCCTCGGCGTCACGGGCGAACGACCCGGGGGGCGGGGTGACGCCGTTGTCGCGGCACCAGGCTCCCGGCTCGCGCTGACCGCGGCGCGGACGACCGTCGGACGTCTCGAGCTGCATCGGGACGGGCGGCAGGGCCGGCATCGCGATGCCGGCCTCGGAGGCCAGCTCGGAGGCGTCCTTCTCCTCGCTCATGCCGATCGGGCCGACGGTCTGCGCGTTGAGGAACTGGGCCACGACGGGCTCCTCGGACGTCAGGAGCATCTCGCGGGGGCCGAACATCGCCAGGTGCTTGTGGTAGAGCAGGCCGATGTTGTCGGGCACGCGGCGGGCCGTGTTGATGTCGTGGGTCACGATCAGGAACGTCGCGTCGATCTGCGCGTTCAGGTCGATGAAGAGCTGGTTGATGTACGAGGTGCGCACGGGGTCCAGACCCGAGTCGGGCTCGTCGATCAGGAGGATCTCGGGGTCCAGCACCAGCGCACGGGCCAGACCCGCGCGCTTGCGCATGCCGCCGGAGATCTCGCCGGGCAGCTTGCGCTCGGCGCCGACCAGACCGGTCAGCTCCATCTTGTCCATGACGATGGAGCGGATCTCGGACTCGGACTTGCGGGTGTGCTCGCGCAGCGGGAAGGCGACGTTGTCGTAGAGGTCCATCGAGCCGAACATCGCGCCGTCCTGGAACAGCACGCCGAACAGCTTGCGGATCTCGTAGAGGTCCTTCTCCTTGCAGTTCGCGATGTCGACGCCCTCGATGAACACGTGGCCCGAGTTGGGCTTGAGCAGACCGATCAGGGTCTTGAGGAACACCGACTTGCCGGTGCCCGAGGGGCCCAGCATCACGGAGATCTCGCCGGCCGGAAGCGTCAACGTGACGTCGTTCCAGATGACCTGGCTACCGAACTTCTTCGTCAGACCCTCGACGACTACTTCAACGCCCACGGACGGCCCCTCCTTGCTTACCGCGGATGCCGGACGATGCCGGCAGGACTTCCCCCTGCCCGCGCTGCATGTGATCGCGGACACAGAACTAACGAGAGAACGCAACCTGGGTTACGCCCTCCGGTCCAGATGGTGACTCGCCGGTAACCATCGCGGACCTCAGGAACATACCCCAGGTAACTCCGAGTCACAATCGTGACCGGAGTCACGCCCAGACTACGAGACGATCCGCGCCACCACCGGATGAACTCGCACATCGGGACCTCGTGCCCTGGTCCGGACATGACGAACGGGGCGCCCCTTCCGAAGAAGGGACGCCCCGCTCAGTGTGTCAGCTGCAGGTCACTTGACCGTGACGCTGGCGCCGGCGGCCTCGAGGGCCTCCTTGGCCTTGTCGGCAGCTTCCTTGTTGGCCTTCTCGAGGACGGGCTTCGGCGCACCCTCGACGAGGTCCTTGGCCTCCTTGAGTCCGAGACCGGTGATCGTGCGAACTTCCTTGATGACCTGGATCTTCTTCTCGCCGGCACCCTCGAGGATGACGTCGAACTCGTCCTGCTCGGCGGCGGCGTCGCCACCGGCAGCGCCGGCCGCGGCGGGGGCCGCAGCGGCAGCGACAGGAGCGGCCGCGGTGACGTCGAACGTCTCCTCGAACTCCTTGACGAACTCGGAGAGCTCGATGAGGGTCATTTCCTTGAATGCATCCAGCAGATCGCCGGTGCTGAGCTTCGCCATGGTGGCGTCCTTCCGTTATGAGACCCCGAGGGGGTCCCGATGTGAATCGGGCGTTCAGCCCTCGGTCGTCTCGGCGTCGGCAGACGCTTCGACAGGTGCGGCGTCGGCGGGTGCCTCGGCCGGGGAATCGGTCGCCTCGTCGGCCGCGGGGGCCTCGTCGGCGGCTTCGGCTGCGGGCTCGGCGCCTGCAGCCAGGATCGACGGATCGCCCTCGGCCTTCGCCTGCAGGGCACCCAGCACACGGGCGGCCTGCGACAGCGGGGCCTGGAACAGCGACGCGGCGTTCGAGAGGCTGGCCTTCATGCCACCTGCGAGCTTGGCGAGGAGGACCTCGCGCGACTCGAGGTCGGCCAGCTTCGTGATCTCCTCGGCGGAGAGGATGTTCCCGTCGAGGAACCCTCCCTTGATGACGAGGGGGGTGTTGGCCTTCGCGAAGTCGCGCAGACTCTTCGCTGCCAGCACCGGATCGCCCTTGATGAAGGCGATCGCGGTCGGACCGACGAGCAGCTCGTTGTCGAGCTCCACTCCGGCGTCCTTGGCGGCGATCTTGGTCAGCGTGTTCTTGGCGACGGCATAGTTCACGTCCTCACCGAGCGAGCGGCGCAGTTCCTGCAGCTGCTTCACGGTGAGACCGCGGTACTCGGTGAGAACTGCGCCGTTCGACTCACGGAAGTTGTCCGCGAGCTCGGCAACGGCAGCAATCTTTTCCGCGTTGACCATGGGTCTCCTTCCAGCACATGGGTCCGTACCTCGACTGCGATCCCATGTGCGTACACGGGCCCGACACGAAAAAACGTCCCGGGCACAGGGCCACGGGACGCAACGTGCTGCATCTGGTTCGTGATCCTGCGCGGGCCGCCCTTCCGGGCGCTTCGAGCGACTCGTGGAGTCACCAGCCAGCGGTCTTCGGCACCTTCAGGATAGGGCACCGCCCACGCCCCGACCAAATCGCCCCGTCGGCGGGACGGCTGCGGACGCAGGACGCCCCCGCGGCCACGGGGGCTGCGGGGGCGTCCGGGTGACTCGCGGGCGTCAGGACTCGTCGGCCGCGTAGTTCTTGGTGCGGTTGGGATCGACGGGGACGCCGGGACCGTTGGTCGTCGACACCGTGATCTTCTTGACGTAGCGACCCTTCGAGCTGGCCGGCTTGATGCGCAGGACCTCGTCGAGGGCCGCGCCGTAGTTCTCGGCGAGCTGCTCGGCCGAGAACGAGGCCTTGCCGATCACGAAGTGCAGGTTGGCGTGACGATCGACGCGGAACTCGATCTTGCCGCCCTTGATGTCGCCGACGGCCTTGGCCACGTCGGGCGTGACGGTGCCCGTCTTGGGGTTCGGCATCAGGTTGCGGGGGCCGAGCACGCGACCCAGGCGACCGACCTTGCCCATCATGTCGGGCGTCGCGACGACGGCGTCGAAGTCGAGCCACCCGCCGCTGACCTTCTCGACCATGTCGTCCGAACCGACGAAGTCGGCTCCGGCCTCACGAGCGGCGTCGGCGTTGGCGCCGGTGGCGAAGACCAGGACCCGTGCGGTCTTGCCCGTGCCGTGCGGGAGGTTGACGGTGCCGCGCACCATCTGGTCGGCCTTGCGGGGGTCGACGCCCAGACGCATGGAGACGTCCACCGTCGAGTCGTACTTCTTGCTGCCCGACTCCTTGGCCAGCGTCGTGGCCTGGAGGGGGGTGTAGAGGTTGTCCTTGTCGATCTTCTCGGCGACCTCGCGGTACGCCTTGCTGTGCTGTGCCATCTCTGGTGATCCTTCTGCGTCGTGACCAGTCGTGGTCGGTACGGGCCCAGCCGGCCCTGCCACTAGTGGTGCGGTGTGTGGTGCGAGGCGGACGTCAGTCCGTCGTGACGCCCATCGAACGGGCGGTGCCCTCGACGATCTTCATCGCGGCATCGATGTCGGTCGCGTTGAGGTCGGGGAGCTTGGTCGTGGCGATCTCGCGGATCTGGTCCTTGGAGATCTTGCCGACCTTGTCGGTGTGCGGCACGGCCGAGCCCTTGCTCAGACCGGCGGCCTTCTTGATCAGCTCGGCCGCGGGCGGCGTCTTGGTGACGAAGCTGAAGGTGCGGTCCTCGTAGATCGTGATCTCGACCGGGACGACGTTTCCGCGCATGGCTTCCGTGGCCGCGTTGTAGGCCTTGCAGAACTCCATGATGTTGACGCCGTGCGGGCCGAGCGCGGTACCGACGGGCGGTGCCGGGTTGGCCATACCGGCCTGCAGCTGCACCTTGACGATGGCTGCGACTTTCTTCTTGGGAGGCATTTCTCGGGTCCTTTTGATGAGTGGTGCTGGTGGTGCGTGGCCGAGCGGGGCTCAGCCGGCGCGTGCGGGCGGCTCAGACCTTCTGGATCTGGGTGAAGCTGAGCTCGACCGGGGTCTCGCGACCGAAGATCTCCACGAGGGCCTTGACCCTCTGTGCATCGATGTTGATCTCGGTGATGGTCGCGTGCAGCGTGGCGAACGGTCCATCGACGACCATGACGGAGTCCGCGACGGCGAAGTCGGAGAACTCGACCTTGGCGGCCTTCGTCTGCTGCTGGTCGGGGGCGTCGGCCGCGGTTGCGACCTCGGCCTCCACTGCCGGGGCGAGCATGCTCTCGACCTCGGCAAGACTGAGGGGCACGGGCTGGTGGGAGTTGCCCACGAAGCCCGTGACGGACGGGGTGTGGCGCACGACGCCCCACGACTCGTCGGTGAGGTCCATGCGGACCAGGACGTACCCGGGCAGGACCGTGCGCTTGACCAGCTTGCGCTGGCCGTTCTTGATCTCGGCGACCTCTTCGGTCGGGACGACGACCTCGAAGATGAAGTCCTCGGCGTTGAGCGAGGTGACCCGGTTCTCGAGGTTCGACTTCACGCGCTTCTCCATGCCGGAGTACGTGTGGACGACGTACCAGTCGCCGATCTGGCTGTACAGACGGTCCTTGAACTCCTGCAGGGCGTCGACCGGCGCGTCCTCGGCGGACTCGTCGTCGCCGGGCTCGTCGTCGGCCTGCTCGGTGGAGGACTCGATCGCGTCGTCGTCCTGGACGACGGGCTCGGCGGCCTCGGTCGCGTCGACGCCGGACGTCTCCTCGACGGGAGCGTCGATGGAGTCCACGTCGACGTTGTCTTCGTAACCTTGAGTCACTGTGATCCTTTGATGCGGGTGGGTGCCGTGAGGCGGGGCGGGGCGTCGGCCCCGGCTAGGCGAAGATCTTGAACGACAGCTGGCCGAAGCCGTAGTCGAGCCCGGCGACGATCGCCATCATGACGAGCACGAACACCAGGACGACCCAGAAGTAGTTGACGACCTGCGGACGCGTCGGCCAGACCACCTTGCGGAGCTCGGCGATCACCTGTCGGTAGAACGTGATCGGCGACGTGCGTTTGCCGGACGTGCCGGCCAGCTCGTGACGGTCGCTCACGGGACTCCTTCGTACTTCTCAAGATGCTCGGTGTGTGATGTCGCGGTGTCGTGATGTCTCGCAGGGCACGAGGGACTTGAACCCCCAACCTTCGGTTTTGGAGACCGATGCTCTACCAGTTGAGCTAGTGCCCTCAGTCAATTTCGCTCGTCGCCGCACCCGCTTGCGGGCATGACGATTCAGAGTGAATATTCACCGGTCCGTCAAGTGTACGCGGTGGCACGTCGCCTCGTCGAACCGAGGCGCGGCGACCGCGCGCGCGGCGACTGGCAGGATGGCCGGATGCAGGATCGAGCGGACAGGATCACCCGATGACCGACGGCGCGACGCCGGGTCGCGACGCCGTCCGCCCCCTGGCGGACCTGCCCAAGGCGCACCTGCACCTGCACTTCACGGGCTCGATGCGCCACGGGACGCTGCTCGAGCTCGCCGAGCGCGACGGCATCCGCCTGCCGCCCTCGCTGACCGACGAGTGGCCGCCCGAGCTCAGCACGATGGACGAGAAGGGCTGGTTCCGCTTCCAGCGCCTGTACGACGTCGCCCGCTCCGTCCTGCGGACCGAGGAGGACGTCCGCCGTCTCGTGCTCGAGGCGGCCCTCGACGACGCCGCCGACGGATCGGTCTGGACCGAGATCCAGGTCGACCCCTCGGGGTACGGCGCCCGGTTCGGCGGCATCACGGCCTTCACCGACCTGGTCATCGACGCGGTCCGCGAGGCCGGCGAGAAGGCCGGCATCGGCATGGGCCTGGTCGTCGCGGCCAACCGCACGCGTCACCCCCTCGACGCCCGCACGCTGGCGCGGCTGGCCGCGCAGTACGCGGGGCGCGGGGTCATCGGCTTCGGCCTCTCGAACGACGAGCGGCGCGGCGACACGACGGCGTTCGGACCGGCCTTCGCGATCGCCGAGCGCGCCGGGCTGGCCCTCGTCCCCCACGGCGGCGAGCTGCGCGGACCCGCCCACGTCACGCAGTGCCTCGACCACCTGCACCCCCACCGGCTCGGTCACGGCGTGCGCGCCGCCGAGAGCGAGGCGGTGCTCGGGCGTCTGGCCGAGTCGGGCGTCGCGCTCGAGGTCTGCCCGACGTCCAACGTCTCGCTCGGCGTCTACGCGACGCTCGAGGAGGTGCCCGTCCGCACGCTCACGGCGGCCGGCATCGACGTCGCCCTCGGCGCCGACGACCCGCTGCTGTTCGGCTCACGGCTCGGGGGGCAGTACGCCGTCCTGCGCGCCGCCCAGGACTTCTCCGACGTCGAGCTGGCCGAGCTGGCCCGCATGTCGATCCGCCGGTCGTACGCCCCGTCCGACCTCGTCGCGGCGTCGCTCGCGAACGTCGACGCATGGGTCGCCCGCGGCGACGCCTCGCGTCCCGCTCCCGGCTGACCGCGGCGCCCGAGACCGTCCCGGCGCACCTGCCCTGTGGCAGGCTGACGCCATGAGCGAGACACCCCGACCCGGTGACGCCGCAGGCGACCCGTCGCCGCACCCGCAGCAGCCTCCCGCGGGATCGGCGTACCCGCCCCCGACGCCCGGCGCCGGCTTCCCTCCCCCGCCGGGCGCGTACCCCTACGCCCGCCGCAAGCACAACGACGCGACGACCGCGATGGTGCTGGGCATCGTCTCGGTGTCGGGAGCGTTCATCTGCGCCGTGCCGGTGCTCATGGCGCCGTTCGCGTGGTACATGGGCGCCAAGGCCGAGCGCGAGATCGACGCCAGCAACGGCGCCCTCGACGGTCGCGGAGAGGCCTCGGCGGGCAAGATCCTGGGCATCATCGGCACGGTGCTGCTGGTGCTCGCGATCGCCGCGATCGTCGTCGTGGTCGTCCTGTCGCTGACGGTCGACGGCTTCTGGGACGACGACTACGACACGTACGAGTCGGTCGTCGGCGCGCTCGGGTCGCTCGGGTCGCTGTCGACCCGCTAGAGCGAGCAGCCCACGAGCACGGGCTCGTTGACGAGGGTGACGCCGTAGGCGCGCTGGACGCCGTCACGGACCTCGCGGGCCAGGTCGAGCAGCGCCGCGGTGGTGCCGTCGCCCCGGTTGGTCAGCGCCAGCGCGTGCTTGGTCGACAGGGCCACGCCGGCCGAGCCGTGACCCTTGACGAAGCCCGCGTGGTCGATCAGCCAGGCCGCGCTGGTCTTGACCGATCCGTCGGGCTGCTCGAAGCGCGGCGCGTCGGCGGGCAGCGCCGCGGCCTGGTCGGGCGACAGCAGCGGGTTGGTGAAGAACGAGCCGGCGCTCCACGTGTCGTGGTCGACGGGGTCGATGACCATGCCCTTGCCGCGGCGCAGCGCCAGCACCGCGTCGCGCACCGCCGCGGCGGGCGCCCGGTCGCCGACCTCGATGCCGAGGGCGCGGGCCAGCTCGCCGTAGACGACCGGCGTGCCGAGGTCGCCGAACGCGAGCTGGAACGTGACCGACAGGACGACGTACCGCTGCGGCTCGGCCTTGAAGCGGCTGTGACGGTACGAGAAGTCGCAGTCGGCGGCCGCGAACGTCCGGATGCGGCGGTCGTAGCGGTCGTACGTGCGGACCGAGGCGATCGTCTGCGAGACGTCCTGGCCGTAGGCCCCGACGTTCTGCACGGGGGTGGCGCCCGTCGAGCCGGGGATGCCCGCGAGCGCCTCGACGCCGACCCACCCCTGCTCGACGGCGTGGGCGACGAACAGGTCCCACGGCTCGCCGGCGGCGACCGTGACCGTCGCGCCGCTGCACGCGTCGCCGTCGACCGCGATGCCCCGCGTCAGGACCCGCACGACCGTGCCGTCGACGCCGTCGTCGGAGACCACGAGGTTGCTGCCGCCGCCGACCACCAGCAGGGCGTCGCCGGCCTCGTCGGCGACCCGGACGGTGTCGACGAGGTGCTGCTCGGAGGTGGCATCGATGACGGCCCGCGCGGGCCCTCCCAGGTGCAGGGTCGTCAGGTCGGCGAGGCGCATGGCGGCGACGCTAGCAGGCAATGACGAAGGCCCCCGGCTGCCGTCAGCAGCGGGGGCCTTCGTACCGGACACCAGGGTCAGCGGGTCTCGCGGTGCAGCGTGTGGCGCTTGTCACGCGGGCAGAACTTCATCAGATCCATGCGGTCGGGATCGTTGCGACGGTTCTTCTTGGTGATGTAGTTGCGTTCCTTGCACTCGGTGCAGGCCAAGGTGATCTTGGGACGAACGTCTGAGCTCTTGCTGGCCACGGGGTGCCTCTTCTTGGTCGATGTCGCTGACGTGGTGCCGGTGTGTTGCCGTGCCGGTGTGTTGCCGTGCCGGTGTCGAAGTGCCGGTGTGATCGTGCGGTAGCTGGGGCGGGACTCGAACCCGCGACCCCACGATTATGAGTCGTGTGCTCTAACCGACTGAGCTACCCAGCCACGGACGCGAGTTTCCTCTTGCCCGACGGACTCGCGACCCTGCGGACGCAGTGCTGCGATTCCAGAGCCCCTTTACGGAATCGAACCGTAGACCTTTTCCTTACCATGGAAACGCTCTGCCGACTGAGCTAAAGGGGCGTGCCGACGCTCAAACATACAGGGTCGCGGGCCCGGACACGAAATCGGGGGTCGAGGTTCGTCGACGTCCTGCCCCAGGGCCCGGGAACCCGGCGAATTCCGACCTCACGCCGTCGCCGCCGCGAGCCGCGACGGCCAGGCCGGACCCTCGTACACGAAGCCCGTGTAGCCCTGCACGAGGTCGGCCCCGGCCGCGAGGCGGGCCCGGACGTCGTCGGGCGTCGTCACCCCGCCGACCGCGATGATCGCGAGGCCGTCGCCGACCCGCTGCCGCAGCCGCACGAGCACCTCGGTGGCCCGCTCGGCCAGCACCGGGCCCGAGAGCCCGCCCGCCCCCGCCGCGTCGACGACCGACCGGTCGGTCAGCAGGGACGCGGGACGCGCGATCGTCGTGTTGGTCGCGCTGATGCCGTCGAGGCCCAGCTCGAGCGCCAGGTCCGCCACCGCGTCGACGTCCGCGTCGGCGAGGTCGGGCGCGATCTTGACCAGGAGCGGGACCCGGCCGCCCGGGGTGCGGTCGGCGACGTCCTTGACGGCCGCGAGCAGGGGACGCAGCTCGTCGACGGCCTGCAGGTCGCGCAGACCGGGCGTGTTGGGCGACGACACGTTGACGACGAGGTAGCTCGCGAAGGGTGCCAGCAGGCGTGCGCTCTCGACGTAGTCGGCGACGGCGTCGGCCGGCTCGACGAGCTTGGTCTTGCCGATGTTGACCCCGATGACGGCGTCGCGCCCCGCCGCCGTCCGGCGCAGGCGGTGCAGCCGGGCGGCCACCGCGGCGGCGCCGTCGTTGTTGAAGCCCATGCGGTTGACGATCGCGCGGTCGTCGACCAGGCGGAACAGCCGGGGCCGCGGGTTGCCGGGCTGGGCGCGGGCCGTGACGGTGCCGATCTCGACGTGCCCGAAACCCAGCGCGAGCAGGCCGGGGACGGACCGAGCGTTCTTGTCGAAGCCCGCCGCCAGCCCGAAGCCGTTCGGGAACTCGATGCCCATGACGGTGCGGGGCGCACGGGTCTGCGCGAACACGTGACGCGTGATGGGGCGGCCCGCGCGGATCGCGAGGAAGCCGCGCTCGTGCGCCTTCTCGGGGTCCATCGAGCGGAAGACGACGTCGAACAGGGTGCGATAGACCACGACCGCAGCGTATCCGCCCCCCGGCCCGGCGCGGACCACAGCACTCGGGCCCGGTCGTCGCCCCACGTCTTTCACGTCAGGACGGGTGCGGCGGACGGTCTCGGCGTGGGATCATCGCGGTGTGAGCCAGCCCACCCGAGCGTCGTCCCACGTCGCCGACGGCCACGACCTGATCCGCGTCGTGGGGGCCCGGCAGAACAACCTCAAGGACGTCAGCGTCGAGCTGCCCAAGCGGCGGCTCACGGTCTTCACCGGGGTCTCCGGCTCGGGCAAGAGCTCGCTGGTCTTCGCGACGATCGCCGCGGAGTCCCAGCGCATGATCAACGAGACGTACAGCGCGTTCGTGCAGGGCTTCATGCCCTCGGCGGCGCGACCCGACGTCGACGTGCTGTCAGGCCTCACCACCGCGATCGTCGTCGACCAGGAGCGCATGGGCTCGGACCCCCGCTCGACGGTCGGCACCGCGACCGACGTCAACGCGATGCTGCGCATCCTGTTCAGCCGGTTCGGCGAGCCGCACGTCGGCGGCCCCCAGGCGTTCTCGTTCAACGTTGCGTCGATGACCGGCGCCGGGGCCGTCACGGTCGAGAAGGGCGGTCGCGAGACCAAGGAGCGCCGCAGCTTCGCGGTCGTCGGGGGCATGTGCCCGCGCTGCGAGGGCCGGGGCACCGTCAACGACGTCGACCGGACGGCGCTGTACGACGAGACGAAGTCGATCAACGAGGGCGCCCTGACGATCCCCGGCTGGAGCATGGACGGCTGGCAGGGGCGCATCCTGCGCGGCGTCGGGCTGTTCGACTGCGACAAGCCCATCGCGTCGTTCACGGCCGAGGAGCTCGACGCGCTGCTGCACCGCGAGGCCACCAAGATCACGGTCGACGGCATCAACCTGACGTACCTCGGCATCGTCCCGCAGATCACGAAGTCGTTCCTGAGCAAGGACGTCGAGGCGATGCAGCCGCACGTCCGTGCCTTCGTCGAGCGCGCCGTCACGTTCACGACGTGCCCCGACTGCGACGGCACCCGGCTGAACGCGCTCGCCCGCTCGTCGACGGTCCGCGGCAGCAGCATCGCCGACCTGTGCGCGCTGCAGATCAGCGACCTCGCGACCTGGCTCCGCGACACCGAGGCGCCCGGTGCGGAGCCCCTGCTCGAGGCCCTCGCGGCGACGCTCGGCTCGTTCGTCGACATCGGGCTGGGCTACCTGTCGCTCGACCGTCCGTCGGGGACGCTGTCGGGGGGCGAGGCGCAGCGCACCAAGATGATCCGCCACCTCGGCTCGGCGCTGACCGACGTCACGTACGTCTTCGACGAGCCGACGATCGGGCTGCACCCCCACGACGTCGAGCGGATGAACCGGCTCCTGCTGCGCCTGCGCGACAAGGGCAACACCGTGCTCGTCGTCGAGCACAAGCCCGAGGCCATCGCGATCGCCGACCACGTCGTCGACCTGGGACCGGGCGCCGGTGCCGCGGGCGGGCACATCGTCTTCGAGGGGACGCTCGAGGGCCTGCGCGCCGCCGACACCCTGACGGGTCGCCACCTCGACGACCGCGCCACCCTGAAGGACGAGGTGCGCTCCCCCACCGGCGCGCTCGAGGTGCGGGGCGCGTCGACCCACAACCTGCGCGACGTCGACGTCGACGTGCCGCTCGGCGTGCTGACGGTCGTCACCGGCGTCGCGGGCTCGGGCAAGAGCTCCCTGGTGCACGGCTCACTGCAGGGCCGCGAGGGAGTCGTCGTGATCGACCAGGCCCCGATCAAGGGCTCGCGCCGCAGCAACCCCGCGACGTACACGGGCCTGCTCGACCCCGTCCGCAAGGCGTTCGCGAAGGCCAACGGCGTCAGGCCCGCGCTGTTCAGCGCGAACTCCGAGGGCGCGTGCCCCGTGTGCAACGGGGCGGGCGTCGTCCACCCGGATCTCGGCATCGTCGCGGCCGCACCCGCGCCGTGCGAGGCGTGCGAGGGACGACGCTTCCAGGCCGAGGTGCTGGCGTACCGGTTCGGCGGCAGGACCATCGACGACGTGCTGACGATGTCGGTCGACGAGGCCGAGCGTTTCTTCGCCGACGGCGACGGACGCCTGCCCGCCGCCCACCGGGTGCTGGAGCGGCTCGCCCGCGTCGGGCTCGGCTACCTGACGATCGGCCAGCCGCTGACGACCCTGTCGGGCGGCGAGCGGCAACGGCTCAAGCTCGCGGTGCGGATGGCCGACGACGGCGGCGTCTACGTGCTCGACGAGCCGACGACCGGGCTGCACCTCGCCGACGTCGAGCAGCTGCTGGGCCTGCTGGACGACCTCGTCGACTCCGGCACGTCGGTCGTCGTCATCGAGCACCACCAGGCCGTCATGGCGCACGCCGACTGGATCATCGACGTGGGGCCCGGAGCGGGCCACGACGGCGGGCGCATCGTGTTCGAGGGCACGCCGCGCGATCTGGTCGCCGACGGGTCGACGCTGACGGCGCGTCACCTGGCGGCGTACGTCGGAGCCTGACCGGGCGGTTTCGCGCCCGCGGCACGGGGGTACGTTCGGCGCATGACCGAACCTGCGAACGACCCCCAGACCACCCCCGTCGACGCCGACGGGCAGCCCGTTGTCGCGCCCGACACCCAGAGCGACCCGGCCCTCGACAACGGCGACTCGACCGACTGGTCGTCCGAGGGCGGCGCGGCGACCGAGGGCCCGGCGACCGACACCGACAACGACGACGTCAGCGGCTCCTGAGCCGTCCCGACCGCCCGCCCCGGCGCCTCCTCGACGACATGAGGGCGCCGGGGCGGAGTCGTCGGTCGGGCTAGAGCTTGGCCTCGTCGATGTCGTCGCCCGCCTTGCCGCGGATGATCGTCTGCAGCATCGCGCTGGCCGCGCCGATCGCGCCGAGGCCGAAGAATGCGTACACCCACGCGTCGCGCAGCACCTCGGCCTGGACGAGGACGATGCCGATGATCGCGACGCCCACGGCGGCGACCGAGACGATCAGCCCGATCGACCACCGACGGTTGAGGTCGTGACGCTTCTGCCTGCGGGTTCGAGATGCCATGACGCCCACCTACCCCACGCGACGCCGTCCCAATCGTCCTGACGGGGTCGAGGACCCTACTCGGGCCGGGCGTTGGCGTTGCGCTGCACCACGATCGCCTCGGCGACGGCGTGCAGGCGGCGGTTCTCGTGCTGCGAGATGCGGCGCAGGAAGTCGAAGGCGGCATCGGCGTCGATGTCGAACTTCTGCATCAGGATGCCCTGGGCCTGGGCGATCGTGGTGCGCGACTCGAGGGCCGTCTCGAGGCCCGCGGCCCGCTCGGCGGCCGCGAACGCCGTCGTGGCGTGCGCCGCGAGCACCTCGGCCAGCTCGACGTCGGCCGGGGTGAACGCGTGGACGCGGTCGGCGTAGATGTTCAGTGATCCGTAGCCCCGCTCGCGGGTGGCCAGGCGCACGCCGATCGCGCTCAGGATGCCGATGTCGACGACGGCCGGACCCCATCGGGGCCAGCGCGGGTCGTTCGCGACGTCGTTGGCGACGTACGTCGCGCGGCCCGTGATGGCGTCGAGGCACGGGCCCTCGTCGAACTGCGACTGCAGCTGGTGGGCCTGGTCGACCCGCTCGGTCGTCGCGGCCGGGGTCTCGACCTTCTGGCGCGTCACGACGCGCATGACGCCGGCGTCGTCGGCGTCGAGCACCAGGCGCGCGTAGTGGCTGACCCGCTCGAGGATGCTCCGTGGATCACGGTCCTGCTCGAGCTCGAGCGCCATGTCCGCCAGGACGCGGGGACCGTCCATGTCGATCGCCCTCCTTCTGCACCGCCGGCACGTGCCGGAACGTCGCGACGATCCTATGCCGGTCCGGGCGCTCCCGCTGACGTGGGCAGAGGCCGTGCCCTAGTCCGCACGCCCTCTGCCCACTTTCCGCCAGGTCGCCGCTGTGTGCTCAACGGCCACCACACCCTCTTGGTTACCCACTGGCACCGGCCTGAGACACGTCGCCGGTTGACGGTCCCCCATCCGGGTACCTCACGGACGCCCAGTCGAGCACACGGCCGGAGCAGCCCGAACCCCGAGGAGCATCCTCATGCCCCACCTCCTGCCCGTCCCCGCGCCAACCCGTCCGCGAGCGTCGTCGTGCTGACCCCCAAGGGCCGCGGCTCGCTCAGCGAGACCGCCTTCCAGGCGATGCGGTCGACGTCGCCCGACTACTCGCCGCTGCTGTCGACCCCCGCCGACGACGCCGAGGACCTCCACGTCACGCTGTGGGCCCTGCACGAGCTGCACTACCGCGGCTTCGAGGACGTCGACGACGACCGCGAGTGGCAGCCGGAGCTCATCGCCCTGCGCCGCTCGCTCGAGGCGACGTTCGAGCGCACCCTGCGTGACCGTGCACCCGACGCCTGGCCCGAGGGCGACTTCGCCGACGCCTTCTTCGCGTACGTCGCGTCGCACGACGGAGCCTCGCTGGCCGCGCAGGTGCAACGTCACACGACCCACGAGCAGACGCTCGAGCTGCTGCGCATGCGCTCGATCTACCACCTGAAGGAGTCCGACCCGTCCGCGTGGCTCGTGCCGCGGCTGCCGGACCGCACCAAGGCGGCGCTGATGGAGCTGCAGTTCGACGAGTACGGCGGCGGCGACCCGACGCGGCTCCACGCGACGCTGTTCGCGCGCGGGATGGACGACTGCGGGCTGCGCGACGAGTACGGCGCCTACATCGACGACGTGCCGCTCGAGGTGCTCGAGGAGAACAACGCGATGTCGCTGTTCGGCCTGAACCGTCGTCTCCGCGGGGCGTCGCTGGGTCACCTGGCGGCGTTCGAGGCGACCAGCAGCATCCCGTCGCGCCGCATGGCGCAGGGGCTGCGGCGCCTCGGCCTGCCCGACTCGATGGCCGAGTACTACGACGAGCACGTCGCGGCCGACGCGGTGCACGAGCAGCTGGCGGTCCGGACGATCTGCGGGTCACTGCTCGACGAGGAGCCGGCGCTGCGCGACGACATGTTCCTCGGCGCCTTCACGTGCCTGGACCTCGAGGACCGCTTCGCGCGGCGCATGCTCGAGGGGTGGGCCGCGTGAGCGACGACGAGCAGGGCGGCGAGCACCCCACCGTGATCCTCTGCGCGGGCGGCCCGATGCTGCTGCGCGGCGACCACGTGATCGAGGACGCCGACGGCGTGCGGCACCGCACGACCCGACCCGTCAGCGCGGTGTGCCGCTGCGGCAAGTCATCGATGCAGCCGTGGTGCGACGGCACCCACAAGCTGATCCCCGAGAAGTCCCGCCCCTAGCCCCCGATCGCCGACGAGTCACCCACGCCCAGCGACGAGTCACTCATGCCCGGCCGCGAGTCACCGGGCGTGACTCGCGAGCGGGACTACGTGACTCGTCGACGGGACTACGTGACTCGTCGGCGGGACTACGTGACTCGTGGGCGGAGCTCGACCAGGACGCCGCGCTCGAAGACGCGGGTCTCGGCGGTGCGCAGGCCGGAGCCGCCCTGCCGCAGGTGCTCGTCGAGGGCTCGCACCTGGTCGGACGTGCCGACCTGCAGGATCGCGGTCCCGCCCGGCAGGAGGTGACGGGCGATGACGTCGCAGCACGTGCGGGCCAGGTCGAGACCGTCGTCGCCGCCGTCGATCGCGATCGACGGGTCGTCGGGGAACTCGCCGATGCCGGCCGACGGCACCCACGGCGGATCGGCGACGACGACCGCGAACCGCTCGCCGTCGTCCAGCACCTCGTCGATCCGCCCGTGCCGGACGCTCACGCGGTCCGCCAACCCGGCCCGGTCGACGTTGGTGCGGGCGAGCTCGACGGCGGCCGGGTTCAGGTCGACCATGACGAGCTCGCGCCGCGAGGCGGCCACGGCCGCGAGCCCGATGTGTCCCGCTCCCGCGAACAGCTCGAGCACCCGACCCTCGGGGGCCGTGGCCGCGACGTCCGCGGCCCACTGCGACTGCGCGAGCGTCCAGGCGCGGGGGCGCAGCACGCGGTCGTCGAAGGCGATGGTCAGTCCCCCGAAGTCGATCTCGGAGGCCGCGCCGGTGCCGGTGATCAGTGCTCCCGCAGCATCGTCACGAGCTCGGACTTCTTCTTGTCCGAGTAGCCGCTGAGGCCGAGCTCCTTCGCCCGCGCCCGCAGGTCGTCGACGGTCCAGTCGTCGTACGACCCGGACGCCCCGCCCTTCGCGCCGACGGACTCGGCCGAACGGCCCTTCTGCGCGGCCGCGTTCGAGATGCGGGCTGCCTTCTCCTTGGACGCGCCCTGGTCGCGCAGCGCCTCGTACATCTCGGGCTTCTTGAGGCTGGGGTCCTTCTTCGGGGGCATCGTGGCTCCTTCGGCGGTCGGTGGGTGCCGGACGGTCCGTACCCACCGCAACCTGCCGTACGCACCCCGGGACGGTTTACCGGTCGGCCCAGTGGGCACGACGGCGTCATGACGTCACCCACCGACACCACGACCGCGCCCGAGCCGTCGAGCCCCGCCGACAACCCGGGCCAGCTGCCCACCGACCCCGACACCGAGGGCAACCCGGTGACCCCGCCCAACCCGGCGGAGAACCCGACGCGCGCCTGAGCGCGTCGGCCGGTCAGCCCCGGCCGGGACGGTCGTCGCTGCTCAGGATCACGCGGTCGCGCCCCGTCGCCTTGGCCTCGTAGAGCGCCCGGTCGGCCCGGTCGATCGCATCGGCCAGGTCGGTGCCGTCGTCAGCGGCGGCGATGCCGTAGCTGACCGTCGGGAAGGGCATGCCGTTGGGCGTGGCGGTCTCGCGCAGCCGTCCGCTGATCTGACCCGCGATCTGCTCGGCGCGCGCCGTCGGCACGTCGGGCAGGAAGATGATGAACTCCTCGCCCCCGTAGCGGCCCACGAGGTCGGACGACCGCACGATGCCGCGGCACGTCGCGGCGAAGGCCTGCAGCGCGTAGTCGCCGGCCGGGTGACCGTAGGTGTCGTTGACGGCCTTGAAGAAGTCGAGGTCGGCGAGGATCAGCGAGCCCTGCGCCCCGCTGCGGTTCTTGGCGCGCCACTCGGCCGACGCCTGCCGCATGAACTCGGTGCGGTTGAGCAGCCCCGTGAGCCCGTCACGCGTGGCCTGGGAGCGCAGCTCCTCGGTCTCGCGCTCGTAGCTGAGCGACGTCATGCTGAACGAGATCGCCGCGAGCAGCACCGTCGTCACGAGCGTCGTGACCTCCGAGCCGAAGTAGCGCTCGAACACCTCGCCGTCGGGCCCGACCCACACGAACGACACGAACCGCATCGCGTAGTACGCCGAGAACCCGCCCGACATGATCGCCAGCGTGCGCACGGCCGGTGAGAACGTCGCCTCGCGCCGCAGCAGCTCGGCCGGGCTGGGGCGAACCAGCCACAGCTCGCGCGACGCCAGCGCGACCGTCAGCGACATCGAGGCCAGCATCACCGCGCCACCGGCCCACGTGTTGGTGGCCGGATCGTCCAGCACCGCCGCGACGGCCGTCAGGACGGGACCCGTCGCGAACGGGGCCCACTGGAACCCGCGGCCGCCCAGGGCACGGGTCCCGCCCCACACGCTGCTCGTCCCGGCGACGAGCAGCGTGCTGCCGAGGGGGTTCGCCCACACCTGCTGCGACGTGCCGTCGAGCAGGTAGGCGCCCGAGCCGGCGACGAACAGCGCCAGCGCGGCGCACCACCACGCGCAGTACGTGGACCGGCTGGTGCGGTACGAGACGAAGTAGAACAGGACCAGCATCGTCAGGGCGACGACACCGAACGCCACGCGGAGCGATGTCGTGTCGAGCCCCATCGCCGTCCACCCCCGTCGCGCGCCGTCCCCGTCGACCACGATTCTGTCACGGGCGGTGGCGTGTCAGCGCCGATGTGACACCGATCGCGTCACGCTTTGTCCTGCATGCTCGACCGCGCGTCGTTGCCCTGCTCACCGGCCTTGGGATCGAGCTCGTCCTGCTTGTCGTGGACGCCCTGCTCGATGCGGCCGCCGAGGTCGTCGTCGATCTGGCGCCAGTACGCGAACGCACGCGCCAGGACGGCGTCGCTGACGCCGTTGAGCAGGTGCCCCACGACGTTGTCGACGAGTCGGTCGCGTGCGGCGTCGTCCATGACGTCGCGGACCAGCGTGCCGGCCTGCGTCCAGTCGTCGTCCTCGGGACGCAGCGTGTAGGCCGCGCGGACCATCTCGCCGTCGGAGCGCCAGCGTCCGCCGTCGTCCGTCAGGCTCGGATCGGCCGCGGGGCCGCCGTACGAGTTGGGTGCGTAGACCGGATCGGTGACGTTGTCCATCCGCATCGCGCCGTCCTTGGAGTAGCTGTTGACGGGCGACTTGGGACGGTTGACGGGGATCTGCCGGTAGTTGACGCCCAGCCGTGCGCGGTGGGCGTCGGAGTAGCTGAAGCCACGGGCCAGCAGCATCTTGTCGGGCGACAGGCCCGTCCCGGCGACCGAGTTGTTGGGCTCGAACGAGGCCTGCTCGATCTCGGTGTGGTAGTCCGTGACGTTGCGGTCGAGCGTCAGACGGCCCACCTCGTGCAGCGGGTAGTCCTCGTGCGGCCAGACCTTGGTCAGGTCGAAGGGGTTGATGCGGTAGGTCTTGGCGTCCTCGAACGGCATGATCTGCATCTTGAGCGTCCAGCTGGGGTGCTCGCCGTCGCGGATGTGCTCGAAGAGGTCGCGCTGGTGGTAGTCGGTGTCGGCCGACGCCATCTGGTCGGCCTCGTCCTGCGTGAAGAACTCGATGCCCTGGTCGGTCTTGAAGTAGTACTTGACCCAGAACTGCTCGCCCTCGGCGTTGATCCACGAGTACGTGTGGCTCGAGTAGCCGTTCATGTGCCGCCACGTGCGCGGGATGCCGCGATCGCCCATGAGCCACGCGACCTGGTGCGCCGACTCGGGCACGGCGGTCCAGAAGTCCCACTGCATGTCGTGGTCGCGCAGGTTGTTGTCGGAGCGGCGCTTCTGCGAGCGGATGAAGTGCTGGAACTTCATGGGGTCGCGGATGAAGAAGACCGGCGTGTTGTTGCCGACCATGTCGAAGTTGCCCTCGGTGGTGTAGAACTTCAGCGAGAAGCCGCGGGGGTCGCGCCACGTGTCCGGGCTGCCGCGCTCGCCGGCGACGGTCGAGAAGCGCGACAGCACCTCGGTCTTCGTGCCGGGCTGGAAGACCGCGGCGCGCGTGAACGCGCTGACGTCGTGCGTGACCTCGAACGTGCCGAAGGCGCCACCGCCCTTGGCGTGCGGCTGACGCTCGGGGATGCGCTCGCGGTTGAAGTTGGCCATCTGCTCGATCAGGTAGTGGTCCTGCAGCAGCAGCGGACCGTCCGGGCCGACCGAGAGGGAGTACTCGTCGCTCGCGACGGGGACTCCCGCGTCGGTCGTGGTGGGACGGGGTGCGGGGTCGGTCATGGGGTGCGGTCCTTCCGAGGGGTGGAGCGGTGTCGACGGTGGTACCCCGTCGTCGGCGGCCGAACCGGTTTGGTCCGGCGGCCCCCGGGTACCGTGCCGCCATGAGCGAGACGACGGACGACGTCCGGACCGCGGGTACCGATGCCGACCACGCCGAGGTCACGGTGGGGCCGAGCCTCAGCGAGGTCGACGCCGAGGTGCGCGCCAAGCTGACGGGTCAGCCGGTCGCCGCGATCGCCGAGCAGTCCGAGCAGGCGTTCGCCACGATCGGGGTGCGGCTGACGGGTGAGCAGCTCGCCGACTATGCCGACGCCGTCAGCACGGGCTCGGCGTTCGCGCTCGAGCCCGTCCCCGAGGGCTGAGCCGCACGCCCCGGTCCGCGCCGCACCCTGCTGACGGCGTCTTCGCGCAGGTCGCCGCCCGGTTGTACGCGCTGCCGCCGCGGGAGTTCGTCGCGTCGCGCGCGGCCGAGGTCGCCGCGCTGAAGCAGGCGGGCGACGCCGACAGGGCACGTGCCGTGGCCGCGCTGCGGAAGCCCGGCGTCGCGGTGGGGCTCGTCAACGCCGTCGTCCGGGAGCATCCCGGGCTGGTGGACGAGCTGCGGGACGTCGGCAGGCGTCTGCGCGCCGCGAGCGTCGGCGGCGACCCCGACGACGTCCGTGCGGTCGACCGCGAGAGACGGACGACGATCCGGCGCTGCGTCACCGCCGCCGAGGAGGTCGCCGACGGCTGGGGCGCCCCCGCGAGCGCCGCGACCCTCCGGGACGTGGAGCAGACGTTCTGGGCCGCCCTCGTCGACGTCGCCGCGTTCGCGACGGTTCGCGGAGGTGCGCTGCTGACGCCGCTCGCACCGAACGGCTTCGGCGACGTGGACGTGTCGGGGGCGTCGGCCGTCCCGGTGGACGTCGAGGAGGACCCACCGGTCGCGCGGCGGGCGCCGAGACCGCGTCAGGAGAAGCAGACGGAGGCGGTCCGGGACGTGCCCGACGAGGGTGCCGTCGACGACGAGGCGCTGGTCGCGGCGCGGGAGCAGGTCGCCACGAGCGAGCACGACCTCGACGAGGCCCAGCGCGCCGCGGTCGAGGCGTCGGAGCGGGCGGCGGCGGCCGGAGGGCGGGTGGTCGATCTCAAGGACGAGCTCGCCGCGGTGCGTCGCCGACTCGTCGAGGTCGAGAGCGAGCTGCGGGACGCCGGCTCGGAGGAGCGTCGGGCGTCCGCCGGTCTCAAGGACGCCGAGCGGGTGCGCCGCACCGCGGGCGAGGCGCTGGAGCGCGCCCGTCGCGCGGTGCGGGCCCTCGATCCCTGACCCCGCGGTTCACCACGCCGGCGTGGTCAACCCGGTCCGGGCGCAGCACCCCGCGTCCCGGCGCGGCAACCCGTGTCCAGGCGTGGCATGCCTGCCCTGCCCGGAACCGACATCCCCTGCCGGCGTGGTGGACCGAGGACCGGTTTCCCCTGCCGGCGCGGTGAACCGACGACGGGGGTCAGTGGACGGCGCGGTAGCCGATGCTGCCGGCGGCCAGGCCCAGCGCGACGATCACGACGCCCGGGACCCACGCGCTGACCAGCAGGAACGCGAGGCCGGTGAGCGCCACGACGAAGCCGATCAGTGTCAGCAGGACGGCGGTCTGGGAGTCGATCTTCGGCACCCCACCACGGTAGGCCGATCGCCCAAGGCGACCGGCCCGCCGGGCGTCCGTCACGGCTTGAACAGGACCTTGATGGCCCCGTCCTGCTTCTTCTGGAACATCTCGTAGGCCGCGGGGGCCTCCTCGAGCGTCAGGTGGTGCGTCGCGAACGACTCGAGACCCAGCGGGTCGGACGAGTCCTCCGCGAGCGGCAGGAGGTCGTCGATCCAGTTCTTGACGTTGGCCTGGCCCATGCGCAGCGACAGCTGCTTGTCGAAGATCAGCTGCATCGAGAACGGGTCGGCCGCACCGGCGTACACGCCGCTGATCGAGACCGTGCCCCCGCGCCGCACGGCCTGGAACGCCAGGTCGAGCGCCGCCAGGCGGTCCGTGCTGGCGTTCGTCATGAGCGGGCGCGACAGGGCCTTCGGCAGCAGGCCCACGACCTTCTGCGCGGCCTCGGCCACGCCGGACCCGTGCGCCTCCATGCCGACGGCCTCGAGCGCCGCGTCGGCACCGCGGCCGCCGGTCAGCTCCTGCACCGCCGCCACGGCGTCGCCCGCCAGCAGGTCGATCGTCTCGACGCCGAGCGAGGCCGAGCGCGCCAGGCGCTCGGGCACGAGGTCGACCCCGATGACCCGGACGCCGCGCAGCATCGCGATGCGGGCCGCCATCTCGCCGATCGGGCCGAGGCCCACGACGAGCAGCGTGTCACCCGCCGAGACGCCCGAGTACTCGACGCCCTGGTAGGCCGTCGGGGCGACGTCCGACAGGTACACGAACCGCTCGTCGCTGTAGTCGCTCTCGATCTTGATCGGCCCGTAGTTGCCGTGCGGGACGCGCAGCAGCTCGGCCTGTCCGCCCGGCACCGCGCCGTAGAGGTCGGTGTAGCCGAAGAGCGCCGCGCCCATGCCGTACTCGCGCACCTGCGTCACCTCGCACTGCGTCTGCAGGCCGCGCGAGCACATGAAGCACGAGCCACAGGCGATCTGGAACGGGATGACGACGCGGTCGCCGATCGCGAGGTCCGTCACGGCCGAACCGCGCTCGACGACACGTCCCATCGGCTCGTGGCCCAGGATGTCGCCGGGGTGCAGGAACGGACCGAGCGGGTCGTACAGGTGCAGGTCCGACCCGCACAGGCCCGAGGTCGTGACCTGGATGATGATGTCGTCCGGCTCGACGATCTTCGGGTCCGGGACGGTCTCGACGCTGACGTTCCTCTTGCCCTGCCAGGTCAGTGCGCGCACGGATGATCTCCTTCGTCGTGGTGTCGCGGCACGCTGCGCGCCGCGGGACCGTCACATGCCCGGCAGCGCCGGTTTCATGCACACCGACCCGCGATCGGCCGATGTGACGAGGGACGCGGCCAGATCGGCCCCGACGCCCTCGGGCACGCGGGACACGTGCCGGGCGGACGTCGTGACGGGCACGCGGTCGTCCCACACGGGTGCGGCCCCCTGCGCCACGAGCCGGCCGACCAGGTCGGCGTCCTCGTGGGCCGGCAGGTCGCGGAAGCCGCCCGCCTCGAGGTACGCGCTCCCGCGCACGCCGAGACTCGCGCCGTGCACGTGCCCGTGCGAGCCGCCGTCGGCGCGCACCGCGTAATCGGCTCCCCAGCGGGGGTGGAGACCTCGATCGACCTCCGTCAGGCCGATCGTGCCGAGGAAGACGTCGGCGCACCGGGACGCCTCGAGCTGCGCCGGCAGCCAGCCCGCCGGGACGGCGCTGTCGGCGTCGGTCGTCGCGATCCACAGGCGGTCCGGGGCCGACGTCCGCCCGAACGCCCACTCGCAGCCCACGCGGCGGGCCGCGCCGACGTTCGCGGCGTCGATCTCGACCACCTCGGCCCCCGCGGAGCGGGCGAGGGACGCCGTCGCGTCACGGCACCCGTCGGCCACGACGACGACCTCGACGCGCACGACCGGGCGCAGGACGGCGACCGCGACGGCCGACGTCAGCACGGCGCCCACCGCCGCGGCGACGCCGTCCTGCTCGTCGCGCGCCGGGATCACGACCACGACGACGTCGACGTCGACGTCACGCATGGGCCAGCACCTCGAGCCGGAAGTCGGTCTCGACGTGCTCGACCACGGCCACGAGGTCGTCGCCGACGCGCATCTCGGCGTGCGCGACGTCGCCGGTGCAGGTCGCGACCTCGAACGGGTGGCGCCAGTGCACGAGCACCAGGTGGCCGTCCGGCGCGAGGCTCTCGACCGCGGCGGCCCGCACCTCGAGCCGCTCGGCCGCCGACAGGTAGTACAGCAGCTCCGACAGCACGATCAGGTCGAACGGGCCGTCGGGCCAGTCGTCCGGCACCCGTCCTCGCGCGAACGTGACGTGATCGGCGCCGACCGTGGCGCGGGCGCGCGCGAGGGGGCTCTCGACGGGGTCGGTCGCGACGAGCTCGTCGCACCGCGTCGCGAGCTGGCGGGTCAGCACCCCGATCGAGCACCCCGGCTCGAACGCCCGCGCGTAGCGCAGGCGCGGCAGGGCCGCGAGCGTCAGGTCGTACTTGCGCTGCTCGTAGTGCCGCTCGGCGAGCTGCCACGGGTCGGCGGAGTCGGCGTAGAGCTGCTCGAAGTAGTCGGGGGCGGTCATGCCACGACCGCCTCGGGCGCGAGGGACGCATGCCGCTGCAGCGCCTCGTCGACGACGGCGGTGTCGGCGGGGTGCGGGCTCAGGGCCCGCACCTGGGTGCCGAACGCCGCCATCGCCTGCCGCTTGCGGTGGCGCCCCCGCGACGTGCACTCGAGGCGACGCACCGACGCCATCCACTCCTGGTCGGCGGGCACGGTCCAGGCCCAGGTCCAGATCGGCATCTGCCACAGCACCGCGGTCGGCGGGCAGACCTCCGCCACCACCTGTCCGAGGGCGTCGTGGTCGGGGTGCCCGTCGTGGGCGAACGGGGCCAGCACGAGGGAGGCGTCCCGCAGCACCGGCTCGACCAGGCGCCGCAGCTCGTCGCGCGCGGCGTCGAGCCCGCCGTCTGGCAGCCGGAGCCGCCGGACGTCCGGCTGCTCGAAGCCGAGGCACCGCAGCGCCGCGAGCAGCTCGCCGGGCCGGCGGGCCCGCAGCTCGTCGGGCGTGATGGTCGGGCTGCCGGGGTGCGACGCCTCGCCGTCCGTCGCCGTGACGAACACGACCTCGCGGTGGGTCTGCTCCGACAGCCAGCCGCCGACGGCCAGCACCTCGTCGTCGGGGTGCGCCGAGAGCACCACGACGCGTCCGCCGGGGTCGGCCGGTGGGTCGATCGGCATGCCCTCGAGGCGCCCTCGCCACAGATCAGTCATCGTCGTCTCCCCCGTCCTCCTCGGTCGTGCCCGCGACGGGCAGGGAGCCCAGCCGCGCCAGGTCGCGCTCGGCGTGGTGCTGCCGGACGAACACCTGCAGGTCGGCGACGTGCTCGGCGTGCCGCGCGTCGAAGGCCAGCGGGGCGGGGCCCAGGGCCCGGCCGACGTGCGCGATCGTCGACTCGACGACGTCCGCGACGTGCGCGCGCACCGACAGCGCCAGCCGCTCGAGCTCGTCCTCGTCGTCCGTCCCGCGGTCGAGCCGTGACGCGGCCGCCTCGAGCGCCAGGCCGGCCACGTCGAGGGACGCCCGCACGGCGCCCAGGTGCGCGAGGCCGTGCGGGTCGAGCCGCGGTGCGCGGTCCTCCAGCGTCCGGGCGACGCCGTGCGCCCCGCCCAGCCAGCAGGCGGCGATGCCGATCGCGCCCGCCCAGAAGCCGGGACGACCGACGTAGTCCCCCGGCCCTCCGACGGCCCGGGCGGCCACGTCGTGCAGGTCGAGCGTCCGCGTGTCGGCCCGGCGCATGCCGGCGCCCTGCCAGGCGGGCCCCTCGCCGTCCGTGACACCGGGGTCGTCGAGCGCGATCGCCAGCATCCGGGGGCCGTCCGCCGACTCCGCGGTCACGAGCGCGTGGGTCACGAGGCCCGCGCCGGAGCAGAACGCCTTCGAGCCCGACAGCCGCCAGCCGTCCTCGTCGTGGGCGTCGCGCGTCGCGGTCAGCACCGCGAACGGCGGCTCGGCCGCCCAGACGGCCCACACCTCGCCTGCCTCGGGGGCGCGACCGCCCAGCTCGTGCAGGATCGCGACGGCGTCGTGGTGCGGCTCGACGAGCTTGGCCAGCGGCAGGTCGTCGGCGGCCAGCGCCGCGAGCATCCGCCACCGCCGATCCGTGTCGCCGCCGCCCGGCAGCGGCCACGACGGCGTCGTGCGGGAGCGGACGTCCGCCGTCGTGAGCGGCGACCGGCCCGTCACCGGACGGCCTCGGGCTGCCGCGGACCGCGCTCCGTCACGACGTACGTGCCGTCGTCGAGACGTCCCACGAGCCCGCTCCGCTCGAAGGCGTCGAGCCATCCGCCCATCGGCCAGCGTCCCCACGTGTCGTGGAAGATGCCCGCGTTGCGGACGATGTCGGAGACGTGCTCGACCGGCGGCGAGCTCACGGGGTGGTGCTGGTGGAACGCCCGCGCCGCCCCGACCCACGCCACGCCTCGTCCGGCGGCGGCCGCGCGACGCGCGAAGTCGGTGTCCTCTCCCCCGTAGCCGACGTAGCGCTCGTCGAACCCGCCGATCGCGTCCCAGGCCCGGGCCCGGAGCGCGAACGACAGCGACCAGAAGAGGTCGTGCCCCCGTGCGTCGCGCTCGATCGCCCCGGGAGCGGGGGCCGGCCGCGCCGCGTGGGGCTCGGCGAGCCGGTCGAGCGTGTCGAGGTCGTAGTCGTCCTGGCCGTCCGGGAGGGGCGGCAGGTAGGCGACGGGCCCGCACAGCAGGTCGTCGCACGTCGTCGGGTGCCCCGCGGCGGACGCGTAGGCGGCCACGAGCTCGGGCGCGGGGATGCAGTCGACATCGAGGAACACCAGGACGTCCGCCCCCGCGTCGACGGCCGCCCGGGCCCCGACGTTGCGGGCGTGCGCCAGCGGGAGCCCCTCGGCGCGTCCCTCGACGGGAACGACGACGCGCTCGAACGGCCCCTCGTCGACGGCCGCCACCGACGGGTCGTCCATCGCGACGACGACGTGCAGGTCGGGCGGGCGGGTCGAGCGCAGCAGGCCCTCGTGCTGGCGGGCGAGGTGCCGCGACCGTCCGTGGACGATCGTCACGGCGACGACGTTCACGACCACGTCCCCGACGACCGGGCGGGCGCGGGAACGCGCTCGAGCTCCTCGCAGATGACCGCGGCGAGACGCCCCGCTCCCCCGCCGTCGTTCCAGGCCGACCACCCGGATCCGTCGAGGGCGGCGGTGCGCGTCAGCAGCTCGTCCCAGCCGGTCTGCGGCAGCTCGGGGCACACCGTCACCGGGAACCGCCCGTCGGTCGCGAGCACGGCCGCCATCGCGTCCTGCTCGCGGAACGGCCGGGGGCGCGGCACGACGACGGCAGGTCGCCGGGCCGCCGCGACCTCGGCGATCGCGTTCTGGCCCCCGTGCGTCACCACGACGTCCGCGGCGCACAGCACGTCCCACGGGTCGTCGACCCAGGCGTCACCGGCCCCCAGCACGTGCCACGTCCAGGAGGGCGTCTGCTGTCGTGCCGCGTCGACGTCCCACGACGTCTCGTCGCCCAGGCCCGTCAGCACCACGACCGTCCGGCCGTCGGGAGCGGGCGGCGCCGGCGCCGGACGGCCGTCGAAGCGCGACAGGCCCCCGACGCACGTCAGGCGGTCGCGGTGGGCGTCGAGCCCCGTGACCATGCCCGTGACGTCGGCGGGCCACGCCCCGACGATGCGGCGCGCGACCGAGTGGACGAGGTCGTGCGCCGCGTCGCGGCGGTCGCCCGGCAGCACCATCGTCACGACGGGCGTGCCGTGCAGGCGGGCGAGCAGGCTGACCTCGGCCGAGACGTCGACGACCATCAGCGACGGCTCGACGGCGGCGATCCACGACGAGATCTCGGCCATCCGCGCCGTGAGCCCACGGTCCAGCTCCGGCACCCAGTGCAGGCGACCGCGGGCCGTCACGTCGACCGGGGTCGCGCCCTCGTCGTCGCGGGGCAGCTCGAGCCACGGTCCGCTCCACTCCCGCGGCCTGGGCAGCGAGCTCATGCCGACCACGACGGTGTCGGTGGCCGCGGCGACCGACAGCGCGCGGTGCAGGTGTCCGCGGCCGTGGTGGTGCACGTAGTAGCCGATCATGCGGCCACCACCTGACGGGCGCGGGCGTAGACGTCCTCGTAGGCCGAGATCATCCGTCCGACGCCGAGGTCGGCGACGGCGTGGCGCCGCACCACGCGGCGGTCGGCAGCACGCGCCAGGACGATCGCGGTGGCCAGCGAGTCGACGTCCCCCAGACGCGCCAGCGCCCCCGTGCCGGGCACGACGATCTCGCCGAGCGCGCCGCGGTCGAACGCCGCGACGGGGGTCCCGCAGGCCATCGCCTCGGCGGCGACCAGGCCGTAGGGCTCGTCCCACATCGGCGAGACGACCGCGACCGCCGCGCGTCCCACGAGGTCGATCAGCGCGTCGGAGCCCAGGTGGCCGAGGTGACGGACACCGGGGCCGAGCAGCGGACGGACCTCGCGGTCGAAGTACGCCTGGTCCATGCACGGTCCCGCGAGGTCGATCGGGATGCCGGCGCGCAGCGCGGCCAGCGCCGCCAGGTGGGGTGCCTTCTCGGGCACCATGCGCCCGCTCCACACGGCGCGGTCGCCACCGGGCCCGGCCCGCCAGCGGTCGGTGTCGATCCCGTTCAGGACGACCTCGGCCGTCACGGCGTGCTGCCACGCGTCGGCGGTGTGCCGGCTGACCGCGACGAAGCGCGTGTCGCCACGGCTCACCTGCAGGGCCGACTCCAGCCACGGGACGGGCGGGGTGTGCAGCGTCGAGACGACCGGCAGGTCGACCATGCCGGCCATCGCGATCGGCAGGTGGTGCAACGAGTTGTTGTGGATCACGTCGAAGCGCTGCGGACCGGTGCGCGACAGCTCCAGCATCAGCGAGAGATAGGCGTGGTGCTCGCGCATCCACTCGTCGGGCGTCGCACCGACGTCCTGGCGGGCTGCCGCGCTGGGCTCGAACGGACGCACCGCGAGGTCGCTGACGTCGAACCGCGGGTCGGACCCGGGCGCCGCGAACACGCTGACCTCGTGGCCGCGCCGGCCGAGGTGCTCGGCGAGCGTCGCGGTGTGCGCCTCCAGACCGCCGTGGAACGGCTCGCGGATCGGGAACCGGCTCGACGCGATGAGGCACACCCTCATGGGCGGGCCGCGGTGACGACGGTGCGCGGGGCGCGACGGGACGGCCGCGGGGGCGGCAGGAGCGAGGACGGACGGGCGAGGTGGGCCGCGTGCAGCATGGGGTCCTCCGAGCGAACAGCGAGGGGGTGAGCGACCTTCAGCACTCCGCGTACCCGTACCCTGACCGCCCGTCTTCAATCAGCGGTGCCGGCCTTGCGTGACCGGGGGGCGCGTGCAACGCTGGAGGCAATCAGCCGGTTGAAGACCCAGCCGCACGCACGTGCCGCCAGAGAGTTCTTCATGAGTCACTCCACCGACGTCTCCGACCAGATCGTCGCCGACCTCCTCCATGCCATCCATCGCGCCGACGGCGTCCACGAGCGCGAGCTGCTCGAGGACCAGCTGGTCCGGTCGTGCCTGCCGCTCGCCGAGCGCCTCGCCGCCCGCTACCGCAACCGCGGCGCCGACCACGACGACCTGACGGCCGTCGCGAACCTGGCGCTCGTCCACGCCGTCCGGCGCTTCGAGCCGTCGCGCGGGACGTTCCACGGGTTCGCCGTCGCCACGATCCTCGGCGAGATCAAGAAGCACTTCCGCGACCACTGCTGGATGATCCGGCCGACCCGCTCGGTGCAGGAGATGCAGCCGCGGGTGCGGGAGGCACAGCAGGAGCTCCTCGAGCAGGGACGCGAGTCGACCCGCGAGCTCGTCGCCGCCCGCCTGGGCGTCCCGGTGTCCGAGGTCGGCGAGGCGATGGCGGCGTCGAGCCACTACGCACCACAGTCGCTCGACGCGCCGTCGGGCGTCAGCGGTCGCCCGCTCGTCGAGACGGTCCAGGGGGACGGCGACGCCTTCGGGGCGGCCGACGACCTCATGACCGCGGCCCCGGGCTGCGCGTCGCTCACCGACGACGAGAAGCACCTCCTGCGCCTGCGCTTCTACGAGGACATGACGCAGCAGCGGATCGCCGAGGAGGTCGGGGTCAGCCAGATGCAGGTGTCGCGGCGCCTCGCCTCGATCCTGGCCAAGATCCGCACCGGTTCGCAGATCGCCGGCGCGGCCTGACCCGTCGCGACACGCGCGGCCCGACCCCGTCCGGTTTGACCCGGGCGGGGTTGGGCACGTCCGGGTCATGAGCATCGACACCGACCGCCCAGAGCTCCGCGACGGCTTCCCCGCCCAGCAGCAGGAGCCGCCCGGACTGACGTCCGCGATGGACCCCCTGCCCGACCACGGCGACGACAGCTACGTCGGGCACGGACGTCTGGCGGGACTGCGCGCGCTCGTGACGGGCGGCGACTCCGGGATCGGCCGCGCCGTCGTGCTGGCCTACGCCCGCGAGGGTGCCGACGTCGTCTTCACGTACCTGCCCGAGGAGAAGTCCGACGCCGACGCCGTCGTGGAGTCCGTCGCCGACACCGGCCGACGCTGCATCGCCCTCGAGGTCGACCTGCGCTCGAGCGCGGCGTGCGACCGGCTGGTCGCCGACACCGTCGAGGCCCTCGGCGGGCTCGACGTGCTGGTCAACAACGCCGCGTTCCAGATGGCCCGCGAGGAGGACGTCGAGAAGCTGACCGACGAGCGCATCTCGCGCACCCTCACCACGAACCTCGAGGCGCTGCTGTGGATGACCCGTGCCGCCGTGCCCCACCTGGGCGAGGGCGCGTCGATCATCAACGTCTCGTCGGTGCAGGCGTTCGACCCGTCGACGACGCTGCTCGACTACGCCGCGACCAAGGCCGGCATCAACAACCTGACCGTCAACCTCGCGGCCCAGCTCGGCCCCCGCGGCATCCGCGTCAACGCCGTCGCGCCGGGACCCATCTGGACCCCCCTGCAGCCCGCCACGCAGACCGTCGAGAAGCTCGAGGTCTTCGGGCAGGAGACCCCGCTCGGGCGGGCCGGCCAGCCCGCCGAGGTCGCCCCGGCCTTCGTCTTCCTGGCGTCGTCCGCCGAGGCCAGCTACGTCTCCGGCACGGTCCTCGGGGTGACAGGTGGCAAGCCGGTCTTCTGATCCGGGATCGGCCGAGCGTCCGGCACCGAGGTGTGTGACGATCGTTCGTGCCGGTGGAGCAGACCGCCGGTCAGGCGAGGGGGGCGACGTGTCGCTGCTGGAGTTCGGCATGGTGCCGATGCTCGCCCGACCCGTCCCGTCGCTGCCGGCCGAGGCCGATCTGCCGGGCGGTTGCGTGTACGAGCCCAAGTTCGACGGCTACCGCGCGATCCTGTTCATGGCGGGTGGCCGCTGCCGCATCCAGTCCCGGCACGGGCACGACATCACGTCCGCCTTCCCCGACATCGTCGCGGCGGCCGAGATCGAGCTGCCCGACGGCGTCGTGGTGGACGGCGAGATGGTCGTGTGGGGCGAGGACGCGTACGACTTCATCCAGGTGCAGCGCCGCCTCACCGGTCCGCCACGGGTGCTGGGCCTGAGCCCCGCGTCGTTCATCGCCTTCGACCTGCTGATGTGGGACGACGACGACCTGCGCGGCCAGACGCTGACCGAGCGGCGCCGCATGCTCGACGTCGTGCTGGTCGACCACCTGATGCCGTTCCAGGTCGTCCCGCAGACGTCGGACCGCGCCGTGGCCGCGTCGTGGATCCGCGAGTACAGCCGCAACGAGATCGGCATCGAGGGCCTCGTCGTGAAGGGGCGCGACACGACCTACACGTCGGGGCAGCGCGGCTGGCTCAAGCTGCGCTTCCAGGACACGTCGGAGGCGGTCGTGTGCGCCGTCGTCGGATCGCTCGAGCAGCCCGAGCGGCTCGTGCTCGGCACCCCGGGGGCGACCGGCTACGACATCATCGGGTGGACGCACCCCATCAGCGCCAAGCAGCAGCAGGACGTCGGCGAGCTGATCGAGCCGCGCGACCAGCAGCTCGACCCGCGCGTCGTGGCGGCCGCGACCGAGACGGGTCGCGAGGTGCACCCCGTGCAGCCGACCCTCGTCGTCGAGACGTCCGCGCAGCCCGAGCGCGACGCCCTGCGCTGGCCCGTGTTCGAGCTCGTCCGCGTGCGCCCCGACCTCGGCCCCGACGAGGTCGGCGACCCGGTCGGCTGACCTGCTCCTGCCCCTGCGCCTGCGCCCCGGTTTGCTGCCGGACGGCCCGGGTATGCACCGGCGTCCGCACGTCGCGGACGTCGAGAGGAGCACCATGACCCAGCAGGAGCCCACCGGGATCATCGGCAAGGCCAAGGACGCCGCCGCAGAGGTCGTCGACGAGATCTCGTCCGCCGTCGGCGGTGCCGCCCCGATCATCCCGGGCACGCCCGGCAGCGGCACGCCCACGATCGACGAGCCGACCGAGCCGCACGACCCGCTGCCGCCGAAGCCCGCGCAGCACGGACCCGTCCCCCACTCGCCGACCGGCGCCCCGTCGAAGGACGGAGAGCTCGCCGCGGCCCAGCAGGGCGCGTACCTGACGACCGCCACGGGCGTGCCCCTGCGCGACACCGACCACTCGCTCAAGGCCGGGCCCCGCGGGCCCGTCCTGCTGCAGGACCACCACCTGCGCGAGAAGATGATGCACTTCGACCACGAGCGCATCCCCGAGCGCGTCGTCCACGCCCGCGGCGCCGCCGCCCACGGCGTCTTCACGTCCAACGGCGCCGCGACCACGCTGACGCGTGCGGCCTTCCTCGCCGAGGGCGCCAGCACGCCGGTCTTCACGCGCTTCTCGACCGTGCTGGGCTCGCGCGGCTCGGCCGACACGGTCCGCGACACCCGCGGCTTCGCCGTGAAGTTCTACACCACCGAGGGCAACTTCGACCTCGTCGGCAACAACATCCCCGTGTTCTTCATCCAGGACGCGATCAAGTTCCCCGACGTCATCCACGCCGGCAAGCCCCACCCGGACATCGAGGTCCCGCAGGCGCAGAGCGCCCACGACACGTTCTGGGACTTCGTGTCGCTGCACACCGAGGGCCAGCACCACGCGCTGTGGAACATGTCCGACCGCGGCATCCCGCGCTCGTACCGCATGATGGAGGGCTTCGGCGTCCACACCTTCCGGCTCGTGAACGCCGACGACGAGACCACGCTGGTCAAGTTCCACTGGAAGCCGCGCCTCGGCGTGCACTCGCTGACGTGGGAGGAGGCGCAGCTCGCCGCCGGCGTCGACCCCGACTTCCACCGCCGCGACCTCGCGGACGCGATCGAGGCGGGCGCGCACCCCGAGTGGGACCTCGGCGTGCAGGTCTTCCCCGACACCCCCGACCAGATGTTCGAGGGCATCGACCTGCTCGACTCGACCAAGCTCGTGCCGGAGGAGCTCGCGCCGGTGCAGGTCATCGGCACCATGACGCTCGACGCCAACCCGGGCAACTACTTCGCCGAGACCGAGCAGGTCGCGTTCCACGCCGGGCACTTCGTGCCGGGCATCGACGCGACGGACGACCCGCTGTTCCAGGGCCGCCTGTTCTCGTACCTCGACACGCAGCTCACGCGCCTGGGTGGGCCGAACTTCGACCAGATCCCGATCAACCGTCCGCACGCGCCCGTCAACGACATGCTGCGCGACGGCTACCACCAGGACGCCGTCCACACCGGCATCGCGCCGTACAGGCCGAACTCGATCGACGGCGGTTGCCCGTTCCTGGCCGGCGAGGACGTCAGCGCGTTCATCGACGTCCCGCAGGCCGTCGAGGCGTCGACCAAGGTGCGGGCCGCCCCGGCGTCGTACGACGACCACTTCAGCCAGGCCCGGCTGTTCTACCTGAGCCTGACCGACGTCGAGCAGGCGCACGTCAAGCAGTCGTACGCCTTCGAGCTCGGCAAGTGCTACGAGCAGGCGATCAAGGAGCGGCAGCTGCTGGCGCTCGCCAACATCGACGCCGACCTGTGCCAGAAGGTCGCCGACGCCCTGGGCCTGCCGGCCCCGGAGCCGACGATCCCGCTGACCGACGAGGTGCCGAGCCCGGCCCTGTCGCAGATCGGCGACACGTGGCCCGTCGACGGACGCATGGTCGGCATCGTCGTCCCGGACGGCCTGGACGACCTGAGCGGCGTCCGCGAGGTGCGCGACGCGGTGTTCGCGGCATCGATGGTGCCGCTGGTCATCGCCTCGCACGGCGGCGTGCTCGAGGACGGTCACGGCGACCCGGTGACGGTGCAGCGCACGTGGCTGACGGTCCGGTCGATCGAGCTCGACGCGATCGTGCTGGCGGGAGCGCCCGCCGCGGCACCCGACGCCGACCCGTCCGCCGACGTGAAGGCGGCCGCCCCGAGCACCGGCACGCTCGAGCCGCGCGCCGCGCTGCTGCTGTCGGAGGCGTACCGACACGGCAAGGCGCTCGGAGGCTGGGGCGACAGCGTCGCGGCCCTCGAGGCCAGCGGCCTGCCCGCCGCGCCCGCCGGCGTGTACGTCGGCGACGACGCGTCCGACGTGATCGCGCACCTCGTGACGCTGCTCGGCAGCCACCGCGTGTGGGAGCGCTTCCCGGCCTGACCCGGCCTGACCCGGCCGCACGGCACGACAGGAGGGGCTCCCGCGATCGCGGGAGCCCCTCCTTCGTCGTCGTCGCCGGGGTCAGAGGATCGGCTTGCCGCCCGTCACGGCGATGCGCGCGCCGGAGACGTAGGACGACTCGTCGGACGCGAGCATGACGTACACGGGTGCGAGCTCGGCCGGCTGTCCCGGACGGCCCATCGGCACCTGCCCGCCGAAGTCCTCGACCGCGTCCTGCGGCATCGTCGCAGGGATCAGCGGCGTCCAGATCGGCCCCGGCGCGACGCTGTTGGCGCGGATGCCGCGGTCGGCCAGCAGCTGCGCGAGCCCCGCCGTCATGTTGGCGATGCCGGCCTTCGTGACGTCGTACGGGATGAGCTGCGGCACCGGCATGTCGGAGTTGATCGACGACGTGCCGATGATCGACGAGCCCGACGGCATGTGCGGCAGCGACGCCTTCACGAGGTGGAACATCGCGCTGAGGTTGGTCGCGATGACCCGGTCCCACTCCTCGTCGGGGATCTCCTCGAACCTCTCGCGGAACATCTGCACCGCGGCGTTGTTCACCAGCACGTCGACGCGCCCGAACGCCTCGACGGTCCGCGCCACGATGTCGCGGCAGTGCGCCGGGTCGGCGAGGTCTCCCTTGACGACGACCGCGGTGCGGCCGGCCCGCTCGATCCACTGCCGGGTGTCGTCGGCGTCGTCGTCCTCGTCGAGGTGCGCGATCACGACGTCGGCACCCTCGCGGGCGTAGGCGATCGCGACGGCCTTGCCGATGCCGCTGTCGCCGCCCGTCACGATCGCGACCTTGCCCAGCATGCGGCCGGTGCCGAGGTACGACGTCTCGCCGTGGTCGGCGAGGGGCCTCAGCTCGTCCTCGTGACCCGGCAGGTCCTGGGCGGGTGAATCGGGCATGCGTCCTCCTGGGGGTGCCGTCCCCGGGTGGGCGCGGTCAGGCGTCCGGTACCCGCTGGCCGCGCGCCCACACGGTCGGTCTCAGCCGCCCGTGACCTCGAAGACGCGGTCCATCCGGGTGATCTCGATGATGCGGGCGACGGGGTCGGACAGGCGCGTCAGCAGGAGGTGCCCACCGGCCCGATCCTGCTGCTTCTTGATGCCGAGCAGCGCCCCCAGCCCGCTGGAGTCGACGAACTCGACGCCGTGCAGGTCGAGCACGAGCGTGCGGTGGGACACGTCGAGGTCGTCGACGGCCCCCCTGAGCTCGTCGGTCGTCTGCGTGTCGATCTCGCCGCCGACCGCCAGCACCGTGCGGCCGTCGACCTCGTCGCTGCTGAACGTCAAGCCGGTCATGACACTCCTCCTGTCGCGGACGTCCACGTCCGGGCGCTCCACACGCACTTGCCGCGGCCGGTCGGCCGCATGCCCCACTCGTCGGACAGGATCTCGACGATGCGCAGGCCCCGCCCGTGCTCGTCGTCGTCGTCCGGGTCCTGCGGGCGCGGCAGGTGGCTCGCCGCGTCGTCCTGCACCTCGAGCACGACGCGGTCGCCGTCGAGCTGCAGCCGGACGTCGACGGGTGCGCCACCGTGCACCATCGCATTGGTCACGAGCTCGCTCGTCACGAGCGCCAGGTCGCGCTGCACGCCGTCGGGGACCCGCCAGCGCTCCAGGTGCTGCTGCACGAAGTGCCGCGCCTCGGCGACCGTCGCGCGGCCGGTGTCGCGATGCATCGACATCGACACCGCGTCGTCGGTCGAGACGGCCCGCGCGATCAGGATCGCGACGTCGTCGTCGGGCCCCTGCGGCAGGAGCGCCTCGACGATCCCCTCGGGCACCCCGAGCAGCGACGTCGTGCTGTGCCAGTCGATGTGCCGCTCGAGCGCCGCGATGCCGTCGTCGATGTCCTGGCCGCGGTGCTCGACCAGGCCGTCGGTGTAGAACACGATCGTGGCGCCGGTCGGCAGCGCGGCCTCCTCGGTCGCGACGTCGCCGTACCCCGCCCCGAGCGGCGGTCCGCCCGCCGTCAGGCGCTGCACCACGCCGTCGCGGTGCGCCACCAGGGGCGGCAGGTGACCGGCGTTGGCGTAGCGGATCGTCTCGGCGGCGGGGTCGTGGACGGCGTAGACGCACGTGACGATCTGGTCGCCCACGAGGTCCTGCACCAGGACGTCGAGGTGCTGCATGATCTCGTGCGGCGGCAGGTCGAGCGTCGCGAAGGCGCGCACGGCCGACCGCAGCTGACCCATGACGGACGCGGCACGGACCCCGCGCCCCATGACGTCACCCGTCACGAGCGCCGTGCGTCCGCCGCGCAGCTCGATGATGTCGTACCAGTCGCCGCCGACGTAGGTGCCCTCGACACCGGCCCGGTAGTACGTCGCGACGTCGAGGTGGTCGAGGTCGAACGTCTCGGCGGGCAGCAGGCTGCGCTGCAGCTCCTCGGCGATCGAGTGCTCGCGCTGTGCGGCCTCGTCGCGGGCGCGGGCCGCGGCCAGGGCCTGCTCGGCGGCCCGCTGCTCGGTGATGTCCTGCATCGAGCCCTGGAGCATGACGGGCGTGCCGGCGTCGTCGCCGAGCAGCGCGGCGCGGACCGCGACGAGCCGCACCTCGCCGTCGGGCCGGACGATGCGCTGGTCGTAGGCCGTCATCCCGCCGACCTCGAGGGCCGCCAGGTCGGCGGAGACCCGGGGGGCGTCGTCGGGGTGCACCAGGTCGGCGATTGCCCCGGGGAAGCCCATCGCCTCGAACTCGGCACGATCGCGCCCCAGCAGTCGCAGGAGCTCGTCGGATCCCGAGATCGTGGAGGCGGCGAAGTCGACCTCCCAGCTGCCGACCTTGGCCAGGCGTTGCGCCTGGTCGAGCAGGGCCTCGCTGCGCTCGAGCGTCGCGCGGATGCGCCGCACGCGGTCGAGCTCGAGGTTGACGCCGACGCGCGCCAGCAGCTCGCGCGCCGCGAACGGCTTGACGAGGTAGTCGGCGGCCCCCGCCTCGAGGCCCTCGACCGTGCCCTCCTCGCCCGCGCGGGCGCTGACCATGATGACCGGGATGCTGGTCGTGCGGGCATCGGCCTGCATCCGCTGCAGCAGCCCGAAGCCGTCGAGCCGCGGCATCATGACGTCCGTGACCACGAGGTCGGGCACGTCGTGCCGCATGTGGTCGAGCGCGTCGACGCCGTCGGAGGCGGTCGTGACCTCGTAGCGGTCGCGCAGCAGGTCGGCGACGTACGCGCGCATGTCGGCGTTGTCGTCGACGACCAGGATGCGGGCGACGTCCTCGGACGGCGGGCCGACCGGGGGCGTCGCGGCGTCCGTCGCCGGCTCGAGCCAGCGCGACGCCTCCGACACGAGCGCGGACGGTGCCGTCGCGCCAGCGGTGCGCGGCTGCCGGGTCTCGCTGATCTCGGCGGACGGCAGGTGCGCCCGGCCGAGCGGGATCGTGACGGTCATCTCGGTGCCGACGCCGAGCTCGCTGCGCGCCGACGCCGACCCGCCGTGCAGGCGTGCCAGCTCGGCGACCAGGGCCAGCCCGATGCCCGAGCCCTCGTGCGTGCGCGAGACCTCGTTGCGCCCGCGGTGGAAGCGCTCGAACAGGTGCGGCAGCTCGTCGTCGGCGATGCCCGACCCGGTGTCGCGGACCGCGAGCAGGGCCTGCCCCTCGTGCTCGCGCAGCGTCACCGCGATGCCGCCGTCGAACGTGAACTTGAAGGCGTTCGACATCAGGTTCAGCACGATCTTGGCCCAGTGCTCGACGTCGACGTAGCAGGGCCCCGACATCTCGTCGGCCTCGAACGTCAGCGACAGGCCCGCCTGCGCCGCCGCCGACTCGAACATCATGACCAGCGGCTCGGTGACGCGCCCCAGGTCGACGACCTCGAACTGCGACGTGATGCCGCCGGCCTCGAGGCGCGAGAAGTCGAGCAGGCTGTTGACGAGCTCGAGCAGTCGCTGGCCGCTGCGGTGGATGACGTCGAACCGCCGCCGCTGGACGTCGTCGGCGGCCAGCGCGGGATCGTTCAGCGCATCGGACGTCGGGCCCAGCAGCAGCGTCAGCGGCGTGCGGAACTCGTGGCTGACGTTGGTGAAGAAGTCGGTCTTGGCCTGGTCGAGGCGGGCCAGGGTCTCGGCGCGCTGCTTCTCGCCCTCGAACGTGCGCGCCGCGTTGATCGCCGCGGACAGCTGCCCCGCGAACAGGTCGACGAAGCCCGTGTAGGCCTCGTCGACGGGACGGAACGGGCTGAGCCCGGCAACGAGGAACCCGTAGGCGTCGGACGTCGCGGGATCGACGAACGGCACGAGCAGGGCGTGCGTCGGACGCCGGCCCCAGTCGCCGACGGGAGGCTCGTGCGGCAGGGCCGACAGGTCGACGAGGGTCTGGCGACCGGCCATCGGCTCGGCGACGGGCCAGACGGCCGATCCGCCGTCGAGCCCGATCGTCGAGGGCGCGAACGGGTGGTCGTCGTCGACCCCGGCGCCACAGGCCCGGACGAGCCGCTGCTGCTCGGGGTCGACGAGGTACACCAGGCCGAACGGGATCGAGAGCGGGTCGGCCGTGATCTGCTCGCACGCGGCCGCCACCGCCTCGGCCTCGGTGTGCCGACCCGTCGTGCGGGCGCCGAGGTCGCGCAGCGTCGTCATGCGCCGGGTCGAGATCGTCTGCTCCGTCACCTCGCTGACGACGCACAGCAGGCCCTCGACGTGCCCCTCGTCGTCGGCGAGCGGGCTGTACGAGAACGTGTGGTAGGTCTCCTCGACGAATCCGCGCCGCTGGAGGAACAGCATGAGCGACTCGTCCCAGGTCGCCTCGCCCGACTCCATGACGGTGCGCACGCGGGGCTCGATGTCGTCCCAGATCTCCGACCACACCTCGGACGCCGGTCGCCCGAGGGCCCAGGGGTACTTGTCGCCCAGCGTGTCGCGGCGGTAGGAGTCGTTGCAGAAGAACGTCAGCTCCGGTCCCCACGCCATCCACATCGCGAACTTGGACGACAGCAGGATGCGCACCGCGGCCTTGAGGCTGACCGGCCAGCTCTCCGGCTCGCCGAGCGGGGTCGACGACCAGTCGACGGCCGAGAGGTCGCGCCCCACCTCGCTGGAGGTCCAGGTGCTGCGCATGCTCGTCCCGCCGTCCGATCGCGTGGGGGCAGCACGGCCGGGCGGCCAGCGCGACTGCTTCACGGCTGCGACACGATTATGCCGATTGACGGACGTCGGCGCACGACGGACCTGCCGATCCGTCACATGAAGATGGCGGGCGCGCCCGCCTGCGTGAGCCGGGGCCCGCCGTCCTCGTGTGCCTGGGGTCGTCGTCGGACCGGATCGAGGACCCGGTCTTCGCGACCACCCCTCACGTACCCGCCCCCGGCCGATCGAAACATCGGCGATGTCACGTCGTGCCCCCGTGGCGTCGCCCGCGCGGTTGTTTCGCCGTGACCCCACCGGGTATCGGCGGACCATGACCGACACGACCACGCGGACGTCCGCGGACCCCGACGACGACCGCAAGCCCGACTCGCCGTCCGACCTGCACCGACGGTCGTGGATCTACGTCGGACGCAAGACACTCCGGGAGTTCTCGAAGGACCAGTGCACCGACCTCGCGGCCGCCCTCACCTACTACGCCGTGCTGGCGCTGTTCCCCGCCCTCGTGGCGCTGGTCTCGATGCTCGGCGTGTTCGGGCAGGGGCGCTCGACCGTCGACGCGCTCCTCGAGATCGTCGACCAGGTGGGGCCCGCGTCGGCCGTCGACAGCCTGCGCCCCACGATCGAGGGGCTCGCGACGTCGCAGGGGGCGGGCCTCGCGCTGGTGCTCGGCCTGCTCGGAGCGCTGTGGTCGGCGTCGGGCTACGTCGGCGCGTTCGGACGGGCCATGAACCGCGTGTACGAGGTCGGCGAGGGCCGGCCGGTCTGGAAGCTGCGCCCGCTGCAGCTGCTGGTGACGCTCGTGTCGCTCGTGCTGGTCGCCGTCGCCGCGGCCTCGCTCGTGCTGACCGGGCCGGTCGCCGAGGCCGTCGGCGACCAGATCGGCCTGGGGTCCACCGCGATCCTCGTGTGGGACGTCGCCAAGTGGCCCGTGCTGCTGGCCGTCGTGGTCGTGATCGTGGCGGTGCTCTACTACGCGACCCCCAACGTCAAGCAGCCGAAGTTCCGCTGGATCAGCGTCGGCGCGGTCTTCGCGATCGTCGTGTGGATCCTCGTGTCGGCGGCGTTCGGCCTGTACGTGGCGATGTTCTCGAGCTACGACAAGACGTACGGCTCGCTCGCGGGCGTCATCGTCTTCCTGCTGTGGCTGTGGCTGACCAACCTGGCGCTGCTGTTCGGCGCGGAGCTCGACGCCGAGCTCGAGCGCGGACGCGAGCTGCAGGCCGGCCAGCCCGCCGAGGAGACGATCCAGCTGCCGCCGCGCGACACCCGGACCATCGACAAGGCCGCGGCCAAGCACCGCGAGGACGTCGCCGACGCCCGCGAGATCCGGCAGGACGCCGAGGTCGAGGCCGACGACCGCAGGCGCGGGAGCGACGGGTGACGGGCCGGACCGGTCGACGGCCGGGATTCGTCGCCGTCGCACCGGGTACGGGGTGGCGACCGAACCCCGCACCCGAGGAGCACCCATGACCGAGACACCCGACACCACTCCGCAGGCCGACGAGGGCCAGAACGACCCCGTCGACCCCGTGCAGGAGGGCGCGCCCGCGACCGGCCCCGAGGCGCCCGTGCCGCCGGGCGGCTCGACCGACGACGACGCCTGACGCATCCGTCACGCCACCCCGCCCCGCCCCCGCCGAGCGCTCGTCTCGACGGGGGCGGTGCGCGGTCAGCGCAGGAGACCCCCGGTGGCCCGACGCACCCGGGCGTGGGCGATCGCGGCGCGTGCCGCGTTCATGCCCGGCGCACCGTGCACGCCGCCGCCGGGGTGGGCCGAGGCCGATCCCAGGTAGAGCCCCCGCACGGGGGTCTCCGAGCGGCCCAGGCCCGGCACCGGCCGGAAGATGAGCTCCTGGTGCAGCTGTGACGTCCCCCCGTTGATCGCCCCGCCGATCAGGTTGGCGTCGCGCTGCTCGAGCTCGCGCGGGCCCAGCACGCGGCGCGACACCACGGTCGAGCCGAAGCCCGGCGCCAACGCCTCGATGCGCGCCTGCATGCGGTCGGCGAACCGCTCGCAGTCGTCGCGGTCCCACACGCCGCGCACGCTCCCGTCACCGGCGTCGCCGACCGAGTGCTGCGGCACGTGGGTGTACGCCCAGAGCGACTCGGTGCCGGCGGGCGAGCGCGTCGGGTCGGACGTCGTCATCTGGCCCGCCAGCATGAACGGCGCCGCCGGCACCGTGCGCGCGGCGACCTGGCCGTGGGCCTCGGTCATCTGCTCGACCGAGTCGGCGACGTGGAACGTGCCGGGCGCGTGCGGGGGCGCGGACGCCCACGGGACCGGACGGTCGACGGCCCAGTCGACCTTGACGGTCGACGGGTCGAGGTCGAACGACCTCATGGCCTGACGCGTCCGCGCCGGCAGGTCCTCCGGCGCGAGCAGCCGGCCGTACAGGTGCGGCGCGACGATGTCGGCGACGACGGCCCGCCCGGCCGCGAACCTCTCGCCGTCGCGGGTCAGCACCGCCGTGGCACGACGGTCGGTGACCTCGACGCGGACGACCTCGGCGGCGTAGCGGATCTCGCCACCGAGCGACTCGAACCGTCGTCGCAGGGCGTGGGCCAGCTGGCCCGCACCGCCCTCGGGCACGGGGAAGCCGACGGTCTGCCCCAGCATCGACATCAGGATGCCCATCAGCCCCGACCCGGGAGCGTTGAGGGGGATGTCGGCGTGGCCCGCGTTGCCGGCGATGACGAGCCGCGGCCCCACGCCCCCGAAGCGCGACAGGCCGACGTCGGTGGCGGGCGTCAGCATGGTCTTGACGAAGTCGAGCCCGCCGACGCTGCGCAGCCTCGCGAGCGCGCCGATGCCGTTCCTGACGGGCGGGAACGGCGACAGCAGGGCCTTGATCATCTGGTCGCCGATGCGGTCCCACTGCCCGCACAGGTCGAGCCACGCCTCGCCGTCCCCGGCGTGCGCCGCGTCGAACAGCCCGGCCGTGACCTCGCGGTCGCGGTGCAGCATGCCCCAGCTGCCGTCGCGGAGGGGGTGCCCCAGCACGGCGGGGGCGTGCACCCACGTCAGGCCGTGCCGCTCGAGGTCGAACGACCGGATCGTGGGCGACGCCTCGGCCAGCGGGTAGAACGCGCTGAACGTGTCGTGGACGAAGTCGGGGTGCACGTCGCGGTCGCTCTTGACCGCGCCGCCGACCTCGTCCTGCGCCTCGAGCACCAGGACCGACCAGCCGGCGTCGGCCAAATGGTTGGCCGCGACGAGGCCGTTGGGTCCCGCGCCGATCACGACGGCGTCGTGCCCGTGCGATCCGCTCATGCGGCGGACCCCCTCGACCCCCGGCGGCGCGCGAGGGCGACGAGGTTGCGGACGATCCCGACGTACGGGTTGCCCTGCTGGCCGTGCAGGCTGTTGCCGGCCTCGACCGACGACAGGACGTTGCCGGTCGTCGGGGCGACGGGCGTCGTCACCTCCATCGCGCCGACGCGGAACAGCGGTCCGATCAGGCGGTCGAACACGCCGGGGAACGCGCTGAAGCCCATCCGCACGACGTCGTTCGACCGGTTGACCTGCGTGCGCGCACGGGGGCGGTCGATGCGCTTCAGCGCGATGCGCGCGACCTTCTCGGGACCGGCCAGGGGCGGCGGCGGACGTCCGACGAAGCCGTCGTACGTCGCGGCCTGCTCGTAGATCGGGGTGTCGACACCGCCGGGCGACACGTAGGAGACGTGCACGTGCCGCAGGTCGCGGTTCTCGACGTGCAGCTGGCGGGCCAGGGCCCGCACGCCCCACTTGCTCAGCACGTACGGGCTCATCGACGGCACCGCGATGTGCCCGATCAGCGAGCCGATCAGCACCAGCGACCCCGCGCGCTGCTGGCGCAGCACGGGCAAGGCGTGGCGGGAGACGTTGACCGATCCGATCAGGTTGGTGCGCAGCACGCCGTCGAAGACGTCGGCGGGGATCTGCTCGGTGCGTCCGTAGGCCACGACACCCGCGGAGTGCACGACGGCGTCGAGGACGCCGTGGCGCTCGACCACCTGCGCGAAGCAGGCCGCGACCGCCGCGTCGTCGCCGACGTCGGTCGGCACGACCATGACCGACCCGGCACCGCGGTCGCGGCACTCCTGCGCCACGACCTCGAGGGTCGAGGCGCCGCGGGCCACGAGCACGACGTGGTCGCCGGCGTCGGCGGCCTGCAGGGCCGTCGCGCGGCCGATGCCGCTCGACGCCCCCGTGACGACGATGACCCGCGCCGCCCGCGTCACGGCTTGTTCTCGGCCAGGTAGGCCAGCCGGCGCAGCGTCTCGGAGTTGCGCCACTTCAGGGTCAGGCCCTTGAGCGGCTCGGGGACCAGCGTGCCGGGCCCCGCGACGGCCTCCTCGCGGATCGTGACCTCGGTGTGGGCACCCGATGCCACGAGCTCGATCTCGACCTCGGCCTCGCCGATCGGCCACCCGCGGGCACGCAGGCGGATCAGGCGCTCGGGGTCGAGCTCGACGACGCTGGTCGTGTCGTCAATCAGCGCGGGCCACACGCCGACCGAGTGGTGGATGCGGGAGTCGACGGCCGGGAAGGCGTCGTCGACCTCGCGGACGCGCGTGGCGCCGACCACCCACAGCGGGTAGGTCCATCCGTCGGTCACGATCTCCCACACGCGGTGAGGGGTCGTGCGGATCGTGCGGGTGTTGGTGCTCATGCGCGTCGCGTACCCGAACCCCCCTCCCCCAACCCCCTCGGGCACGTGGTCTCGATCTCAGCGAATTCTCAGACGATCCGGCTTGAACACGTCGCGTGCCGGTGTCTATAAAGGTGCCGTAGTTGAGTCACATCGACTCAACCCCCAGGAAGGAGATCTGACATGACCGCGATGACCTTTGATCCTTTCGCCGAGCTCGACCGCCTCGCGGGCGGCCGCAGCCCGCTGCGCACCGGCCCCCGGGCGGTCCCCGTCGACCTGCTCAAGGACGGTGACCGCTACGTCCTGACGGCCGATCTGCCCGGGGTCGACCCGGGCTCGATCGACATCGACCTCGACGGTCACCTGCTGACGATCCGCGCCGAGCGCACCGCGGCCACCCACGAGGGCGCGCAGTGGATCGCGCAGGAGCGTCGCACCGGCAGCTACGTGCGCCAGTTCACGCTGGGCGACGGTGTCGACACCGACCGCATCTCGGCGACCTACGACCACGGCGTGCTGTCGCTCGTGGTCCCGCTGAGCGAGCGGGCGCGGCCACGCAAGATCCGGGTGAGCGACGCCGACGAGCCGGCCTCGATCGGCGCCTGACGCCGCACGGGCCCGACGGGGTCCGGCCGATACGCTCGGTCGGACCCCGTCGGACGTCCCGGCGCCGCCGCGCGAGGAGGACCCATGACCGATCCCACCGACCACCCGGACGAGTCCCAGCCCTGGAAGCCGGGCCCCAACGCCCCCGAGGGCGGCTGGCCCGACGACGACCTCGTCGACGAGATGTCGGAGGAGTCGTTCCCCACCAGCGACCCGCCCTCGACGTGGGCGGGCGACGACCGGGGCTGACGCCGCACCACCCGCGGCGTCAGGCGAGCAGCGACTCGTACAGGCGCCGGTGCGCCACGGCGACCTCGAGCCGCTGCCGCTCGCGGTCGGCGACCGTCGCGGCGGGCTCGGCGCGCACCAGCGCCCGAAGCACCGCGGCCTCGAGCGTCGACTCGTCGAACAGGTCCTCGTCGAGGAGGTACGTCTCGACGGGCCCCTGGTCGGCGTAGTAGCCGCACGACGGCGCCACCACCGCGGTGCCGACGTCGCGGCACGCCTCGAGCCACCCCGAGTGCGTGCCGAACCGGTAGGGCAGCACCGAGACGTCGAGCGACGACAGGTACGCCCACAGCTCGTCGTCGGTGAAGTACTCGTGGACCCGCAGGTCGATGCGGTCGCCGAGGTCGTGGACGAGCCCGGCCAGCTCCGCGTCGTACGCGCGCCCGCCCGGCTCGAGCAGCTCGGCGTGCCCGTTGACCTGCAGGACCGCACCCTCGATGCCCTCGACCGCCCGCACGAGCGCCGGCAGGACGATGCGTGGGTCCATGCCGGCGCGGACGCTCTTGAGGTGCAGCCCGACCCGGGCGGTCCGTCCGGGTCGGGAGGTGCGTCCCGCCTGCCGCTGCGCCATCTGCTCGACCTCGACGACGTGCGGGTGCGCGATCACGGTCGGCCACCGGCCCCACCGCCCCGCGATCTCCGCGGCGGCACCGCGGGTCAGCGTGACGAGTCCCTGCGCGGCCGGCACCAGCACGTCGAGCTGGGCGTCGTGCTCGCGGCGGTCGGCGTGGTGCGGGTTGCGCAGGTCGTGCACCGTCAGCACCAGGGGCTTGCCGTGCGTCCGCAGCGCGTCGACGAGGTCGGCCAGCTCGGCGGGCGTGCGGGCGTCGAAGCCGAAGTGCACGTGGAAGACGTCGAACGACTCGTGGTGCCGGTGCACCCACGCGGCGGCGAGCATCGTCGGCGGCCACCACTGCGACTGCTCGGACCGGCCCGACGTCGGCGGGTCCGGCAGGCGGACGACGCCGTCGTCGACCCCGTCGGGCGCGGAGAGGTGGCGGACGTAGACGTGCGAGGCGGGCACCGACGCGACGCGGATGACCGTCGCTGCGCGACGTGCCGGCAGGTCGGCGGTGAGGGTGGGGCTGGGCATGACGGACTTCCTGGTCGATCGACGACAGGCGACCTTCTGCACCCGGCGCAGGTGCGTACCCGGAACGCCGCACGGCAACCGGCCCGCGCGGCGGTGACGTCGCGGGCTGATCCGGTGACCCGGTCGGGACGAGATCCGTTCGATCCCGCCCCGAGCGGACGAGCGCCGGGTACGCCCTAGTCGCGCCCCTGTCGACCGCTTCGCGCAGGACCGCCGCTGTGTTCTCAACACCGGCCCTGCGGCCACGGTACGCCTCGCCACCTCGCGGTCGGGCATCCCGCGGGCGACCCGGCCTCGATCGCGCCGTCAGAGCCCGTCGGCCAGCCGGTGGTAGGCCTGGTTCCAGCGCAGCTCCTGCAGGAACCGCCGCGGCTCGGTGTCGGCGTCGATGTGGACGAGCTCGGTGCGCAGGATCTCGGCCAGGTCGTCGAAGGCCTCGATGCCGACGGCCGTCGTCAGCACCGTGTGGTGCGGGCCGCCGGCCATCAGCCAGGCCTCCGCGGAGGTCGGCAGCGACGGGTGGGGCTGCCACACGGCGCACGCCACGGGCAGCTTCGGCAGCGGCTCGTCGGGCTCGACGAGGGTCACGTCGTTGGCCGTCAGCCGGAACCGGTCGCCGAGGTCGGACAGGCCGACCACGATTCCCTCGGCCGGATCGGCGACGAACGTGAGCCGCACGGGGTCCTCGCGGCCGCCCATGCTGAGGGGGTGCACCTCGGCGCTGGGCCGCGACGCCGAGATCGTCGGGCACACCTCGAGCATGTGGGCGCCGAGGGCCTTCTGGTTGCCGGGCTCGAGGTGGTACGTGTAGTCCTCCATGAAGGACGTGCCGCCGGGCAGCCCCGCGGCCATGGTCTTGGTGACGCGCACCAGCACCGACGTCTTCCAGTCGCCCTCGCCGCCGAAGCCGTACCCGTCGGCCATGAGCCGCTGCACCGCGATGCCGGGCAGCTGGCGCAGGCCGCCGAGGTCCTCGAAGTTGGTCGTGAAGGCGCCGAAGCCGCCCGCCTCGAGGAAGCGTCGCAGGCCGACCTCGAGCTGCGCCGCGTAGCGCAGCGTCTCGTGCCGGTCGGCGCCCACCTGCAGGTCGGGGGCGATGTCGTAGAGGTCGGCGTACTCGGCCACGACCTTGTCGACCGCGCCGGGCTCGACGTCGCCGACGACGTCGACCAGGTCGTTGACGCCGAACGTGTTGACCGAGACGCCGAACCGCCGCTGCGCCTCGACCTTGTCACCCTCGGTGACCGCGACGTCGCGCATGTTGTCGCCGAACCGGGCGAGCCGGAGCGTGCGCATGTCGTGCGCCGCCGTCGCCGCCCGCGCCCACGTCGCGATCCGTCCACCGACCGCCGGGTCGCTGACGTGCCCCGCGACGGTCTTGCGCGGGACGCCCAGACGCGTCTGGACGAAGCCGAACTCGCGGTCGCCGTGCGCGGCCTGGTTCAGGTTCATGAAGTCCATGTCGATCGTCGACCAGGGGATGTCGCGGTGCCACTGCGTGTGCAGGTGCAGGAACGGCTTGCGCATCGAGTCGAGGCCCTGGATCCACATCTTGGCCGGGCTGAACGTGTGCATCCAGCCGATCAGGCCGACGCACGAGTCGTCGGCGTTCGCCTCGAGCATGACGCGCCGGATCGCGTCGGCCGTCGTCAGGACGGGCTTCCACACGACCGGCACGGGGATGCGCTCGTCGCCGTCGACCATCGCCGCGACCTCACGCGACTGCTCGGCCACCTGGGCGAGGGTCTCGTCGCCGTAGAGGCTCTGGCTGCCGGTGAGGAACCAGACCGTGCGCGGGGTGGTCGACGGATCCTGCTGCGTGCTCATGGGCGATCTCCCTCGGGGCACATCACTGCCCGTAGACGTTCTGGTAGCGGTCGAACAGGTGCGAGACCTGGCGGTCGGGGATGGCGACGGGCTCGCCGAGCTGGCGCGCGACGTGGACGGTGCGGGCGACGTCCTCGCACATGACGGCCGCCTTCACGGCCGAGCGGGCGTCCTTGCCGATCGTGAAGACGCCGTGGTTCTGCATCAGCACCGCCGGCGACCTGCTGCCCTGCAGCGTCTCGACGATGCCGCGGCCGATCGAGTCGTCGCCGATCAGCGCGAACGGGCCGACGGGCACGGGCCCGCCGAACTCGTCGGCCATCATCGTCAGGACGCACGGGATCGGCTCGCCGCGCGACGCCCACGCCGTGGCGTACGTCGAGTGCGTGTGGACGACGCCGCCGACGTGGGGCAGGTGGCGGTAGACGTAGGCCTGCGCGGCGGTGTCGGAGCTGGGTGCGAGATCGCCCTCGACGACCACGCCGTCGAGGTCGCACAGCACCATCGACGCGGGCGTCAGGTCGTCGTACGAGACGCCGCTGGGCTTGATGACCATCAGGTCGTGCCCCGGCACGCGGGCCGACACGTTGCCGGCCGTCCAGACCACGAGCTCGTAGCGGGTCAGCTCGGCGTGCAGCGCGCACACCTGCTCCCGCAGGGCACGGATCGTCGAGGTGACGTCGGCGGTGACGGTCACGAGGTCTCCCCCTGTGCCGCCCCGGCCCCGGCGCGGCGCTCCTGACGTCGGCGGACGGCCCGGCGACGTGCGTCGCGCAGGCGGTGCATGACGTCGTCGCCACCGCGACCGAAGTGATCGTGCAGCGCGGTGTAGTCGGCGAACAGCAGGTCGTACGCCTGGGCGTCGACCTCGTTCGGGGTGACCACACCGCGCCGCACCGACCCCATGGCCTTCGCGGCGGCGCGTATGTCCGCATACGCACCGGCCGCGACGGCGGCATGGAGAGCAGAGCCCAGCGCGGCGCCCTGCTCGGACCCGACGACGGACAGCGACAGGCGCGTCACGTCGGAGTACACCTGCATCAGCAGGGGGTTCTTCGACAGCCCGCCGGCGATCACGAGCTCCTCGACGGGGACGCCGGAGGAGGTGAAGGCCTCGATGATCGTGCGGGTGCCGAAGGCCGTGGCCTCGATCAGCGCGCGGTACACGTCCTGCGGCCGGGTGGCCAGCGTCTGCCCGACCACGAGGCCCGAGAGCTCGTGGTCGACCAGGACCGAACGGTTGCCGCTGTGCCAGTCGAGGGCGAGGAGGCCGTGCTCGCCGACCTCCTGCTCGACGGCCAGCGCCGTGAGGTGCTCGTGGACGGACCGGCCCAGGGCCGCGGCCTCGTCGTGGACGTACGGGGGCACGCCGTGCTCGACGAACCAGCCGAAGATGTCGCCGACCCCGCTCTGCCCCGCCTCGTAGCCCCAGCTGCCGGCGACGATGCCACCGTCGACGACGCCGCACATGCCCGGCACCTCACGCAGCACGCCGGCACTGACGACGTGGCACGTCGAGGTGCCCATGATCGCGACCATCTGGCCGTGGTCGACGGCCTGCGCGGCGGGGGCGCTGACGTGCGCGTCGACGTTGCCGACGGCCACCGCGATGCCCTCGGGCAGTCCCGTCCAGGCGGCGGCCTCGGCCGTCAGGCCGCCGGCGCGCTGGCCCAGCTGGCCGATCGGCTGCGCGAGCTTGTCGTCGACGAAGCCCGCGAAGGCGGGGTCCAGCGCGGCGAGGAAGTCGGCCGACGGGTACGAGCCGTCCTGCAGGATGCCCTTGTAGCCCGCGGCGCAGGCGTTGCGCACGTAGGTGCCGCACAGCTGCCAGACGATCCAGTCGGCGGCCTCGACCCAGCGGGCGGTGCGCGCGTAGGTGTCGGGGTCCTCGTCGAGCAGCTGCAGCCCCTTGGCGAACTCCCACTCCGACGAGACGAGCCCGCCGTACCGCGGCAGCCAGGCCTCGCCGCGCTCACGGGCGAGCTCGGTGATGCGGTCGGCCTGGGCCTGGGCCGCGTGGTGCTTCCAGAGCTTGACGTAGGCGTGCGGGCGCGCCGCGAGGTCGTCGACCTCGTTGAGCGGGGTGCCGTCGGCGAGGGTCGGCACCATGGTGCAGGCCGTGAAGTCGGTCGCGATGCCGATGACGCGGTCGGGCGCGACGCCTGCCTCGGCCAGGGCCGCGGGCACCGCGACCCGCAGCACGTCGCGGTAGTCGTCGGGCACCTGCAGCGCCCAGTCGGGGGCGAGCTCGACGGGTCCGGCGCCGGTCAGGTGACCGGGGATCTCGCGGTCCATGACGGCGTGCCGGTAGGGGTGCACGGCGGTGCCGAGCTCGACGCCGTCGCCGACGCGCACGACCAGCGCACGCCCCGACAGGGTGCCGTAGTCGACGCCGACGACGTACGTGGCGTCGTCGTCCCGCGTCCGGTCGGCGGTCACGGGGTCCTCCTGGGCTCGACGGGGCGGACCCCCGTGCTGGTGCGCACGACGAGCTCGGGCTCGATGAGCCGCTCGAGGTCCTCGTCCTCGCCGCTGATCGCGGCGTGGAGCACCGCGATGGCGCGACGGCCGACCTCGGCGAAGTTCTGGCGCACCGTCGTGAGCGGCGGGATCAGGTAGCCCGACTCTGGCGAGTCGTCGAAGCCCACGACGCTGACGTCGTCGGGCACGCGGACCCCGGCCTCGTGCAGCGCCCGCAGCAGGCCGATCGCCATCTGGTCGTTGGCCGAGAACACCGCCGTGACGTCGCGCGACCGGGCGATGCGGGCGCCGAGCAGGTAGCCGCGCTCGGCGGTCCAGTCGCCGACCAGCAGGGGCCCGGGCTCGAGCCCCGCACCCGTCAGGGCGTCCTGCCAGCCCTGGCGGCGGGCCTCGGCCTCGGTCCAGTTCACGGGTCCGCTGATGTGCGCGATGCGGGTGTGGCCGAGCGCGATCAGGTGCCGCGTCGCCTCGAGCGCGCCGCGGTGCTGGTCGACCCCGACGGCCGACGGCCCCCGCGACAGGTCGCCCTCGACCACGACGAGCGGGACGCCCGGGTCGTGGCGGCCGATGACGTCGAGCGCCTCGTGCTGCGCCGCGATCATGACGATGCCGTCGACCGACTGGCGCATCAGGTGGTCGATCGCACCCGTCAGGCCGGTGCTGGTGATCTCCTTGAGGCTCACGGACCCGGCGAAGTAGCCGGCCTCGCGGGCGGCCTCCTCGATCGTGCGCTGGATGCTGGTGGGGCCGTACAGGCCGGTCTCGGTGCTGATGATGCCGATCGTCGACGAGCGACGCGTCACGAGGGCACGGGCCGCCGTGTTGGGCCGGTAGCCCAGCTCGGCGATCGCCGCCTCGACCTTCGCGCGGGTCGCCGGCTGGACGTTGGGCAGGCCGTTGACGACCCGCGAGACCGTCTGGTGCGAGACCCCGGCCAGCCGGGCGACATCGGCCATGACGGGGGCGTGGGAGCCGTTCGAGCGCAGGGTCATGACTGCCTCCTCGAGAAGAAGCGTTGCATGACGACGAACACCAGCAGCAGGACGCCGATCGAGATCTTGGTCCACCACGAGCTCAGGGTGCCGTCGAAGGAGATGAAGGTCTGGATCGCCCCGAGGACCAGGACGCCCAGCAGCGATCCGATGACCAGCCCGCGTCCGCCGGTGAGCAGCGTCCCGCCGATCACGACCGCCGCGATCGCGTCGAGCTCCATGCCGACGGCGTGCAGGCTGTAGCCCGACAGCATGTAGAGGGAGAACAGCAGGCCGGCCAGTGCCGAGCAGAAGCCGCTGATCGCGTAGACGCCGACCTTGACGCGGGCGACGCGCAGGCCCATCAGCAGGGCCGAGGCCTCGCTGCCGCCGACGGCGTAGACGGTCCGGCCGAAGCGCGTCATGTGCAGCACCCACGCCGCGACGCCGACCACGACGAGCGCGATGACGGCGGTGTACGTCAGGTAGACGTCGCCGGGCAGCGTGATGGTGGCGCTCGACAGCGAGCCGAACAGGTCGTCGCGGATCGGGATCGACTCGACGCTGATGAGGTAGCAGAGCCCGCGGGCCAGGAACATGCCGGCGAGCGTCGCGATGAACGGCTGGATCTGGAAGTAGTGGATCACCAGACCCATCAGCAGCCCGAGCAGCGTGCCGACCGCCAGCACCGTCACCATGCTGAGCACGGGAGGCCAGCCGGCCCGCAGCGTCGCCGCCGCGATCATGGTCGACAGCGCGACGACCGAGCCGACGCTGAGGTCGATGCCGCCGGTCAGGATCACGAACGTCATGCCGACGGCCAGGACGATCAGGAACGCGTTGTCGACCAGCAGGTTGACCATCACCTGGGGCGAGGCGAACCCCTCGTAGCGGATCGATCCGACGCCGAACATGCTGACGAACAGCACGAACGTGGCGATGACGGGCACGAAGCGCTGGGGCGGGCTGTACCCCTTGACGCGGTCGACCCACGAAGTCGACCCGACGGTCACGGCACTCATGCGACACCTGCCTTCACGGGGGCCGCGGCAGGACGGCGGGTCACCGCGAGGGCGGCCCGCGCCTGCGGCGACTGGAGGAGGCACACCACGATCACCGCGACGGCCTTGAAGAGGTAGTTGGTCTCGGCCGGGATGCCGATCGTCGGGATCGTCGTGGCGAGCGTCTGGATGAACAGCGCGCCCACGAGCGTGCCGGTCAGCGAGAACCGCCCGCCGGCCAGCGAGGTGCCGCCGATCACGACGGCCAGGATCGCGTCGAGCTCGATGAACAGTCCCGCGTTGTTGGCGTCGGCGGCGCTGGTGTTGGACGCGATCATGAGCCCCGCGATGCCGGCGCAGAACGCCGCGAACACGTACACCGTCCAGATGATCGTGCGCGACCGGACGCCGGCGAGTCGCGCGGCCCCGGGGTTGATGCCGACGGCCTCGATCAGCATGCCGAGCGCCGTGCGGCGGGTCAGCACGGCGGTGATGCCGAGCACCACGAGCGCCACGATGATCGCGACCGGCAGGGTCGCGACGAAGCCCGCGCCCAGGCGGCGGAAGGCCGGGTTGTTGACCGTCGTGATCTGGCCGTCGGTGATGAGCATCGCCAGGCCGCGACCGGCCGTCATCAGCACGAGCGTCGCGATGATGGGCTGGATGCCGAGCACCGAGACCAGGAAGCCGTTCCACAGGCCCAGCAGCACGCACACCGCGAGCGCGGTCGACATCGCGACGATCGCGGTGCCGGTGGCGCTCTCCTGCGAGGAACCGGCGATCGACGTGCACGCGACGGCACCGGCGATCGCGGCGATCGCGCCGACCGAGAGGTCGATGCCGCGGGTCGCGATGACCAACGTCATGCCGAGTGCGACGAGCAGCACGGGGGCGCCGTTGCGCAGGATGTCGACCAGGCTGCCGTAGAGGTGGCCGTCCTGCATGCGGATCGAGAAGAACGACGGCGTGGCGATGACGTTCACGACCAGCAGGACGACCAGCGCGAGGACGGGCCACATCAGCTGGTGGCGCACCAGCGGGCGCAGATCAGGCACGGGGAGCCTCCTCGGCCGTGGTGGTGGTGACGGCGTCCGCCGGACCGGGCGAGGACGCCTCGCCCGCGATGATCTGCAGGACGTCGGCGACGTCGAGGTCGACGTTGTCGCGCTCGGCGATCTTGCGGCGGTCGCGCATCACGACGACGCGGTCGCTGAGGCGCAGGACCTCCTCGAGCTCGGCGGAGATGAACACGACCGACATGCCGTCGCGGGCCAGCTCGGCCACGAGCTGCTGGATCTGCGCCTTGGCGCCGATGTCGATGCCGCGGGTCGGCTCGTCGAGGATCAGCAGCTCTGGCTCGGTGATGAGCCAGCGCGCCAGCAGCACCTTCTGCTGGTTGCCGCCGCTGAGGTTCCTCATCATGGCCTGCGGGTCGGCCGGACGGATGTCGAGCGCCTCGATGTACTTGGCCACGAGGGCGTCCTTGGTGCGCTGGGGCACGGGACGCATCCAGCCGCGCGACGCCTGCATCGCGAGGATCATGTTGTCGGCGATCGACAGCTCCCCGATGATGCCCTCGGCCCGGCGGTCCTCGCTGGAGAAGGCGATCCCGTGCTCGATCGCGGCGCGCGGACCCTTCAGGCGCACGCGCCTCGACCGCACCTCGACCTCGCCGGTGTCGGCGGAGTCGGCGCCGTACAGCAGCCGCGCCAGCTCGGTGCGTCCCGAGCCGAGCAGGCCCGCGACACCGACGACCTCGCCGTCGTGCAGCGTCAGGTCGGTGGCCTCGAGGCTGCCCTTGCGACCGAGGCCCAGCACCGTCATGAGCGGCGCCGGCTCGGGAGCCGCCGGATCGGCCGGGGTGCGGTCGATGCGGTCGAGCACCTCGAGCTCGCGGCCGATCATCTCCTGCACGAGCCTCAGCTGCGTCATGTCGGCGGTCAGGTGCTCGGCGACCAGGCGGCCGTTGCGCAGCACCGTCATGCGGTCGGAGATCTCGAAGACCTGGTCGAGGAAGTGCGAGACGAACAGGATCGCGACGCCGTCGGCGCGCAGGGTGCGCATGACGTCGAACAGCCGGCTCACCTCGTCGGCGTCGAGGCTCGAGGTGGGTTCGTCCAGGATCAGCACGCGGGCGTCGATGTCGACGGCGCGGGCGATCGCGACGAGCTGCTGGATCGCGATGGGGTGCTCGTCGAGCTGCGACCGCGCGTCGACGTCGAGGCCCAGGCGGTCGAGCACCTCGCGGGCGCGCTGGTTCATGCGCCGGGTGTCGATGCGGCCCAGGCGGTGCGGCTCGCGGCCGAGCATCATGTTCTCGGCGACCGTGAGGTTCGTGCAGAGGTTGACCTCCTGGTACACCGTGCTGATGCCGGCGGCCTGCGACGCGAACGGGCCGGAGAAGCTGTGGGGGGTGCCGTCGACCGTGATGGTGCCGGCGTCGATCGAGTAGACGCCCGTGAGGGCCTTGATCAGCGTCGACTTGCCGGCGCCGTTCTCGCCCATCACGGCGTGGATCTCGCCCGGGAGGAGCCGCAGGTCGACCCCGTCGAGCGCCTTGACGCCCGGGAAGCCGATCGAGATGCCCGTCATCTGCACGACGGGGTCCGGCTGGCCGATGCCGGTCGGCGACGGGCCGGTCTCGACGGTCGTCTGCATCATGTCTCCTCGGTGGTCCGGGTCCCGGGGGCTCGCGGGCGCGAGCCCCCGGGTGGGTGGTGGTGCGGCGTCGCTCAGTACTGGCGGTCGGCCAGGACCTGCTTGGCCGTCTCCTGGTCGAAGGCGCTCTCCTCGGTGACGACGCGCTTGGGCACGTCCTCGCCGGCGACGACCTTCTTGGCGAGGTCCATCAGCTGCGGGCCGAGCAGCGGGTTGCACTCGACGATGTAGTTGATCTTGCCCTCGGACAGGGCGGTCATGCCGTCCTTGACGGCGTCGACCGTGATGATCTTGATGTCCTTGCCCGGCACCTTGCCGGCCGCCTCGATCGCCTCGATCGCACCGAGTCCCATGTCGTCGTTGTGGGCGTACACGACGTCGATGCCCTTCTGCGACTTCAGGAACGACTCCATGACCTTCTTGCCGCCGTCACGGGTGAAGTCACCCGTCTGCGACGCGACGACCTTGATCGTCGGATCGGCCTTGGTGGTCTCGGCGAACCCCTCCTTGCGGTCGATCGCGGGAGCGGCGCCGGTCGTGCCCTGCAGCTCGACGACGTTGATCGCGCCGTTGCCGTCGACGTCGGAGTCGGCGGCGTTGTCGACCAGCCACTGGCCGGCCTTCTCGCCCTCCTCGACGAAGTCGGAGCCGAGGAACGTCGCGTAGAGGCTGTCGTCCTCGGAGTCGACCGAGCGGTCGGTCAGGATCACGGGGATCTTGGCCCGCTTGGCCTCCTGGAGGACCGAGTCCCAGCCGGTCTCGACGACGGGGCTGAACGCGATGACGTCGACCTTCTGCTGGATGTACGAGCGCAGCGCCTTGATCTGGTTCTCCTGCTTCTGCTGGGCATCGGAGAACTTGAGGTCGATGCCGTCGGTCTTGGCGCTGTCGCGGACCGACGTCGTGTTGGCCGAGCGCCAGCCGCTCTCGGCACCGACCTGCGAGAAGCCCATCGTGATGTCGCCCGAACCGCCCGAACCGCCGGAGCCGCCCGAGCCGGCCCCGTCCGAGCTGCTGCTTCCACATGCCGCGAGGCCACCGATGAGGGCTGCGCCCGCCGTGGCCGTCAGGATCTTCTTGAACACTGTCTTCCTCCATCTTCGGGAACCCCGGGCCGACGGCGAGGGGCTGTGTGGCGGGCGGACTCCGGTCACACGAGGCGGGCTGATCGCTGTGACCGGCATCACCTTGGAGTTGATTGTTAACGCTCACAATTCGCGTGTCAACCATGAGGGTGAAAAAAATGTGAGCGTTAACATCCCTGACGCGGCACGACCGGCTCGCAGGGCCGCGCCGGCGGGCCGTTTAGGGGGTCGGCCGGACGGACGTGCGCCGCAGGACGTCGTCGACGACAGCCTCGAGGTCGGCGCGCTCCCCCGCGACCGCGCGCTGCCGGTCGGCGCCGGTGCCGTCCCGCACCAGCCGGGCCAGGCCGGCCTCGACGAGCGGGCGGTCGCCCGCGAGGTCGAGCGCGGGGCCGATCGTCCGCAGGAGCGATCCGACGACGTCGGACGCGGGGTGCGCCTCGCCCGTCAGGGGGTCGAGCAGCGACCCCGCGAGTCCGTCGCGCCGGGCCAGCCAGCGGGCCGCCCGGAGCTGCTCGACGCGCCACACGGGTGCCCGCTCCCCCGCGCGCCACTGCCGCGCACAGGTCTCGACCAGCGCGCGCACGACGCCGGCGACGACGACCGTGTCGGCCAGGTCGGTGCACACGTCGGCGACGCGCACCTCGACGGTCGGGAAGTCACGTGCCAGTCGGGCGTCGAAGTAGACCATCCCGTCGTCGAGAGCCGCCCCGGACGCGATCAGGCCCGCCACGGCGCGTCGGTAGCCCGCGGCGTCGCCGAACGGCTCGGTGGCTCCCGCGGTGGGCCAGGCCTCCCAGACCTCGGCCCGCCAGCTCGCGAACGACGTGTCGACGCCGAGGTGGAAGGGCGACCCCGCCGACATCGCGAGCACGACCGGCAGCCACGGGCGGAGCCGGTCGACGATCGCGACCGCCTCCTCGTCGTCCGACACGTCCACGTGCACGTGCATGCCGCACACCAGGGCACCGCGCGCGACCCGTCCGTAGCGGGCCATCATCGTGCGGTAGCGGTCCTTGGGCGTGACGTCGCCGTCCGCGTCGAGCACGACCGGCGTCGGCATCGCGGCGAGGCGGGCCCCGACCGAGGAGGCCGCCTCGGCCGCCGAGGCCCGGGCCCCGGCGAGGTCGTCGAGCAGGTCGGCGACCGCCAGCCGGGGGCTCGACTGCGTCTCGACCTGCTGCAGGAACAGCTCCTGCTCCACGTCACCCTCGCCCTCGTCCGACCTCCCGACGGCCCGGTCCGACGACCCGACGAGACGGCGGGTGCCGGGGTCGACCAGGAACATCTCCTCCTCGACGGCCAGCTTGCGAGGCGTCACCCTCGCCGCGCGGACTGCTCGAGCCGGATGTCGCCCACCCCGTGCCGCACGACTGCCTCCATGTCCGCCCCTCCCTGGGCCCCGGCGCGTCCGGTGCCCGGGCCCGTCGTACCCGCGCGGGCCGGTCCCATGCGGCGACCAGCCGCGGGTGCCGGCGCACCGACCGGCCCTAGGACGCGGACCGGACCCAGCGCGCCGTCAGGAAGGCCGTGAAGCTCGTGATGGCGGGGGCCGTGATCTTGGCGGCCACGTCGTCCTTGATCAGGATGTCCTCGGCGCCCAGCAGCCGTCCCGTCGCCGGGTCGACGATCAGCACGACACGGTACGAGGGCGAGGACTCCGGGAACAGCGAGATGCCCAGGCCCGTCCGTCCGGCGCGGTCCTTCACGTCGCCGAGCAGGCGGTAGGCGCCCGTCTCGGCCATCAGGCTCCAGAAGGCCGCGTCGACCCGGGCCGGCACGACGTAGATGTTGTGCAGCTCCAGGATGTGCACGTAAAGGCACAGCGGCCGGTCGGGCCGGTCGCGCGATGCGCAGCCGGTCAGCTCCAGGAGCGCCGTGCGCAGCTTCGCCCGGTCGGTCGGCAGCCGGTCGAGCGCCGCGGCATCGATCTCGCCGGCGGGCTGCGTCACGTCGCCCTTGACCGGGAGCGAGTCCCAGCCGCCCGGCCGACTGAGCCCGCGCCCACTGTCGTCGAGCGGGTCGTCGACCTTCTCGACGCTGCGCTGCGCACCATCGCTGGTCAGCCACCGCTGGAGCAGGGTCGGGATGACCTCGGGCTCCTCGTCACCCCCGACCGTGGCGCTCAGGAAGAAGTTGTCCGACACGGTGTACTGGACCGGCCCTCGTCGAACCGGCTCGACCTGCTCGGCCGCCGTCTCCGAGAGCGACCGCAGGGTCTCCCGGGCGTCCTTGCCGGGTGCCGTCGCGATCTGCTTCGCCGAGGCGTACTCGTAGCTGAGGATGGGCACGGTCGAGGCGGCCGCGCCGTCGGGCTGCCACGGCTGGAAGACGCCCAGCTCGAACACGCTCACGGCGGCGACGGAGCTGACCACAGCGGCCAGGACCCGGCGGCGCCGGTGCCGGCGCCGCCTCGCCACGTCGACCTCGGACGGCCCGTCGTGACCGGCCAGCAGGTCGTCGGCCGAGGGGAACGCGAGGCCGTGCCGGGCCGGGTCGATGTCGGCGTGCAGCCCCGCCTTCTCGGCGGCCCGGCGCAGGCGGGCGAGCTCCTGCTCGGGGTCGACCGGTGTCTCGTTCATGCCCGCTCCCCCCTCTCGGACAGGATCGGCGTGCCGAGGTGCTCGGCCTCGAGCGCCTCGAGCCTGCGACGCAGGCGCAGGACGCGCGTCGTGTACGCCGAGGTCGAGATGCCCATGAGCCGTGCCCCGTCGGCGGTCGACAGCATCTGCACGAAGGCGACGGTCATGAGCCGCTGCTCCGACGGCTCGAGCGATCGCCACACCCACCGGCCGTACTCGGTGTCGGCGACCACCTCGGCGACGTCGGGGTTCACGGGGTCCTCACGGTCGGCGTAGTCCTCGATGAATCGGTTGTCGTGGTGCTTGCGCGTGACCCTCTGCCCTTCTTGCAGGACCTGGTTCCTGGCGATCCCCATGACCCACGGGGCCCACTCCTCGGGTCGTTCCGGGCAGGCATGGCGCTTGCGCAGCACGACCTCGAAGGTGCTGTTGACGACGTCCATCGCCTGTTCGGGCGACAGCCGCCGGGCGGCGAACGAGAACACCGCCTGCTGGAGCCGGGCGTAGAGCGCTCTGAAGTCCTCGTCGCTCACGCCCGCAGGATACGTGAGGCGCGGCTCAGTCCCGGCAGCTCGCGGCGGTCGACAGGAACCCTGCGCCTCGACGGTGATCCGGCGCCCCCGAGTGCGATGAACCACCACGGGGATGTCGATGCATCCCCGGGGGCCCACGCACAGAGGAGTCGTCACGACCATGAACACCGCAGCAGCCGACTGGTACCCCGACCCGCGAGCACCCGAGGGCGGACTGCTCCGCTACTGGGACGGGTCGACGTGGACCGAGCACGTCCGCGACGCCCCCTCGGCACCGGACCCCGCCGCCGAGGACCTGTCCGCCGCCTCCCGACGCTCGGTGCCGGTCCTCGGCGCCAGGAGGATCGCCCGCGACCTGATCGAGGAGAACGACCTCCTCGCGGCCGACAACCGGCGCCTGCGACGGGCCGTCGAGCACTACGGGATCGAGGACGTCGTGGGGCGCACGATCGCCCTCGACGACCTCGAGGCCGAGATCGGCGTGCAGCGGGCGCGGCTCGAGGGACTCCTCGAGCACGTCAGGAGCCTCGGGCTGACCCTCGCGAGCGATCGATCGTTCCCGCTCTGAGCGCTGCACGACGAAGCCCCCGACCCGCGTCGTCGCAGGTCAGGGGCTTCGTGTCGTGCTGTGGCAGGTGCAGGGTTCGAACCTGCGTAGGCTGAGCCGTCTGATTTACAGTCAGATCCCTTTGGCCACTCGGGCAACCTGCCGGGCGTTGCCGGGGCAACGACGAGCAAGCCTAGCGCAGCCGATTAGGCTGAGAGAAATCAGACCCACCGCAACGCTTCAGGAGCACCCTTCATGGCCGACTCGTCCTTCGACATCGTGAGCAAGATCGATCGCCAGGAGGCCGACAACGCGCTCAACCAGGCGGTCAAGGAGATCCAGACCCGCTACGACTTCAAGAACACCGGCGCCGAGATCAAGTGGAGCGGCGAGTGGGGCATCGAGATCACCGCCAACGCCGACGAGCGCGCCCTCGCGGTGCTCGACGTCTTCAAGGACAAGCTCATCAAGCGCGGCATCTCGCTCAAGGCCCTCGAGGACGGCGAGCCCCGCCAGTCGGGCAAGGACACCAAGCTCAACTGCACGTTCGGCGAGGGCATCAGCCAGGAGCAGGCCAAGAAGGTCTCCAAGCTGATCCGCGACGAGGGCCCCAAGGGCGTCAAGGTGCAGATCCAGGGCGACGAGCTGCGCGTCACGAGCAAGAAGCGCGACGACCTGCAGGAGGTCATCGCGCTGCTCAAGGGCGCCGACCTCGACTTCGCGGTGCAGTTCACCAACTACCGCTGAGCCCCACCGCGCCGCTCGCCCCGCTGGGCGCCGTCGGATCAGGGCAGGTGCGACAGCAGCAGGTCGGGCCAGGCACTGAGGACGACCAGGGCGGCCGCCCCGATCAGCACCGTCGACTTCGCGAAGCGCACCGAGATCGGCGGTGACGGGCTGACGTACGGCTCGCCGACCGGGCGCTCGCACAGCGTCACGACGAGCCGCAGGTAGTACGCCAGGCCCAGCACGACGTTGACGCCCATGATGATCGCGAGCCACACGTGGTCGCCGTCGACGACGGGGCGGATGACGACGAACTTGGTCACCAGGCCGATGACGGCCGGGGGGAAGCCCGCCAGCGTCAGGGCCGCCATGACGAGCGGGACACCCATCCACGGGTCGTTGCGGGCCATGCCGCGCAGGTCGTCGAGCCGGGTGCTGCCCCGCAGCCTGAGCACGACCGCCAGGGCGGCGAAGGCCACGAGGTTGGCCAGCGCGTACACCGCGACGTACTGGGCCGCGGCCGGCAGGGCGTACGACGACGAGACGACCGCCGCGGGCGCGACGAGGAACCCGGCCTGCGCGACCGACGACCACGCGAGCAGGCCGATCGCATCGTCCTGGCGCAGCGCGCCGACGTTGCCGACCGTCATGGTCAGGGCCGCCACGACCGCGACGACCGGCTGCCAGTCGTCCTGCGCCGCCGGCAGCGCGACCGACAGCAGCACCAGCAGCGCGCCGAGCGACGCGGCCTTCGAGACCGCCGACAGGAAGCCCGCGACCATGACCGATGCGCCGCCGTAGGCGTCGGGCACCCAGAGGTGGAACGGCACGGCGCCGAGCTTGAACAGCAGGCCCACGACCGTCATCACGACGGCGACCGACACCACGGCGTCGGGCACCGCCGGGTCGACCAGGGCCCGGCCCAGCAGTGCGTAGTCGAGCGTCCCCGTGACGCCGTACAGCAGCGAGACGCCCATCAGCGTGACGGCCGTCGACACCACCGAGACGAGGAAGAACGTCCACGCCGCCCTGATCGCGCCGCGGTCGCCCTGCCGCAGCCCCACCAGCGCGATCGACGGCAGTGAGAGCAGCTCGAGGGCCACGACCAGCGTCACGACGTCGCGGGCACCGACCATCAGCAGCGCGCCGGCGGCCGCGCTCATCAGCAGGAAGTGGTACTCCCCCGGCGGCATGGCGTTCTCGAAGTTCATGACGTTGGAGGCCACGACGACAAACAGCGTCCCGACCAGCACGACGAGCGAGAACGCGAACGGCGTGCCCGTCGCGTCGCCCCGCACCAGCTCGGCCGTCGCGGCGACCCCGGCCACGGTCGCGGGGAGGCCCGAGCCCAGCCACGTGCGGCGCGGGTAAAAGGCGTCGACCATCAGCGCGACGAGCGCGCCGACCAGCACGATCGTGGCGGGCCCGGCGACGGTCCAGTCGATGGGGATCGTCATCGCGCCACCCCGACGTACACGGGACCGTAGAGGTCGAGCAGCAGCTGCGGCACCAGGCCCAGCACCACGACGACCGCGACGAGAGCGCCCATCACGACGACCTCGCGACGTCCGAGGTCGCGGTCGGCCTCGAGCGCCGACGGCTCGCCCTGCGCCAGCAGCCGGACGGCCCGGACGACGTACGCCGTCGTCAGGGCGATGCCGACCAGCGCCAGGCCCAGGGCCGTCCAGGCCACGGGCCTGGTCAGCACGGAGCCGACGTCGTAGGCGGCGCGCAGCGACAGCACCTCGCCCCAGAAGCCCGCGAGGCCCGGGAGCCCGAGGCTCGCCACGGCCGCCAGCACGAACGTCGCCGCCAGCCACGGCGCGCGGCCGTAGAGGCCGCGCCCGATGCCGGCCATCGACGTCGTGCCGTAGCGGTCCTTCATCGAGCCGGCGGCGAAGAACAGCAGCCCCGTGACGACGCCGTGCGCGACCGAGCCGAACACCGCGGCGGCCAGCCCCGCCTCGCTGCGGGTCGAGATCGCGAGCACGACGAAGCCCATGTGCCCGATGCTGGAGTACGCGATCAGCCGCTTGAGGTCGTCCTGCGCGTAGCAGGCCAGCGCCGACCAGACGATGCCGACGGAGCTCGCGACCGCGAGGTACGGCGCGACCACGCCGAGGTGGTCGGACGGCAGGACGAACACGATGAGGCCGTACGTGCCGAGCTTGAGGAACACCGAGGCCAGCAGCACCGACCCGACGGTGGGGGCCGAGCTGTGCGCGTCCGGCAGCCACGTGTGCAGCGGGACGACGGGCGTCTTGACCGCCAGGCCCAGCGTCATCAGGACGATCGCGACGGCGGTCGGCCGCAGGGCCGTCAGCTCGAGTCTCCCGCCCTCCACGGCCGCGACGACGATGCCGACCAGCAGCAGCGCCGATCCCGTCACCGTGAACAGCAGGAACCGCGTGGCCGCTCGGCGCGCGACGTCGCGGTCGGCGTCGGACCACCACGCGATGACGAACCACATCGGCACCAGTGCGAGCTCGAAGAACACGAACAGCAGGAGCGCGTCGAGCGAGCCGAACACCCCGAGGGCCGAGGCGCCGATCACGAGCACCAGCCCGACCAGGGCCGGCGAGGTGTCGTCGGCGACGAGCCACAGGCAGCACAGGACCGCGATGAAGGCCGTCATCAGCGCGAACGGCCACGACACCGCCGTCAGGCCGAGGTGGAGGCGGGCGCCGACGGATTCGATCCAGGCGACGTCGACCTCGCCCGAGACGCCCTCGCGGCCCTCCCAGACGGCGGCCACGAGCACCATCGAGACCGTCGTCGCGGCGACCCCGATCCACGCGGCGGCGCGTCCGGACACGAACCGGCGGCCGAGCATGAGCAGCAGACCCACGACGAAGGGGACGGCCAGGGCGGCGACGATCATCGCAGCACCACCCCCACCACGACGATCACCACGACGCCGACCGCCAGCACCGTCGCGTAGCGCTGGACGTTGCGCGACTGCGCCAGACCGAGCCCTCGCGAGACGGCGGCCACGAGGGCCGCACCGCCGCGCGGGTAGACGTCGACGGCATCGCGGTCGAGGTCGACGACCCCGCGCGCGAGCGGCGCGGCCGCAGCCGGGACCCACCGCGAGAACGGCCGGTCGAGCCACAGCTCGGACGTCAGCGGCGCCGGCGACCGGTCGAGGGCCGATCCGCGGCGCGCCAGGAGCAGCACGGTCGCCACGCCGGCCCCGGCGACCGCCGTGCTCAGCAGGCCCGTGCCGAGGTGGAGCGGCTGGCCGACCGACAGCGCGAACGTCGCGACGGCCAGGACGACCAGGGGGCCCGTCATGGCGGGCGGCTGCTCGCGCACGTCGTGGTCGGCGCGGTCGGCGCCGACCGGGCCGAGGAACGTCAGCACCCACAACCGGGTCGCGTAGGCGGCCGTCACGAACGTCGTCACCAGCGCGACGACCAGGAGCGCCCAGGCCACGCCCGGCGCGAGCCCGTGGTCTCCGTCGGTCGCGACCTCGATCGCGTGCAGCACCGAGTCCTTCGTGAAGAATCCCGCGGTCGGCACGAGGCCCGCGAGGGCCGCGAAGCCGATCGTCATGGTCCAGAACGTCACCGGCATCGAACGCCGCAGACCACCCATCGCCGCCAGCGCGCTCGACCCGACCGCGAGCATCACGCAGCCGCAGCCGAGGAACAGCAGCGCCTTGAAGACCCCGTGCGACACCAGGTGGTCGAGCCCGGCCTCGGCGCCGCCGGCCGCGACGGCGGCGAGCATCAGCGCGAGCTGGCTGACGGTCGACCACGCGAGCGCCCGCTTCAGGTCGGTCTGGACCAGGGCGAACAGCGCCCCCATCAGCATCGTGACCGCCGCGCCGCCCGCCATCAGCGTCAGGACGAGCTGCGAGTCGGCGTAGAGGAAGAACAGCCGTGACGCGAGGTAGACGCCTGCCGCGACCATCGTCGCGGCGTGGATCAGCGCCGTGATCGGCGTCGGCCCGGGCATGGCGTCGGGCAGCCACGTGTGCAGCGGGAACTGCGCCGACTTGCCGATCACGGCGACCAGCACGAGCAGCCCGATCAGCGTCGCGTGACGCGTGCCGTCGGCCTGGGCGACCTGGGCGCCGACGATGTCGTACGTCCCGTACGTCTCGCCGATCACGATGATCGCCATCACCAGGCCGAGATCGGCCGCGCGGGTGACCAGGAAGGCCTTCGCGGCACCCGCCCGGGCCGGCGCCGTCTCCCACTCGTGACCGATCAGCAGGTACGAGCACAGGCCCATGACCTCCCACCCGACCAGGAGCACCCACAGGTTCGTCGTGCCGACGACCGCGATCATCCCGAGCAGGAACAGCACGATGACCAGCGCGTACGAGCGGTAGCGCGGGTGACGACCCAGGTACGCCGTCGAGTAGGTCTGCACCAGCAGCCCCACGCCGACCGCCAGCAGCACGATCTGCGCCGCCTGCGGGAACAGGAACAGGTCGGGCGACAGCGACGGCAGCGGAGGATCGACGCCGGGGCTGCTCGCCCCGACGTAGCGCCCGAAGTAGCCGTGGCGCGTCACCTCCGGGATCGCCCAGACCGCGACGACGACCGCGAGCACGGCCGTCAGACCCACCGCCGTCCACCGCCGCGTCATCGCCCCACCTCGTCGACGTCGACCGTCCGCACCGCGCGGAACAGCGCCAGGACGATCGCGAGCCCCAGGCCGATCTCGGCCGCGGCCAGCGCGATCGTGAACAGCGTCAGCACCTGGCCGGTGTGCAGCGCGTCGGCGAACCACGCGTCGAAGGCCACGAGGTTGAGGGTGACGGCGTTCAGCATCAGCTCGACCCCCAGCAGCACCAGGACGGCGTTGCGGCGGGCCAGGACGCCGTACACGCCGATGCCGAAGAGGGCGGACGACAGCAGCAGGGGGTACAGCAGCGACATCAGCGATCGGATCCCGACCGTGAGAGGACGATCGCGCCGACCAGCGCGGCCAGCAGCACGCCGCTGAGGATCTCGAACGGCAGCACCCAGTCGGTGAACAGCGCCTCTCCGATCGAGGCCGCCGTGCCGATGCGACGCCCCTCGATGCGCTCGCCCGCGAAGCCGGCGACCATCGTCGCCCCGAGGCCGACCGCCGCGACCAGGCCCAGCACCGCGGCCGTCCACCGGTTGCCCGTGACCTCCGCGGTCGTCCGCCCGCTCTGGCGGGTCAGCATCAGCGCGAAGATCACCAGCACCACGACCGAGCCGACGTAGACCAGCACCTGCACCCATGCGACGAACTCGGCCGTCATCAGCACGAAGCAGCCGGCGACGGCCCCGAGCGTCACGACGAGCCACAGCGCCGCGTGCACGAGCTGGGGGCTCGTCATCGCGAGCACGGCCGAGCCGACCGCGAGGAGCGACAGCACGACGAAGACGACCTCGGTGCCGTTCACAGCCCCTCCTCGGTCGCCCGCGTCCGCTCGTACGCGTCGAGCTCCTTGCCCTGCTCGGCGCCGGGGTCGAGGGCCCGCGGGGGCGGCACGGTGTCCATCCACGTGCGCAGGCGGTTCATGTCGTGCGTGAGGTCCTTCAGGTCGCCCTCGGCGTACGCGAACTCCGGGGACCAGTGCAGCGCGTCGAAAGGGCACACCTCGATGCAGATCGAGCAGTACATGCAGATCGAGTAGTCGATGTCGAAGCGGTCGAGGACGTTCTGGCTGCGGTCGCGCCCGCCCTCGGTCGCCGAGGGGATGACCTCCTTGTGCGAGTCGATCGTGATGCACCACGACGGGCACTCGCGGGCGCACAGCATGCACGACGTGCAGTTCTCCTCCTGCAGCGCGATGACGCCGCGACTGCGGGGAGGGAGCTCGGGCTCGACGTCGGGGTAGTGCGCCGTGACGCTGCGCCGCGTCAGGTTGCGCCACGTCACGCGCAGGCCCTGCCACAGGCCCCTGCCGTATGCCTTCACCACACCACCACCAGGGTCGTCAGGGTGACCTGCGCCAGCGCGAGCGGCACGAGCACCTTCCACGCCAGCACGTTGACCTGGTCCTCGCGCAGCCGCGGGTAGGCCACGCGCGCCCAGATCACGAGGAACGAGACGCCGACGATCTTGAGCAGCGTCCAGGCCCAGCCCAGCTGCTCCGACCACGGCCCGGCCCACCCGCCGAGGAACAGCACCGTCGTCAGCGCCGCCAGCACGACGATGCCGGCGTACTCCGCGAGCAGGAACATCGCGAACCGCATGCCGCCGTACTCCGTCAGCGGGCCCATGACGAGCTCGGCGTCGGCCAGCGGGGCGTCGAACGGCGGGCGCTGCAGCTCGGCCAGCCCCGCCACGAAGAACACCACGAGGCCCGGCAGCTGCACCAGGAGCCACCACGGCTCGAAGGCGTCCGCGATGCCGACCAGCGACAGGGTGCCGGCGAGCATCGCGGCGCTGGCCGCGGCGAGAACCATCGGCAGCTCGTACGACATCAGCTGGGCCGCGACCCGCATGCCGCCGAGGTAGGAGTACTTGTTGCCGCTGCCGAGGCCGCCCATCAGCGTCCCGAGCACGCCGACGCTCATCGCGGCCAGCACGAAGAACAGGCCGAGGTCGAGGTCCTGGCCGATCAGCACGCCCTGGCCGAAGAACGGGCCGAGCGGGATCGCGACCATCGCCACGAGGTACGGCACCAGCGCGACGGCCGGCGCCAGCTCGAACACGCGGCGGTCGGCCGCGACGGGCGTGATGCTCTCCTTCTGGGCGAACTTGACGCCGTCGGCGACGAGCTGCGCCCAGCCGTGGAAGCCACCGGCCGCCATGGGGCCGACGCGGGCCTGCATGTGCGCCATCGCCTTGTGCTCCATCTGCCCGACCAGCAGCGGCATCGTCAGGAACGCCCCCAGCACGACGAGGCACCGCAGCAGCACGTCGAGCGCCTCACTCATCGCGCGCCCCCTTGAGCCAGTCGTCGGGCACGCCCGGGGGCCTGACGCGACGACGGCCCGGCGAGTGCGCCGAGTCGGCGTCGCTCTCGCCCGGCTCCTTGGCACCCGGCCAGGCCTTGGCGACGCGCGAGGCGAGCACGAACTCCTTGCGCAGGGGGTGGCCCTCGAAGCCGTCCGGCAGCAGCAGCGGGTCGAGCACGAGCGGTTCTCCCGCCCGGAGGAACGCGATGCCGAACATCTCGTGCGTCTCGCGCTCGTGCCACGCCGCGCCCGCGAAGACGTCCGCGACCGACGCCACCGACGGTGTCGCGCGGTCGAGGTGGGTCGCCAGCAGCAGGTGCTCGAGGGTCGGTGCCAGCCGCGCGACGTGCAGCACGAGCCGGAAGCCCTCGGGGTGCTCGTCGACGGCCGACAGCCAGTCGAAGTACGTGAACCCGTCGGCCCGCAGGCCCGCCACGACGTCGTGCCAGTCGCCGACCTCGACGACGCGGTGCGGCGGGCCGAACGGGTTCGACTCGAGGCTCACGGCGCCTCGATGCGCGGGCTGAGCAGCGACGTGGCGGGGCGGGCGTAGCGCTCGGCGAGGTTCTCCCCCGCGATCTGGTGCTGCAGCTGCACGATGCCGTCGAGCAGCGCCTCGGGCCGGGGCGGGCAGCCGGGCACGTAGACGTCGACGGGGATGATCTGGTCGACGCCCTTCGTGACGCAGTACGAGTCCCAGTAGGGGCCGCCGGAGTTGGCGCACGACCCGAAGCTGATGACGTACTTGGGCTCGGGCATCTGGTCGTAGAGCCGCTTGATGGCCGGCGCCATCTTGTCGGTGACGGTGCCCGAGACGACCATCAGGTCGGCCTGGCGGGGGCCCGGCGCGAACGGGATCACGCCGAGGCGGATGAAGTCGTGGCGCGACATCGACGTCGCGATGAACTCGATCGCGCAGCACGCCAGGCCGAAGTTGAACACCCACAGGGAGTACTTCCGGCCCCAGTTGAGCAGGTAGCGCGCGGCCTTGGGGGCGGCCTGCGAGCCGGCGCCGAGGCTCGCGGCACCGTCGGGCGGTGCGAGGGTCGGCATGGGCAGGTCGACGGCTCCGGTCACGTCCACGACAGCACGCCCTTGCGCCACGCGTAGGCCAGGCCGATCGCGAGGACGCCCACGAAGACGCCCATCTCGACGGCGGCCGCGTGCCCGATCTGCTCGAGCACGAGGGCCCACGGGAACAGGAACACGGCGTCGACCGCGAAGATCACGTAGAGGAACGCGTACACGTAGTAGCGGACCGTCGACTGGGCCCAGCCCTCGCCGACGGGGTCGACGCCCGACTCGTACGTCGTGCGCTTGTCGCGCGACGCGACCTGCGGTCGCAGGAGCCGGTTGACGCCCAGCATCGCGGTCGCGAGCAGGATCCCGACCACGACGATCGCGCCGACGGTGGCGTACCCCTGCAGGTACGTGTCGTCGAGGAGGGCGCGCATGGGCACCACTCTAGGCGCGCCGGCGCCCGGCGGCGGCGTCCGTGCCGCCGCGACGCGCGCCGGCCGACGAGGGTCGCGTCCACGGCCACGTCAGCAGCGCCCACACCGCGGCGACGATCGCGATCTCGAGGACGACGTACAGCGGCCACGGGCCGAGGTGGTCGAGCAGCGAGGCGTTCCGGGGCAGGCGGTTGAGGTAGCCGTAGTTGGTGCCGGCCACGACGTTGAAGGCGTAGGCGGCCACGGCCCACGCCAGGGTGAGCACGACGGTCAGGCGGTACGTGCGCCACGTCGGCACGATGCGCAGGCCGACGACGAGGAAGAACGACGCCCACACGATCAGCACGTGCATGCCCCAGAACATCAGGAACCTGGGCTCGGGGAAGTCGGACGCGAGGTCGGGCGTCAGCATCCCCTGGGTCGTGAGGGTGATGCCCCACAGGTAGGTGATCGTCGAGGTGACGCGGTGGCGGGTCCACAGGGCGTGGGCCGCGACCATCCAGGCGAGGTCGCACAGCTGCAGGGGCAGCGACGTCTGCGGGTTCCACTCGTCGGGGGTCAGCTGCAGCACCTGCAACGGGATCGTGACGCACAGCAGGACGATCGCGAACGTCCGGCGGACGACCTGCTCGTGCGGGCCGCCGGCCAGCCGTCGCCCGGCGACGATCGCGACGGCGACCCCGATCACGAAGATCGCGAGCACCGTCAGGTGCGACGAGCCGTAGCTCTCGAACCGTTCGTCGGCGGCCAGCATCATGCCGCGAGGCTAGTCGATCGCGGGCCGCCGCGGCAGGGACCAGGCGGCCGGGCGGTGAGCGTCCCGCCCGGCCGTCGGCGTCAGCCCTGGGCCTTCTCCGACACGTGGTTCCACTGCTCCCACGTCGCGAGGCGCTTCTCGTAGTCGGCCTTGGCGATGCCGAGCGGCGCGGTGCCGAAGAACACCCGCAGCGGCGGCTCGTCGGCGTCGACGACGTCGAGGATCGCGGCGGCGGACGCGTGCGGGTCGCCGGGGGTGGCGTTGCGCGAGCTGCGCTGCTCCATCGTCTTCTGGCGGAAGTCGGCGTAGGCGGGGTTCTCCTCCGAGTGCGAGGCCGAGTCGCCGCTCCAGTCGGTCGAGAACCCACCGGGCTCGACCAGCGTCACGTGGATGCCGAAGTCGGCGACCTCCTGGGCGAGCGCCTGCGAGAAGCCCTCCAGGCCCCACTTCGACGCGTGGTAGATGCCGACGAGCGGGAACGCCGAGATGCCGCCGATCGACGACACCTGGATGATGTGGCCCGATCCCTGCTCGCGCAGGAACGGCAGCGCCGCCTGCGTCACCCAGAGGGCTCCGAACAGGTTGGTCTCGATCTGCGCGCGGGCCTCCTCCTCCGTGATCTCCTCGATGAAGCCGAAGTGGCCGTAGCCCGCGTTGTTGACCACGACGTCGAGGCGACCGAAGTGGTCGTGCGCCTGCTTGACGGCGGCGAAGTCGGCTGCGCGGTCGTTGACGTCGAGGGCGATCGGCAGGATCGCGTCGCCGTACTTCTCGACGAGGTCGTCGAGGGAGTCGGTCCTGCGCGCCGTGGCGGCCACGCGGTCACCGCGCTCGAGGGCGGCGATCGCCCACTCGCGGCCGAATCCTCGCGACGTGCCGGTGATGAACCAGGTCTTGCCAGTCGTGTCAGTCATGCCGTCGACGCTACGACCTGGAGCGCGCTCCAGCGCAACTCGAAATGCGCGAGGACGTCATCACTTCAGTACCTGGGTCGGCGCACCCGTGATGACGTCCCGGCCGGCCCTACGGCACGCGCAGGAAGGTCACCGCGAAGTCGGCGTCGTCGGCGAACGGGACGAGGTCCCACGTCGCGAACCGCTGCTCGTGGACGAGCCCGGCCGCCTCGGCCGCGGCGTCGAAGTCGGCGACCGAGAGCTCGCGGTCGGTCGCGAACCCCAGCACGACGCGGCCCCCCGGACGCACGTGGCGCCGCAGCGACTCCAGCACCCGCTGCTCGGTGCCGGGCGCCACGAACACCATGACGTTGCCGGCCACGACCGCGAGGTCGAACGGGTCCTCGTCCAGGTCGAGCGTGCTGAGGTCGGCCACGAGCCAGCGCGGACCAGGGTGGTCGTCCTGGGCCGCCTCGATCAGCACGGGGTCGGCGTCGACGCCGACGACGGTGTGGCCGCGCGCGTGCAGCACGGCGCCGACGCGTCCGGGGCCGCAGCCCGCGTCGAGCACGCGCGAGCCCGGCGGGACGATCGCGTCGATCAGGCGCGCCTCCCCGCCGAGGTCGGCGCCCTCGTCGTGCAGCGTGCGGAATCGCTCGACGTACCACTGCGAGTGGCCGTCCTTGGTCTCGCTGAACCAGCGGGGAACGTCGGTCATCGCACCATCGTCCACCAGGCGTACGCTCACCGCGTGGACGACTCCCGCCGCGGTGTGCCCCTCGGGGTCGCGGCCTACCTGTGCTGGGGCTTCTTCCCGCTCTACTGGCCGCTGCTGGAGCCCGCGGGATCGCTCGAGGTCCTGGCCCACCGCTTCGTCTGGTCGATGGTCTTCGTCCTCGTCGCGATCACCGCGATGGGACGCTGGGGGGCGTTCGCCGCGATCGCCCGCGACCGTCGCCTGATGCTGATCCTGACGGGCGCCTCGGTCACGATCGCGATCAACTGGGGCGGTTTCATCTACGGCGTGACGAACGGCCACGTCATCGAGACGTCGCTCGGCTACTTCATCAACCCCCTGGTCACGGTGCTGCTGGGCGTCTTCGTCCTCAAGGAGACGCTGCGCCCCGTGCAGTGGGTCGCGATCGCGATCGGCGCCTCCGCGGTCGTCGTGCTGACGGTCGACTACGGACGCCTGCCGTGGGTCGCGCTGCTGGTCGCGTTCTCGTTCGCGATCTACGGCTTCCTGAAGAAGAAGGCCGACCTCGGGGCGTTCGAGGGCCTCGGCATGGAGACCGCGATCCTGTTCCCCGTCGCCCTGGCGTTCCTGGTCGCGCTGCAGCTGCGCGGTCAGCTGACGTTCGGCCACGACGGCCCCGGCAACGCCGCACTGCTGATCGGCACCGGCGTCGTGACCGCGATCCCGCTGCTGCTGTTCGGCGCCGCGGCGACGCGCCTGTCGCTGACGACGATCGGCCTGCTGCAGTACCTCGGGCCCATCATCCAGTTCCTCGTCGGGCTGACGATCTTCGGCGAGGACATGACCGCCGCCCGCTGGGCCGGCTTCGTCCTGGTCTGGCTGGCCCTCGTGATCTTCACCGCCGATGCCCTGAACAACCGCCGCCGGCTGCTCAGCCGGACCGCCGAGGCCGCCGCGATCTAGCCCACGTCCAGCGACAGCCGCCGAGTGCTGTCTTCCAGCCGTCGAGCGGTGCAGCGTGGACAGACGCGCCGTCCCAGAATGTCCGAACCGCACCACTCGCGGATCGGGGCAGATCGGGGCGCGATCTAGCCCAGACGCGTGGCGACGGTGTCGCAGAGCTCCTGCAGGGCCGCCCGCGCGGACGACTCGGGCAGCGTCGCGAGCAGGGCGCTGGCGGCGTCGGCCTCGGCCTGCACGTAGGCGCGGGCCTCGTCGAGCGCGGGGTGCGCGCGCAGCAGGGTGAGGGCCTCGGCGTGCTCGGCGTCGTCGGTCAGCGGCTTCGACAGCAGCGTGCGCAGACGGTCGTCGGCCGCGTCGGTCGACCGCAGGGCGATCAGCGTGGGCAGCGTCGGGACGCCCTCGCGCAGGTCGGTGCCGGGCGTCTTGCCCGACTCCCCCGTCTCGCTCGCGACGTCGATGACGTCGTCGGCGAGCTGGAAGGCGGCCCCGACGCGCTCGCCGAACTCGGTCAGCGTCTGCTGCACCTCGTCGGGCGCACCCGCCATCATGGCACCGAAGCGGGCGGCGGTCGCGATGAGCGAGCCGGTCTTGTCGGCGACGACGCCGAGGTAGTGCTCCAGCGCGTCCTCGTCGTCGTCGGGCCCGATCGTCTCGCGGATCTGGCCCTGGACGAGGCGAGAGAACGTGCGCGCCTGGATGCGGACGGCGTCGGGCCCGAGGTCGGACACCAGGTCGGACGCCTGCGCGAACAGGAAGTCGCCCACCAGGATCGCGACCGAGTTGCCCCAACGGGAGTTGGCGCTGGGCGCACCCCGGCGGATGTCGGCCTCGTCCATGACGTCGTCGTGGTACAGCGTCGCGAGGTGCGTCAGCTCGACGACGACCGCCGAGCGGGCGACCTCGGGGCGGGTGGGGTCGCCGAACTCGGCGGCCAGCATCGTCAGCAGCGGCCTGAACCGCTTGCCGCCGGCGTTGAGCAGGTGCGACGCGGCCTCGGCGACGAGCCGGGACGGGCTGTCGACGGCGTCGACGAGCTGACGCTCGACCTCGTCGACGCCACCTGCCACCCGCGACTCGAGGGCTCCGTCGGTGAACGAGACACCCAGAGTGGTCACGCAGAGCTCCTAGCCGAAAGATCCTTGGTCGTGGTCAGCGCACGAACGCTCCCGCGTGCTGGGCGAGATCCAGCACCGGTCCCGGAATGATACCGAGTGCGACGGTGCCGACCACAGCCACGACGATGACCACGGTAGTCAGCGGGCTGGGGACCGCGACCGTCGGGCCGTCGCCGACCGGATCGGTGAAGAACATCAGCACGATGACCCGCACGTAGAAGTAGGCGGCGAGGGCGCTGATCAGGACGCCGATCACGACGAGCCACCAGAACCCGCCGGAGTACGCGGCGCTGAACACGCCCCACTTGCCGATGAACCCGCCCGTCAGCGGGATGCCCGCGAACGACAGCATGAACACCGCGAACGATCCCGCCAGCAGCGGCGACGTGCGGCCCAGCCCGGCCCACTTCGACAGGTGCGTCGTCTCGCCGCCGGAGTCGCGCACGAGCGTCACGATCGCGAAGGCGCCGATCGACGACAGCCCGTAGACCGCGAGGTAGAACAGGATGCTCGACACCGACGTGACGCGGTCGGAGCCCGCGACGCCCGCGTACACGCCGACGAAGCCGACCAGCAGGAAGCCCGCGTGCGCGATCGACGAGTACGCCAGCATGCGCTTGACGTCGGTCTGCGAGATCGAGACGACCGCGCCGAGGAACATCGTGACGATCGCGATCGCCACGATCGTCGGTCGCCAGTCCCACTGCGCCCCGCCGAAGGCGACGTAGAACACGCGCAGCAGCGCCAGGAAGGCCGCCGCCTTGGTGCCGGCCGCCATGAACGCCGTGACGGGTGTCGGGGCGCCCTGGTAGACGTCGGGCGTCCAGGTGTGGAACGGGGCGGCGCCGATCTTGAACAGCAGGCCGACCGCCATCAGCGCGATCGACGCCAGCAGCAGCGTCTCGCTGTCGGTGCGGTTGGTGACCGCGGTGTCGATCGCCGACAGCTCGAAGCTGCCGGAGTAGCCGTAGGCCAGCGCGATGCCGTACAGGAAGAAGACCGACGAGAAGGCGCCCAGCAGGAAGTACTTGAGCGCGGCCTCCTGGCTCAGCAGCCGGCGTCGGCGGGCGAGCCCGCACAGGATGTAGAGCGGCAGCGACAGCACCTCGAGCGCGACGAACATCGTCAGCAGGTCGTTGGCGGTCGCGAACAGCATCATGCCGACCAGCGCGAACAGCGCGAGCGGGAAGATCTCGCTGTGCTCGAGACGGCGCTGGACGGCGTCGGCCTCGGCGGGCGAGCCCGGGGCGTCGGCGGCGCGGCCCGTGAAGGCGCTGAGCCCGCCCTCGAGCCGGCGCTCCGCGAACAGCAGCATGCTCAGCAGCCCGAAGACCAGCAGGATGCCCCACCCGAAGACGCCGGGGCCGTCGATCGACAGCGCGCCCTCGGCGGCGACCTGGCCGCGCGCCGTCAGGGACGCCTCTACGCGGTCGAGGTCGGTGTAGACCCAGACCGTGTCGGCCAACGCGGCGACGATCGCGCCGCAGGCCAGCAGGGCCTGGGCGGCGAAGCGGCTGGGGCGCGGCCAGAAGGCCTCGACCAGCACGCCGACGATCGCGGCGCCGACGACGATCAGCAGCGGTGCGATCAGCGAGTACTCGATGTCGGCGGCGGGGATCGGCGGCAGGTCGGTGGCCGCCGCGAGGGTCGAGATGCTCATCAGTGGCCTCCTTCCTGCTCGGACGGGACGTCGATCGGGGTCGGTGTCCTCGGGGTGGGATCGGTCTTGCCGAGGTGGGTCACGACGGCGTCGACGGCGGGGTTGATCGCGGTCAGCACAGGCTGCGGGAAGAAGCCCAGACCGATGATCAGCATGATCGCGGGCGTCAGTGCGGCGATCTCACGCGGCCGCAGCTCGGTGACGCCCTCGGCGCCCGGCGCCAGGGGGCCCGTCATGGTGCGCTGGTACATGATCAGGATGTACAGCGCCGCGAGCACGATGCCGAGCGTCGCGACGGCGGCGGCCGGGATCGAGACCGTGAACGTGCCGGCCAGCACCAGGAACTCCGAGACGAACGGGGCCAGGCCCGGCAGCGACAGGCTCGACAGGCCCGCCAGCAGCAGGACGCCCGACATGATCGGGGCGATCCTCTGCACGCCGCCGAAGTCGGAGATCCTCGCCGACCCGCGCCGCGACACCATGATGCCGGTGACGAGGAACAGCGCCGCGGTCGAGAGGCCGTGGTTGAACATGTAGAGCGTCGAGCCGGCCATCGACGTCGACGTGAACGCGAAGATGCCGAGGATGATGAAGCCGAAGTGCGACACCGACGTGAAGGCGATGAGCCGGCGGATGTCGTCCTGGCCGATCGCCAGCAGGGCGCCGTAGACGATGCTGACGACGGCGAGCGTGATGATGACGGGGCTCGCCCAGTCGGCCGCCTCGGGGAACAGGTTGAGGCACCACGTGATCATGCCGAACGTGCCGATCTTGTCGACGACGCTGACCATCAGCACCGACGTGCCGGGCGTCGACTCCTTCGCGGCATCGGGCAGCCACGTGTGCAGCGGCCACAGGGGCGCCTTGATCGCGAACGCCGCCATGAAGCCCAGGAACAGCAGCCGCTCGGTGGTCTGGCCCATGTCGAGGTTCTTCAGGTCGCTCAGCAGGTACGAGGCATCGCCCTGGCGCGAGCTGACGACGTACAGGCCGACGATCGCGGCCAGCATCAGCAAGCCGCCGACGAGGTTGTAGATCAGGAACTTGACCGCGGCGTACGAGCGGCGGGGACCACCGAAGCTGCCGATCAGGAAGTACAGCGGGATCAGCGTCGCCTCGAACAGGACGTAGAACAAGAACACGTCCATCGACATGAACGCCCCGAGCGCCAGCCCCTCGACCGCGAGCATCCACGCGAAGTACGCGTGCGTGCCCTTCGGGTCGGGCAGGCGGTCGTCGAACGAGGCCAGCACCACGATCGGCACGAGGATCGTGGTCAGCAGCACCAGCGTGATCGCGATGCCGTTGACGCCGACGGCGTAGTGGGCGCCGAAGGCCGCGATCCAGGTGTGCTGCTCGGTCATCTGGTAGCCGCCGTCGCCGGGCTCGTACTGCGCCAGCACGGCCAGCGACAGCACCAGCGTCGCGAGCGACACCGCCAGGGCGACGACCTTGGGACGCATCTGACCGCCCGTGGCGGAGCCGCGCGGCAGGACCGCGAGCACGAGAGCGCCCACGATCGGGGTCGCGGCGAGGATCGAGAGGATCATGCGAGGGTCACCGCCAGGAGGCACAGGACGACGATCGCGACACCGGCGAACATCGTGAGGGCATAGGAACGGACGTAGCCGGTCTGCGGCTTGCGGAGGAGCTGCGAGGTGTCGCCCAGCCGGTCGGCCAGACCCGTCACGAAGCCGTCGACCCCCTTGCCGTCGAACCAGACCAGGAACCGGGTCAGGTGCCGGGTCGGACGGACGACGACGGCCTCGTTGAGCTCGTTGCCGTACAGCTCGTGGCGGCCCGCGCGGGCGAGGAACGACACCGAGCCGTCGGCGGGGGTCTCGGCGGCCACGGGACGGCGACCGTACGTGAGGAAGCCCAGCGCGACGCCGGTCGCGGCCACCAGGGTGATGATCAGCGTCAGCACGATCGCCGGCACCGCGAGCTCGTGGTGCTCGGCGTGCCCGGTGACGGGCTCGAGCCACTCCACGATCCAGTCTCCGACCAGCAGCACGCCGCCCAGCAGCGAGAGGGCACCGAGCGCGACGAGCGGGACCGTCATGACCTTGGGCGACTCGTGGGGGTGGACGTCGTCCTTCCAGCGCGCGTCGCCGAAGAACGTCATCATCATGAGGCGTGTCATGTAGAACGCCGTCACGCCGGCGCCCAGCAGCGCGCCGAGACCCACCCACAGGTTCTCGCCGAAGGCCGTCTCGATGATCTTGTCCTTGGACCAGAAGCCCGAGAAGCCGGGGAACCCGATGATCGCGAGGTAGCCGAGGGCGAAGGTCGCGAACGTCACCGGCATGGCCTTGCGCAGCCCGCCGTAGTGGCGCATGTCGACGTCGTCGTCCATGCCGTGCATGACCGATCCGGCGCCCAGGAACATGTTGGCCTTGAAGAAGCCGTGCGTGATGAGGTGGAAGATCGCGAACGGGTAGCCCGCCGGGCCGAGGCCCGCCGCGAGCATCATGTAGCCGATCTGGCTCATCGTCGAGCCCGCCAGCGCCTTCTTGATGTCGTCCTTGGCGCAGCCGATCCACGCGCCGGCCAGCAGCGTCACGAGGCCCACCACGATGACGGCGGTGCGGGCGACCTCGGACGCGTCGAAGATCGCGTTGCTGCGCACCACGAGGTAGACGCCTGCGGTGACCATCGTCGCGGCGTGGATCAGGGCCGAGACGGGGGTCGGGCCCTCCATCGCGTCGAGCAGCCAGCTCTGCAGCGGCACCTGCGCCGACTTGCCGCACGCGCCGAGCAGCAGGAGCAGGCCCAGCGACGTCGTGACGGCGTCGGTCGCACCGGGGGCGGCGGCGTTGACGGCCGCGATCGCCGAGGTGCCGAACTGGGCGAACATCAGCATGATCGCCAGCGCCATGCCGATGTCGCCGACGCGGTTGACGACGAACGCCTTCTTGGCCGCCGCGGCGGCGCTGGGCTTGTGCTGCCAGAAGCCGATCAGCAGGTACGACGCCAGGCCGACGCCCTCCCAGCCGAGGAACAGCACGAGGTAGTCGCCGGCCAGCACGAGCGTCAGCATCGCCGCGATGAACAGGTTCAGGAAGGCGAAGAAGCGCCGTCGCCGCTCGTCGTGCTCCATGTAGCCGATCGAGTACACGTGGATCAGGGTGCCGACGCCCGTGATGAGCAGGACGAACAGCGCCGAGAGCTGGTCGTAGACGAAGCTCATCTCGACGTGGAAGGTGCCCGTGTCGATCCAGGTGAACAGCGAGACGGCGTGCGACCGCTCCTCGGCGTCGTTGCCGAGCAGGGCGGCGAACAGCACGACGCCGAGCACGAACGACGCCGCGGACGCCGCCGTGCCGATGAGGTGGCCGAAGCGGTCGGACTCCTTGCCCCAGATCAGCAGGAGGGCGCCGGAGGCGAGGGGGATGGCGATGAGCAGCCACTGAAGATCGAACACGTCGTCCAGCGCTCCTAGGACTTCAGCAGGCTCGCGTCGTCGACCGAGGTCGTCCGTCGCGTGCGGTAGATGGAGATGATGATGGACAGGCCGATGACGACCTCGGCCGCCGCGACGACCATGACGAAGAACGCCGCGAGCTGACCGTCGAGGTTGCCGTGCTGGCGCGAGAAGCTGACGAACGCCAGGTTGGTGGCGTTGAGCATCAGCTCGATGCACATGAACACGATGATCGCGTTGCGCCTGACCAGGACGCCGACGGCGCCGATCGTGAACAGGATCATCGACAGGGTGATGTACTCGGTCACTTGCCCTCACCCTCCTCGTCGTCGGCGCGGTCGTCGGAGGCCGGGTCGAGCCGGCGGGCCATGTCGTCGACGGCCTCGTCGTAGCCCGAGCGCACCTGGCCGCGACCGATGATGCTCTCGGAGATCGACGCCTCCAGCGGCGTGCCGTCCGGCAGCAGCGCGGGCGTGTCGACGGCGTTGTGGCGGGCGAAGACGCCGGGCGTCGGCGCGTTGCCGGGATGGACGCCCTGCTCGGCGTAGTCGCGCAGTCGCTGGCGGGCCAGGTCGGCCTGCGAGCGCCTGGGCAGCAGGCTCTCGTGGTGGGCCATGACCATCGCGCCGAGGACCGCCGTGATGAGCAGGGCTGCGGTGAACTGCACCGCGAGGACGTACGGACCGAACATCAGGGCCGCGAGGCCCTCGACGTTGCCGTCGGCGTTGGCGGCCTTCAGGCCCGTCGTCGGCGAGACGACGGCCTGGCCGACGATCGTCACCATCACGACGCCGAAGGCCAGGCCCACGGCCGCCGCGGCGAGCCGCTGGCCGCCGATCGTCTCGCGCAGCGACTCCGAGGTGTCGACACCCACCAGCATCAGCACGAACAGGAACAGCATCATGATCGCGCCGGTGTAGACGATGATCTGCACCGCGAACAGGAACGGTGCCCCCTGCGCCGCGTAGAGGATCGCGAGGCTGATCATCACGACCGCGAGGCCGAGGGCCGCGTGCACGGCCTTGCGGGCGAACAGCAGCCCCAGCGCGGCGATCACCATGACCGGCGCCAGGATCCAGAACGTCGTCACTCCCCGCCCTCCGCTTCACCGGTCGGGCCGCTCGACACGTCCACGATGGGCAGCTGCTTGCCGCGGTAGTAGTCGTGGTGGTCGTCGCTGATCATCATCTCGTGCGGCGGCTCGACCATGCCGGGCAGCAGCGGCGCCAGCAGGTCGCCCTTCTCCCAGATGAGGTCGGCCCGGTTGTCGTTGGCCAGCTCGTACTCGTTGGTCATGGTGAGCGCGCGCGTCGGGCACGCCTCGATGCACAGGCCGCACAGGATGCAGCGCAGGTAGTTGATCTGGTAGACGCGGCCGTACCGCTCGCCGGGGCTGTGACGTCCTGAGCCGTCCGGCTCGTCGGTGTTGGACGCGCCCTCGACGTAGATCGCGTCGGCGGGGCACGCCCACGCGCACAGCTCGCAGCCGATGCACTTCTCGAGGCCGTCGGGCCAGCGGTTGAGCTGGTGACGTCCGTGGAAGCGGGGTGCCGTCGGCACCTTCGTGAACGGGTACTGCTCGGTCACGGGCTTGCGGAACATCGTGCGGAACGTCACGCCGAAGCCGGCGATCGGGTCCCACAGGGTCTCCTTGACCGGGTTCGTCATGACCTCACCTCTTTGGCGTCGTCGGTGGCGGCGGACTCGTGCTCGGCGCGCTGGCCGGGCATCGGCGGGACGGGGTAGCCGCCCGCGAAGGCGTCGAACTCGACCTCCTCGGGCTCGGGCGGCTGCTTCTTCTCGGGAATGAAGAAGGTCAGCACGGCCAGCACGCCGACCACGATCGCGACGGGCACGAGGACGTCCTGGTCGAGCATGTCCTCGGCCTTGAGCTTGCGGATGAACGTCACCGCCACGATCCACGCGAGCGAGATCGGGATCAGGATCTTCCAGCCGAAGCTCATGAACTGGTCGTACCGCATGCGCGGCAGGGTGCCGCGCAGCCACACGAAGACGAAGATGAAGAACAGGGTCTTGCCGAAGAACCACAGGATCGGCCAGTAGCCCGTGTTGAAGTAGCCGTCGTCGATCTGGCCGATGCCGAACGGGGCGCGCCAGCCGCCGAGGAACAGCGTCGTCGCGAGCGCCGAGACCGTGACCATGTTGATGTACTCGGCCAGGAAGAACAGCGCGAACTTCAGCGACGAGTACTCGGTGTGGAAGCCGCCGACGAGCTCGCCCTCGGCCTCGGGAAGGTCGAACGGGGCGCGGTTCGTCTCGCCGACCATCGCGATGCAGTAGATGACGAACGACGGGAACAGCGGGATGAAGTACCACATGTCCGACTGGGCGGCGACGATCTCGGACGTCGACATCGAGCCGGCGTACATGAACACCGACACGAACGACAGGCCCATCGCGACCTCGTACGAGATGACCTGGGCGCTGGAGCGCAGGCCGCCGAGCAGGGCGTAGATCGAGCCGGACGACCAGCCGGCCAGCACGATGCCGTAGACGCCGATCGACGTCACGGCCAGCACGTACAGCACCGCGACGGGCAGGTCGGTCAGCTGCAGCGGGGTGACGGTGTCGGTGAACGGGATCGTCACCGCGGGGCCGAAGGGGATCACGGCCCACGCCAGGAACGCGGGGATGACGGCCAGGATCGGCGCGATGATGTAGACCGCCTTGTCGGCGGCCTTGACGACGATGTCCTCCTTGAGCGCGAGCTTGACGCCGTCGGCGAGGCTCTGCAGCAGGCCGAACGGGCCGTTGACGTTGGGACCGATGCGGTGCTGCATCTTGGCCACGACGCGTCGCTCGAACCAGATGTTGAACAACGTGTACACCAAGAGGAACACGAAGATCAGCACCGACTTGAGCGCGACGACCCAGAACGGGTCGTTGCCGAACAGCTCGCTCATGCGTCACTCCTTCCGGTCGCCAGGGAGGCCGCCCGCGGCCGACCGTGAGCGGAGCGAGGCGACCTCACGCACGCACGATCGCTGGGGTTCGCCTCGGGCTCCGCAGAGCTCCTCGCTGGCGAACGGGGGTGATCGGTCGCCAGGGAGGCCGCCCGCGGCCGACCGTGAGCGAAGCGAGGCGACCCGGGACGAGGCATCACAGCGGCGCCCCGGCCGTGAGGGTGACGCGGTCGCCGAACCCGGCACCGAGGGCGGCGCGCAGGTTGACGCCCGAGTTGGTCGGCACCCACACGACGCCGTCGGGCAGATCGGCCACCTCGGTCAGGAACGTAGCGCTGCCCGCGGGCGTCGAGATCGTCGCCGGCCCACCGGGGTCGACGTCGAACGCGCCCAAGGTCGCCCTGCTGGCCCGCAGCACCGCCGGACGTGCCGTCGCCTTGAACTGCGCCTGGCCGTCCTGGCCGCGCCCGTCGTCGACCATCAGCCGCCACGTGTCGAGCACGACGGTGCCCTTCTTCGGCCGTGCACCGGTCCTCGGCTCGACGGCGGGACGTTCGGCGCGCGAGCCGTCCCACGGTCCGAGCTCGGTCATGGCGCGGCGGGCCGACGCGACGGTGCGGAAGCCCAGCGGCTGCCCCATCTCCTCGGCGATCCCCGCGAGCACGCGGATGTCGGTCAGCGAGGCGGGCTGGTGCAGGACCGCCTCGAACGTCCGCAGGCGGCCCTCCCAGTTGACGAAGGTGCCGGGCTTCTCGACGACGGGGGCGATCGGCAGCACGACGTCGGCCAGGGCCGTCACGTCGCTGTGCCGCACCTCGAGGCTCACGACGAAGCCCGCGGCCTCGAGACCCGCGCGGGCCGCGGCGGGATCGGGCAGGTCGTCGAGCTCGACGCCGCCGACCAGCATCGCCCTGAGCGTGCCGGACGCCGCGGCGGCGAGCATCGCGGTCGTGTCGCGCCCCTTCGTGGCGGGGACGGACCGGACGCCCCAGGCGGCGGCCAGGTCGGCCCGCGCCTCGGCGTCCGCCAGCGGGCGTCCGCCGGGCAGCAGGGTCGGCAGGCACCCGGCCTCGACCGCGCCCCGCTCACCGGCGCGCCGCGGCACCCAGGCCAGGCGCGCACCCGACGTCTCGGCGGCGGACACCGCCGCGCTGAAGCCTCCGACGACCGACGCGAGCCGCTCGCCGGCCAGGATGATCGCGCCGGCAGGCAGGTCGAGGGCCGCGAGGGCGGCGGGCTCGTCGCCGGGCGCGGTGCGCACCAGCTCGCCCGACGTCTTGCGCAGCCCCCGCGTGGCGTGGCTCGCGATCGCGACGACCCGCAGGCCGTGCGAGCGGTGCGCCTTGCGCAGCCGCAGGAAGATGCTGCCGTTCTCGTCCTCGGGCTCGAAGCCGACCAGGACGACGGTCGACGCCTTCTCGAGGTCGGCGAAGGTGACGTCGAGGTGCGTCGCGGCGACGTGCGACGCGAGGAAGGCGGCCTCCTCGGCCGAGTGGGCCCGCGCGCGGAAGTCGATGTCGTTGGTGCGCAGCACGGTGCGCGCGAAGGTGCTGTACGCGAAGGCGTCCTCGGCCGTCAGACGTCCGCCGGTCAGCACGCCGACCTTGCCGCCCGCGGCGGCCAGACCGCGACCCGCGACCGCGAGCGCGGCGGGCCACGACGCGACCTCCAGCTCGCCGGTGTCGGCGTTGCGCACCAGCGGCGTCGTGAGCCGGTCGCCCTGCGTCGCGTAGGTGAAGGCGAAGCGGTCCTTGTCGGTGATCCACTCCTCGTTGACGTCGGGGTCGTCGCCCGCGAGGCGGCGCATGACCTTGCCGCGCCGGTGGTCGACGCGGATCGCCGAGCCGCTGGCGTCGTGCTCGGCGATCGACGGCGCCGACACGAGGTCGAACGGCCGGGAGCGGAACCGGTAGTCGGCGCTCGTGAGCGCGCCGACGGGGCAGATCTGGATCGTGTTGCCCGAGAAGTACGAGCTGAAGGGCTCCTCCTCGTAGATGCCGACCTGCTGGCGGGCGCCCCGCTCGACCAGCGCGATGAACGGGTCGCCGGCGATCTGCTCGGAGAAGCGGGTGCAGCGGGCGCACAGCACGCAGCGCTCGCGGTCGAGCAGCACCTGCTCGGACACCTTGATCGGCTTGGGGAACGTCCGCTTGGTCTCGGTGAACCGCGACTCCCCCTGCCCGTGGGTCATGGCCTGGTTCTGCAGCGGGCACTCCCCGCCCTTGTCGCAGACGGGGCAGTCGAGGGGGTGGTTGATCAGCAGGAACTCGAGGTTGCCGCGCTGCGCCTTCTCGGCGACCGGCGACGTGACCTGGGTCTTGACGACCATGCCGGCCGCGACCTCGATCGTGCAGGACGCCTGCGGCTTGGGGAAGCCGCGGCCGTTGCCGGCGTCGGTGATCTCGACCAGGCACTGCCGGCACGCGCCGACCGGGTCGAGCAGCGGGTGGTCGCAGAAGCGCGGGATCTCGGTGCCGATCAGCTCGGCGGCGCGGATCACGAGCGTGCCCTTCGGGACGCTGACCTCGACGTCGTCGATCGTCAGCGTCACGAGCTCGACGGGAGCCTGCGTGTCGGGCGTCGCCTCGATGGTCATGACGCCCCTCCCGTCTCGGTCGCCAGGGAGGCCGCCTGCGGCCGACCGTGAGCGGAGCGAGGCGACCATCCGCTGCGCTCCCTGGCGGGCGTCGTCGTGGTGATCATGCCGTCACCTCTTCCTGTCGGAACAGCATCGAGGCCGCGGGCGGGAACAGCTCGCTCGACGGCGTGTGCAGACCGGCCTCGAACTCGTCGCGGAAGTGCTGGATCGCCGACGTGATGGGGCTCGTGGCGCCGTCGCCCAGCGCGCAGAACGAGCGTCCGAGGATGTTCTCGCACAGGTCGACCAGCAGGTCGATGTCGCCCTCGCGCCCCTGCCCCTCGTCGAGGCGCTGCAGGGTCTGCACGAGCCACCACGTGCCCTCGCGGCACGGGGTGCACTTGCCGCACGACTCGTGCTTGTAGAACTCGGTCCAGCGCAGCACGCACCGCACGACCGACGTCGTCTGGTCGAAGATCTGCAGGGCGCGGGTGCCCAGCATCGAGCCGGCCGCGCCGACCGACTCGTAGTCGAGCGGCATGTCGAGGTGCTCGGCCGTCAGCAGCGGCGTCGACGAGCCGCCGGGGGTCCAGAACTTGAGCTCGCTGCCCTCGCGCATGCCGCCGCCGAGGTCGATCAGCTGACGCAGGGTGATGCCGAGCGGGGCCTCGTACTGGCCGGGCCGGCGGACGTGTCCCGACAGCGAGTAGATGACGAAGCCCTTCGACTTCTCGGTGCCCATCGAGGCGAACCACTCGTGGCCGCCGCGGACGATGGCGGGCACCGACGCGATCGACTCGACGTTGTTGATCACGGTCGGGCTGGCGTAGAGGCCCTCGACGGCGGGGAACGGCGGCCGCAGGCGGGGCTGCCCGCGGCGGCCCTCGAGCGAGTCGAGCAGCGCCGTCTCCTCGCCGCAGATGTAGGCGCCGGCCCCGGCGTGGATCACGAGGTCGATGCCGACGCCGCTGCCGAGGATGTCCTGCCCGAGGTAACCGGCCTCGTAGGCCTCGCGGCACGCGGCGCGGAGACGGCGGATGACGTGCAGCACCTCGCCGCGGACGTAGATGAACGCCTGCTTCGCGTTGATCGCGTGCGCCGCGATGATGACGCCCTCGATGAGGGTGTGCGGCGTCGCCATCATGAAGGGGATGTCCTTGCACGTGCCGGGCTCGGACTCGTCGGCGTTGACGACGAGGTACTTGGGGTTGGGGTTGTCCTGCGGGATGAACCCCCACTTCATGCCGGTCGGGAAGCCCGCGCCGCCGCGACCGCGCAGTCCCGACTCCTTGACGAGCTCGACGACGTCGGCGGGCGCCATCGCCAGGGCCTTCTCGAGCGCCCGGTATCCGCCGGTGCGGCGGTACTCCTCGAGCGTCCAGGCACGGTCGGTGCCCCAGTCGGCCGTCAGGACCGGCGTCAGCAGATCAGTCATCGTTGCCCTCCTCTGCCGTGTCGGCGGGAGACTCCTCGATGAGGGTCTCGGTGCCGGCGCGGGTGGTGTCGGCCTGCTCCTCGGCCTCCTGCTTGGTGTCGGCGACGCCGGCGGTCGACCCCTCGGCGTCGAGGCTCGGCGCCGTCCAGCCGCGCTCGCGGGCGATCTCGAATCCGGCGAGCGACGCCCCCGCGGCCGTGGGGCCCTCGTCGACCCGTCCGTCCTCGAAGCCCGCGATGACCCGCTCGGCCTCGCGCCAGCTCGTGATCGTCGCGCCGCGCGTGGCCTGCACGGGCTCGCCGGCCCGCAGCCGGTCGACGACCTCGATCGCCGACTCGGGGGTCTGCTGGTCGAAGAACTCCCAGTTCACCGTCATGACGGGGGCGAAGTCGCACGCCGCGTTGCACTCGATGTGCTCGAGCGTCACGCGCCCGTCGTCGGTCGTCTCGTCGTTGCCGACGTCGAGGTGGCTCTTGAGCCGCTCGAAGATCAGGTCGCCGCCCATCACGGCGCACAGGGTGTTGGTGCAGACGCCGACGTGGTGCTCGCCCATGGGGCGGCGCTTGTACATCGTGTAGAACGTCGCGACGCCCGACACCTCGGCGGCGGTGATGCCGAGGATGTCGGCGCACACCTCGATGCCCTCGTTGGTCACGTGCCCCTCGGCGGACTGGATCAGGTGCAGCATCGGCAGCAGCGCGCTGCGCGCCTGCGGGTACCGGGCGGCGAGCTCGTGCAGCTCACCCATGGTCACGTCGGACAGCGCCACTAGCGATCAACCCCGCCCATGACGGGGTCGATGCTGGCGACGGCGACGATGACGTCGGAGATCATGCCGCCCTCGCTCATGACCGACGTGCCCTGCAGGTTGACGAACGACGGATCGCGGAAGTGCGCGCGGTAGGGGCGCGTGCCGCCGTCGGAGACCAGGTGGCAGCCGATCTCGCCGCGCGGCGCCTCGACGGCACCGTACGCCTGGCCGGCCGGCACCCGGAAGCCCTCCGTGACGATCTTGAAGTGGTGGATCAGCGCTTCCATCGACTCGCCCATGATGTGCTTGATGTGCTCGGCGGAGTTGCCCTGGCCGTCGGCTCCGACGCTGAGCTGCGCGGGCCAGGCGATCTTCTTGTCGGCGACCATGACCGGCATGCCCTCCATGCCGGCGAGCCGCTCGGTGGCCTGCTCGACGATCTTGATCGACTCCCACATCTCGTCGAGCCGGATCCGGAAGCGCCCGTAGGCGTCGGGCTCGTCGCGGGTCACGACGTCGAAGTCGTACGTGTCGTAGCCCCAGTAGGGCTGCTTGCGGCGCAGGTCCCAGTCGTAGCCGGTCGAGCGCAGCACCGGGCCGGTCAGGCCGAGCGCGAGGCAGCCCGCGAGCTCGAGGTGGCCGACGCCCTTGAGGCGTCCCTTGAAGATCGGGTTGGCGTTGCAGAGCGCGGCGTACTCGGGCAGGCGCTTCTTGAGCAGCGCGACGGTCGAGCGGATCTTCTCGATCGCGCCGTCGGGCAGGTCCTGGGCCACGCCGCCGGGACGGAAGAAGGCGTGGTTCATGCGCAGGCCGGTGATCATCTCGAACAGGTCGAGGATCAGCTCGCGGTCGCGGAACCCGCAGGTCATGACGGTCAGGGCGCCGATCTCCATGCCGCCGGTCGCCAGGCACACCAGGTGCGACGAGATGCGGTTGAGCTCGAGCAGCAGCACCCGCATGGCCTGGGCCTTCTCGGGCGCCTCGATCTCGAGCAGCTTCTCGACCGCCATGACGTAGGCGGCCTCGTTCGAGAACGGCGCGACGTAGTCCATCCGGGTGCAGAACGTGACGCCCTGCGTCCAGGTGCGGAACTCCATGTTCTTCTCGATGCCGGTGTGCAGGTAGCCGATGCCGGCGCGGGCGTCGCGGACGGTCTCGCCGTCGATCTCGAGCACGAGCCGCAGCACGCCGTGCGTCGACGGGTGCTGGGGGCCCATGTTGATGACGAGGCGGTCGCCCTGCAGGTCGGAGACGTCGATCGTGTCCCAGTCCTGGCCCGTGACGGTGAAGACCGGGCCCTCGTTCGAGTCGGTCGTGCCGGCGTAGGGATCTGTCGTCTGGGTCATGAGTAGCTCCTGCGCTGGTCCGGCGGCGGGATCGTGCCGCCCTTGTACTCGACCGGGATGCCCCCGAGTGGGTAGTCCTTGCGCTGGGGGTGGCCGGGCCAGTCGTCGGGCATGAGGATGCGGGTCAGCGCGGGGTGGCCGTCGAACTCGATGCCGAACATGTCCCACGCCTCCCGCTCCTGCCAGTCGGCGGTCGGGTAGATCGGGACGACGCTGGGCACGTGGCGGTCGTCGTCGGGCGTCGTGGTCTCGACCCGGATGCGACGGTTGTGCGTCATCGAGAGCAGGTGCAGGACGACGTGCAGCTCGCGTCCCGTCTCGTGCGGGAAGTGCACCGCACTGACGCTGGAGCAGAACTCGAAGCGCAGCACGGGGTCGTTGCGCAGGTGGGTCACGGCCGGCAGCAGCAGCTGGCGGCGGACGTAGAAGGTGATCTCGCCGCGGTCGACGACGACCTTCTCGATCGCGCCCTCGAGGCCGGCACCGCCGGCGAAGCGGTCGGCGACCTCGTCGAACCAGCCGCCGTACGGACGTTGGCTGGGGCCCGGCATGACGACGGGACGGGTCAGGCCACCGAAGCCGCTCGTGTCGCCCGTGCCGTGCGCGCCGAAGGCACCTTCACGGACCTCGACGACCTCGAGCTCGGTCACGTCGGCCCGCACGAGGTTGTCGTGCGACTCGTGCGAGACGTCCTGCGACCGCGTGCCGGCGTCGCGGGCGTCGCGGTCGCCCCGGGGGTCGGTCATCGTGCGCCACCCCTCATCGCATGAGCCCCTTCATGGCCGAGGTCGGCGTGGCCAGCAGCGCCGTCCTCTCGTCCTCCTTGATCTCGGCGAGGCGGTTCGAGCCGAGCTTGGTGTGCTGGATCTGGTCGTGCAGCTTGAGGATCGCGTCGATCAGCATCTCGGGACGGGGCGGGCAGCCGGGCAGGTACATGTCGACCGGCACGACGTGGTCGACGCCCTGCACGATCGCGTAGTTGTTGAACATGCCGCCCGAGCTGGCGCAGACACCCATCGCGAGGACGTACTTGGGACCGGCCATCTGGTCGTAGATCTGCCGCACGACCGGCGCCATCTTGTTGCTGACGCGGCCCGCGACGATCATCAGGTCGGCCTGGCGCGGCGAGGGCCGGAAGACCTCCATGCCGAAGCGTGCCGAGTCGAACCGGGGCGCGCCGAACGTCATCATCTCGATCGCGCAGCACGCCAGGCCGAACGTCGCGGGCCAGAACGAGGCCTTGCGCATGTAGCCGGCCAGCCCCTCGACCGTCGAGAGCAGGACCCCGCTCGGCAGCTTCTCTTCGAGACCCATCAGGTCCACTCCATTCCGCCGCGGCGCCACTCGTAGGCGTAGGCGATCGTGACGTTGACGAGGAACAGCATCATCGCGAAGACCGCGAACCAGGACATCTGGTCGAAGGCGACGGCGAAGGGGTACAGGAACACGATCTCGATGTCGAAGACGATGAACATCATGGCCGTGAAGAAGTACTTGACGGGGATGCGTCCGCCGCCCTCGGGCAGGGGGCTCGGCTCGATGCCGGACTCGTAGCGGTCGAGCTTGGCGCGGTTGTAGCGCCTGGGACCCGTCAGCGGCGCGATCGCCACCGAGCCGATCGCGAACAGCGCCGCGAGACCCCCGAGCACGAGGATCGGCGTGTAATCCGTCACGGGACCTCCCGGGCCTGGACCGACAGAGCGAAGAACCACTGTGATCGTGCGCTTGTGAATTGCTTCACAACGTGATCACGGTCTCACCCTACGCCCGCCTCGGACCAGGTGTAACTTAGGTCACACTAAGTCAGCCTGTCGCGTCCGCCCCGCCGTCTGGGAGGGGGCTCAGGGCTTGACGGAGTGGTGCAGCGCGACGATGCCGGCCGACAGGTTGTGCCACTCGACGCGACCCCAGCCGGCCTCGACCATGCGCAGCGCGAGGCCCTTCTGGTCGGGCCACGCCCGGATCGACTCGGCGAGGTAGACGTACGACTCCGGGTTGGACGACACCGCGCGTGCGACGGGCGGCAGCGCCCGCATGAGGTAGTTGGTGTAGACCGCGTCGAACGGCCCCCACGTCGGCGTGCTGAACTCGCAGACCACGATGCGTCCGCCCGGGCGCGTGACGCGCAGCAGCTCGCGCAGGCCCGCGATGGGATCGACGATGTTGCGCAGGCCGAACGAGATCGTGACGGCGTCGAAGGTGTCGTCGCCGAACGGCAGCCGCATGCCGTCGCCGGCCGTGAAGGGCAGGGCCGGACGGTCGCGCTTGCCGACCTCGAGCATGCCGATCGAGAAGTCGCACGGCACGACGGTGGAGCCGGCGTCGGCGAACGGCTGGCTCGACGTGCCGGTGCCCGCCGCGAGGTCGAGGATCAGCTCGCCCGGCCTCGGTGCGACGAGCTCGACGACCCGCTTGCGCCAGCGACGGTCCTGGCCCATCGACAGCACGTCGTTGGTCAGGTCGTACTTCTCGGCCACGCCGTCGAACATCCGCGCGACGTCGTGGGGCTGCTTGTCCAGGCCGGCTCTGCTCACCGCCCGATCCTACGACCACCGCAGCACCCGCGCCGTCCGGGCCGCCGCGCGATGCGGGGGTCACGGGTGTCTGACGCGACACATCACGAGCATCCCTCCGGGGCCCCGCGTAGACTCGATCGATGTGAGCAGTCCCGCCGTCGACCCCGAGATCGGTCCCCTCGTGGTCCGGTCCGCGCCGGTCGACGACCCCGGTGAGCTGCTCTCGCTGCTGCCCCCCGACGACGCGTTCGCGTGGGTGCACGGCGGCGACGGACTCGTCGGCTGGGGACGCGCGACCGAGCTGCGCACGTCCGGCCCGGGCCGCTTCGCCGAGGCCGCCGAGTGGTGGCGCGAGCTGTCGTCACACGCCGTCGTCCGCGACGAGGTCGACACCCCCGGCTCGGGTCTCGTGGCCTTCGGCTCCTTCACGTTCGCCGACGCCGCCGAGGGCAGCGTCCTGGTCGTGCCCGAGGTCGTGGTGGGACGCCGCGACGGCGTCGCCTGGGTCACGGTGATCGGCACGGGCATCGCCGCGACCCCCGCGGTCGCCCCCACGACGCCCCCGCGCCCGCCGTCGGGCGCGACGTTCGTCGACGGCCCGGTCGACGGTGACGCGTGGAAGGCCCTGGTCGCCGAGGCGGTCCAGCGCATCCAGGCCGACGACCTCGACAAGGTCGTGCTGGCGCGCGACCTCGTCGCGACGCTCGACGAGCCCCTCGACGTCCGCGCTCCCCTGGCCCGCCTCGCGGCCGACTACCCCAGCTGCTGGACGTTCCACGTCGACGGCTTCTTCGGGTCGACGCCCGAGATGCTGGTGCGTCTCGAGCGCGGCCTCGTGACGTCGCGCGTGCTGGCCGGCACGATCCGACGCACCGGCGACGACACGCACGACCTGGCCCTGGCGGGCTCCCTCGCGCGGTCGAGCAAGGACCTCGAGGAGCACGAGTACGCCGTGCGCTCGGTCGCCGACTCGCTCGCCCCCCACTGCACGAGCATGAACGTGCCCGAGACGCCGTTCGTGCTGCACCTGCCCAACGTCATGCACCTCGCGACCGACGTCACGGGCGTCATGAAGAACGGCGCGAGCGCCCTGACGCTGGCCGCGTCGCTGCACCCGTCGGCGGCGGTCGGCGGCACCCCGACGCCCGACGCGGTCCGCCTGATCGACGAGATCGAGCGGCTCGAGCGCGGCCGCTACGCCGGACCCGTCGGCTGGATCGACGCCCGGGGCGACGGCGAGTGGGGCATCGGCCTGCGCTCGGCCCAGGTCGAGGACGACGGCCGCACGGTGCGGCTGTTCGCGGGGTGCGGCATCGTCGCCGACTCCGTCCCGGCCGACGAGCTCGCCGAGTCGAGCGCCAAGCTCATCCCCGTCCGCGAGGCGCTGACCTCCTAGCGGTGGATCCGCGCCTCCAGCGACTGACCCATGATCCGGGCGGCCAGCAGGCGGTGCAGGCCGTCGAGGTGCCACCACCCGTTGCCGTCGTCGACCTCGTAGACCTTGGCCGGCTTGAGCGTCTCGCCCGCGTCGAGCCGCGTCAGGTAGTAGCTGACCTTCGCGACGCCGACGAGCTGCTGCGGCGTCATCACGACGGTGTGCGGGCCCAGCACGACCGAGTCACCGGTCGCCGTGGGGGTGCGCTCCTGCTTGAGCTGCAGGGGGCCGGCGAACACCACCGCGAGCCACAGGAGCCGCCGGGTGCTGACGACCTTGTCGTCCTTGGTCATGCGGATGAACTCGTCCAGCCGCTCCATCGAGTCGTCGTCGAGGTCCGTCGGCGGGCCGGCCAGCTTGGGGCCGAGCCTCGGCAGACGCACCGCGACGCCCTCAGCCGGCCGTGACCGCGGAGAGCGTCGGCCGGCGGGGCGCGAGTCCGTCGCCGGACGACGTGCCCGTGAGCCGGCGCCTGACCCACGGCCCGGCGTGCGTGCGGGCCCAGTCGAGGTTGGCGGCGCGGCGGTCGGCGGCCGACAGCACCGGACGCTCGTCGAGCGGCAGCGGCTGCAGGTCGTGCTCGAGGCCCAGGGCGTCGAGCACCGCGATCGCCATCCGCTGGTGACCGGCCGACGACATGTGCATGCGGTCGCCGTCCCACAGGCGGTCGTCGCGGTAGTCGCGCAGGCGCCAGAAGTCGACCAGCGTCGCCCCGTGCCGGTCGGCGACCTCGCGCACGAGCTCGTTGTAGATCGCGAACCGTCCGCGCAGTGCGCCGAAGACCGGCGAGCCGCCCGGGTCGTACGCCGTGAACACGACGACGCGGGCACCGGATGCCGCGAGCCGCCCGATCGCGTCGTCGTACGCCTCGATCAGGCGGTCGACGTCGATGCGGGGGCGCAGGACGTCGTTGGCCCCCGCGTAGATCGTCACGAGGTCGGGCGACATCGCGACCGCGGGCTCGACCTGGTCGGCCACGATCTGCAGCAGCTTGCGCCCGCGGATCGCGAGGTTGGCGTACTGCACGTCGTCGCCGGTCAGCTGCGCGGCGACCCGGTCGGCCCAGCCCCGCACACCGTTGGGGCGGGTCTCGTCGGGGTCGCCGACGCCTTCGGTGAACGAGTCGCCGAGGGCGACGAAACGGTGGTAGGTCACGCGGCCAGCGTAGCCCTCAGTCGTCGAGCAGGCCCCTGCGGCGAGCGATCGCCGCCGCCTCGGTGCGCCCCGCCGCGCCGAGCTTCGCCAGGATGTTGGAGACGTGCACCGACACGGTCTTGGTGCTGATGAACAGCCGTGTGCCGATCTCGCCGTTGCTGCGACCCGCGGCCACCTGCTGCAGCACCTCGCGCTCGCGCGGCGTCAGGTCGACGTCGGCGCGGACCGGTCGGGGCGAGAGCCGGTCGAGCTCGGCCAGCAGGGGGCGGGCGCCGAGCCCGACGGCGGTGGCACGGGCCTCGGCGACCAGCCCGGCACCCTCCGCGTCGTCGCCCGACGCCACCAGCACCGCCGCGAGCCGTGCCGACGAGCGGGCCGTCTCGTAGGGGTCGCCGAGCCCGACGAACCCCTCGCGCACGGCGCGCCAGGCCGCGACCAGGTCGGCCGACGACGCGGCGCCGGGCCCCGATCCGGCGAGCCAGTGCAGGCGGGCGACCTCGGCGTGCGCCCGCGCCTGCCACGCGAGCCCCTCGGGCCCGAGCGGCTGGGTCGTGCGGGCGGCCCGCTCGACGTCCGCGAGCAGCTCGGGCACCTGGTCGACGAGCAGCTGCTGCCCGGCACGGTCGAGCGTGCGCACCGCGCCGGCGTACTGCCCGACCAGCAGCGCGACGAGCCGGATGCGGGCCGGGAAGTCGGGCTCGTCCCACGAGCGGGTGTGCAGCTCGACGAGGTCGTCGTAGTGACGCCGCGCCGCCGCCAGGTCTCCGCCGGCGCCGGCGAGCTCGACGAGGGCCGACGTGCCGTGGATCGCCGATGCCTGGTCGTGGCGCCACAGCGCTCGCTGCGGCAGGGTGCGCTCGATCTGGGCCGTGTCGCCCCGTCCGGCCGACACGAGCAGCGACACCGCCGTCAGGTAGGCGTCGAACTCCGGCGGCGCGCCCGCACGGACCGCCCCGAGCTCGAGCGCCTCGTCCCAGCGCCCCCGCATGAAGGCGACCAGCACGCCGAAGAACCGGCCGTCGAAGCCGTAGGGGCCCCACGACCACCCCGTGCGGGCGGCGCGGCGCCTCTCCTCGTCGAACGTCTCGGCGGCGGCGTCGAGCTCGCCGGCGTTGAAGTGGACGAAGGCCATCTGGTTGAGGCCCCGCAGCTCGCCCAGCACGTGCCCCGAGGCGCGGGACGCGTCGATGAGCTCACGGAACGCCTGCATCGTCTCGTGCGAGCCGTCGCCCGACCGGGCCAGCAGCCGGGTGACGGTGGCCTTGGCGTCGAAGATGACGGCCTCGGCGCGCGTCGCCTCGCCGATCCGCAACGCCTGCTCACCCCACTGCGCGGCCTCGCGGTCGCGCCGCCGGTTGGCCAGCACCCGTGCCCGCAGGGCGGCGACCTCGCCCCGCAGGACCGTCGGCTCGTCGGGCACGACCTGCGTCGCGCGGACGCTCGCCTGCTCGGCGTCGGCGTCGAGGTTGGCGAAGTAGCTCGTGTTGCCGATCGCGACGAGCAGGCGCCCGTGGCAGTCGCGGTGGACGTCGGTGGCCAGGCCCGCGAGGTGGTCGCGCAGCAGCCCCAGCGCGCGCATCAGCTGGCCGGACGTGACCAGGGCGTTGGCGGCGTCGATCACGAGGTCGATCTCGTCGGTGCCGCCCGGTGCCGCGTCGATCAGGTCGAGCGCCCGCTCGTAGTGCTGGGCCGCCTCGTCGTAGCCGGCGACGCGACCCGCGGCCTCGGCGGCGCGCACCGTGGCCGTGAAGGCCGTCTCGCGCTGCCCGGCGGCCAGGGCGTGGCGGGCGACCGTCGCCGGCGGGGCGTCGTCCGGGAGCGCCGCCAGGAAGGCGGCGTGGATGCGGCGTCGCTCCCCCGGCAGCAGGTCGTCGCGCAGCGCCTCGCCCAGCAGGGCGTGGCGGAACACGTAGTCGTCCGACCCGGTGCGGCGCAGGACCTTGTGGTCGACCGCCGCGACGAGGGCGTCGTCGAGCTCGTCGTCGCTGAGCCCCGCGGCCGCCGCCAGGGCCGTGAACCCCTCGCGCCCGTCGGTGACCGACGCGGCCCGCACGAGCCGTCTCGCACCGTCGTCGAGGCGCTCCAAGCGCACCAGGAGCAGATCGCTCAGGGTCTCGGGGAGCGACGAGCGGTGGTCGGCGAGGCCGGCGTCGAGCAGCTCCTCGACGAAGAAGGCGTTGCCGCCGGCCCGTTGCACGACGGCGCGCAGCCCCTCGGCCGGCAGCTCGGCCGTGGAGCGGACGCGGGCCAGGTCGGCGACGTCGGCGTCGGCGAGCGGCTCGAGCTCGACGCGGCGCACCCGCGGCAGCCGCACCCACTCGCTCAGCGCCTCGCGCAGCGGGTGACGTCGGTGCAGGTCGTCGGCGCGATAGCTGACGACGACGTGGACCGCCCCGCGGAAGCCCTGGGCGAGGACGTAGCGGATCAGGTGCCGCGTGGAGGCGTCGGCCCAGTGGGCGTCCTCGATGACCAGCAGGACGGGACGCTCGGCGGCCAGCGAGTCGAGCGCCGCGACGACCGACGCGAACAGCTCGGCGCGCTCGACGCCGGGGCCCGGGGCCGCCGACGGCCGCGGCAGGAGCGGACCGAGGGCCGGAAAGCGCTCGGCGAGCGCGTCGCGCTCGGCGTCGGACAGGCCCGAGAACGCCTCGGCGAACGGCTGGTAGGGCAGCGCGCTGTCGCCCAGGTCGAGGCAGTGGCCCGCCATGACGCGGTGGCCGGCCTCGCGGGCCGCGGCACCGAGCTCGCGCAGCAGGCGGGTCTTGCCGATGCCCGCGTCGCCGCCGAGCAGCACGACGTCGCGCGCCTCGGGGGCCGTGACGCCCGCCAGGCCGAGCAGCTGGTCGAGCTCGCGCGTGCGACCCACCAGTCGCGTCGACGGAGCCCTGGTGTCAGCCATGCCGACCATCATGGCCGACGCCTCGGACGCTGCGGGCACGTCCGTCACACCTGACCCGATCGACCCGTCGCCCAGGCCGCGAGCCGCAGCACGAGGCCGCGCCGCGACCGCCGGCGTCCGGGTCGCAGGAGGCGGCCGGACGGGCCGGCGGGTGCGCGCTCGATCGTCATGGCCCGAGCCTCGCACCGCGCGGCCCCGGCCCGCATCGGACGATCTCCCTAGACACGGGCCGCAGGTGCCTCAGATCGTCCCAGCCGATCGTCCCGACCACAGGCCGAGCGAGCGCAGCGAGCGACGGCAGACGCCCGGGCGTCAGCCCGGCTGGCGCGAGGGACGAGTGCCAGGTGCGGCGACGAAGGAGCCGCGCGTCACTTGAGCGTCTGCTTGCCGCCGTGCAGCAGCGTGATGAGCTGCGCGACGCGGCCGTCCTCCTTGGCGCCCCGCTCGAACGACGTCAGCATCATGACGGGCTTGAACTTCTGCCGCGTGATGGCCTTGGCGTACGTGAACTCCTTGAGGCCGTCGGGCCCGTGGATGCGACCGAAGCCCGACTGCCCGACGCCGCCGAACGGCAGGGTGGGCACGCCGGCGAAGGCGATGACCGAGTTGACCGACGTCATGCCCGAGCGGATGCGCCGGGCGATCTCCATGCCCTGCTTCTTGGAGAACACGGCACCCGCGAGGCCGTACGACGTCGCGTTGGTCAGCTCGACGGCCTCGTCCATGCTGCGGACGGGGTTGATCGCGAGGGTCGGGCCGAACGTCTCCTCGGTGATCTCGGTCGAGTCCTCGGGCACGTGGGTCAGGATCGTCGGCTGGACGAAGCGCTCGCCGACGGCGTCCGAGCCGCCCAGCGCGACGTGCGCGCCCTTGGCGATCGCGTCGTCGATGTGGCTCTGGATGACCTTGAGCTGCGACGGCATCGTGATGGGGCCGATCTTGGCGCCGGCGTCGGCGCCCGCGCGCAGCCCCTTGGCCTGGCCGAGGATCTCGGTCATGAACGAGTCGAAGACCTTCTCGTGGACGTAGACGCGCTCGGTGCCGATGCAGGTCTGGCCGGCGTTCGACATGCCGCCCCACAGCGCCGCCTCGGCGGCCTTGGCGAGGTCGGCGTCCTCGTCGACGATCAGCGAGTCCTTGCCGCCGGCCTCGATGATGACGGGGGTCAGGTTCTCGGCGCACGCCGCCATGACCTTCTTGCCGGTCGGGCCCGACCCGGTGAAGGCGAGCTTGTCGACGTCGGCGGTGCACAGGGCGTTGCCGGTCTCGCCGAGGCCCGTGACGACCTGCAGCACGGGGCGACCGTGCACGACCTCGGTGAACGTGTCGGCGAGCCACTGGCCCACGCCGGGCGTGTACTCGCTGGGCTTGAACACCACGGTGTTGCCGGCCGCGAGGGCGTAGGCGATCGAGCCCATCGGGGTGAAGACGGGGTAGTTCCACGGCCCGATGACGCCGACGACGCCGAGCGGCTTGTACTCGACGGTCGACGCCTGGTTGGCCATCAGCAGGCCCGACCTCACCTTGCTGGGCCCGAGCACCTTCTTGGCGTTCTTCGCGGCCCACGCGACGTGGTCGATCGCGAGGATGATCTCGAGCTGCGCGTCACCGTGCGGCTTGCCGGTCTCGCGGTGCGACAGGTTGGCGAGCTGCGCGATGCGGCGCGTGATGACGCTGCGCCACGTCAGCAGGTGCTCGGCGCGCTCGTCGAAGCTCAGGGCCCCCCACCAGCCGGCGGCCTCGCGGGCCCGGGCCACGGCGGCGTCGACGTCGGCCTTGGACGTGACGGGGTGCGTGCCGACGAGGTCGCCGTTGGCGGGGTCGAGCGAGTCGAACGTGTCGACGGGGGCGTCGGCGGAGGCGGTGGCGGTGGGGGTGGGGTCGAGCGTGGCGGTCATCGTGGCTCCTGCTTCTAGGCGGTGCGGATCAGGTCGGCGCACTTCTCGCCGATCATGATGGTGGGTGCGTTGGTGTTGCCGCGGGGGACGCGGGGCATGACCGAGGCGTCCGCGACGCGCAGTCCGTCGACGCCGTGGACCTTGAGCTCGGGGTCGACGACGCTGCCCTCGACCGTGCCCATCGCGCACGTCGCGACGGGGTGGTAGAGCGTCTGGCCCAGCGTGCCGATCGTGTCGATGATCTCGTCGTCGGTGGGATCGGCGGACGCGGGCATCCACGGCTCGTCGAGGTAGCGGGCGATGGGGCCCTCGCGCAGGATCGCGAGCGCCCGCCGGTAGCCGCCGATCATCGCGTCGAGGTCGGCACGGTCGTCGAAGTAGCCGGGGTCGATCGCGGGGTGCCACGTCGGATCGGCCGAGCGCAGCGTGATGCTGCCCTTGCTCTGCACGTTGACGAGCGTCACGGCGGTCGTCAGGGCCCGGCGGGTGGGCTCGTGCATGCCGTTGTCGTAGAAGCCCGTGGGGGCGACGTGCAGCTGGATGTCGGGGACGTCGAGGTCGTCGCGGGACGTGAAGAACGCCCCGGTCTCGGCGACGTTGGAGCCCAGCGGCCCCTTGCCCGTCGCACGCCACTTGAGCAGGTTGCCGAGCCCCAGCATCTCGGCGACGTCGGTCGTGTCCTTGGTGTAGCTGAGGATGCCCGAGACGGGGTGGTCCTGCAGGTTCTGCCCCACGCCGGACGACTCGACGACGACGTCGATGCCCATCTCGCGCAGGTGCGCGCCCGGGCCGATGCCCGACAGCATCAGCAGCTGCGGGCTGTTGATCGCACCGCCGCTGAGGACGACCTCGGCGTCGGCGCGCACCTCGAACGTCTCGCCGCCGCGCGTGTAGGCGACACCGACCGCGCGGGTGCCCTCGAGCAGGATGCGGGTCACGAAGGCCTCGGTCAGGACCGTCAGGTTGGGGCGGTCCTCGGCGGGGTGGATGTAGGCGTCGGCGACCGACCAGCGCCGCCCCTTCCTGCACGTGACCTGGTAGAGGCCGATGCCCTCCTGCGAGGCACCGTTGAAGTCGGGATTGCGCTTGAGGCCGGCGGCGACGCCCGCCTCGACGAACGCGGTGCTGAGCTCGTGGTCGTACTGGCGGTCCTCGACGTGCAGGGGCCCGTCGGTGCCGTGGAACGGGTCGCCGAGCCGGGTGTTGGACTCGGCCTTCTTGAAGTACGGCAGCACGTCGTCGAAGCCCCAGCCGTCGGCCCCGTAGCCGTCGCGCCACTCGTCGTAGTCGGCGTGGTTGCCGCGGATGTAGATCATGGCGTTCATCGACGAGCAGCCGCCGAGCGCCTTCATGCGCGGCCAGTAGGCGCGCCGACCGGCGAGGTGCTTCTGGTGGGTCGTCTCGTAGTTCCAGTCCCACTTGGTCTTGAACAGCGTCGAGAAGCCCAGCGGCATGTGGATCATCTCGTCGTCGTCCTGCGGTCCCGCCTCGAGCAGCAGCACCGAGACCTGCGGGTCCTCGGTGAGCCGGGCGGCGATCACCCCACCGGCGCTGCCCGATCCGATGACGACGTAGTCGAAGGTCGAACTAGCCATGGGCCCTCTTCCAGCTGGTGACGTGGGCCACAAACCTACTGCGAGTATGTCCGTGACACAACAGGTGTCAGCGATCCAGGACGGCCCGGATCGACGCCCCGATCCGTGCGTCGAGCTCGCGACGACCTGTCCGGTCGACGGGCACCTCGAGCACGCGGATGCCGGCGACGTCCTCGGCGAGGGCGGCGGGCAGCGCGGCGACGTCGACGAGGCGGTGCGGCACGCCGTAGCCGCGGCACAGCGTGCCGATGTCGGCGCCCGTCGGCGTCGCGAAGACGCGCTCGAACGAGGTCGCGAAGTCGGGGGCGCCCTGCTCGAGGGTCGTGAAGATGCTGCCGCCGTCGTCGGACGCCACGACGACGGTCAGATCGGGCCGCGGCTCGCCGGGACCGATCAGCAGCCCGTTGCTGCCGTGCAGGAACGTCAGGTCGCCGACGTAGGCGATCGCGCGGCTCGACGGGCGCCCCAGGGCCGCGCCGATCGCGCTCGACAGGACGCCGTCGATGCCGGCCAGCCCCCGGTTGGCGATGATCAGCCGCTTGCCGCCGACGGGGTAGGGCCGCGCGACGAGGTCGAGGTCGCGGACGGGGCTCGACGAGCCGACGAACAGCAGGCCGCCGGGCGGCACCGCCGCGTTGACGGCCCGTGCGACGTCGTAGTGCGTGCCGGTCGTCAGGTCGTCGACCACGGCGGTCGCGAGCGCGTCGTCGGCCAGCCACTCGTCGAGCCACGACGACTCGTCGACGCCGCCCGCCGCGACGCGGTCGACGAACATCACGTTCGGGCCGGCGGGCACGGGGAACGTCGCCTGCGTGCCGACGTGCACGACCGGGACGTCGGTGCGCGCCAGCAGCCGGGCGACCGGACGCGTGAGCGTCGCGTGGCCGAGGCTGACGACGCGCTCGATGCGGCGTGCGAGCGGCGAGTGGACCAGCAGCTGGCGGTACGTCACGAGGGCCTCGCCGTTGCGCGAGCCCGACGACGGCTCGGCGAGCAGCGGCCAGCGGGCGTCGCGGGCCAGGACGCGGGCGGGCTGCCGGGCGTCGTCGCCGGCCACCACGACGGTGCGGGGGCCGATGTCGAGCACGTGGGGCTCGCCGTGCTCCTCGCCGCGCATCGTCCGCTCGGGCGGACCGAGCGGCTCGAAGCCCCACTCGACCGGCTCGAGGAGCGGCTCGTCGAGCTCGAGGTTGAGGTGCTGGACGCGTCCTGACAGCTCGTCGACGCGGTCGGTGAACGGGACGCCCGGGAAGATCGCGCGCTGGTCGGTCGTCTGGTTGGCACCCGTGCCACGCAGCCGTGCGGGCCGGTCGGCCGTCACGGCGAGCACCGGGACGTCGGCGTGCAGCGCCTCGAGCATCGCCGGGTGCAGGTTCGCGACCGCCGTGCCCGACGTCGTGACGACCGGCACGAGCCGGTGCGAGCCCTTCGCGAGGCCCAGCGCGAGGAACGCGGCCTCGCGCTCGTCGACGCGCACGTGCAGCCGCAGGACCCCGGCCCGCTCGGCCGCGAGCAGGCCCACCGCGAGCGGCCCCGAGCGCGAGCCGGGCGACAGCACGGCGTCGCGCACCCCGAGCGTGATCAGCGAGTAAATCAGCCGCCGCGCGTCCCCCGAAGCGCTCATGCCAGCACCGCGCGGACGGCCGAGAGGCGGGCCTGCCAGCGGGCGTCGGTCTCGCCGTCGGCGGCGACCCGGTCGTAGGCGGCGAGGTCGAGGGCCTGGCGCCCGACCGGCAGGAAACCGTCGACCGGGACGAGCGGGGACGCCACGACGTCGCCGTCGAGCAGCGACGTCGTGGCCAGCCCGCACGCGTAGGGCAGCTCGGGCAGGGCGGCCGCCAGGGCCAGGCCCGCCGCGAGGCCGATCGAGGTGTCGACGGCGCTCGACACCACGACGGGCAGACCGATCTGCTCGGCGATGCGCAGGGCCGCGTGCACCCCGCCGAGCGGGGCGACCTTCAGCACCGCGATGTCGGCGGCCTCGAGCTCCACGACACGGAACGGGTCGTCGGCGCGACGGATCGACTCGTCCGCCGCGATCGGCACCCCCACGCGCCGGCGGACGGCGGCGAGCTCCTCGACCGTCGCGCACGGCTGCTCGACGTACTCCAGCCCGTGGCTCGCGAGGTTCAGGGCCGCGATCGCGCTGACCGCCTCGTCGACCGTCCAGCCGCCGTTGGCGTCGACGCGCACCCGGCCCCGGGGGCCGATGGCGTCGCGCACGGCCTCGACCCGGTCGACGTCGTCGGCGAGCGTCTGGCCCCGCTCGGCGACCTTGACCTTGGCGGTGCCGCACCCGCTGGCGCGCACGATGCGCGCGGCCTGCTCGGGACCGACCGCCGGGACGGTGCAGTTGACCGCCACGCGGTCGCGGACGGCAGCGGGCCAGGGACGCTCGGCGGAGTCGATCGCCGCCGCGAGCCACGGGGCGCTCTCGCGGGCGTCGTAGTCGAGGAAGGGGCTGAACTCGGCCCAGCCGGCGGGGCCCTCGATCAGCATGCCCTCGCGCCGCGTGATGCCGCGGAACGTCGTCGGCATCGGGATCGAGAAGGTACGGGGCTGCACGAGTGGCAACTTACCGCCACCGACCTACGTTGGAGACATGACTCGTATCGCCATCGTCGGAGGCCACGGCAAGATCGCCCGCCTCCTCATCCCCGTCCTCGTCGACGCCGGCCACCAGCCCGTCGCCCTCGTCCGCAACCCCGACCACGCCGCCGAGCTCCAGGGCCTCGGGGCCGAGGTCGTGCTGCTCGACATCGAGAAGTCCGACGACGACGACTTCGCCCAGGCCTTCACGGGCGCCGGAGCCGTCGTGTTCGCCGCGGGAGGTGGCGGCGACGGCAACATCGAGCGCAAGAAGACCGTCGACCTCGGCGGCTCGCTCAAGTCGATCGCCGGGGCCACCGCGGCCGGCGTGCGCCGCTTCGTCCAGATCTCGGCGATCAGCGTCGACGAGCCCCTGGCCGATGACGTCGAGGACTCGTGGAAGGCCTACGTCGAGGCCAAGCGCGAGGCCGACGTCGTCCTGCGCGCCAGCGACCTCGACTGGACGATCATCCGTCCCGGCGGCCTGACCGACGACGACGCGACGGGTCAGGTCACGCTGGCCGAGACGGTCGAGCGCGGCGAGATCCCCCGGGCCGACGTCGCCGCGGTCATCGCGGCCGTGATCGAGGACCCCACGACCCACCACCGGCAGTGGGAGGTCGTCGGTGGGTCGACGCCGATCCCCGAGGCGATCGCCGCAGCGGTGGGCTAGCGACCCGTTCCCGCCCCCCGGCGGTGGGCTGGCGACCTCTCACGGACGTCGTGAGGTCGCCAGGTCACCGCCGCCGGAGCGCGACGCGGTCGACCTTGCCACCCGGCAGCAGCGGCAGCCCGTCGATCAGCACGATCTCGCGCGGGGCCCACGTACGGGGCAGGCCGGACGCCTCGACGCCGTCGCGCACGACGTGCAGCGGCGGGGCGCCGGCACCCGTGTCGGGCACGACGAACGCCACGACGCGGGTGCCCCACTCGTCGTCGGGAACGCCGAGCGCGATCGCGTCGCGGACGCCGTCGAGACCGCGCAGCGCCCGGGTCACCGCCGGCAGGCCGATGTTGACGCCGCCGCTGATGACGACGTCGTCGGAGCGCCCCGTCACCCGCAGGCGGCCAGCGGCGTCGATCGTGCCGAGGTCGGCGGTCGCGAACCAGCCGTCGCGCAGCACCGCGGCGGTCGCGGCCGGGTCGGCGTAGCCGTCGAACAGCACCGTGCCGCCGACGTGCACCTGCCCCGCGTCGTCGACGCGCAGCCGCACCCCGTCGAGCGGCACGCCGTCGTACACGCAGCCGCCGCTGGTCTCGCTCATCCCGTACGTCCTCACGACGCGCACGCCGTCGAGCGCGTCGAGCAGCTCGGGAGGCGCCGCGGCACCGCCGATCAGCAGCGCGTCGAGCGACCGCAGCGCGCCGACCCGGCCCGCCTCGACGAGCCGGTGCACCTGCGTCGGCACGAGCGAGGCGTAGCGCCGGTCGCCGGGGATCGCGTCGATCGCCGCCGCCAGGCCGTCGTGCTCGTCGACCAGGACGGGGTCGAGCCCGGCCAGCGCCGACCGCACCAGCACCTGCAGCCCGCCGACGCCCGTGACGGGCATCGCGAGCAGCCACCCGCCGGGGCCGCCGAGCCGCTCGAGGCTCGCGCGCGCCGACGACGTGACGGCCGCGTGCGACAGGATGACGTCCTTCGGCTCCCCCGTGCTGCCGGACGTGCGGACGACGACCGGGTCGCCGCCGTCGCGCACCCACGCGCGCACCAGCGCGTGGACGTCGCGCGGCGCGCCCGCGACGGGCCGCAGCGACGCCGTCACGTGGGCTCGCCGGGCACGGCCGGCAGCGGCAGCGGGCGCTTCAGGTACACCCACGGGAACCACGTGGAGCCGATGCGCTCCCACCCCTTGGCCTCGAGGTCGCGCATCTTGCGGCTGCCCACGACGGCCCGCTTGTGCTCCCACTGCGTGTCGGACTTCTCGACGTCGTGGAACAGCGGACCGAAGCCGATCGAGTGCCAGCCGTGCCGTCCCCACAGGTCGAGCTGGTCCATCTCGTTGAACGCCGTCAGGCCCACGAGCTGCCGGTGATCCCCCGCCTCCGGCAGGTGCCCGTCACCGGGATCGGGGGCGGACGACGGCTTGTGCCCGAACCGCTGCTGGGCGGCCTGGCGGCTCATGCCGAGGGACGAGCCGATCGCCTCCCAGCTCGACCCGGCGGCGCGGGCCGACGTCACGGCCGAGCGCAGCAGGCGTCCGGTCTCGTCGTGCGCACGGCGCGTCAGCAGCACGAGGTCGAGGTGCGCCGACGGCTCGGTGTCGAGCCGTCGCTCGAGGGACGGATCGAGCCGGGCGACCGCGCGGGCGATCAGGTCGGAGAACTCGGCGTCGTCGATGCTCATGCCGTCAAGCCTAGATTGACGCACCTGAGGCGTCAACACGAAATTGACACGTGGGCGGGTGGCAGACTTGCCGCCCATGACCACCTCGTCGCCGTCCCCCGTCCAGCTGTGGGTCGCCGGCTCGCGCCCACGGACGCTGCCCGCCGCCGTCGCGCCCGTCCTGGCCGGCACGGGCGCCGCGGCGTACGCCGACTCGGTCGTGTGGTGGAAGGCCCTGCTGGCGCTCGGCGTCTCGCTGGCGCTGCAGATCGGCGTCAACTACGCGAACGACTACTCCGACGGCATCAAGGGCACCGACGACGACCGCGTCGGCCCGCTGCGCCTCGTCGGCTCCGGGCTCGTCCCCGCCCGCTCGGTCAAGATCGCCGCGCTGGGCTTCCTCGGGCTGGGTGCCGCGATGGGCCTGGTGCTGGCCGCGACGACGACGTGGTGGCTCCTGCTCGTGGGCGTCGCCGCGCTGGGGGCCGCGTGGACGTACACCGGCGGGCCGTCGCCGTACGGGTACCGCGCGCTCGGCGAGGTCAGCGTGTTCGTGTTCTTCGGGCTCGTCGCGGTGCTCGGCACGGCCTACGTGCAGGTCGAGGAGGTGACGGGCGTCGCGGTCGCGGCGGCCGTCGGCGTCGGCGCGCTCGCCTGCGGCATCCTCGTGGCCAACAACCTGCGCGACATCCCCACCGACAGCGTCACGGGCAAGCGGACGCTCGCGGTCGTCCTGGGCGACTCCGGCACCCGCCGGCTCTACGGCCTGCTCGGGTTCGTCGCGCTCGCGATGCTGGTGTGGGCCGCGTTCTCGACGCCGTGGGCCCTGCTCGGGCTCCTGTGCCTGCCGCTGCTGGGGCGCGGCGCCGCCACCGTCGCGTCGGGCGCCAGGGGCATGGCGCTGATCCCCGTCCTGCGCGACACCGGGCTGGCCGAGCTGGTCTACGCCGCGGGGCTCGCGATCGGCCTCGCGATCGGCGCCTGACGTGCTGCGGGTCGCCGTGGTCTCCGACACGCACGCGCCGAGGTTCTGGAAGGCGCTCCCGCCGGCCGTGGCCGAGCACCTCGAGGGCGTCGACGTCATCCTGCACGCGGGCGACGTCTGCGTGCCCTCGGTGCTCGACGAGCTCGCCGCCGTGGCACCCGTGCACGTCGTGGCGGGCAACAACGACGGTCCCGACGTCGTCGCGTGGGGCGCGCCCGAGACGCTCGAGATCGAGCTGGACGGGCTGCGGGTCGCGATGATCCACGACAGCGGCTCCAAGGACGGGCGCGCCCGGCGCATGCGCCGCCGCTTCCCCGACGCCGACCTCGTCGTGTTCGGCCACTCGCACATCCCGTGGGACACCCAGGACGACGGCCAGCGCCTGTTCAACCCCGGCTCGCCGACCGACAAGCGACGTCAGCCGCGCGGCACGATGGGCCTGCTCGTGATCGACGACGGCCGACTCGTCTCGGCCGAGATCGTGCCCGTCACGCCGTGACGGAGACCGCGGGCAGGACGCCCGTCGACGCGAACTCGTCGAGGGCCGCCGCGTACGGCGCGATGTCGATGCCCTTCGCGGCCAGCCACGCGTCGTCGTAGTACGTCTGCTCGTAGCGCTCGCCACCGTCGCACAGCAGCGTCACGACGCTGCCCTCGCGCCCCTCGTCGCGCATGTCGCCGATCAGCTGCAGCGACGCCCACACGTTGGTGCCGGTCGAGCCGCCCACCAGACGTCCGAGGATCGCCGAGACCCACCGCATCGTCGCGATCGACGCGGCGTCCGGCACCTTGACCATGTCGTCGATGACGCCGCCGACGAACGACGGCTCGACCCGCATGCGCCCGATGCCCTCGATGCGTGAGGGCCGGTCGGTCGTCACGTCGGAGCTGTCGGTCTCCCACCCGCCGTAGAACGCGGAGTTCTCGGGGTCGGCCACCGCGACGCGGGTGTCGAAGCGGCGGTAGCGCACGAACCGTCCGATCGTGGCGGAGGTGCCGCCGGTGCCGGCGCTGACCACGATCCACGTGGGGCACGGGTGCGGCTCGGCCGACAGCTGGTCGAAGATCGACTCGGCGATGTTGTTGTTGCCCCGCCAGTCGGTCGCCCGCTCGGCGTAGGTGAACTGGTCCATGTAGTGCCCGCCGGTCTCGTCGGCGAGGTCGCGGGCGACGTCGTAGACCGTGCCGGGGTCGTCGACCAGGTGGCACCGGCCCCCGTAGAACTCGATCAGCGCGATCTTCTCGCGGCTCGTCGACGACGGCATGACCGCGACGAACGGCAGCCCGATCAGCCGCGCGAAGAACGCCTCGCTGACGGCGGTCGAGCCGCTGGACGCCTCGATGACGGTCGAGCCCGGACCGATCCAGCCGTTGCACAGCGCGTACAGGAACAGCGAGCGCGCCAGGCGGTGCTTGAGGCTGCCGGTCGGGTGGACCGACTCGTCCTTGAGGTACAGGTCGATGCCGGGCACCGGGATCGGCAGGACGTGCAGGTGCGTGTCGGCGCTGCGGTTGGCGTCGGCGTCGACGCGCCGGATCGCCTCGGCGATCCAGTCGCGGCTCTCAGTCGATGTCTTCGGCACGACGAGACTCCTCGATGCGCTCCGTCATGCGGGTGGCCCGTTCGTGGACGTTGAGGGCCAGCTTGTCGCGCAGGCCGGCGAGCAGGAACACCGAGATGACCGACGACACGACCAGCGAGATCAGCAGGACCCAGATGTTCGTCACGGCCGTCGACTCCAGCCAGATCTGCGCCAGCAGCCAGATGACGACGAAGCACGCGGCGAAGACCGCGAACCGCGCCAGCGTGTAGGTCCAGAATGCCTTCATGCCGCCACCCTAATCGGTCGGACCCCATCGCCGGCCGTCCGGTTGTGACCTGCCGGATACGGTGGCGTCATGGGTAAGGCGCTGTTGGTGGTCGTTGCTGTGGTGCTGGTCGTCTACGCGATCTTCGACCTCCTCGCGACGCCCAAGGGGCAGGTGCGCGTGCTGCCCAAGATCGTGTGGTTCGTGCTGGTCCTCGTGCCGTTCGTGGGCCCGCTGCTGTGGATCTTCGTGGGCCACGGGCGCCAGGCCCCGCCCCCGCGGCAGCGCGGCGCGGGCGGCGGCTGGACCCCTCCCCCGAGCCCCCGCGGCCCGGACGACGACCCCGACTACCTCCGGGGTCTCTGAGCGAGCGGGACGTCAGTCGTCCCAGCGGAACAGCCGGCTCGCGACCGCGGTCACGACGACCGCGAACCCGAGCAGGATCAGCATCGGCACGACGGCCGACGACGGGCCCTCGCCGCGCACCATGGTGTCGAGCATGCCGTCGTTCAGGTGCTTGAGCGGCAGGACCTTGCTGATCGCCGTGACGTAGCCGGGTGCGCCGTCGAGCGGGAAGAACGATCCCGACAGGAACGCCATCGGCAGCACGACGAAGTTGGCGATGCCGACCGCGGCCTCCTCGCTGCGCGCCACGGCCCCCGCGAGCAGGCCGATCGCCATGAAGGCCAGCGTCCCGCACACCAGCAGCGGGACGATCATGGGCCACGAGCCCGTCAGGCGGAGCCCGAACAGCGCGACGCCGACGCCGACGAAGATCGCCGCCTGCACGATCGCGATCGCGATCGACACCGCGACGCGGGCCAGCACGACCGAGCGGGTCGGGATGGGGGCCAGGCGCAGACGGCGCAGCAGCCCGTTGCGGCGCCAGACGACGAGGTTGGTCGCGGCGCCGAACGTCGCGCCCGACGCGATCGCCCAGCCCATCAGCCCGGGCGTGTAGTACTGGATGGACTTCAGCGAGTCGTCCTCGACCTGGTCGGCCGTGAGGCTGAAGCGCGGCGCCTGCCCCGTCTCGGCGAGGTTGGCGGACTGCACGATCGCCTCGAACGTCCCCCGCACCGTCGCGGCCTGCACCTGGTCGGCCTGCGAGTACCGCACGACCAGGCGGTCGCCGTCCTGGCGGATGACGGCGTCGGCGTCGCCCTTGCGCACCTGCTCGAGGGCGTCCTGCTCGTCGGACGACCGCGTGACGTCGAGGCTCTCGTCGAGGGCCGCACGGGCGGCCTTCGGCGCGTCGTCGAGCACCGACACCGCGCCGATCTGGATGACGTCGGACCTCGACGCGCCCTGGTCGGTGAAGATGCCGCCGAACAGCACGAGGAACATCAGCGGGAAGATCACGGCGAAGAAGAACGCCATCTTGTCGCGGAAGAAGCCCTTGAGCATCGCCCGGGCCAGGCTGCGGAAGGCCCTCATGCGCGGTACTCGCGACCCGTGAGCTCGAGGAAGACGTCCTCGAGGGACGCGCCCTTCACGCTGAGACCGTCGAGCGCGTCGCGCTGCGCGAGGGCCGTCAGGACGCGCGACGGGTCGCGGGTCGTGATCGTCGTGCCGGAGTCGTCGTCGGTGACGGGGTCGTCGCCGGCCAGCGCGCGGGCGTCGGAGACCGGCAGCGTGCCGGGGGCGAGGCTGATGCGCACGGGGGCGTCGAGGCCGCGCACCAGCGCCGCGGGGGTGTCGAGCTCGAGGATGCGACCGGCGTCCATGATCGCGACGCGGTCGCACAGCACCTCGGCCTCGTCCATGTGGTGCGTCGTCAGCACGACGGTGCGGCCCGAGTCGTTGATCGAGCGCAGGACGTCCCACAGGTTGCGGCGGGCCTGCGGGTCGAGGGCCGCAGTCGGCTCGTCGAGGAAGACGACCTCGGGGTCGTGGATCAGCGCGCACGCGATCGACAGGCGCTGCTTCTGGCCGCCCGAGAGGTCCTCGGTGCGGACGTCGGCCTTGTCGACCAGGCCGACCTGCTCGAGCATCTCGGCGGTGCGCCCCGGGGCGACGCCGTAGAGGGCGCCGAAGGTGTCGAGCTGCTCGCGGGCCGTCAGCCGCTCGAAGAACGACGACGACTGCAGCTGGACGCCCATGCGGCGCTGCAGCTCGGGCTCACGGCGCCACGGCTCGTGCTCGCCGATGCGCACGGTGCCGGACTGCGGCCTGCGCAGCCCCTCGATCATCTCGAGCGTCGTGGTCTTGCCCGCGCCGTTGGGGCCCAGCAGCCCGAAGAACTCACCGGGCGCGACCGTGAAGGTGACGTCGTCGACCGCCCGCACGTCGCCGTACGTCATGACGAGCCCCTCGACCCTGATCTCGACTCCCATGAGCCCAGACCCTAGCCGGGTTCCCCCGGTGCTCGCAGTTTCCCAGGTTCACCTGGCATTCTTCAGACCCGAGCGAGGTTTTCCAGGTGAACCTCGGAAGCTGTCGGGGTCCACCTGGGAAACCGACACCGCGCCCCGGGAGCAACCGGGGTGACGTGCCGGCTCGCGGGGTCACCCCGGTTCCGGCGATGGCTCTCCGCCGAAACCCAGGTTCACCTGGGAAACTGCGGCGGTGCGCGCCCTACTTGGCGTAGGAGTGCATGCCCCCGACGAAGAGGTTGACGCCGACGAAGTTGAACACGAACGTCGCGAAGCCGATGAGGGCCAGGATCGCGGCGGCCTTGCCCTTCCACCCGGCGGTCGCGCGGGCGTGCAGGTAGCCGGCGTAGACGACCCAGGTGATGAACGCCCAGACCTCCTTGGGGTCCCAGCCCCAGTAGCGGCCCCACGCGTACTGCGCCCAGATCGGCCCGGCGATCAGGGCGGCGAACGTCCAGATCGGGAACGCGAACGCGTGCACGCGGTACGCGACCTGGTCGATCTTGGCCGACGCCGGGATGCGCCACAGGAAGCCCGTGCGCTGGTCCTCGGGGGTCGTGCGCTCGGCCCGCGACTTGACGAGGTACAGCACCGAGGCGGCGGCACCCACGAGGAACGCCGAGCCCGAGATGATCGCCCCGAGCACGTGGATCACGAGCCAGTACGAGTGCAGCGCGGGCACGAGCGGACCGGCCGGCACGTAGACCATCGCGGACGCACCCAGCACGACGGTGCCGAAGCCCGTGATGATCGGGCCGACCCAGTCGATCTCCCAGACGCGCACGAGCACGAGGTAGGCGACCACGGCGGCGAGCGTCGCGGCGCAGCCGAACTCGTACATGTTGCCCCACGGGACGCGCTGGGCGGCGAACCCGCGCGTCACGACGCCGACGGCCAGGACGAGCGCCGACAGCGTCGTCAGCGACAGCCCGATGCCACCGGCCATGTCGCTGCGCTCGACGGGGTCGCTGCTGCCGGACGGCGCCTCGGCCCCACCCGCCGTGACGAGCTCGCGCTCACGCTCGGGCGCGAGGTTGCGGGCGAAGCCCCACTGCGCGACGTAGGCGACGAAGGCCAGCGCCAGGATGCCCGTCGCGGAGGCGACCGCGTAGTTCGAGATCTGCGCCAGGGTCTCCAGGGTCATGCCTTCTCCTCGGTCTTCTCCCCGAGCGCGTCCTTGAACCGCTCGAGGAAGTCATCCAGGTCGGCCGGCAGGTCGTCCCGGGGGACGCGGTCGAGCACGGCGACATCCACCACGGTACGTGAGCCCTCCCGACGCGTGCGAATCCACGTGCGACGGGGCTTGACGGTCAGCGACACCATGAGGCCGAGCAGCCCGGCCACGATGCCGAACAGCGGCACCTTGACCAGCGGCGACGAACTGATCTGGAACCGCGCGAACTGCCGCAGCTCGGTGAACTCGATCGTGCCGCCGTCCGGCAGGTCGGCGGTCATGCCGGGCTGCAGGCTGATGCGGACGTTGGCGTCGCCGTTCTTGTACTGCGTCATCTTGGACTTGTCGAGGATGAACACCGACTGCGACCGTCCGTCGTCCAGGCCGAGGTCGCCGTGCCACACGTTCAGGCCCACGAGCGGGTTGGCCGCGGCGGGGTGCGCGGACGTCGAGAGCTCCTGTCCGTCCTGCGTGACGGCCGTCGGCAGGAAGAAGCCCTGGAAGCCGAGCTGCTCGGGCTTGGCGTCGGGCACCTTGATGATGCCGTTGGACGTGTAGGTCGGATCGGCCGGCAGGAACGGGACGGCGTCGTCGAACACGACGTCGCCCTGGGCGTCGGTGATCTTGAAGACCGGCGCGTAGCCCTGGCCCAGCAGGTAGATCGACGTGCTGCCCACCGACAGCGGGTGGTTGACCGTGATGTCGAAGCGCCGGTCGGCGTCGCCCGGGCGGGCCGTGTAGGTGCCCGCGGCCCGGAACTCGCGCGGCGCCCCGGCCTGCGGGCTGCCGAACGGCTGGAACCGGGCCGTGACCTGGTCGAGGGTCAGGGCGAACGGCGGCAGGTCGTCGGTGCTGAACAGCGTGCCGGAGCTGAACTCGTCGTACTGCGGCAGCGAGTTCGCGAACTGCCCGCCGTCGTCGGTCACGATGACCGAGCCGCGGTAGCCGTAGAGCGTCCCGACCGCGACGCCGATCAGCACCACGACGATGCTGACGTGGAAGACCAGGTTGCCGGCCTCGCGCAGGAAGCCCTTCTCGGCGCTGACCTCGCGCACGTCGCCGTCGCGGTCGACGACGTCGACCCGCGAGCGTCCGAGCGCCTCACGGGCCGCCGCGACGACCTCGTCGGGCGTGCGGTCGGTCTCGAACGTCGCCGACGCCGGCAGGCGGGCGAAGTTGCGCGGCGCCCTGGGCGGGCGCGCGCGGACGGCCTTGAGGTACACGAACGAGCGCGGCAGGATGCAGCCCACCAGCGACACCATCAGCAGCAGGTACACGGCGCTGAACCACGGCGAGCTGTACACCGCGAACATGCCGAGCTTGTCGAGGAACGGCGCGAGCTGCGGGTGGTCGAGGAAGTAGTTCTCGACGGCGCGGGCGTCGACGCCGCGCTGCGGGTACAGCGATCCGGGGACCGCCGCGATCGCCAGGAGCAGCAGCAGCATCAGCGCCGTGCGCATCGACGTCAGCTGGCGCCAGAACCACCGGGTGAACTCCCGGCGACCCAGCGCCGGGACAGCGTTGTCGCTCATGCGGCCTCACTCATATCGGTGCCTCGAATCCGTTCACCCAGGTCTGCATGTCGCTGACGAGGTCGGTCCACAGACCCGTCACGAGCATGATGCCGACCGCGATCAACAGGACTCCCCCGACGACCGACACGGCGCGCTGGTGGCGGCGGAACCACGAGACGGCGTGCATGAACCGGCCGAACCCCAGCGCGGCCAGCACGAAGGGGATGCCGAGACCGAGGCAGTAGAACAACGTCAGGAAGGCGCCGCGCGACGCCGACGCGTCGTCGGTCGCCATCGAGAGCGCCAGGACGGCGCTGAGCGTCGGGCCGATGCACGGCGTCCACCCCAGGCCGAAGAAGACCCCGAGCACCGGTGCCATCGCGAGGCCGACCGCGGGGACCGCGTGCACCCGGACGTCGCGCTGCATCAGCGGCACCAGGCCGATGAAGGCCAGGCCCATCAGGATCACGAGGACGCCCGTGACGAGCGTCAGCGTGTCCTGGTGCTCGGCCAGCTTGAGCCCGATCGAGCCGAACAGCGCGCCGCCCAGCACGAACACGGCGCTGAAGCCCGCGACGAACAGCACCGCGCCGGCCAGGAGGCGGCCGCGGCGGGCCGTCTCGAGGTCCTGGGCCGCGACGCCCGAGATGTACGACAGGTAGCCGGGCAGCAGCGGGAGCACGCACGGCGAGAAGAACGACAGCAGTCCGGCGACCGCTGCCACGGGGACGGCGAGGAGCAGGTTGCCCGACAGCGCCGTCTCCCTGAACCAGTCGGTCACGCGGTGCTCTTCTGGACGTCGTCGATCAGGTTGGCCAGCGTCGACGCCGAGATCTTGTCGATGACGCGGGCCGCGACCCGTCCCTCGGAGTCGATGATCCACGTGGTGGGGATCGCGAGCGTCGGGAGGCTGTCGTTGAAGCCCAGCTCGAGCTTGCCGCCCTGGTCGGCGAAGCTCGGGTACGTGATGCCCTTGTTGCGGTTGAACGCGATCGCGCTGGTCGGGTCCTTGGTGCGGGTCAGGATGCCGACGAACTGGACGTCCTTGCTCGCGTACTCCTGGGCCACCTCGTCGAGCGCCGGGGCCTCGGCGCGGCACGGCGGGCACCACGGGCCCCACAGGTTGACGACGATCGTCTTGCCGGCGAAGTCGGCGGTCGAGAGCGGACGCCCGTCGAGCCCCTCGCCCTCGAGCACCGGCGCCTTCTCGCGGTCGGCGGCGTCGACCGTCGTGATCGCCTCGGAGCCGTCGCCGGACACGAAGCCCGTCGTGGTGCCGCGGTTGCCGGCCCCGCTGCACGCCGACAGCGTCGTCACGACCAGGACGGTCGCGACGGCCGCGAGGGCGCGGGCTCCCCGGCGCGTCGCCACGTCAGGCTCCGCCGACGACCTTGCCGCGCAGCGGCTCGGGCAGCAGGTCGCGGGCGGGCTCGCTGTAGGTGACGCCGATGAACTCGTCGCCGTCGAAGTACAGGCTCGTCAGGCTCGCGAGCGTGCACTGGCGCTTGCGCGGGTCGTGGACGAACGTCTTGCGCTCGAAGGCGCGGCGCGCGATCCACACCGGCAGCTGGTGCGAGACGATGACGGCCTCGTGGCCACGGGCGGCCTCGCGCGCGTCCTGGACGGCCGACTGCATGCGCGCCGCGATCTCCGTGTAGGGCTCGCCCCACGAGGGCCGGAACGGGTTGCGCAGCATCCACCAGTTGGAGGGGTTGCTGAACGCGCCGTTGCCGACGCCGACGGTCTTGCCCTCGAAGAGGTTGTCGGCCTCGATGACCCGCTCGTCCGTCACGATCGGCACCTCGAGCAGCTGCGAGAGCGGGGCGGCGGTCTGCTGCGCGCGCTCGAGCGGCGACGCGACCATGTGCACGATCTCGTTCTTCGACAGGAACTCCGCCGCCCGGGCCGCCATCTGGTGGCCGAGGTCGGACAGGACGAACTCAGGCAGTCGTCCGTAGAGGACGCCCTCGGGGTTGTGCACCTCGCCGTGGCGCATCAGGTGCACGATCGTACGTTCGGACATGGGGTCCTCTTCTGCTGGACGGGACGAGCTTCTCGGACGGTGGTGCTTCTCGACGGGGGGCCGGACCGGCTCAGGTCGCGGCGGTGGCGCGGGCGGCGGCCTGCGCGGCGGCGGGCAGCGCCTCCGCGATCCTAGTGAGTGCCTCCTCGCCGTGGGCCGCCGAGACGAACCAGCACTCGAAGGCGCTCGGCGGCAGGTACACGCCGGCGTCGAGCATCGCGTGGAAGAACGGCTTGTACCGCCAGGCCTCCTGCGCCTGCGCGCCCGCGAAGTCGGTCACGGGGGCGTCGACGCCCCAGAAGACGCTGAACATGTTGCCGGCGTTCTGCAGGGTGTGGGCGACGCCCGCGGACGTCAGCGCGTCGGTGACGAGGGCCTGCAGCTGGCGCGAGGCGTCGTCGAGCCGCGCGTACGCGTCGGCGTCGGCCAGGCGCAGCGTCGTCAGGCCCGCGGTCGTGGCGATGGGATTGCCCGACAGCGTGCCCGCCTGGTAGACGGGGCCCGACGGCGCGAGCTGCTCCATGACGTCGCGGCGACCGCCGAACGCGGCGGCCGGGAAGCCGCCGCCCATGACCTTGCCGTACGTCACGAGGTCGGGCGCCCAGCCCTCGCGCTGCCCGTCGAGGCCCCAGTGGCCCGACCGGGTCACGCGGAAGCCCGTCATGACCTCGTCGCTGATGAACAGCGCCCCGTGGCGGGCGGTGATCTGCGACAGGAACTCGTTGAAGCCGGGCTCGGGCGGGACGACGCCCATGTTGCCCGCGGCCGCCTCGGTGATGAGGCACGCGATGGCGTCGCCGTGCTCGGCGAACGCCGCCTCGACCGCGGAGCGGTCGTTGTAGGGCAGGACGATCGTGTCGGCCGTGACGTGCGCGGGCACGCCGGGCGTCTCGGGCAGGCCGAGCGTCACGACGCCCGAGCCGGCCTCGGCCAGCAGGGCGTCGACGTGACCGTGGTAGCAGCCCGCGAACTTGACGATCTTGTCGCGACCCGTGAACCCGCGGGCCAGGCGGATCGCCGACATCGTCGCCTCGGTGCCCGACGAGACCATGCGCACCATCTCGGCCGACGTCCGCGCCACGATCTCCTCGGCGAGCAGCACCTCGGGCTCGCTCGGCGTGCCGAACGACGTCCCGCGCGTGGCGGCCGCACCGACCGCGGCGATGACCTCGGGGTGCGCGTGGCCCAGCAGCATGGGCCCCCACGAGCCGACCAGGTCGACGTACCGCCGACCGTCGACGTCGGTGAGCCAGGCGCCCTCGCCGGACGCCATGAAGATCGGGGTGCCGCCGACGGCGCGGAAGGCCCGGACGGGCGAGTTGACGCCGCCCGGCGAGACGGCTCGGGCGCGCTCGAACAGGTGCTGCGAGGCAGGAGAAGGAGTCACCCCACCATTGTCTCGCGCAGGCGAAATGGCCGTGACGGCGGCGTCGGACCGGCGTAACCTTCGCGGGGTGCGCGTCGTTGACGATGTGTTCTGCGCCACGACCGGACTGGCAGGCCGTCCCGGCCTCCGGTAACATCGGTTTACTGTCTGGCACGAACGCGGTGTCGATCTGGGAGGGTGTGACATGGGGGCTCGTAAGCTGACGCGCTGGCAGAAGGCCGGCGCCCTGGTGCCGATGGCCGTGCTGGTCGGCGCGTGGGGGGCCGCGCTCGGCAACTCGGGCCTGGCCACGGCGTCCGACGACGTCTCGGCGGCCGACATCCCCGACGTCCCCGCCACGGCGTTCGAGCAGCCCGCCAGCGTGCAGCAGGCGCCGGGCGGTGTCGACCAGAAGGCCGGTGCCGCGGGCACCGTCGCGACGCTGTCGACCAACGGCATCCCCTCGTCGGCACTCGCGGCCTACCGCCGCGCCGAGACGCTGCTCGGCAAGGCCGACAAGGCCTGCAACCTGTCGTGGACGCTCGTCGCCGCGATCGGCCGTGTCGAGTCCAACCACGGGCGCACCAACGGCAACTCGCTCGACACGAAGGGCATCGCCCAGCCCGGCATCTACGGCGTGCCGCTCGACGGCAAGGACGGCCGCGCGCGCATCGGCGACACCGACAGCGGCGCGCTCGACAAGAACGCGGTGCTCGACCTGGCGGTCGGTCCGATGCAGTTCATCCCCGGCACGTGGAAGTCCGTCGGCGTCGACGCCGACAACGACGGCAGCAAGAACCCGCAGAGCATCACCGACGCCGCCACCTCGGCCGGCATCTACCTGTGCGCCGGCGAGGGAGACCTCTCCGATCCCGCCGACGCCGCCGCGGCGGTCAAGCGCTACAACAACTCCGACGCGTACGTCGACCTGGTGCTGAAGATCGCCGCGGCCTACGCGCAGGGCGACTTCACCAAGTCCCCCGACGGCATCTCGACCTCGCCGATCCTGACGTCGTCGGCCAACGACCAGACCCTGACGCCCACGCAGCGCGCCAAGGCGGCCAAGACCCAGCGGTCGGCCGACAAGAAGTCGTCGGGCGGCGGCACCTCGAAGGGCTCGAAGACCCCCTCGGCCGGCCCCACCGGCGGCACCGGGTCGGGCGGCGGCGGCAGCACGCCGTCGACCGGTGGCGACGGCGGCGGCTCCGGCGGCGGTTCGAGCACGCCGACCCCCACCCCGACCAAGACGCCCGGCACCCTCGGTGGAGGCGTGCAGGACGGCGTCAAGGACACGCCGCTCGCGCCGGTCGTCGAGCCTGTCACCGACCTGCTGTCCATGACCGAGGCGACGCTCCGGTGCGGTCTGCAGTACCCGCTGGGCCTGCCGAAGGACAAGTACGACGCCTGCGTGTACGACCTGACGCACTGACGCACCCCGACCACGACGAGGGCCCCGGTTCAGCCGAACCGGGGCCCTCGTCGTCCGTCAGCGACGTGCGTGCGCGTCAGCGCCTCAGGCGGGTCGCCAGCTCGGTCGCCCAGTACGTCAGGACGATGTCGGCACCGGCCCGCCGGATCGACACGATGATCTCGTCGATCGCGCGCTCGCGGTCGATCCAGCCGTTCGCGGCGGCCGCCTCGACCATCGCCAGCTCGCCCGAGATGTTGTAGGCGGCGACGGGCACGTCGACCGCGGCGCGCACGTCGGCGATCAGGTCGAGGTACGACAGGGCGGGCTTGACCATGACGATGTCGGCGCCCTCCTCGATGTCGAGCAGGGTCTCGCGGATCGCCTCGCGGCCGTTGGCCGGATCCTGCTGGTACGTCTTGCGATCGCCCTGCAGCGACGAGTCGACGGCCTCGCGGAACGGGCCGTAGAACGCCGAGGAGTACTTGGCGGCATACGCCAGGATCACGGTCTCGTCGTGCCCCGCGTCGTCGAGCGCGGCACGGATCGCGCCGACCTGGCCGTCCATCATGCCGCTGGGGCCGACGACGTGCGCCCCGGCCTCGGCCTGCACGACACCCATCTGCGCGTAGATCTCGACCGTCGCGTCGTTGTCGACCCGTCCGCGGGCGTCGAGGACGCCGCAGTGACCGTGGTCGGTGAACTCGTCGAGGCACAGGTCGGCCATGACGAGCAGGTCGTCGCCGACCTCGGCGCGCGCATCGGCCAGCGCGACGTTGAGGATGCCGTCGGGGTCGAGCGCACCCGACCCCTGCGCGTCCTTGTGCTCGGGCAGGCCGAACAGCATGACGCCGCCGAGCCCGAGCGCCGCGGCCTCGGCGTAGGCCCGCCGCGCGGTGTCACGCGTGTGCTGGACGACGCCCGGCATGCTCGCGATCGGGCGCGCCTCGGTGCGCCCCTCGGCCACGAACATCGGCAGGACCAGCTGCGACGGCTGGACGTGCGTCTCGGCCACCAGCCGCCTCATCGCCGGCGACGAGCGCAGGCGACGAGGACGGTCGGCGGGAAAGGACACCCCTACGCCTTGCGGCGGGTCGAGGGCCGCTTCTGCGACGGCTTCGTGACCGGCTCGCCGGCCTCGACGAAGCCGAGGCGACGCGCGGCACCGAACTCGGCCAGCGCGTCGGCGAGCACCTCGACGGACGGCGACTCGGCGACGACGTCGACCCGCAGGCCGTGCTCCTCGGCGGTCTTGGCCGTCGCGGGACCGATGCACGCGATGATCGTCGACGTGTGCGGCTTACCGGCGATGCCGACGAGGTTGCGCACCGTGGACGACGAGGTGAACATGACCGCGTCGAACTTGCCGGTCTTGATCGCCTCACGCGTCGGCGCCGGCGGCGGGGCGGCCCGGACGGTCCGGTAGGCCGTGACGTCGTCGACCTCCCAGCCCAGGTCGATCAGGCCGGCGACGAGCGTCTCGGTCGCGATGTCGGCGCGCGGCAGGAAGACCCGGTTGATGGGGTCGAGCAGCTCGTCGAACGGCGGCCAGTCGTCGAGCAGGCCGCGGGCCGACTGCTCGCCGGACGGGATCAGGTCGGCGCGGATGCCCCACGTCGCGATGGCCTCGGCGGTCTTGTCCCCGACCGCGGCGATCTTCAGGCCCGAGAACGCGCGGGCGTCGAGGCCGTACTCCTCGAACTTCTCGCGGACGGCCTTGACGGCGTTGACGCTCGTGAACGCGATCCACTCGTAGCGCCCCTCGACGAGACCGCGCACGGCCTTGTCCATCTGCTGGGGGTTGCGGGGCGGCTCGACCGAGATCGTCGGGACCTCCTCGGAGATCGCGCCGAAGCCGCGCAGGCGCGAGGCCAGGCCGGCGGACTGCTCCTTGGTGCGGGGCACCAGGATGCGCCAGCCGTACAGCGGCTTGGTCTCGAACCACGACAGCGCCTCGCGCATCGTGACGACCTCGCCGACGACCGTGATGGCCGGCGCGGTCATGCCGGCGGCCTTGGCGTCGGCGGCGATCTCGGCCAGCGTCGAGACGACGGTGGTCTGCTCGGTCGTCGTGCCGACCCGGGTCATCGCGACCGGGGTGTCGGGCTTGCGACCGGCGTCGACCAGTCCGCTGGCGACCTCGCCGATGCGGGCGACGGCCGACAGCAGCACGAGGGTGTCCTCGGTGGCGTGGTCGGCCCAGTTGACCGACGAGTCGCCGACGCTGACGACCGAGTACTCGCGGTGCGTCCGGTTGGTCAGCGGCACGCCGGCGTACGCCGGGACCGCCGAGATCGACGAGATGCCGGGGACGATCTCGAAGCCGATGCCGGCCTTGCTGCAGGCCGCGGCCTCCTCGGGTCCCGTCGCGTAGGTGAACGGGTCGCCGGCGATGAGGCGCACGACCGTGGCACCGGTCTTGGCGTGCTTGACGACCAGGCGTCCGCGGGCCGCGTGCGTCAGCGGCTCGCCGTCCTCGCCGATGCCCCCGTCGACGATCTCGGCCCCGTTGGTCACGAGCGCCGACTGCTCGGGCAGCTCGGTGATGACGACGTCGGCCTGGGCGAGCAGCTCGGCCGCGCGCACCGTGAGGAGGCTCGCGTCACCCGGTCCGGCGCCGACGAAGCTCACGTGGCCGCGGGGGGCCTTGCGTGCGCTCGTCGTGGACGGTGCGTCGGGTGTCGCGGCTTCTCGAGTCGCAGTGGTGATGGTCACTGTGGTCCTTTTCTGAGTCTGTCAGGGGGTCAGGAGGTGGCGGCGGCCACGAGGGCGTCGGCACCTTCGGCGAGCATCTCGACAGCAAGACGTTCACCGACCGCGGCGGCCTCGGAGGGCAGGCCGGTCGCGGACAGTCGGATGGTGGGCGAGCCGGAGACGTCTCCGACCACGGCACGAAGCCAGAGCTCGTCGCCGTGATCGCCGTCGGCGATCTCGGCCAGGGCTCCCACCGGGGCACTGCAACCAGCCTCGAGGGTGGCGAGGAGGCTTCGCTCGGCCGTCACGGCAGCACGGGTGTCGCTGTCGTCGAGGCGTTCGAGCAGGCGGGCGGTCACGTCGTCGTCGACGCGGCACTCGCAGGCCAGGGCTCCCTGCCCGGGGGCGGGGAGCATCTGGAGGGGATCGATGACCTCGGTGGCCTCGTCGGCGCGACCGAGGCGCAGCAGGCCCGCGTGGGCCAGCAGGACGCCGTCGAGGTCGCCGGGGGCGACCCGTCCGATGCGGGTGCCGACGTTGCCGCGGATCGCGACGACGTCGACGCCGAGGCCGAGGGCGTTGAGCTGGGCCTCGCGGCGCGGCGAGCCGGTGCCGACGCGCGAGCCGTGGGGCAGCTCGCCGAGCGTCAGCCCGTCGCGGGCGACCAGGACGTCGCGGGGGTCCTCGCGGCGCGGGATCGCGGCCAGCACGAGGCGCGGGTCGGGCGTCGTCGGCAGGTCCTTGAGCGAGTGGACCGCGAAGTCGACGTCGCCGCGCACGAGTGCCTCGCGCAGCGCCGCGACGAACACGCCCTGGCCGCCCATCGAGGCCAGCGGCGCGGTGCTGCGGTCGCCCTCGGTCGAGATCGTGACGAGCTCGACGTCGACGTCGCACTCGGCGCGCAGGCGGTCGGCGATCATGCCCGACTGGGTCAGGGCGAGGGCGCTGGCGCGGGTGCCGAGGCGCAGGCTCGGACGGTTCGTGGACGTCATGCCGTGTCACCCGCCCGCGTGACGGCGTCGACGGCCTTCTGGTCGAGCGCGAACAGGTCGGCCAGCGCATCGGCGTAGGTGAGGTCGGCGGGCCCGTCGATCAGCTGCTGGACGCGCACGGTCGGCGCGTGGATGAGCTTCTCGGCGACGCGGTGCAGCGCCTTGCGGACGTCGGCCCGCTCGTCGTCGGTCAGGTTGGGCAGGCGCGACTCGATGCGTGCCTGCTCGGCCGCCACGATGTCGGTCGCCATGGTGCGCAGCGCGATGACGGTGGGCGTGATGTGCGAGGCGGCCTTGGCGGCCAGGAACGTGCGCACCTCGGACTCGACGATCGACTGCACCTGCTGCACGTCGGCGGCCAGCTCGGCGTTGGCCGCGGCCTGCGACAGCACGACGAGGTCGATCAGGTCGATGCCCTCGAGGTCGCGCACGTCCGGGTCGACGTCGCGCGGCAGGGCCAGGTCGATGACCGACATCGGACGTCCGCCGGCGGCGCTCGCGATGCGGTCGCGGTCGAACACGACGCCGCTGGCGCCCGTGCAGCTGATCAGGACGTCGGCGGCCGCCAGCTCGACGTCGAGGGCCTGCCAGCGGACGGCGCTGACGCCGAACGTCGCGACCAGCGCGTAGGCGCGCTGGTACGTGCGGTTGGAGACCATGATGCGGTGCGGGTCGACCCCGCGGTCGACCAGCGTGCGGACCGCGAGGCTCGCCATCGTGCCGGCGCCCGCGACGAGGAAGCGCGTGTCGGGGGCGTCGACGACGTCGCCCGCGGCGTCGAGGCCGGCCGTGACGATCGAGGGCGCGAGGCGGTCGATGCCCGTCTCGGCGTGGCCGCGCTTGCCGATGCGCAGGGCCTGCTGGAACAGGGCGTTGAGCGCCGACCCGACGGTCGACTCGGCCTGCGCGGAGTGCAGCGCCTCGCGCACCTGGCCGAGGATCTGGCTCTCGCCGAGGATCATCGAGTCCATGCCGGAGGCGACGCCGAACAGGTGCGCGACGGCCGCCTCGTCGAAGTGGACGTAGACGTGGCGCACGAACTCGTCGCGGTCGAGGCCCGAGAGATCGGCGAGCAGGCGCGAGACCTCCTCGACGGCACCGTGGAACCGCTCGGCCTCGACGTAGATCTCGACCCGGTTGCAGGTCGAGATGACGACCGACTCGGTCACGAACGGCGTCTCGAGCGCGAGGTGCGAGAGCTTGACCGCGGCGTCGACGTCGAGCGAGGCGTGCTCGAGGACGTCGATCGGGGCCGACTTGTGGGACATGCCCACCACCAACACGCTCATACGCCCACTTCCTTGCCGGTTGCGTCCCTGCTGGTCTTGCGCTGCTCGTGGTACGCCAGGATCTGCAGCTCGATCGAGAGGTCGACCTTGCGGACGTCGACCCCCTCGGGCACCTGCACGAGGGCGGGTGCGAAGTTCAGGATGCTCGTGATGCCGGCCGCGACGAGCCGGTCGGCGACCTCCTGCGCGGCCTCGCCCGGCGTCGCGATGACACCGATCGAGATGCGTCGCTCGGCGACGATCGCGCCCAGCTGGTCGACGGGGCTCACGACGATGCCCGACACCTCGGCGCCGACGCGCGCGGGATCGGCGTCGACGAGGGCGGCCACGCGGATGCCGCGCGTGCTGAAGCCCTGGTAGGCCGACAGCGCCGAGCCCAGGTTGCCGACGCCGACGATGACGACGTCCCAGTCCTGCGTCTGCCCCATCTCGCGGGCGATCTGGTAGCGCAGGTACTCGACGTCGTAGCCGACACCGCGGGTGCCGTACGAGCCGAGGTACGACAGGTCCTTGCGCAGCTTGGCGGGGTTGACGCCGGCCTGCTCGGCCAGCTCGCCCGAGGCGCAGGACAGCACTCCCTGATCGGCGAGCGCGTTGAGCGCACGCAGGTAGACAGGCAGACGGGCCACGGTGGCATCAGGGATGCCACGGGCAGTTCCGTCGGCGAGCCGAGGGCTGCGAAGTATCGTCACGGTGCTCCTGCGCCGCGATGCTGGGGATTATCCCTTGCGGGACGGGCATCGGGTGCCCCGTCAGTTTAAGAGTTTGTGAACGTCGGAACCAAATCGAGGGACGCACCGGTGGCCCAGGTCACACCGGGCGACGCCTCGCGAGCGCGGCGCCGAGCCGCACGGGATCGACGCGCCAGAAGTCGTGCTGGGCCCCGTCGACGAACGTGACGGGCACCTGCTCGGTGAAGCGGGCCCGCAGGTCGGGGTCGTCGTCGATGTCGACGCGCACCCAGTCGTCGCCCGTGCCGGCGCAGACCTCCGCGACCTGCTGCTCGGCGACCTCGCACAGGTGGCACCCCTGGCGGGTGTAGACGACGACCCGCGCGTCGCCGGAGTGCGCGATCACGCGTCGAGGCCCAGGGTCTCGCTGCGGGCCAGGGCACGCAGCCGCCCCTTGGCGACCTTGCCGGTCGCCGAGTGCGGCAGCCCCGTGACGACGATCGTGCGTCGCGGCTGCTTGAACCGGGCCAGCCGCGTGCGGCAGTGCGCGTCGACCGCCTCGAGCAGCGTCGTCTCGTCCGGCGCGTCACCCGCGGGGACGACGAAGGCCACGACGGCCTCGCCGGTCTCCTCGTCCGGCAGGCCCACGACGGCGACCTGACCGACGCCGTCGACCTCGGCGATGACGTCCTCGACCTCGAACGGGTACACGTTGAACCCCGAGACGATCACGAGCTCGCGCAGCCGGTCGACCAGGGTCAGGTCGCCGTCGTCGTCGAGGTAGCCGACGTCGCCCGTCGGGTACCACCCCTCGGCGTCGGGGCCGTCGACGCCGTCGGGCCAGTAGCCCGAGAAGAGGTTGTCGCCCCTGACCCAGATCTCGGCCGGGTCGCCGGGCGCCGCGTCGATGCCGCCGCCCTCGACGATGCGCAGCTCGATGCCGGGCAGCGCGCGCCCGACCGTGCCGTGCTTGATGTGGTTGTCGGTGTCGCGGGACGAGCCGTGCGTCGTCGCGATGACGGGTGCGGTCTCGGTGAGCCCGTAGCCCTGCTCGATCTGGTGGCCCGACGACTCGCGGAAGGCCTCGGCCAGATCGGCGTCGAGCGCCGACGCCCCCGACAGGATCGTCGTGACGTGCGCGAGCTGGGCACGCAGGTCGTCGCGGCCCGCCCACGCGGCGATGACCGGCGGCGCGAGCGGCAGGTTCGTGACACCCTCGGCCGCGATCAGGTCGAGCAGGCCGCTCGGGTCGAAGCCGTGGACCAGCACGACCGTCGCCCCCTGGCGCACCGCCTGGCCGAGCACGCAGTTGAGCCCGTAGATGTGGAACATCGGCAGCAGGCCGAGGCACACGTCGTCGGGCGTCATGGCGGGCGGCGTCAGCCGCGCGATCTGCTCGGTGTTGGCGATCAGGGCCCGGTGCGTCAGCATCGCGCCGCGCGGCTTGCCGCTCGTGCCCGACGTGTAGAGGACGACCGCGAGCGCCTCGGCGTCGGCGGGGGCGGCCGGGGCGGCTCCCGAGGCGTCGGCGAGGAAGCGCTCGAACGACGTCTCGTCGTCCCGCGGCTCGGCCCCGTCGACCACGACGCTGACCCGGTGGTCGTCGGTGAGGGCCTCGCGGACCTGACCGACGCCGGCCTCGTCGCACAGCACGACGCGGGCCAGCGAGTCGGCCAGCATGCGGCCGATCTCGCGGGTCGTCGAGCGCGGGTTGATCGGCACGGCGACCATGCCGCCGCGCAGGATGCCGTAGTAGGCGATCGGCAGGTCGACGCGGTTGGCCATCACGACCGCGACGCGCTGCCCGGCGACCAGGCCCCGCCCCGACAGGGCGCGAGCCACGGCGTCGACGGCCTCGTCGAACTGGCGCCACGTCACCTCACGCCGGGTGTCGCGGTGCTCGATCAGCGCGACGCCGTCCGGATCGGCCGAGGCGGCCGCGTGCAGGTAGTCGCTGACATTCACCGTCACGCGTCGAGTCAACCACAGGTCGACCGGGCGGGAGGGGGTTAGGCTCGGCCGCATGGGACGGGACGGAACACCCGAACGGCAGCGCAACCTGCAGTCACGCTCGCTGCTCGCGGGTCAGGCGGCCGCGGCCTCGTCGCAGATGGAGCGCGAGCTCACCGCCTCCCAGGACCCCACCGCCGCGGCGTTCTTCGACGTCGACAACACGATCATGCAGGGCGCCTCGATCTTCCACCTCGCCCGCGGGCTGCACCGGCGCGAGTTCTTCACGACGGGCGACCTCGTCCGGGCCGCCTGGCAGCAGGCGTGGTTCCGCGTCGTCGGCAGCGAGGACCCCGAGCACATCGCGAAGGCTCGGGCCACGGGGCTGGCCTTCATCGCCGGTCACAGCGTCTCCGAGCTCGAGGAGATCGGCGAGGAGATCTTCGACGAGCACATGGCGGGCAAGATCTGGCCCGGTACGCGGGCGATCGCCCAGTGGCACCTCGACCGCGGCCACCGCGTGTGGCTCGTGACGGCCGCGCCGGTCGAGATCGCGCAGGTCATCGCCCGCCGGCTCGGGCTCACGGGCGCGCTCGGCACGGTGTCCGAGCACGTCGACGGCGTCTACACCGGGGCGCTGGTCGGCGAGATGCTGCACGGCGAGGGCAAGGCCGTCGCGATCCGCGAGATCGCCGAGCGGGAGTCGCTCGTGCTGGACGACTGCTACGCCTACTCCGACTCGAGCAACGACCTGCCGATGCTGTCGCTCGTCGGGCACCCGTGCGCGGTCAACCCCGACTCGACGCTGCGCGCCCACGCCAAGTCCAACGGCTGGCGCATCCGCGACTACCGCACGGGCCGCAAGCTGGCCCTCGTCGGCGGCAAGGGGGTCGTGGCAGCCATCGCGGCCGGCGGCACCTGGCACGCGCTGCGCAGAAGAAATCGTTGATTTTCACTGACTTAGGTCCTAACACCGGGTTACGCTCTCCCTGATCAGGGGAGGGCCTGTGAGTTCACGGTGGAGTCATCTGCGCGACGTCATGTCGCTCGCGTTGTCGATCCCTGACGACCGGTCCTTGCAGATCGCGCTCGCCGTGGCCGACTCCCCCGCGTACGCGCCGTCGTCCGGCGGCCCGCCGCCGCGCGACGACCTCGACCCCGAGGCCACCCGCCTGCGCGCCCTCGTCGACCTCGCCAAGGAGGGCGACGCCGAGGCGTTCGGCCAGCTGTACGACCACTACGTCACGGGCGTCTTCCGGTTCGTCTACTACCGGGTGGGTTCGCAGCAGCTCGCCGAGGACCTCACGAGCGAGACGTTCGTGCGGGGACTCCGGGCGATCCAGCGCTTCACGTGGCAGGGCAAGGACTTCGGCGCGTGGCTCACGACGATCGCCCGCAACCTGATCGCCGACCACTTCAAGTCGAGCCGCTCCCGGCTCGAGATCGTGTCCGAGACGATCCCCGAGGGCACGTCGCACGCCGCGAGTCCCGAGCAGGAGGTCCTGTCCCTCATCTCCAACGAGATGCTGTTCGAGGCCGTCAGCGGACTGCCGCCCGAGCAGCGCGACTGCATCCTCATGCGCTTCATCCAGGGACTGTCGATCGCCCAGACGGCTGCGGCCCTCGGGCGCAGCGAGGGGGCCATCAAGCAGCTCCAGCTGAGGGCCGTGCGGAGCCTCGCGAAGTCGGTCCCGGAGGACATCCGATGAGACACCATGACAGGACGTTGGTCCCCCTCACTTCACGTAACCTTCACCCCGCCGGCGTCGTTGGTCAGGTCAGCAGCCACGCACGCTCAGCAGTGAGGACCCCATCATGATCGGCCGTCGCTCCCACGACGATGCCCAGTCGTTCGACGACGCCTTCAACGGGCGTCCGCCGAAGGACGAGCACATCGCCGAGCTGGTCCGCTTCGCCGAGACCCTGTGCCAGGCCGCCGTCGTCGAGCCCGGTGCCGCGTTCCGCTCGTCGCTGCGTGCCCAGCTCATGACCGAGGCGCAGACCGTGCTGGTGCCGATGCCGTCGACACCGAGGCCCGCCGTCGCACGGGTCGACGAGTCGCGGCCGGTGCGTCGTCGCGTCGCCGCCGTCACGGCGGCCCTCGTGACGTCCGCCGGTGTCGTGGGGCTCGTCGCCTCCAGCGCCTCGGCGGTCCCCGGCCAGATGCTCTACCCCATCAAGCGTTCGGTCGAGTCGGCCGAGCTCCTGCTGCACCGCGACGACGCCTCCCGCGGGTCGTTCCAGCTGGCGCAGGCCTCCGAGCGGCTCGCCGAGGCGCGCACGCTGAGCGCCCAGGGCGGCTCGGCCAGCGACATCGCCGACACGCTCGACGACTTCACGACGACCGCCACGGCGGGTTCGAGCAGGCTGTTCACCGACTACACGTCGCACGGCGCGCAGGACTCCGTCGAGCGGGTCAACGACTTCGCCGCCGCGTCGAGCCTCGACCTGGCCGAGCTGTCGTCGCAGCTGCCCGAGGGCCTCGACGATCCGTTCGCCGCGGCATCGGCCGCGGTGACCGATCTCGCCGGCGAGGCCGTGACGCTGTGCGCCAGCTGCAGCCCCGCCGACGTCGACGCCCTGCTGTCGCTGGCCGCGCTGTCGCAGGAGGCCCCGTCGCCGCCCGCCGCCGCGCCGGATGCCGCACGCGACGACGCGACCCCGACCCCGCGCCCGGCCGCCACGCCGGCGCCGGCCGCGCCGACGTCGGCGCGTCCCAGCAGCACGCCGGCACCGTCGCCGTCCAAGCGTCCGCCGGTCACGACGACGCCGCCGCCGGCGGCTCCTCTCGCACCGCTGACCGACCCCCTGCTGGGTGGCCTGCTCGGCGACGAGGACCAGGTCGGGCTCGTCCCGGGCCTGGTCAACGGCCTGCTCGGCACCCCCAAGAAGTAGCCGGACCGCACCGAGCAGCAGGTCCGTGGTTCGCCCACGTGATGACCACGGGCCGAGCGAGCGCGGCCTAGAAGAACGCGTTGCCGCGCTCGACGAGCAGCTTGTAGAGCGTCTGCTGGATCGTCTCGCGCACCTGGTCGGTGACGTTGAACAGCAGCATGGGGTCGTCGGCGGCCTGCGGCTCGTAGGCGTCGGTGCGCACGGGCTCGCCGAACTCGATGATCCACTTGCTGGGCAGGGGCACGAGGCCGAGGGGGCCGAGCAGCGGGAAGAACGGCGTGATCGGCAGGTACGGCAGGCCGAGCAGGCGGGCCAGCGACGGCACGTTGCCGACGAGCGGGTAGATCTCCTCGGCGCCGACGATCGAGACCGGCACGATCGGCACCTGCGCGCGCATCGCGGCCGAGACGAAGCCGCCGCGGCCGAAGCGCTGCAGCTTGTAGCGCTCGGCGAAGGGCTTGCCGATGCCCTTGAAGCCCTCGGGCCAGACGCCGGCCAGCTCGCCGCCGCTCAGGAGACGTTCGGCGTCCTCCTGGCAGGCCAGCGTGGCGCCGACCTTGCGGGCCACCTGTCCGACGACGGGCAGTGCGAAGACGAGGTCGGCGCCCAGCGGGCGCAGGTTGCGTCCGGCGTACTTCTTGACGGCGTAGCCCGTGATCAGTCCGTCGAGCGGGACGGTGCCGGAGTGGTTGGCCACGAGCAGCGCTCCCCCGTCCTCGGGGATGTTCTCGACGCCGCGCACCTCGAGGCGGAACCACTTCTCGGCGATGGGCTCGACCGCGGCGGTCAGCACCTGTGCGATCTCGGGGTCGAAGCCGAACTCGTCGACCTCGTAGGATCCGCCCAGACGCTTGCGCACGGTCGACAGCAGCGTCGCGACGCGTGACTCCCAGTCGGAGCCCAGCACCCGCTGGGCGGCCTCGATGACGGCCACGAAGATCTCGTCGATCGGGATGCCGGCCGACAGCGGCGCCGCGCCGGCCGTCCGGGTGCGACGCGCGGCCTCCTCGGCGGCGGCGGCCGCAGCGGCTGCGGCGTCCTCGTCGGTCACGGCCCGCAGACGGGGCGAGGTCGGGCGCTCGCCCGTGGGGGGTGCCGTCGTCTTCTTCGCCGCGGTCCTGCTGCCGGCCGCGGTCTTGCGGGGGGCGGCGGCCTTCTTGGCCCCCGTGGCCTCGGGGGCGGGCGAGGCCGGCGTCGCGGGGGCCTTCTTGGCCTTCGCGGCGGGCTTGCGCGCCGCGGTGCCGCCGGCCAGCGCCCGCGCGGCCGTCGACGGTGACGTCTGCCGGTTGCCGCGTCCGGGCGTGCCGCCCGAGCCGATCGTCGTGCGGTCGTCGTTCACGCGCGCCTCCCCAGGCCGGACAGGATGCCGGGACGCAGCGCCCGGCCGAAGTCGTCGAGGGTCTCCTCGGACGTGCGCTGCAGCTCGTAGCCGAAGATGTCGCGCAGCGCCGAGGTGTCGACGGCGCGACCGAAGGTCAGCAGACGGTGCAGGTCGGGCGGGATGTCGGAGCCCATCGCGCGCACGAAGCGGCGCGCCGCCGGCGCGAAGCCGAGCCGGGGCATCGGCACGAGCGGACGTCCGAGGCGGCGGGCCACCTGGCTCAGCAGCACGACGCCGTCGCCGGCGGCGTTGAACGTGCCCGGGCGGTCGTGCTCGACGGCCTCGCCCAGGATCGACAGCGCGTCGTCGAGCGACAGGAACTGCAGGCGCGGGTCGAAGCCCAGCACCGACGGCAGCACGGGGTTGCTGAAGTAGTTGCGCAGCGGGGTGTCGACCTCGGGGTGCAGGACCTGCGCGGCCCGGATCGTCGTGATGATGACGTCGGGGCGGCGCCGGGCGAAGCCGCGGACGTACGACTCGACCTCGACGATGTCCTTCGGGAAGCCCGAGCGGACGCCGCTGCGGGCCAGGAGCGACTCGGTGAACATGGCCGGGTCGCGGGGCGACGAGCCGTAGACCGCGGCCGACGACCCCAGCACGACCTTGCCGACCGTGCCGGACCGCTGGCACGCGGCCAGCAGCTGCATCGTCCCGATGACGTTGAGCTCCTTGCCGCCGACCCGCCCGCGCTGCGGGGGGTTGACGTCGAGGTGCACGACGGTGTCGACGTCCTCGACCGCGATGACCTTGCCGATCACGGGGGTGCGGATGTCGGCCCTCACGAACTTCATGCCGCCGAGGTCGACGTCCGGGAGGATCGTGTCGATGCCGACGACCTTGTCGATCCCGGCGGCCTCACCGAGCTCGACGAGCCGGCGGGCCACCAGGGACGCGAACGAGCCAGCCACGCCTGTGACAAGGACGACCCGGCTCATGACGGTGTGGGGCTACTTGCCCAGACGGCGACGCTGCACGCGCGTGCGCTTGAGCATCTTGCGGTGCTTCTTCTTCGACATCCGCTTGCGCCGCTTCTTGATGACTGAACCCACGGGTCACAACTCAATTCTTGTCGGCCGCGCGCACGCGGCATGCTTCGTCCAACACGGTGTTCGTCTGAGACGTGGTGCCACGCTCGGCGGGACATGGCCGCATGGCCTGCGCCCCGGGTCGTGGCTAGCGATCAGCCTACACGGCGGGTGCGGTGACCGCCGATGCCGACCACCGGCCGGCGACGGGCGGGATCGGGCGTCGGCGACGCTCAGCCGGCCTCGAAGTAGGACTTGCCGAGGAAGGCCGTGACGGCGTGCTCGGGGACGCGGAACGATCGACCGACGCGGACGGCCTCGAGCTCGCCGGAGTGCACGAGACGGTAGACCGTCATCTTCGACACGCGCATCTGACTCGCCACTTCGGCGACGGTCAAGAACGTCGGTCCGGGCGCCACGTCACCACCTGCTTCCTGAGGGGCACGCGCGCTCTCTGGCTTCCCCACCAGAGAAACAGCGCGCGTGCCTTCGACGAGACTAGTGCCTCGCGACACTTCCGCGACAGTAGTTGTCCAAATTGACCGAGAGCCCGGCAGGAGAGGCCGGATCGGGGCTCACGGCAGGGGGTCGAGGCCGTTCAGCGGGAAGACCGCCTCGCGGGTCGCGTGGATCGAGCGGTCGAGCCAGCTCGCTGGGTCGTAGCCCTGCTCCCACGCCCGGTAGCCGACGGCCCGGCCGTCGGTCATGCGCAGCGGACCGGGTTGACCGCGCATCTCGTGGATGCGCTCGCGCCACCGCTCGGGCGTCTCGGCCCGGGGGTCGAGCGGCGTGCCGGCGACGATCGCCATGAGGTGGGCCCAGGCGCGCGGCACGACGTCCATCACGGCGTAGCCGCCACCGCCGGTCGCGACCCACTTGCCGCCGCACACCTCGTCGGCCAGGGCCTTGAGCGCCAGGTAGGACGCCCGCTGCCCGTCGACGCTGAGCATCAGGTTGGTCAGCGGGTCGTCCATGTGGGAGTCGCAGCCCTGCTGCGTGACCAGGATGTCGGGGGCGAACTCGCGCACCAGGGCGGGCACGACGGCGTGGAAGGCGCGCAGCCACCCCGCGTCGGACGTGCCGGGCGGCAGGGGGATGTTGACGGCCGATCCCTCGGCCCCCTCTCCCCCGGTCTCGGTCGAGAACCCCGTGCCCGGGAACAGCGTCTGGGGACCCTCGTGGATCGAGATCGTCAGGACCCGCGGATCGTCCCAGAACATCTTCTGCACGCCGTCGCCGTGGTGGGCGTCGACGTCGACGTACACGATCTTCTCGGCGCCGTTGTCGAGCAGCCAGCGGATCGCGAGCGCGACGTCGTTGTAGATGCAGAAGCCGCTCGCGCTCGTGGGCATCGCGTGGTGCAGGCCGCCGCTGATGTTGATCGCGCGGGGCGCCTGCCCGGTCCAGACGCGCCGCGCCGCCTCGACGCTCGCGCCGGCGACCAGCGCGCTCGCCTCGTGCATGTGCGCGAACACCGGGTTGTCGTCGCCGCCGAGCCCGACCGACAGGTCGGTGTACGTCGGGTGGTCGCTGAGCTTGTGGACCTTCTCGATGTAGCTCGCGGAGTGGATCAGGTGCAGCTCGTCGTCGGTGGCCGGGGCCGCGCCCACGACCTCGAGCCCGTCGACGATGCCGAGCTCGTCGGCCAGGGCCATCGTGAGGTCGACGCGCACGGGCGCCATGGGGTGCGTGCGGCCGAAGTTGTACTGCAGGAACTGCTCGTCGTAGACGATGCAGGCCCGATCCGGCGCGTGCCCTGTGGCCTCGGTCATACCGATGAGCCTATGCCGGGCCCGACAGCTCGGCGGACCGGGCTGCCGCCGCGGCGACGCCCGCCACGAGTCCGTCGCGGACCCCACGCTCGTCGAACGTCGTGATGGCGGCGTGCGTCGTGCCGTTCGGCGAGGTGACCCGGCGGCGCAGCTCCTCGGCCGTCTCGTCCGAGGTCGACAGGAGCTTGGCGGCACCCACGAGCGTCTGGGCCGCCAGGGCGCGGGCCGTCGGCTCGTCGAGTCCCTCGGCGACGCCGCCGGCGATCATGGCCTCGGCGAGGTAGAACACGTAGGCCGGTCCGGAGCCCGACACCGCCGTCACGGCGTCCTGCCGGCTCTCGTCGACGACGACGACCCGTCCGCCCGACTCGAGCAGCGCCACGACGGCAGCGAGCTGATCGTCGGTGACGGACGCTCCGGGCGAGACGCCGAACATCCCCTCGCCCACCAGCGCGGGGGTGTTGGGCATCGCACGGACGACCGCGACGCCGTCGGGCAGCGCGGCGGTCATGGCGTCGATGCGGATGCCGGCCGCGAGCGACACGACGGTCGCGGACGGCCGGACCGACGGGGCGATCTCGTCGAGCAGCGCCGGGACGTCCTGCGGCTTGACCACGAGCAGCACGACGTCGGCGTCGGCGACCGCCTCGGCGTTGCCCGTCACCTCGACGCCGTACGCGTCGCGCAGCTCGGCGGCGCGCTCGGCGCGCTTCTCGCTGATGACGACGTCGCCGGCCGCGTGGCCGGCCGACAGGATCGCCGACAGGAGGGTCTCGCCCATGACGCCGGCACCGAGGATCGCGATCCGTTGACTCATGGCCCTCACCCTAGTGTCGGCCGGCGGGCGGAGGGGTCAGGTGCTCGCGTGCAGGCGCGTGAAGGCCAGCGCCTCGAGGAGGTCGACCTCGCGCTCGGCCTGGTCCTTGGCCTTGCGGGTGTTGATCTCGACCACGATCTCGCCGTCGAAGCCCGAGGCCGCGACGGTCTCGAGGAACTCGCGGCACGGCTGCGTGCCACGCCCCGGCACCAGGTGCTCGTCCTTGGCCGATCCGCTGCCGTCGGCGATGTGCACGTGCGCGAGCCGCTCGCCGGCCGCCCGCGCCATCGCGACGGGGTCGTCGCCGGCCGTCGAGCTGTGCGACAGGTCGAGCGTCACGTGCGCGTAGTCGTGCTCGACCGGGTCCCACCCGGGTGCGTAGGCCTGGAACTCGCGCTTGCCGGTGCGCCACGGGTACATGTTCTCGACGGCGTACGTGATGCCGTGCCGGGCCTCGAGCTCGGCGATGCCGTCGACGAACGTGCGGGCGTAGTCGCGCTGCCAGCGGAACGGCGGGTGCACCACGACGACCGAGGCGCCGACCTCGTGCGCCATCTCGGCGCTGCGGTGCAGCTTCTCCCACGGGTCGGAGCCCCACACGCGCTGCGTGACCAGCAGGCACGGCGCGTGCACCGAGACGACCGGCATCTCGTGGAACGCGCTCAGGGCCTTGATCGCGGTGATGTCGGCGCTGACGTCGTCGATGCCGACCATGACCTCGACGCCGTCGTAGCCGAGCCGTGCCGCGGCCTCGAACCCGCTGGCCGTCGACCCCGGGTAGACCGAGGAGGTCGACAGAGAGACGCGGATGGGGACGGGCACGCCCCCAAGAGTAGGACGGACGACCTCAGAGGGCGTCGAGGTGCTCGAGCAGGACGCCCTCGCGCAGCGCCCACGGGCAGATCTCGAGCTCGGTCAGGTCGAACAGGTCCATCGCGGCCTGCGCGACGATCGCGCCGGCCTGGATCTGGTGCGCCCGGTCGATCGAGACGCCCGGCAGCCGGCCGACGTCCTCGGGCGACATCGTCCGCAGCTGGTCGACCAGGTGCGAGAGGTCGTCCTTGCGCAGCACGCGCCGCACGTACCGGCCGTCGGACGACGGCGCCGCGCCGCAGATGCGCGCCAGCGACCGGAACGTCTTGCTCGTGGCGACCGCGCGGTCGAACGTCCCGCCCCGCAGGATCGCGCCGGCCTCGTCGGCGATGCGCGAGCGGACGTGCAGCCGCAGCTCGGCGTTGCTGCGCCCGGCCGCGAGCCACTCGCGCGTGAGGCGTCCGGCGCCCAGCGCCATCGACTGCGCGATGTCGGGCGTCTCGTCGGCGCCCGCGGCGATCTCGAGGGAGCCGCCGCCGATGTCGAACACGCCGAGCCGTCCGGCCGACCAGCCGAACCAGCGGCGGACCGCCAGGAACGTCAGCCGGGCCTCGTCGGGACCGGCCAGCACCTGCAGGTCGAGCCCGCTGGCCTGGTTGACCGCCGCGATGACGTCGTCGACGTTGACGGCGTCGCGCACCGCCGACGTCGCGAACGCCAGGATCGTGGTGCAGCCCTTGTCCTCGGCCTCCGAGCGCGCCTCGACGGCGTACTTCACGAGCCGGCTGATGCCCTCGGGCGTCATGGCCTGCTCGGCGTCGAGGTGCTCGGCGAGCCGCAGCGGCTCCTTGTAGGAGTGGGCCGCGACCGGGGGGCCCCCGCGGAACGCGTCCACCACCAGCAGGTGGCCGGTGTTGGAACCGATGTCCAGGACGCCCATGCGCATGGGCACCATCCTCGCACCCCCGCGATGCACTGCCGCACGCGGCAAGGCCGCGTAAAGTGCGTGAGATGCCAGAGGTCGAGCTCGGATTCCCCCGGACGTTCGTGGAGTTCACCAGTCCCACCGACCCCGACGAGGTCTTCCGCTGCGACCTCACGTGGCTCACGTCGCGCTGGACGTGCATCTTCGGGCAGGGCTGCCCCGGCATCTACGAGACCAGCCCCGACGCCGGCTGCTGCACGCTCGGCGCGCACTTCTCCGACGACGACGACGTCGAGCGCACGCGCGCCGTGATGGAGCAGCTGACGCCCGCCCAGTGGCAGCACCACGACGAGGGACGACGCGGCGGCTGGACCGAGACCGACGACGAGGGCGACCTCAAGACCCGCGCCTTCGAGGGTGCCTGCATCTTCCACAACTCGCGCGACTTCGAGGGCGGCTACGGGTGCGCGCTGCACGGCTTCGCGCTCGACAACGACCTCAAGCCGCACACCGTCAAGCCCGACGTGTGCTGGCAGCTGCCGCTGCGCCGCCAGTTCCGCGACGTCGACCGCGGCGACGGCAGCACGTACACCGAGACGCAGATCGGCGAGTACACCCGCCAGGGCTGGGGACCGGGCGGGGCCGACCTCGACTGGTACTGCTCGTCCAACACCGAGGCGCACGTCGCGCCGGAGCCCGTCTACGTCACGAACCGCGACGAGCTGACGGCCCTGATGGGCGAGGCCGGATACGCCGAGCTGGCCCGGTATTGCAGGCAGCACGAGGTGCGCGGCGCCAATACACCACACCCCGCCGACCCCGTCCGATGACCCCCTGACGCGGGCCGGGTGCGGGCTGGGTCAGAATGCCGTATGCACCTCGACCACGTCTCGTTCGCAGCCGGCCCCGACGGCCTCGCCGGCACGACCGCCGAGCTCGGCCGGCTCCTCGGTGCCACGTTCCTCGACGGTGGTGCGCACCCCCGCTTCGGCACGCGCAACATGATCCTGCCGCTGAGGAACCAGCAGTACCTCGAGGTCGTGGAGGTGCTCGACCACCCCGCGTCCGACAAGGCCGCCTTCGGGCAGGTCGTCCGCGAGCGCTCCAACGCCGGTGGCGGCTGGATGGCGTGGTGCGTGTCGGTCGACGACATGACCGAGGTCGAGCGGCGCATCGGACGTCACGCGGTGCCCGGCAACCGTCGCCGTCCCGACGGCTTCAACCTGCAGTGGCGCCAGATCGGCACCAGCAGCATGCGCGCCGACCCGCAGCTGCCCTACGTCACGGCGTGGGACATCGACCCGTCCGAGCACCCGTCGCAGATGGCCGAGTCCGAGATCGAGCTCGTCGCGCTCGACATCGCCGGATCGCCGCAGCGCCTGTCCGACTGGCTCGGCGAGCCCGCGGTCGACGCCCTCGAGACGATCGACGTCAACTGGACCGCCCCGCACGGGCTGCCCGGCATCATGGCGGCCACGTTCCGCACGCCGACCGGCGACGTCCGCATCTGACGGACGCCGGGGGTCGGGCTAGGAGAGGCCGACCCGCTGCTGGTGCGCCAGCTCGAGCTGCGGCGCGACCTCGGTGAGGTGCCCCCGGCGCCACAGCGAGTGCACCCACACGGCGGCGAGCACCGAGCCCAGCGCGCCCAGCGACATGTCGCTGAGCGTGTCGGCGTAGGCGCCGAGGCGCTCGGGCGACCAGCGCAGGAAGGCGAAGTACTCGGCGATCTCCCACACCAGCGCGGCGCTGACGCCGAAGGCCAGGGCGCGCTCGACGACGGCCCCGAGGCTCGACGAGCGGTGCATCGTGAGCAGGACCACCGCTGCGGTCAGCAGCCCCGTGTTGACGAAGTGCACCCAGTTGTCGAACGAGTCGACCGAGTCGTACAGGTTGAGGACGTTGCCGAAGATGTCGGCGAAGCACGCGAACGTCACGAGGAAGTCGGCGACCCACGGGAACGAGGCCCGCTGGCGCCACCACGTGAACCAGATGAACGGGATCGCGAACGCCGCGACGGGGTAGCCGATGACGCGCGGCACGAGCCCCTTGCCGTCCATGTTGCCGAAGCCCGGCACGAGGATCGCGAGCCCCAGGAGCAGCACGAGCCCGGTCTTCGCCGCGATGTCGGCGGACCTCAGGACGGGCGGCGCGGGGTACCGCGTGGCCATGGCGACAGACGACATAGGAGGAGTTTAGGGGGCGGACCCCCTCGTCGCCGCCACCGGACGACCGGGCGCTGTCCGACCCCCCGCCTAGGCTGACGGCATGGCCAGCACCAAGACCGTCCGCCCCGCCTACGTCTGTGCCGAGTGCGGGTGGACGACCAGCAAGTGGGTCGGCCGCTGCGGCGAGTGCCAGGCGTGGGGCACGGTCGACGTCGCGGCGCCGGCACGCACCGGTCGCACGCAGGCGGCGCCCGTCACGACGCCGGCCGTGCCGATCAGCCAGGTGCAGGTCGAGTCGGCCCGGTCGGTGGGCTCGGGCATCGGCGAGCTCGACCGCGTGCTGGGCGGCGGTGTCGTGCCCGGCGGGGTGCTGCTGCTGGCGGGCGAGCCCGGCGTCGGCAAGTCGACGCTCCTGCTCGAGGTCGCGGCGCGGTGGGCCCGCGCCGGGCGTCGCACGCTCTACGTCTCGGGCGAGGAGTCGGCCGCGCAGGTGCGCCTGCGGGCCGAGCGCACCGGCGCCGTCGACGACAACCTCTACCTCGCGGCCGAGACCGACCTGGGCGGCGTCCTGACGCACGTCGAGACCGTCGCGCCGTCGCTGCTGATCGTCGACTCCGTGCAGACGATCGGCTCGGCCGACGTCGACGGCGTGCCCGGCGGGGTGACCCAGGTGCGCGAGGTCGCGTCGGCGGTCATCCAGCGCGCCAAGCGCGACGACATCGCGACGCTGCTGGTCGGGCACGTCACCAAGGACGGCTCGGTGGCCGGGCCGCGCGTGCTCGAGCACCTGGTCGACGTGGTGCTGCAGTTCGAGGGCGACCGCAGCTCGCGCCTGCGCCTGCTGCGCGCCGTCAAGAACCGGTTCGGCCCCGTCGACGAGATCGGCTGCTTCGACCTGGTCGACGACGGCATCGTCGAGGTGCCCGATCCCACGGGGCTGTTCGTGTCGCGCCACGAGAAGCCCGTCGCCGGCACGTGCGTCACCGTCACGATGGAGGGTCGCCGGCCGCTGCTCGCCGAGGTGCAGGCGCTCAGCGTCGCCTCGTCCACGCCGTCGCCGCGCCGCACGTCCAGCGGTCTGGACTCCTCGCGGGTCGCGATGATCCTGGCGGTGCTGACCAAGCACTGCGGGCTCAACCTCGGCCAGCTCGACGTCTACACCGCCTCGGTGGGCGGCGCCCGCCTGGTCGAGCCCTCGGTCGACCTCGCCGTCGCGGTCGCGACCCTGTCGGCCGTGTCGGGCCTCGCCGCCCCCAACGACCTCATCGCGATCGGCGAGGTCGGGCTCGCGGGCGAGGTGCGCAAGGTCAGCAACCTGTCCGCCCGGCTGCGCGAGGCCGAGCGCATCGGCTTCCGCCGCGCCGTCGTGCCGGCGGGCTCGGAGGGGCTCGACGCGTACTCCGGCCAGCTGTCGATCCAGGCCGTCCACACGATCGGCGAGGCGATGCTCTGTCTCGATGAGTCACCCAGGGCCCCGCGCCCCGTAGACTGACCGCGATCCGGGCCCGTCCGGGCCGATCGAGGAGGACGTGTCATGGCTACTGCCGCCGAGCGCCACGCGGCGACGCTCGACGCATCCACCCGCATGCGCGCGACGCTGTCGTCGGTCGCCCCGGGCACCTCGCTGCGCGAGGGGCTCGAGCGCATCCTGCGCGGGCGCACGGGAGCCCTCATCGTGATCGGCCACGACAAGAGCGTCGAGGCGATCTCGACCGGTGGCTTCCGGCTCGACGTCCCCTTCACCGCGACGGGGCTGCGCGAGCTCGCCAAGATGGACGGCGCGATCGTGCTCGACAAGGACGCCAGCCGCATCGTGATGGCCGGCGTGCACCTGATGCCCGATCCGTCGATCCCGACCCAGGAGACCGGCACCCGGCACCGCACCGCCGACCGCGTCGCCCGCCAGACCAACGTCCCCGTGATCTCGGTGTCGGCCTCGATGCACATCATCGCGCTGTACCTCGACGACCTGCGGCACGTGCTGGAGGACACCGGCGCCGTCCTGGGCCGCGCCAACCAGGCCCTGCAGACGCTCGAGCGGTACCGCAACCGCCTCGACGAGGTCAGCGACGCGCTGTCGGCCCTCGAGATCGAGGACCTCGTGACGGTGCGCGACGTCTCGGCGGTCGCCCAGCGTCTCGAGATGGTCAGCCGCATCGCCGGCGAGATCGACACCTACGTGCTCGAGCTCGGCACCGACGGACGTCTGCTGGCGCTGCAGCTCGAGGAGCTCATCGGCGGGGTCGACGCCGAGCGCGAGCTCATCATCCGCGACTACATGCCCACGGGGCGTCGGGCCCGCCCGCTGGAGGCCGTCCTGGCCGAGCTCGCGGCGATCGAGTCGACCGACCTGGTCGACCTCGGCGGCGTGGCCCGCGCGCTGCGCATCGGCACCGAGGAGACGCTCGACGGCCCCCTGGCGCCGCGCGGCTACCGCCTGCTCGCCCGCATCCCCCGTCTGCCGATCCCGGTCGTCGAGGGTCTCATCGAGCACTTCGGCTCGTTGCAGAAGCTCCTCGCGGCCAGCATCGAGGACCTGCAGAACGTCGGCGGCGTGGGCGACCTGCGCGCCCGCGGGGTCCGCGAGGGCCTCTCGCGGCTCGCCGAGTCGAGCATCCTCGAGCGCTACGTGTAGCTAGTCGGCGGGCGTGACCGGGGGCTCGTCCGAGGGCTGCTCGGGCGTCCCGGACGTCGCGGCGTCCGGTGCGGGTGCCGTCGGCGCGGGTGTCGTCGGCGCGGCCGGGTCGGGGGTCGCGGGGGCGGCGGGCGGCGCCGTCGTCCTGGCCGGGGCCGGACGCGCGTCGAGGGAGAACTTCGTCTCGCCCGGCTCGCCCCCCAGGGTGCCGATCTGCAACGTGTAGGTGCCCGCTGCGGCCCAGCCCTGGTTGCTGGTGCAGTTCGAGCCCGAGCCCCGGCCCGTCCACTGCACCGTCGACAGCGTCGACCACTGCGGCGACAGCTGCACCGGCGCGCTGAGCAGCGACGTCTTGCACACCGTCGAGTCCCACACCGGCGTGCCGTTGGCGCTGATCACGGCGATCGCCTCGGCGTCGTCGGGCTGGAGCGTGCAGGCCGTCTCCTCGGTCGAGCTGACGACCAGCCCGATGTCGACGGGCCCCTTGGTGAGCTGTCCGGGTCGGACGCTGGGCGTGATGCGCACCTTCTCGGGGTCGCACGGCGTCGCGGCCGAGACCACCGCGACGTCGACGAGCCCGTCGACCGTCTGCACCGGCGCGGCCGGGGTCGTGGGCGCGGTGGCCGTCGCCGACGCGCGCGCCGTCGGGGTGCCCGACGCCTGCGCGGGCTCGCCGTCGTCTCCTCCGCCGGTGAGCTGCAGGACGCCCCACACGATCGCGATGACGACCGCGACGAGCAGCAGACGCCGTCGCCAGTAGATCTCTGCTGGCAACCGGCGCTGACTCACGGTGCCACGATAGGCGGCGACGTGCGCGTGCGAAGATCGACGCGCCATGACGTCGCCCACGCCCCTGCCCCGGTCCGTCGACCCGGCGCTCCTGCACGACCGCATCACGGCGTGGTTCGCCTCGGCGGCCCGCGACCTGCCGTGGCGTCGCGGGGTGTCGCCGTGGGCCGTGATGGTCTCGGAGTTCATGCTGCAGCAGACGCCCGTCGCACGGGTGCTGCCCGTCTACGAGGCCTGGGTGCAGCGCTGGCCGACGCCGGCCGATCTCGCCGCGGAGCCCGCCGGCGAGGCGGTGCGCGCCTGGGGCCGCCTGGGCTACCCGCGACGGGCCCTGCGCCTGCACGCCGCCGCGACCGCGATCACGCAACGGCACGGCGGCGACGTGCCGACGTCCCGCGACGAGCTGCTGGCGCTGCCGGGCGTCGGCGACTACACCGCGGCCGCGATCACGTCGTTCGCGTTCGGCGGCCGGGCCGTCGTGATGGACACCAACATCCGGCGGGTCTTCGCGCGCGTCGTCGGAGGCGTCGAGCTCCCCGCGCCCGCCGTCACCGCCGCGGAGCGGCGGCTCGCCACGTCCCTCCTCCCGGCCGACGACGCCCACGTGTGGGCGGCCGCGACGATGGAGCTGGGCGCACTGGTCTGCACCGCGCGGTCGCCGCAGTGCGGGGTCTGCCCCGTGGCCGACGCGTGCCGCTGGCGAGCGCTCGGGCACCCGGCGCACGACGGCCCGGCCCGACGGGGCCAGTCGTGGGAGGGCACCGACCGACAGTGCCGCGGACGGCTCCTGGCCGTGCTGCGCGACGAGACCGGGCCCGTGCCCTCAGCGGCCCTCGACGCCGTGTGGCCCGAGGCCGTGCAGCGTGCGCGGTGCCTCGACGGGCTCGTCGCCGACGGGTTGGTCGAGCCGGTCGGCGACGACTCGTTCGCGCTACCCGGCCACCGCTGACGCGAGGTCGTGCACGACGGCGCGCGCGACGTCGGCGTCGTCGAGGGGCCCGTCGAGCATCAGCCCGTTGAACGTCGCGTCGACCAGGGCCGCCAGGCGAGGAGCCGCGCCGTCGGCCGCGCCGGAGGCCCGCAGATGGTCGGCGATGGCGTCGAGCCACACGGCGTTGGACCGGCGCACCGAGGTCGCGTACGGCTCTCGTCCGAACAGTCCCAGCGCGGCGGCCTCGACGTACATGCGCTGGCACCGCAGCAGTGGACCGGACGTGAAGACGTCCCACAGCCCCGTGACGGCCCGGGCCACGGTCGCCGCCGGCGGCAGCGACCTGATGGCCGCGATCGACCGGTCGTTGGAGACGTCGAGCACGGCGTCGACGAGCTCGTCCTTCGAGCCGAAGTGATAGATCAGCATGCGGTCGCTCGTGCCGATCGCGGCGGCGAGAGGACGCAGGCTGAGCCCGATCAGCCCGTGCTCGAGCGCGTGGTCGGTGGACGCCTGCGCGAGGTCGTCACGCTTGCCCATGGCCTCAACGTAGCACCTGCTACAGTCTTGTAGCGCTCGCTACACACCCGACAGGACGTCCCATGCTCGTCGCCGCCGCCCTCCTGGCCGTCGCCATCACCTCCGAGGTGCTGGCCACCGCCGCCCTGCCCCGGGCCGAGGGGTTCACCGACCTCCGCTGGACCGCCGCCGTCGTCGCGGGCTACGCGCTGTCGATCTGGCTGCTGACCCTCGTCGTCCGGCAGATCCCGGTCTCGGTCACCTATGCGATCTGGGCGGGGGCCGGCACCGCAGCCATCGCGGTCGTCGGCGTCGTGTTCCTCGACGAGCCGGTGACGGTGCTCAAGGTCGTGGCGATCTCGCTGATCATCGCCGGCGTCGTGCTGATCAACCTGCAGGGCTCGCACGCCTGAGACCGGGCACACGACGAGGCCCCCGCCGCCAGGTGGCGACGGGGGCTCGACGTGAGGTGACTAGTCGCCGCTGGGGGCGCCGGCCTCGACAGCCGGGGGCACGTCGGGCATCTCGAGCTCGAGCTCGGCCTTGCCGCGGCCCTCGAACGTGAACACCGCCTCGGCACCCTCGCCCTCGACACCGACCAGGACGATCTGACCGGGGTGCAGCTCGCCGTAGAGCAGCTTCTCGGCCATGACGTCCTCGATCTCGCGCTGCACCGTGCGGCGCAGCGGACGGGCACCCAGCACCGGGTCGAAGCCACGCTTCGACAGCAGGTCCTTGGCCTCCATCGTGAGCTCGATGTTCATGTCCTTCTCGGCCAGACGCTTCTCGAGCGACGCGATCATCATGTCGACCATCTGCAGGATCTCGTCCTGCGTCAACGGCGGGAAGACGATGATCTCGTCGACACGGTTCAGGAACTCGGGCCGGAAGTGCTGCTTGAGCTCGATCGAGACGCGCTCCTTCATCTTGTTGTACGACCCCGCGGTGTCGCCGGCCTGGCTGAAGCCCAGGTTGACGCCCTTGGAGATCTCTCGCGCACCGAGGTTGGTGGTCATGATGACGACGGCGTTCTTGAAGTTGACGACGCGTCCCTGACCATCGGTCAGGTGACCCTCCTCGAGCACCTGCAGCAGCGAGTTGAAGATGTCGGGGTGTGCCTTCTCGATCTCGTCGAACAGCACGACGGAGAACGGCTTGCGGCGCACCTTCTCGGTGAGCTGGCCACCCTCCTCGTAGCCGACGTAGCCGGGAGGCGAGCCGAAGAGGCGCGAGACGGTGTGCTTCTCGCTGTACTCCGACATGTCGAGCTGGATCAGGGAGTCCTCGTCGCCGAACAGGAAGTTCGCCAGCGCCTTGGACAACCACGTCTTGCCGACGCCCGAGGGCCCGGCGAAGATGAACGATCCACCCGGACGCTTGGGGTCCTTCAGACCCGCGCGCGTGCGGCGGATGGCCCGTGACAGGGCCTTGATGGCCTCGTCCTGGCCGATGACCCGCTCGTGCAGCTCGGCCTCCATGTTGAGCAGACGGCTCGACTCGGCCTCGCTGAGCTGACCGACGGGGATGCCGGTCGCCTTGGCCAGCACCTCGGCGATGAGCTGCTCGTCGACGACCGCGACGGTGTCGAGGTCGCCGGACTTCCAGGCCTTCTCGCGGTCGACCTTGGCCGTGATGAGCTTCTTCTCCTCGTCGCGCAGCGAGGCGGCGGCCTCGAAGTCCTGCGCGTCGATCGCCCCCTCCTTGCGGCGACGGACGTCGGCGATCTGGTCGTCGAACTCCTTGAGCTCGGGCGGCGTCGCCATGCGGCGGATGCGCAGGCGGGCGCCGGCCTCGTCGATCAGGTCGATCGCCTTGTCGGGCAGGAACCGGTCGGAGACGTAGCGGTCGCCCATCGTCGCCGCGGCCACGAGGGCCTCGTCGGTGATGGAGACACGGTGGTGCGCCTCGTAGCGGTCGCGCAGGCCCTTGAGGATCTCGACGGTGTCGCTGACCGAGGGCTCCTCGACGACGATCGGCTGGAAGCGACGGTTGAGGGCCGCGTCCTTCTCGAAGTGCTTGCGGTACTCGTCGAGCGTCGTCGCGCCGACGGTCTGCAGCTCTCCGCGCGCCAGCATCGGCTTGAGGATGCTCGCGGCGTCGATCGCGCCCTCGGCGGCACCCGCACCGACGAGGGTGTGGATCTCGTCGATGAACAAGATGATGTCCCCGCGGGTGCGGATCTCCTTGAGCACCTTCTTGAGGCGCTCCTCGAAGTCACCGCGGTAGCGCGAGCCGGCCACGAGCGCGCCGAGGTCGAGCGTGTAGATCTGCTTGTCCTTCAGCGTCTCGGGCACGTCGCCGCGGACGATGTCCTGCGCGAGGCTCTCGACGACGGCGGTCTTGCCGACGCCGGGCTCGCCGACGAGCACCGGGTTGTTCTTGGTGCGTCGCGACAGCGTCTGCATGACGCGCTCGGCCTCGTCGGCCCGGCCGATGACCGGGTCGAGCTTGCCCTCGCGGGCGGCCTGCGTCAGGTTGCGACCGAACTGGTCGAGGACGGCCGACGAGCTGGGCTGGCTCTCGCTGGGCGCACCGGCGGCCTCGGCCTCCTTGCCCTGGAAGCCGCTGACCAGCTGGATGACCTGCTGGCGGACGCGGTTCAGGTCGGCGCCGAGCTTGACGAGCACCTGTGCGGCGACGCCCTCGCCCTCGCGGATCAGGCCGAGCAGGATGTGCTCGGTGCCGATGTAGCTGTGGCCGAGCTGCAGGGCCTCGCGGAGGCTGAGCTCGAGGACCTTCTTGGCACGCGGCGTGAACGGGATGTGCCCGCTCGGGGCCTGCTGGCCCTGCCCGATGATGTCCTCGACCTGGCCGCGGACGGCCTCCAACGAGATGTCGAGGCTCTCGAGCGCCTTCGCGGCGACGCCCTCGCCCTCGTGGATCAGGCCGAGGAGAATGTGCTCCGTGCCGATGTAGTTGTGGCTGAGCATGCGCGCCTCTTCTTGGGCGAGCACGACCACGCGACGAGCACGGTCGGTGAATCTTTCGAACATTCTTCCCCCTGGGGTGGAGTATCCGACCAGTTTAGTCGGCTCTGGAAATCCGCGCGCCGGATGCCCATTGCTTAACCCAACCGTCATGCCGTCCCGGACGTTCCCCCGTTCGCCGTCGGCGTAACCGTCATCTTCCAACCGCCGCGCTTTACCACGGTCCCGTGGTAAAGCGCGTCCGCCCGCGGAAGATCTCCCGCGGGCGGACGCGGCTTCCGTGGGGAAGCAGAGGCGATCGGACGGTTTACCACGGTCCCGTGGTAAACCGCCGCGGTCACTCGGCGTCGAGGTCGGCCTCGACGAGGGCGGCGATGGTCTCGACGGCGGCGGCGTCGTCGGACTCGACGACGACCTCGGTGCCGTGGCCGGCCCCCAGCGTCATGATCATCAGGGCCGAGCCGGCGTCGACGGCGTCGCCGCCGACGAGGGCCAGCGTGACGGGCACGTCGATGTCGGCGGCGGCCGCCGCGATGGTTCCGGCGGGCCGGGCGTGCAGTCCGACGGACGAGCCGACGGTCACGGTCTTGCTGGGCATGGGTGCTCCTCTGGTGCGGGTGGGTGGTGGTGGAGGGTGGCGCGGACGGTCAGACGCGCGCGGGGACGGGTGCGGTCTCGTCGGCCGCGGCGACGTCGGCGTCGGCAGCGGCCCCGCCGCGTCCGCCGATCTGCTTGAGCGCCGTGACGGACAGGGCGCTGATGACGGTGCCGACCGCGATCGCGACCAGGAACCACAGCACCTGGTCGACCGCGAAGAACACGAAGATGCCGCCGTGGGGTGCCGCGAGGGTCACGCCCGCACCGGCCGAGATCGCACCGGCCACGCCCGAGCCCAGCATCATCGACGGGATGACGCGCAGCGGGTCGGCTGCGGCGAACGGGATCGCGCCCTCGGTGATGAAGGCGGCGCCGAGCAGCCAGGCCGCCTTGCCGTTCTCGCGCTCCGAGGACGTGTAGAGCCCGGGGCGCAGGGCCGTCGACAGGGCCATCGCGAGCGGCGGCACCATGCCGCCGACCATCACGGCGGCCATGATCTTGACCTCGGTGCCACCGGCGGCGATCGCCTCGGCCGTCAGGCCGGTCGTGGCGAAGACGTACGCGGCCTTGTTGACGGGGCCACCCATGTCGAAGGCCATCATCGCGCCCAGCAGCAGGCCCAGCACGACGATCGAGCCGCCCGACAGGCCGTTGAGCCAGTCGGTCAGGCCGTCGGTGATGTCGGCGATCGGGCGACCGAGCACCAGCAGCATCAGCATGCCGGCGATGATCGTCGTCACGAGCGGGATGATGACGACGGGCATGAGTCCGGACAGCCAGCGCGGGGCCGGACGCTTCGCGATCTGGTGCGCGATGAGTCCGGCGATGATGCCGCCGACGATGCCGCCGAGGAAGCCCGCGCCGATCTGGTTGGCCAGGAAGCCCATCACGAAGCCGGGCGCGATGCCCGGGCGGTCGGCGATCGCGTAGGCGATGTAGCCCGCGAGCGCCGGGACGAGGAAGCCGAACGCCCACGACCCGAGCAGGAACAGCAGGGCGCCGATGTACGTCATGAGCGAGCTGCCGAACAGGGCGTGGTCGCCCGCCGCGGGCAGGTTGCTCAGCGTGTTCTCGGACAGGATCTTCGAGGCGGGATCGCCCGCGACGTCGTAGCCCGCGAGGAGGAAGCCCAGGGCGATCAGCAGACCGCCCGCGGCGACGAACGGGATCATGTAGCTGACGCCCGTCAGCAGCCACTGGCGCAGGCGCAGGCCCCATCCGCCGGTGTCGGAGGCGCGCTCGTCGGCGGACGCGGCGGCGCCACCCTCGACGCGGCGGGCCCGGGGGTCGGTCGAGGCCGCGACGGCCTCGGCGATCATCGCGGTCGGCTCGTTGATCGCGCGCTTGACGCCGCTCACGACGACCGGCTTGCCCGCGAAGCGGGCCTGGTCCTTGACGCCGACGTCGGTCGCGAAGATCACGGCGTCGGCCGCGGCGATCGTCTCGGGCGACAGGGGCTTGGCGCCCGAGGAGCCCTGCGTCTCGACCTGCAGCTCGACGCCGTCGGTCTGCGCGGCCTCCTGCGTCAGCGAGTCGGCGGCCATGTAGGTGTGCGCGATGCCCGTGGGGCACGCCGTCACGGCGACGATGCGGGTGACGGCGGGAGCTGACGCGGCGGCGGGAGCCGGGGCAGCGGCGGGCGCCTGCTCGGCGACCGGGGCCGGCGAGACGACGTCCTCGACCAGCGCGACGATCGCGTCGGCGTCGGGGGCCGAGCGCAGCGCCGCCGTGAAGTCGGGACGCACGAGGGCGCGGGCCAGCGACGACAGCAGCTTCAGGTGCTCCTGGCCGCCGCCGGCGGGCGCGGCGATGAGGAAGACGAGGTCGGCGGGCGCGTCGGCCGCACCGAAGTCGGCGCCGGGCACGAGACGCGCGAAGGCCAGCGTGGGCTCCGTGACGGCCTCGGAGCGGCAGTGCGGGATCGCGATGCCGCCGGGCAGACCCGTGGCCGACTGGGCCTCGCGGGCGAGGGCGTCGGCGACGAGCTGCGAGGCGTCGGTCGCGCGACCGGCGTCGGCGACCTTCTGGGCGAGGGCGGTGATGACGGTCTCCGCATCCTCACCCAGGGCGGTGTCGAGGCTGACGAGATCAGCCGTGATGAGTGATGACATGACCATCCTTCTGGTTGTGGTGTGACGGGTGCTGCACGTGCGTGACGGAGACCGCGGCGAGCGCCGCGACGTCGGACGGACCGGGTGGGGTCGAGCCCGCGAGGGCCGCCGCCGCGCTGCCGTGGCGCACGGCGGTCGACAGGCAGCCGGGCGCGTCGAGCCCGTCGACCTCGGCCAGCAGGTAGCCGGCGAGCGAGGAGTCGCCCGCGCCGACGGTGCTGACGGGGACGATGGGGGGCGACGCCGCGAACCACGAGCCGTCCGCGGTGGCCAGCACGGCGCCGGAGGCGCCCAGCGTCAGCAGCACCGCGGCGGGCCCGAACTCGCGGCGGACGCGCTGCGCGGTCTCGGCGGCCAGCGCGGGGTCAGCCTCGATCGCGTCGGCGTCGCCGCCGACCAGCTCGACGACCTCGTGGGCGTTGGGCTTGACCAGGTCGGGGGCGCCGGAGGCCGCGCCGAGCGTCGCGAGCAGCGGGGCGCCGGACGCGTCGACCGCGACCCGTGCTCCCCCGGCCCGCAGCGTGCGGGTCAGGACGGCGTACCAGTCGTCGGGCACGCCGGGCGGCAGCGAGCCCGACAGCACGACCCACGCGGCGCCGGCGGACGACTCGACGATCGATCGCGTCAGGCGGTCGAGCTCGTCGGCCGACAGCTCGGCGCCCGGGGCGTTGAGCTTGGTGGTGGTGCCGTCGGCCTCGGCGAGGGTCAGGTTGACCCGCACGCGGCTGCGCGTCGGCACCGCGACGTGCGCCAGGCCCGTGGCCTCGACGGCCGTCACGAACGAGTCGTGGGCCGGGGCCGGGAAGATCGCCGCGACCTCGTGGCCGGCGGCCGCGACGACGCGGGCGACGTTGACGCCCTTGCCGCCGGGCTGGTCGACCGGGGCGCCGGTGCGGCCTACGACGCCGCGGACGAGCGGCTCGTCGAGCGTCAGCAGACGGTCGATCGCGGGGTTGGCGGTGACGGTGACGATCATGCGAGCACGACCTCCATCCCTGCGTCGCGCAGGCGGGCGACGCACTCGGCGGGGGCATCGGTGTCGGTGACCAGCACGTCGACCGACGTCAGGGCGGCGAACGTGACGAGGTAGTCGGTGTCGAGCTTGCTGGAGTCGGCCAGCACGACGGTGCGGGCGGCGCGCGAGACGATCGCGCGCTTGACCGCGGCCTCGCCGAAGTCGACGGTCGTCAGGCCGCGCTCGACCGACAGGCCGTTGGCACCGACGAAGGCGACGTCGACCCCGACCGTCTCGTAGGCCGCGACGGTGCCGGCGCCGATCGCGGCCCCCGTCGCACCGCGCACGTGCCCGCCGATGACGTGCAGGTCGACCTGCTCGAGGCGCGACATCTGCGCCGCGGCGGCGATGCCGTGCGTCACGGCGGTGAGCGAGTGCTCGTCGGGCAGGACGTCGATCAGCGCGGCGGTCGAGGTGCCGGCGTCGACGATCATGCTGCCGTCGACCGGCGGCAGGAACGCGAGGGCGGCCGACGCGATGCGCTGCTTCTGCGGCGACTGCCGGGCCTCGCGCTCGCGCAGGTCGAGCTCGACGGCCTGCACCGACGTCCGGGCGACGGCGCCGCCGTGGACGCGGCGCGCGAGGCCGCGGCGCTCGAGGGCCGCGAGGTCGCGCCGGACGGTCTCGCCGGACACGCCGAAGTCGCCGGCCGCGTCGAGGACGCTGACCCGTCCGTGCTGCTCGAGGCGCTGGGCCAGCGCTGCTCGTCGTTCTGCGGCGTACACGCGCCCTCCTCGTCTCGTCGTCATCATGTGTGTGGATTTGTGTGGTTTTTTGTTGATATCTGTTGTTCTACGCGGTAACGTCCCTCGAAGTCAAGGGGTTCGGACACATTTCCTCACGTTCGCGTAGCCCCGCTCACAGGTGGCACGACGCAGGAACCCGATCCGTAGGAGAGATGCATGAGCAGCAGCGGAACACCCGTCGTCCCGGGCGTCGGCACCGGTCCCGTCGTCGTGACGGCCGAGCGCGTCGAGGCCCCCGCCGACGAGCCTCACGTCGACCGCGACACCACCGTCGCCGCAGTCACCACCGCCTGCGCGACGGTCGCCGACCGCCTCACCGCGCGGGCCGGGCACGCGTCCGGCGCCGCCGCCGAGGTGCTGCAGGCCACCGCCGCGATGGCCCGCGACCGCGGCCTGGCGACCTTCGTCGGCCGGCACGCCGACACGTCGGGCCCCGCGACCGCCATGACCGCCGCCGTCGCCCAGCTGGCCACGATGTTCGAGTCCGCGGGCGGCCTGATGGCCGAGCGGGTCACTGACCTGTACGACGTCCGCGACCGGGTCGTCGCCGAGGTGCTCGGGCTGCCCGAGCCCGGCGTCCCCAGCCCCGACGTCCCGTCGGTGCTGTTCGCCGACGACCTCGCCCCCGCAGACACCGCGGGCCTCGACCCCGTGCGCATCATCGCGATCGCGATCCGCCTGGGGGGCGCCACGAGCCACACCGCGATCATCGCGCGCCAGCTCGGCATCCCGTGCGTCGTGGGCGTCCGCGACCTGCCGCTCGACGGATCGGCCGCCACCGCGCTGGTCGACGGGACGACCGGCGAGGTCGTGCTCGACCCCGACGCGGCCGACGCCGCCGCACGAGCAGCCGCCGACGCCGAGCGCCGGGCCGCGAGCGCCGCCTGGACGGGCCCGGGCGCGACGCTCGACGGCCACGCCGTGCAGGTCATGGCCAACGTGCAGGACGCGGCGGGTGCCGTCCGCGCCGCCGCCGAGCCGGTCGAGGGCTTCGGGCTGTACCGCACCGAGCTGAGCTTCCTGGACCGCGCGTCCGAGCCGACCGTCGACGAGCAGGCCGAGATCTACCGGGCCGTGCTCGACGCCGCCGGCGACCACAAGGTCGTCGTGCGCACCCTCGATGCGGGGTCGGACAAGCCGCTCGCCTTCGCCGACATGGGCACCGAGCCGAACCCGGCCCTCGGCGTGCGCGGGCTGCGCATCGCCACCGAGCGCCCCGAGCTGCTCGACCACCAGCTCGACGCGATCGCCGCGGCGTCCGCGCAGTCGTCGGCCGACGTGTGGGTCATGGCGCCGATGGTCTCGGTGGTCTCCGAGGCGGTCGACGTCGCGGCACGCATCCGCGAGCGCGGGCTCACCGCCGGCGTGATGATCGAGACGCCGTCGGCGGCGCTCCTGGCCGACCGCCTGCTGCAGCACGTCGACTTCGTGTCGATCGGCACCAACGACCTCAGCCAGTACACGTTCGCGGCCGATCGCATGGCGGCGTCGCTGAGCCACCTGACCGATCCGTGGCAGCCCGCCCTGCTGACGCTCGTGGCATCCGTCGCGGGCGCGGGCGAGCGCGCCGGCAAGCCCGTCGGCGTGTGCGGCGAGGCCGCCGCCGACCCGCTGCTCGCCTGCGTCCTGGTGGGGCTCGGCGTCACGTCGCTGTCGTGCGCGGCCAGCGCCGTCCGCAGCGTCGGCGCGATGCTCGCGACCGTGACGCTCGAGCAGTGCCGGGCGGCCGCCGAGGCAGCCCTCGCGGCGGACGACCCCGCCGACGGACGCGCCCGCGTCCGCGCCGCCCTCGCCTGATCCGCCGGCAGGATGGTTTACCACGGGACCGTGGTAAACCGCTTCTCCCCGGGGCAAGTCTTCCCCGGGAGGACAGGATTTACCACGGGACCGTGGTAAACCGCAGAGGCGCTACTCCGCCCGCGTCGTCGGGAAGAGGATCGCGTCGCGGATGCCGATGCCCTGCAGCAGCATCACGAGGCGGTCGACGCCGAAGCCGAGGCCGCCCGCGGGGGGCATGCCGAACTCCAGCGCCCGCAGGAAGTCCTCGTCGACGTCGTTGGCCTCGGGGTTGCCGGCCGCGGCCTGGCGCGCCTGCTCCTCGAGCCGCTCGCGCTGGATCACGGGGTCGTTCAGCTCGGAGTACGCCGGGGCCAGCTCGACACCGTTGATGATGAGGTCCCACGCCTCGACCAGCCCGGGCGTCGTCCGGTGCTTCTTGGCCAGGGGGCGCACCGACTCGGGGTAGTCGCGCACGAACGTCGGCTGGATCAGCGTGTGCTCGACGAGCTTCTCGTACAGCTCGAGCACGATCTCGCCGGCGTCCCAGCCGTCGCGCAGGGCGACGTCGTGCGTCGCGGCGAGCGCCACCAGCTCGTCGACGGACGTCGAGGTGTCGACCGTGCGGCCGACGGCCTCGCTGACGAGGTCGTGCACCGTCGCGTGGCGCCACTCGGCCTCGAGGTCGATCTCGGACCCGTCGCGGCCCGGCACGACGGTCTTGCCGACCGACCGGGCGGCGTCGAGGACGAGCTCACGGGTCAGCACCGCCATCGTGTCGTACGAGCCGTAGGCCTCGTAGGCCTCGAGCATCAGGAACTCGACGTTGTGAGTGTTGTCGACGCCCTCGTTGCGGAACGTCTTGGCCATCTCGTAGACCTTGTCGATGCCGCCGACCAGCGCGCGCTTCAGGTGCAGCTCGAGCGCGATGCGCAGCAGCGCCGGCTCGTCGAAGGCGTTGACGTGCGTGCGGAACGGACGCGCCGCGGCACCACCGTTGGTGTGCTGCAGCACGGGCGTCTCGACCTCGACGTAGCCGAGGCGGTCGAGCGTCGAGCGCAGCGACTGCATGACCTTGGCCTTGACCCGGACGTTGTCGCGCGCCTCGGGCCGCACGATCAGGTCGACGTACCGCATGCGGCTGCGTGCCTCGTCCGACAGCGCGGCGTGCTCGTTGGGCAGGGGGCGGACGGTCTTGGCCGCGAGCAGCCACGACGTCGCCATGACCGACAGCTCGCCGCGCTTGCTGGTGATGACCTCGCCCGTGACGGCCAGGTGGTCGCCGATGTCGACGGTGGCCTTGAACGCCGCGAGGCTCTCCTCGCCGACGCCGCCGAGCGAGATCATGGCCTGCAGCGGCGTGCCGTCGCCCTCGCGCAGCGCGACGAACACGAGCTTGCCGGTGCCGCGGACGAAGATGACGCGTCCGGCGACCGTGACGGTGTCACCGGTCAGCGTGTCGGGCCCCAGCGCCTCGGCGTCGTACGCCTCGACGACCTCGCGCAGCGTGTGGGTGCGTCCGACGACGACGGGGTACGGCTCCTCGCCGCGCGCGATGACCTGCTCGCGCTTCTCGAGGCGCACCCGCATCTGCTCGGGCAGCTCGTCCTCGGGGCTCTGGGTCAGTTCGCTCACGAGGAGCAAGCCTAGTGCGGTGGGATCGACGCGGGTGCGTCAGCCGTGGTTCTTCTCGTGGATCAGCCGCAGGCCCGTCAGCGTCAGGTGCGGGTCGCGGGTCGTGATGGTCTCGCAGTGCTCGACGACCGACTCCGGGAACGAGCCCGTCGCGATCACGGTGACGTGCTCCGGGTCGACGTCGAGCGAGTCGATGATGCGCGACACCAGACCGTCCACGAGCCCCGCGAAGCCGAACACGATGCCCGACTGCAGCGCCTCGACGGTGTTCTTGCCGATGACGTCGCGCGGCACCGCGAGCTCGACGCTGCGCAGCTGGGCGCCCCGCCGTGACAGGGCCTCCAGCGACAGCTCGACGCCGGGGGCGATCGCACCGCCGATGTAGCGGTCGTCGGCGTCGACGACGTCGAAGATCGTCGCCGTCCCGTTGAGGTCGACGACGATCGCGGGGCCGCCGTACAGCTCGGCGGCGGCGAGCGCGTTGACGATGCGGTCGGCGCCCACCTCGCGCGGGTTGTCGGTGTGGATCGGGATGCCGGTCCTGACCCCCGGTCCGACGACGGCGGTCGGCAGGTCGGCGTAGTAGCGCTCCTGCAGGGCCCGCAGCTCGACGAGGATCGTCGGGACGGTGCAGCACATCGCGACCGCGTCGATGTCGTCGATGCCGGCCCGTGCCGTCAGGCCTGTCACGAGCACCTGCCACTCGTCGGCCGTGCGGCGCTCGTCGGACGACACCTGCCAGTGCTCGACCAGCTCGTCGCCGTCGAACGCCCCGATCGTCGTGTGGCTGTTGCTGACGTCGAGGCAGAGCAGGATCATCGCGAGGCGACGAGCGGGTTGTCGACGACGTCGCCGCGCGTCAGGCCCGAGCCGGGCAGCGCCTCGGCCGGGTCGGCGCCCGTGCCGACCACGCGGTTGTCGCGGTCGACGAACACGACGTGGGGCTCGAACGTCCGCGCCTCCGCGTCGGGCATCTGCGCGTACGCGATCAGGATCACCAGGTCGCCGGGGTGGACGAGGTGGGCCGCGGCGCCGTTGATGCCGATGACGCCCGAGCCGCGCTCCCCCGCGATCGTGTAGGTCTCGAGCCGGTTGCCGTTGTCGATGTCGACGATGTGCACGAGCTCGCCCGGCAGCAGGTCGGCCGCCTCGAGCAGGTCGAGGTCGACCGTCACGGAGCCGACGTAGTGCAGGTCGGCCTGCGTCACGGTCGCGCGGTGGATCTTGGACTTCATCATGGTGCGGATCACGAGGGGCCTCCGAGCGTCAGGGCGGTGTTGTCGAGCAGGCGTGGCCGGCCCACGCGGGCGGCCACGAGCAGGCGGGCGTCGGAGCCGGCCACGGCCGGTCCGAGCTCGGGATCGGTCAGGACGAGGTAGTCGAGGTCGATGTCGGCCGAGACGTCGTCGAGCACGGCGTGGGCCGCCGCGAGCACCGCGTCGGGGCCCCGTGGGGCCGCCTCGACCCCGGCGCGCAGGGCCGCCGAGATCGAGGCCGCGGTGCGCCGCTCGTCGTCGCCGAGGTAGCGGTTGCGCGAGCTCATCGCGAGCCCGTCGGGCTCGCGCACCGTCGGGCAGCCCACGACGTCGACGCCGAGCGCGAGCTCGCGCGCCATCTGCCGCACGAGCGTCAGCTGCTGGTAGTCCTTCTCGCCGAACACCGCGACGTCGGGCCGCACCAGCCCGAACAGCTTCGACACGACGGTCAGGACGCCGCGGAAGTGCGTCGGGCGCGAGGCCCCCTCGAGCACGGAGCCCAGCGGCCCGGGGTCGACCGTGACGGTGTCGACGAGCCCGGACGGGTACATCGTGGCCACGGTCGGGGCGAACACGACGTCGACGCCCGCGGCGGCGCACCGCTCGAGGTCGGCGTCGAACGTGCGGGGGTAGGCGTCGAAGTCCTCGCCCGGCGCGAACTGCGTCGGGTTGACGAAGATCGACGCGACGAGCGTCTCGCCCAGGGGCCGGGCGTGCTCGAGCAGCCGCACGTGGCCGTCGTGCAGCGCGCCCATCGTGGGCACGAAGGCGACCGAGGCGGAGCCTCCGCGGGCGTCGGCGACCTCGGCCCGGGTGCGGGCGACGACGGGTGAGGTCACGGTCAGAACCCGGCGGCGATGTGCGCCATGGTGTCCCAGTCGGCCTCGTCGAGCACCTGGCGGATCGTGCCCGCCGTGGCGGCGTCGAGCCGGTCGTCGGCCTCGGCGCGGCGGGCCGTGGCGCGGGCGAGCTCGAGGTACGCGTCGACCGTCGCGTCGTCGACGTCGGACGTCGCCAGGGCGTCGACGTGGGCGCGGATCGTCGTGACGTCGCCGCGCACGACGGGCCCCGTCAGCGCGGCGTCGCCGTACGCCAGGACGTTGTCGAGCGCCGCGGTCAGCAGGGGGCGCAGCACCGCGGCGGGATCGGCCGCGCCGGCCGTCCGCAGCAGGTCCATCGACTGCGCGACGAGGGTGACGAGGTGGTTGGCGCCGTGGGCCAGGGCCGCGTGGTAGAGCGCGCGGTCGGACTCGGCGACCCACATCGGGACGCCGTGCAGCGCCGCGACGAGCTCCTCGGCGAGCGGGCGGTCGGCGACCGCGGCGGTCAGGCCGAACACGGGGCCCCGCTCGAGGTCGACGGCCGTGCCCGTGAACGTCATGGCGGGGTGGAAGGCGATGGGCCGGGCGCCCACACGGGTCAGTGCCGCGAGGGCGTCGAGCCCGTGGCGTCCGCTGGTGTGCAGGACGACCTGCCCCGGGCGGACGGCACCGGAGGCGGCGAGCTCCTCGGCCACCGCGATCAGGCTGTCGTCGGGCACCGACAGCACGAGGACGTCGGCGGCGGCCGCCACGGCCTCGGGCTCGAGCACCGGCACGCCCGGCAGCAGCGTGCTGATCCGCAGCCGCGAGGCCTCGGACCGTCCGCTGACGCCGACGACGGGGTAGCCCGCGGCGCGCAGGCGCGCGGCGAGCACGGAACCGACCTTGCCGGCTCCGACGACGCCCATGGAGGGACGCATCATGGTGGCCTTCTCTCGTCTCCGCGTTCCAGTCCCTGACGGGTACCAGACTCATTGACGCCCTCAGCATATCCCTCGTCCCCCGGAAGGCCAGGGGGCCGCCGAGTGCGCTGGGTCACACCCGGCGCCGGGGGTCATCGCGGGATCGGTGCGGTGACGGTGCCGGTGCGGTCGCCGTCCTGCAGCGTCACGGTCAGCGTGCGCGGTGCGCGCCGGCCCACCCCCCGCATCGTCACGGTCCACCCCGAGCGCGGGTAGCGGCGCTGCGCCCCCTGCCGCGACGTCGCGACGTGCGGCTGGCCGCCGGGCACGACGTCGACCAGGTCGCCGTCGGTCTTGACCGACAGGGACGGGTCGTCGAGCTCGACGTTCGGGAACCACGCGGCGACGTCGAGCACGAGATCGGCCCCGTCGCGCCGGGCCGACCGGACGACGGCGCGCGCCGCGGTCTGCTCGGCCGTCAGGACGTACGCCTCGGGCGGGACGTCGTCGACGCCCCAGCCGGGCAGGTGCACCGTGAGGCCCGCGGGCTCCGGGCCCGACGGGTGCATCTCGGGCTGCATGCCCTCGGCCCGCACGAAGCGCCACACGGCCGCCCGGTCGCCGGCGGCCAGCAGCGCGTGCAGCACGCGGTACTGCGCCGGCACCTCGGTCGCGTAGCGGTCGGGCGGGGCCGCCGCGACGATCTGCGGCACGCGCTCGACCAGGGCGTCGAGGTAGGCGTCGTCGGCCCGCTCGAGCTTGAGCAGCGAGTTCGGGACGTTGTGGCGCAGGTACTGCAGGATGCGCTCGTCGCGGGCCACCGGCAGGGGCGCCAGGATCTCGAGCACCGCGTCCATCGCGTCGTGACGGGCGTGGACGGCGGCGGCCGTCACGTGCCCCTGCGAGATCGACGTCTCCATGCGGCGCCACGTGTACGCCGGGACGGAGGTGATGTCGAGCGTGCGGGCCAGCAGGAAGGCCTCGGCCGCGACGCGCTGGTCGCCCGCCAGCAGCACCGTCGGGTAGACGAAGCCGTGCTCGTCCCAGAACGCCCGGCGGAAGATCTTGCCGCCGGGGATCGCGCTGACCAGCACGTCGGGGCGCTCGGCCAGCGTGACGCCCTCGGCGGGACGGGCGTGCACCGCGCGGATCCACGGGGCGGCCGGACGCACCACGTCGCCCTCGCGCCGCTGGTACGGCATCACCGCGACGTCCGAGCCGCTGCGCCGCAGACCGTCCATCGCGACCTGGATGCCGCTGCGCGTCACGGTGTCGTCGGAGTCGACGAACGTCAGGTACTCGCCCGTCGCGGCCTCCGTGCCGGTGCGCCGTGCGACCCCGACGCCGCCGTTGGGCTGGCTCAGCACCGTGACCTGCGGGTTGCGCGCGGCGAACGCCTGCACGACGGCGAGGCTGTCGTCGGTCGAGCCGTCGTCGACGACGACGATCTCGACGTTGCGGTACTGCTGGTCGAGCACCGACTGCAGCGACTCCTCGACCAGGTCGGCCGCGTTGTAGACCGGCACCACGACGCTCAGCAGGGGGCTGTCGCGGTTGCGCCACCGCCGCCGGACGGCACCGACGGCCGCCCGCGCACGTCGACCGCTGTTCGTCACGCGCCGAGCATAACGAGGGGGTCTCACCCGGGCGTCCCCGTGCCATAGATTGGCGCCGTGGCGGCGCACCTGGTTCCGTGGCGGACGGCGTGGGACGCCGCGCTCTACGGCGACGACGGCTTCTTCCGCACGTCGAGGCCCGCCGACCACTTCCGCACCAGCGCCCACGTCGGGACGTTCGCGGTCGCGGTGGCCGAGCTGGCCCGCCGGACCGGCGCGGCGACCGTCGTCGACCTCGGCGCGGGGGGCGGCGAGCTGCTGACGGCGCTGCACGGGCTGCTGCCGGGCGTCGACCTGGTCGGCGTCGAGATCGCGCCCCGCCCGCCGACGCTGCCGGCCGACGTCGCGTGGACGTCCGCGCTGCCCGAGCGGGTGACGGGTCTCGTGGTCGCCAACGAGTGGCTCGACAACCTGCCGTGCACCGTCGTCGAGCGCGACGACGACGGCGTCGACCGCGAGGTGCTCGTCGACCCGGCCACCGGCGAGGAGGCCCTCGGCGACGTCCACGACCCCGGCTGGACGCGTCGGTGGTGGACGCCCGGGGCCGCCGGCGAGAGGTCGGAGGACGGCGCCCCGCGCGATGCCGCGTGGGCCGACGTCGTCGCCCGCGTCGACGGCGTCGCGGTCGCGATCGACTACGGCCACCTGGCCGGCGACCGTCCCCCGTTCGGGACGCTGCGGTCGTACCTCGACGGGCACGAGGTCGACGTCCGTCCCGACGGCAGCCGCGACGTCACGGCCCACGTCGCGGTCGACTCCGTCGCGGCGGCGGTCGGCGGACGTCTCGTGCGCCAGCGCGACGCCCTGTTCGAGCTGGGCGTCGACGGCGCCCGGCCGCCCATCGACCTCGCGCGCTCGGACCCCTCCGCCTACGTCCGCGCGCTCTCGCGGGCCGGCGAGGCAGCCGAGCTGACGGCCCGGGGCGGCCTCGGCGACTTCTGGTGGATCGTCACCGACACCCGGCATGGAACACTGACCGCATGACCCGGTTGCTGATCCGTTCCGGCAAGGACCCGTTCACCCCGGTCGTCGCCGAGTCGACCCTGACCCAGGACGTCTTCAACAGCAACAGCGGCAACTACCTCTTCCAGCACTCCATGTGGCGGACGCTCTCGGTCGACGGCGCCGAGCTCGTGTCCAACTCGACGCTGTCGGAGCGGGTGTCCCCCCGCCCCGGCGACGCCGCCCGCATCAACGACGAGTTCGACCACTTCGTGATCCCGATGGCCAATGCGTTCCGCACCGAGTTCGAGCCGCGCCTGGCCCGCCTCGCCGAGCTGCTCGAGGGCGTCAGGATCCCCGTCACCGTGACGGGCATCGGGGCGCAGGCGCCGCACGGTCACGGCATCGAGGCGCTCGCCCCCGTCGACGACACCGTCAAGAAGTTCGTGGGCCTCGTGCTCGACCGGTCGGCGTCGATCGGCGTGCGCGGCGAGTTCACGAAGTCGTACCTGCTGAGCCTGGGCTTTCCCGACGACGCGATCGACGTCATCGGGTGCCCGTCGTTGTTCCTGCACGGGCGCGACTTCAGGGTCGACAAGCGCGTCGACTCCCTGACGTCCGACAGCCCCCTCGCGCTCAACCTGACGCCCGAGGTCGCCGGCATCGGCGCCTTCGCGACCACGCAGGCCGAGCGCCACCCCCACCTGACCTACGTCGGCCAGGACGCCCACGACCTGCGGATGCTGCTGTGGGGCGTGCCGTTCCCGCACGTCGACGACCCGCTCGTGCCGGTGCACCTCGAGCACCCGCTCTACCAGCAGGACCGCATCCGCCTGTTCCTCGACACCTGGCCCTGGTACGACTTCATGGCCACGCAGCACTTCGCGTACGGCACCCGCTTCCACGGCAACGTCGCCGCGCTGCTCGGCGGCACCCCGGCGCACCTGCTGGCGCACGACTCGCGCACGCTCGAGCTCGCCGAGTACCACCGCATGCCGTACACGTTGATGCCGTCGTTCGAGGCCGACGTCAGCGCCGAGGAGCTCTACGCCGCGACCGACATGTCCGAGTTCAACGCCGAGCTGCCCCGCGGGTTCGACCGCTTCACGGCGTTCCTCGACCGCAACGGGCTCGAGCACGTCCACACGCCGGGCAACGGCACGGGCGACTTCGACCAGCGCCTCGCCGCGGCGTCGTTCCCGCCGCCGGTGCACCCCCTCATCGCGGCGGACGGGCACGAGATCGCGTCGCGCCTGCAGTGGCTGCGCGACGGCATGGTCCTCGACATCACCCGTCACCCGCAGGCGTACGAGCAGCCGTGGGCCCACCCCGCGTGGACCGGCGCGGGCAGCCGCCACGAGAGGCTGCACGAGAAGGTCCGGGCGCAGGCCGGCGAGATCGAGACCATCAACGCGCGGCTCGAGATGATCGAGCGGGGATCGCCCTACATCTCGGCCCGCCGCATCGGCAGCTGGTTCAAGCGGTTGCTGCGCCGCTCATGACCGAGGTCACCGCCAGCGTCGGCACGGGCTTCGCGACGACCGACATGGTGCTCAACATCGGGCCGCAGCACCCTGCGACCCACGGCGTCCTGCGGCTGCGCCTGACGCTCGACGGCGAGCGCGTGCGGGCGTGCGAGCCGATCGTCGGCTACATGCACCGCGGCGTCGAGAAGCTGTTCGAGGTGCGCGACTACCGGCAGATCGTCGTCCTGGCCAACCGCCACGACTGGCTCAGCGCCTTCTCGTCCGAGCTCGGGGTCGTGCTGGCGGTCGAGGACATGCTGGGCATGGAGGTGCCCGAGCGGGCGACGTGGCTGCGCACGCTGCTGGCCGAGCTCAACCGCGTCCTCAACCACCTGATGTTCCTCGGGTCGTACCCGCTCGAGCTGGGCGCGATCACGCCGGTCTTCTACGCGTTCCGCGAGCGCGAGACGATCCAGGAGGTCATGGAGGAGGTCTCCGGCGGGCGCATGCACTACATGTTCAACCGCGTCGGCGGCCTCAAGGAGGACATCCCCGCGGGGTGGACGGGGCGGGCGTCCGCCGCGATCGCGACGGTCCGCTCACGGCTCGCCGAGCTCGAGGACCTCGTGCTCGGCAACGAGATCTTCCGTGCCCGCACCGTCGGCGTCGGCGTCCTGTCGCCCGAGCTCGTGCAGGCCTACGGCGTCTCGGGACCCATCGCGCGCGCGTCGGGCCTCGACCTCGACCTGCGCCGCGACGAGCCGTACCTCGCGTACGGCGAGCTGCAGGACGTCCTGCGGGTGCCCGTCATGACCGCGGGCGACTGCCACGCGCGGTTCTCGGTGCTGCTCGAGCAGACCAAGGTGTCGCTCGACCTCGCCGACGCCTGCCTGGCGCGGCTGGCCGGGCTCGCGCCGGGGCCCGTCAACGTCCGGCTGCCCAAGATCCTCAAGGCCCCCGAGGGGTCGACGTACGTCTGGACCGAGAACCCCCTCGGGCTCAACGGGTACTACCTGGTCTCGCGCGGCGAGAAGACCCCGTGGCGGCTCAAGCTGCGCACGGCGTCGTTCAACAACGTCGCGGTGCTGCCCGAGATCGTGTCCGGCACCGTCGTGGCCGACCTGGTGGCGATCCTCGGCTCGATGTTCTTCGTCGTCGGCGACATCGACAAGTAGCCCCGTCCGGCGGGCGTCGTAGGGTCGGGTCATGGCCGACCACCGCGAACCGACGCCCATCGACGACCTCGCCGAGCAGTGGCTCGAGACGATGCTCGAGCTCACCCCCGAGCTGCACGTCCACCTCGGGCGTCCCGGCCGGGAGTCCGACTACACCGACCACTCCCCCGACGGGGTCGCCGCACGCGCCGACGCCGCCCGGTCGATGCTGGCGCGGGTGCGCGACGCGCGACCCGACGACCCGACGGACGTCGTGACGCAGGCCGAGCTCGTCCGCACCCTCGGGCTCGAGCTCGAGCAGATCGAGGCGGGCTTCTGGCAGCGCGACCTCAACGTCATCGCGTCCCCCGGCCAGGAGCTGCGCGACGTCTTCGACCTGATGGACACGTCGACGACGGACGGCTGGGAGCACGTCGCCCGTCGCATGCAGCACCTGCCGGGCGCGATGGCCGGCTACCTCGACTCGCTGCGCATCGGCATCGCCGCGGGCAACGTCCCCGCCGTCCGCCAGGTGCGCGAGGTCGCCACGCAGGCGCGCAAGCAGGTGGGCGGCGACAGCTTCTTCGCGGGCCTCGCGGCCCGCGCGGACGTCCCGCCGGCCCTGCAGGCCGATCTCGACGAGGGAGCGCGCGTCGCGTCCGAGGCGTACGGGCGGCTCGCGGAGTTCCTCGAGCGCGACCTCGCGCCGCACGCCCGCGAGGCCGACGCCGTCGGTCGTGAGCACTACGCGCTCGCGTCGCGGGCCTTCGTCGGCGCCGAGATCGACCTCGACGAGACCTACGAGTGGGGCATCGACGAGCTCGCCCGCATGGTCGCCGAGCAGGAGCGCATCGCCGACCAGATCCTCCCCGGAGCGGGCGTCGCCGAGGCGATCGCGCACCTCGACGCCGACCCGTCCCGCAAGCTGCACGGCACCGATGCGCTGCAGGCGTGGATGCAGCGCACCAGCGACCAGGCCGTCGCCGACCTCGGCCGCACGCACTTCGACATCCCCGAGCCCATGCGACGGCTCGAGTGCATGATCGCGCCGACCGACGAGGGCGGCATCTACTACACGCCGCCGAGCGAGGACTTCGAGCGCGCCGGCCGCATGTGGTGGAGCGTCCCGGCCGGCATCACGGAGTTCGACACGTGGCGCGAGCTCACGACCGTCTACCACGAGGGCGTCCCGGGCCACCACCTCCAGTGCGGGCTCGCGACCTACAACAGCGCCGAGCTCAACGGCTGGCGGCGACTCAACTGGAACTCGGGCCACGGCGAGGGGTGGGCCCTGTACGCCGAGCGCCTGATGGCCGATCTCGGCTACCTCGACGACCCCGCCGACCGCCTCGGCATGCTCGACGGCCAGCGCATGCGCGCGGCCCGCGTCGTCCTCGACATCGGGGTGCACCTGCAGAAGCCGAGGCCCGACGGCAGCGGCACGTGGACGGGCGACGACGCCTTCGGGTTCATGGCGCAGCACGTGAACATGAACGACTCGTTCGTCCGGTTCGAGGTCAACCGCTACCTCGGCTGGGCCGGGCAGGCACCGTCGTACAAGGTCGGCCAGCGCATGTGGGAGCAGCTGCGCGACGACTGGGTCGCGGCGCAGGGCGACCGCGCCGACCTGAAGGAGTTCCACCGCCAGGCGCTCTCGGTCGGCAGCATCGGCCTCGGCACCCTTCGCGAGACCCTCCTCGGCTGACGCCCGTCAGGGGGCGGTGACGCCCTCCTGGGGGTCGTCGTCCTCGTCGTCGGGCAGGCGGCACGCCCGCTCGAGCAGCAGCGCCGCCACCATCAGCAGCAGGCTCGCGATCGCCGCCGCGAGGCCGCGCACGAAGCGCTCACGGCCCAGCGTCGCGTCGAGCGCGTCGAGGAAGGCCAGGGCGTACCCGCCGTAGTAGCCACCCACGAGTGCCCCGACGATCGCGCTGGCCTTGGCCAGCGCGAGCATGCGGATGCCGTGGTCGACGGCGATCCGCTCGTGCCGGCGGTGCAGCGTCTGCCACGTGCTCCACGCGAACATCCCGACCACGACGGCACCGGCCAGGAGCGTCAGCGGGGCGATCCACCCCAGGCGGGGCGGGTTGCCCCCCAGGCGCACGACCAGCGGCGGCGTCAGCCGCCCGGCGACGACGCCGACCGCGAGCAGGACGGCGACCAGCAGCGCCGGGGTCGGCTTGGCGATCACAGGATGATCTCGAGGTCCTCACGCTTGACGACGCCGCTGACGTCCACATCGCCGATCAGGTCGGCGACGAAGCCCTTGCCGGGGATCTCGCCCTCGGGGTCGATCTCGAGCCACGGCACGAGCACGAAGCCGCGCTCGTGGGCGCGCGGGTGCGGCAGCACGAGCTGCTCGTCCTCGGCGACCCGGTTGCCGACGACGATGACGTCGACGTCGAGCGTGCGCGGCGCGCCCGGCTCGGAGCGCTCGCGGCCGAACGCGTCCTCGATCGCGAGCGCGCGGTCGAGCAGCGTGTGGACCGTGAGGGTCGTGTCGATCAGGACGACGGCGTTGAGGAACTTGCCCGAGCCGTCGGGGCTGCCGACCGGCTCGGTCTCGTAGACCGACGAGATCGCGACGATCGTGACCTCGGGGGTGTCCTCCAGCGCGGAGACGGCCCCCTGCAGCTTGTCGATGCGATCGCCCAGGTTCGATCCGATCGCCAGGACGGCCTGACGGATCGGACGCATGCCGCCCGTCATCGTGTCGGCGTCCAGCACGTACGGGGTGGGCGCTTCGGTCACTGTCTGCTCCGCTCTATCGTGACGGCGACGTCGTGGAACGTCACCGCGATGGGCGCTTCGGGCTTGTGCACCGTCACGCTAACCCATCGGACCGGCTCTTCGGCCAGGCACAAGTCCACCATACGGAGCGCGACCGTCTCGATGAGGTCGACGGGGTCGCTCACGATGGCGTCGTGGATCTGCTGCGCGAGCACCCCGTAGTGCACCGTGCGCGTCAGGTCGTGCTCGCGCGCCGCGGGTCCGAGGTCGAGACCCAGGCTCACGTCGACGACGAATGTTTGCCCGTTCTTCTTCTCCTCGTCGAACACGCCGTGGTGTCCGTGCGCCGAGATGCCGATCAGGTCGATGCGGTCGAGACCGTCGGGAATGGCCATTCAGTCGTCCTCCTGCATCAGCTCGGCGATCGGCGAGGCGTGGCGGGACCAGAACTTCCAGCCGCCCCCGGTCCTGACCACGATACTGGTGCACACCGCACGGCCCCCCGCGAAGGCGTCGGGCGACGACATGCCCTCGCCCGACAGGATGTTCTCGGTGCACACGATGACGGCGGTGTCGGGCTCGTCGGCGCCGCGCGGCAGCATCACGACGTCGACGTCGGTCAGGAAGAACTGGATGTAGCCGACGTTGGCCATCAGGACGGTCCACGACCGCAGCACCTGCGCCGTGCCCCTCAGCGGGACGGCTCCCGGGTGCACGCACGACGTGTCGGGGTCGTCGACCCACAGCGACGCCATCAGGTCGACGTCGCCGGACTCGACGGCGTCGTAGAACAGCCGGTGCACCTCGAGCGGCTGGACGGTCATCGCGGGCCCGACTCGGCGGCGAGCCGGGCCGCGACGCGCACGGCGTCGGCGGACGACCGCGCGTCGTGCACGCGCACGCACCACGCACCGGCAGCGGCGGCGAGGGTCGACACGGCGGCCGTGGCGTGGTCCCGCTCGCCGGCCGGACGCGGTCCGTCGGGCCCGGCGAGCAGCTCGCCGAGGAAGCCCTTGCGGCTCGCGGCGACGAGCAGGGGGAAGCCCATCGCGACGAAGGCGTCGAGGTGGGCCAGCACGGTCCAGTTCTGCTCGCCGGTCTTGGAGAACCCGAGGCCCGGGTCGACGATCACGCGCGACGGGTCGACGCCGGCCGCGAGCGCCGCGTCGACCTGCTGGCCCAGCTCGGCGCGGATGTCGGCCACGAGGTCGTCGTAGTGCGTGTGGTTCTGCATCGTGGCGGAGTGCTCGCGCCAGTGCATCAGCACGACGGGCGACCCGACCTCGGCGGCGAGCGCCATCATGGCGGGATCGGCCCGGCCGCCCGACACGTCGTTGATGATCGTCGCCCCTGCCTCGAGCGCACGGCGAGCGGTCGCCGCGCGCATCGTGTCGACCGAGACGCGGACGCCCTCGGCGACGAGACCCTCGATGACCGGCAGCACCCGGCGGGCCTCCTCGTCGGCGTCGATGCGCAGCGCGCCGGGACGCGTCGACTCGCCGCCGACGTCGACCAGGTCGGCCCCCTCGGCCACGAGCTCGACGCCGTGGCGGACGGCGGTCGCGGCGTCGAGCCAGCGTCCCCCGTCGGAGAACGAGTCGGGCGTGACGTTGACGACCCCCATCACGAGGCACCGGTCGTGGTCGGGCACGGGCGGCCTAGCGTGCCGTGATGAGGCCCATGGCCTCGGCGCGGGTCGCGGGATCGCGCAGCTGGCCGCGGACCGCGCTCGTGACGGTCTTGGCCCCGCCCTTGCGCACGCCGCGCATCGCCATGCACAGGTGCTCGGCCTCGAGGACGACGATGACGCCCTTGGGCTTCAGGATGTCGACCAGCGACTCGGCGATCTGCGTCGTGAGCCGCTCCTGCACCTGCGGACGCCGTGCGTAGACGTCGACCAGGCGGGCGAGCTTCGACAGGCCCGTGACCCGGCCGCCCTCCGCCGGGATGTAGCCGATGTGGGCGACGCCGAAGAACGGCACCAGGTGGTGCTCGCACATCGACCACAGCTCGATGTCCTTGACCAGCACGAGCTCCTCGTGGCCGACCTCGAACTCGATGTTGAGCACGTCGGCGGCGGTCTGGTCGAGGCCCGCGAGCAGCTCGTCGTACGACTTCGCGACGCGCTGGGGGGTGTCCTTCAGTCCGTCGCGGTCGGGGTCCTCGCCGATCGCGAGGAGCAGCTCGCGGATCGCCGCCTCGGCGCGGGGACGGTCGACCGTCACGTCGGCTCACCCGTGCCGTGGACGTCGGGGCCGGCCGGCGGGGGCGCATCGACGCCCGCGTCGGGGCCGATGACGATCGGCGTGCCCCGGTCGGCGTTGTCGCGGTACGACTGGCCCATGATCGTGTCGACGGGCGGACGCGTGTCGGGCACGCGCGACTCCGACCCGGTCCAGGCCGGACGCACCTCGCGGCGACGCAGCGGCTGGAAGATCGCGGCGACCTGCGCCTTGTCGAGCGTCTCCTTCTCGAGCAGCTCGGTGACGAGGGCGTCGAGCACGTCGCGGTTCTCGTGGAGGATGTCGAAGGCCTCCTGGTGCGCGAACGTGATGAGCTTGTTGATCTCGTCGTCGACGATCGCGGCGACGTTCTCGGAGTAGTTGCGCGCGTGGCCGATGTCGCGGCCGAGGAACGGCTGGCCCTCGTTCTCGCCCAGGCGCACCGCGCCGAGGCGCTCGCTCATGCCGTACTGCGTGACCATCGCACGGGCCACGTTGGTCGCCTTCTCGATGTCGTTGCCGGCACCCGTCGTGGGGTCGTGGAACACGAGCTCCTCGGCGGCGCGCCCGCCCAGCATGTAGGCGAGCTTGTCGAGCAGCTCGGCGCGCGTCTGCGAGTACTTGTCCTCGTCGGGCAGCACCATGGTGTAGCCCAGCGCCCGTCCGCGCGGCAGGATCGTGATCTTGTGCACGGGATCGCTCTGCGGCAGCGCCGCGGCGACCAGGGCGTGCCCGCCCTCGTGGTAGGCCGTGATGCGCCGCTCGTTCTCGTTCATCAGGCGGGTGCGCTTCTGCGGGCCCGAGATGACGCGGTCGATGGCCTCGTCGAGCGAGGCGCTGTCGATCGTCTTGGCACCGTTGCGGGCCGTCAGCAGGGCCGCCTCGTTGAGGACGTTGGCCAGGTCGGCGCCGGAGAAGCCGGGGGTGCGGCGCCCGATCGCCTCGAGGTCGACGCCGGGCGCGATGGGCTTGCCCCGCGAGTGCACCTTCAGGATCTGGGTGCGACCGGCCAGGTCGGGGGCCTCGACGCCGATCTGGCGGTCGAAGCGGCCCGGGCGCAGCAGGGCCGGGTCGAGCACGTCGGGGCGGTTGGTGGCCGCGATCAGGATGACACCGCCGCGGACGTCGAAGCCGTCCATCTCGACGAGCAGCTGGTTGAGCGTCTGCTCGCGCTCGTCGTGGCCGCCGCCCATGCCGGTGCCGCGGTGGCGACCCACGGCGTCGATCTCGTCGATGAAGACGATGGCGGGAGCGTTCTCCTTCGCCTGCTCGAACAGGTCGCGGACGCGGCTCGCGCCGACGCCGACGAACATCTCGACGAAGTCGGAGCCCGAGATCGAGTAGAACGGGACGCCGGCCTCGCCGGCGACGGCGCGGGCCAGCAGCGTCTTGCCGGTGCCGGGCGGGCCGTACAGCAGGACGCCCTTGGGGATCTTGGCCCCGACGGCCTGGAACTTGGCGGGCTCCTGCAGGAACTCCTTGATCTCGCCGAGCTCCTCGATCGCCTCGTCGCAGCCCGCGACGTCGGCGAACGTCGTCTTCGGGGTGTCCTTGCTCATGAGCTTGGCCTTGGACTTGGCGAACTTCATGACACCGGCGCCGCCGCCCTGGCTGCGGCTGAGGAAGTAGATCAGCAGGCCGAAGATCAGCAGGATCGGCAGGAACGAGATGAGGAAGGAGCCGATGAACGACTGCTGGGGGACGTCGACGTCGAAGGTCTTGAGCTTCTTGTCGGCGACGGCGGTCTCGGCCTGCTGCACGAGGCGCGCACCCTGGTCTCCGAGGTACTCGGCCTTGACCTTGGTGCCGTCGTCGAGGGTCGCCTGAATCTGCTGGTCGCCGTCGATGAACTTGACGTCGCGGACCTTGCCGGTGTCGAGGTAGGTCACCATCGTGGCGGTCTTGATCTGCTTGAACCCGTCGGCCGACGACGAGACCGAGATGACCGTTATCACGACGATCGTGATCAGCGCGATCCAGACCCAAGGGCCCTTGAAGAGGCGTTTGAAGTTCATGTAGCGGCGTGGATCGGGTCCACTCCTCCTCGGGTGCTGGTCGGTAGTCGAACGGTACACGGGGCGCCGCTCATCAGTTGAACGCGCTCAACCGCCGTCATCGTTCCCGAGCGGAGTTCGCCGACAGCGAACTGGGCCCTATGAATACACGTGGGGCGAGAGGGTGCCGATGCAGCGCAGGTTGCGGTAGCGCTCGTCGAAGTCGAGGCCGTAGCCGACGACGAAGGCGTTGGGGATGTCGAAGCCGACGTACTTGACCTCGACCTCCATCTGCTGCGCGTCGGGCTTGCGCAGCAGCGTCGCGATCTCGACCGACGCGGGCCCGCGCGAGCGGAGGTTCGTGATGAGCCACGACAGGGTCAGGCCCGTGTCGATGATGTCCTCGACGATCAGGACGTGCCGGCCGTTGAGGTCGGTGTCGAGGTCCTTGAGGATGCGCACGACGCCGGACGACTTGGTGCCCGAGCCGTACGACGACACCGCCATCCAGTCCATCTCGACGTGGCGGTGCAGGCTGCGGGCCAGATCGGCCATCACCATCACGGCGCCCTTCAGCACGCCCACGAGCAGGAGGTCCTTGCCCTCGTAGTCGGCTTCGATCTGACGCGCCATCTCGGAGAGGCGGGTCGTGATCTGCTCCTCCGTGAAGAGGGTCTGGTCGAGCTCGAGGTCACCTTCGACATGCGTCTGGTCCACGGGATCAGCCTCCCACAGGGGTGGCTGCGAACGTCAGGGAAGTCCCCCCTGACGTCCTGGCACGGGTCACGCTCACCCGTCCGGGCAGCTCGATGCGCCGCTGCCCGTGCCAGTCGGTGACGAGTCGGTCGAGCTCGAACAGGTGGGTCGACGACAGCTCGTCGGCCGAGGCGCCGGCCTCGAGGGCGATGCGCCGCAGCACCCGCGACCGCAGGGCCCCGGGCAGCGCGGCGAGCACCGCGACGTCGTGGGGCTCGGCGACGTCGGCGGCGAGCGCGTCGAGCAGCGCGCCGTCGGCCCGCACCTGGTCGGCGGTGCGGGCCAGCGCCTCGGCGACGCCTCCGCCGAGGACGTCCTCGAGCACCGGCACGACCTCGGCCCGCACGCGGGAGCGGCGGAACGCGGGGTCGACGTTGTGGGGGTCGCTCCACCACTCGAGGCCGGACGCACGGCAGATGCGCTCGGTGTCGGACCGCCGCAGCGTCAGCAGGGGCCGGCGCCACAGGCCGTCGCGGGGCGCCATGCCGGCGATCGAGCGCGGCCCGGAGCCGCGGCCGAGACCCAGCAGGACCGTCTCGGCCTGGTCGTCGAGGGTGTGGGCGAGCAGGACGGCCGCGGCCCCCGCCTCGTCGGCGGCGACGGTGAGCGCCGCGCGTCGCGCGCTGCGGGCGGCGGCCTCGGGGCCGCCCGTGCGCCCGACGTCGACGCGCCGCACGGTCGCCGGCACCCCGACCGACGTCAGGCGTCGCACCGCGGTGGCCGCGACCTCGTCGGACCCCGGTTGCAGCCCGTGGTCGACGACGACGGCGGTCAGCGCGAACGACTCCTGGCCCGCGACGAACGCCGCGACGGCCGCGAGGGCCAGCGAGTCGGCGCCCCCGGAGACGCCGACGACGACGGGCGAGCCGGACGGGAGGTCGGCGAGCGAACGCCGCACCAGGTTGCGTCCCGTCGCGACCGCGGGATCGAGCGCACCGCCCACGTCGGGCCTAGCCGTGCACGCGCGTGATCCACGCGGCGGGATCGAGGATCTCGGCCTTGCCGGGGAGCTGGTCGGGGCCGGCCCACACCTGGTTGAAGCCGTCGAGGCCGACGGTGTCGATGACGTGCCGCACGAACGTCGCCCCGTCGCGGTACTGGCGCATCTTGGCGTCGACGCCGAGCAGTCGTCGCAGCATGCGGTCGAGCGGGCTCGCGCCGGCCCGCCGCTCGGTGAACTTGCGCCGGATCTCGGCGACGCTGGGGATGACCTCGGGGCCGACGCCGTCCATCACGACGTCGGCGTGGCCCTCGAGCAGCGACATGATGCCCGTCAGCCGGTCGACGATCTCGCGCTGCCGGTCGTTCTGGAACACCTCGCTGAGCGATGCGTCGGAGTCGCCCTTGACGATGCGGACGACCTCGCCGAGACCGTCCGACATCATCGACGCCACGGCGGACGAGTCGAGGTCGGTCGCCTCGATGAACTCGTCGATCAGCGACGTCATGTGGCCGCGCATCCAGTCGACCGCGGTGAACTGCACGCGGTGCGTCTCCTCGTGCAGGCACACCCACAGGCGGAAGTCGTGGGGGTCGACGCCGAGCTTGCGCTCGACCTCGACGACGTTGGGGGCGACGAGCAGCAGTCGTCCGCCCTCGCCGTCGGGCCCGGTCCAGAACGGGTCGAACTGGCCCAGCACCTTCGACGACATGAACGACATCAGTGCGCCGACCTCGGCGCCGCTGACCTTGCGGCTGATCGAGCCCCCGAGGCGCGACGACCCCTTGCCGGCGGCCGCGAGCCGGGCCTCGACGGGATTCATCAGCAGCTCGAACGTGTTCAGGTTGGCCTCGACCCAGCGCGGCCGGTCGATCACGAGCACGGGGGCCGTGGCGGAGCGGGCGTGCAGGTCGCTGAACTCGCGGACCGGCCCCTCGGAGCGGGCCGCGCCCTCGCGCAGCTCGGCGACCGCCTCGGCTGCCTCCGCGGCCGACAGGTCGGGGCCGGGACGCGACAGCTTCGTGGCCGTCGTGAGCGCGAGGTTCCAGTCGATCATGCGCCAACCGTACGCCCGGCCCGGTCGCCGGGGAGGCCGCCCGAACCACCCGGTCGCCAGGGAGGCCGCTTGCGGCCGACCGTGAGCGAAGCGAGGCGACATACGCAAGCCCTGACGCCGTGGTTCGCCTCGGGCTCCGCCCTCACGGGCCCCCACTCGCTGCGCTCGCGGGAGGTACCCCCAGCTCCGCTCCCTGGCGAACGAAGGCATGCGGTCGCCAGGGAGGCCGCCTGCGGCCGACCGTGAGCGAAGCGAGGCGACATACGCAAGCCCTGACGCTGTGGTTCGCCTCGGGCTCCGCCCTCACGGTCGCTCCGCTCCCTGGCGAACGAAAGCGTGCACTCGCCAGGGAGGCCCCTTGCGTCAGCCCTTCACCTCACCAGGCTTCGCAGGGCAGGCGGCTTCGCCGCGTCACGCTCCGACGCTCGCTCGGTCTACGCGCAGGAGCAGGTGGCGATCGCGGCGGTGACCTCGTCGAGGGCCGCCTGGGCCTGCAGGGGCTGGTCGCGGTCGGAGTCGTCGCTCATGACGGCGAACAGCACGGGTCGCCCGTCGGCGTCGATCGCGTAGCCGGCGAGGGAGTGGATGCCGGTCAGCGTGCCGGTCTTGGCCCGCACCGAGCCCCGCGCGGTCGCGAGCCCGGCGAACCGGTCGACGAGCGTGCCGGTGAACCCGCTGACCGGCAGGTCGGCCAGCAGCTCGGACGTGCGCGACGACCCCGTCGCCCTCTGCAGCGTCTGGACGAGCGTCGTGGGGCTGATGCGGTTGTCGCGCGACAGCCCGCTGCCGTCGCCGAGCTTCAGCCCGTCGGTCGTGATGCCCGCCGACGTCAGCGCCGCGGCGACCGCCTCGGTGCCGCCGTCGAACGATGCGGCCCGCCCCGAGGCGAGGGCGAGCTGGCGCAGCACGACCTCGGCCGCCTCGTTGTCGCTGACGCGCACGAGAGTCTCGACGATCTGCTCGATCGTCGCGCTGCGCACCTGCCCGACGGGCTGCGCGTCCGCCGCGGCGACGGTGCGGGACGGCTCGCCCGTGACCGTGATGCCCCGGTCGGCCAGCAGCCCGGCGAACGTGCGGGCCGCGTCGGCCGACGGGTCGGCGGCCCGCACGCCGTTCGTGACGGCCTGGTCGACCCACAGCGCGCTGACCCGCGTGACGATGTTCGCCGTCACGTAGTCGGGCTCCCACGCGGGGCTCGCATCGGGGCCGGTGAAGAGGGAGTCGTCGTAGCCGAGCGTCACGGACGTCGTGCCGGACGCCGTGAGGGCCGCGGCCGTCCGCCGCGCCAACGTCGTCAGGTCGGCCTGGAACACCCGGTCGTCGACGCGGCGGGCGGGCTTGGTCGACAGGTAGGGGTCTCCCCCGCCGACCAGCACGATCGCGTCGCCCGAGCGGACGACGGTCGTGGTGAACCGGGTGCCCGGGTCGATCGTCGAGAGCGCCGCGAACGCCGTCAGCACCTTGGTCGTCGACGCCGGGGCGTACGCGCGGTCGGCTCCGGCCGCGTAGATCGGCGTGCCGTCGGTCGAGACCGCCGCGAACCCGACGCGGGAGCCCAGCACGGGTTCGCCGAGCGCCGGGTCGACGGCGGCCGCCAGCCGGGCCGGATCGATCGCGCCGGTCGCGTCGGTCGTGGCGTCGGGCACCGCCGAGGCGGGCTCGTCGCGCAGGGTCAGCCCCTCGGGCGGGACGACGTTGGACGGCCCGCAGTCGCCGCCGCAGATGAAGCGGTTGAGGTCGCCGCGCCCCCACAGGGTCGTGCCGAGGGCCACCACGAGGACGACGACCAGCACCGGCAGGGCCAGCACCGTGACGCCGGCCACGACCCTGCGTCCTCGCTGACCCGTCACATGCGCCAGACTATAGAGACCCCCGTCGCGCCATCACCCGGTGCGACGCACCCCATCATCAACCGCCGGAGGCACCCGTGATTTTCGACGTCACCGTGGAGATCCCCAAGGGCAGCCGCAACAAGTACGAGGTCGACCACGCGTCGCACCGCATCCGTCTTGATCGCACGCTGTTCACCGCAACCCAGTATCCCGCGGACTACGGTTTCATCGACGACACCCTGGGCCTGGACGAGGATCCCCTCGACGCCCTCGTGCTCCTGTCGGAGCCGACGTTCCCGGGCTGCGTCATCTCGTGCCGCACGATCGGCATGTTCCGCATGACCGACGAGGCCGGCGGCGACGACAAGGTCCTGTGCGTCCCGGCCAAGGACCCGCGCCAGGAGCACCTGCGCGACATCCACCACGTGCCGGAGTTCGACCGCCTCGAGATCGAGCACTTCTTCACGGTCTACAAGGACCTCGAGCCCGGCAAGTCCGTCGAGGGCTCGACCTGGACCGGACGCGTCGAGGCCGAGGCCGAGATCCAGGCCAGCTACGCCCGCTTCAAGGACAACGGCGGCTACTGAGGATCGAGGGAGGACACGCGGCGCTCAACACCGGTTGAGCGCCCGCGTCCGACCTAGCATTTCCCGGTGCCCGCTCGCCTGCTGTCCCCCGTGCCGATGAGGCTCCTCGTCGCGACCCTCGGGGCGCTGCTGCTGACCGTCGGCCTGGTGTCGCCGGCCCAGGCGCGTCCCGCGAAGGTGCCGGTGCCGTACGTCACCGCGGCGTCGCCGCACACCCTGACCGTCACGTGGCCCGCGGTCGACGGTGCCCGTCGCTACACCGTCCACGTCGCGTCGAGCCCGTCGAAGGCGGCCCGCTCGACGTTCCGCACCCACTGGTCGCACGGGCGTCGCACGTCGCTGAAGGTCAAGAACCTGCGCGCCGACCGCCGCTACTGCTTCACGGTGCAGGCCGCGGGCCGGGGCGGCGGCGGTCCGCGGTCGGCCGCGGCGTGCAGCTACACGCTGCGCCGACCCGTCCGCCTCGACAGCGCCAAGGTCTCGGTCGCGACGTTCAACGTCTGCGCGTGGGCGCCCAACTGCAAGAAGTGGACCAAGCGGCGCGAGAACGCGATCGTCCAGCGGATCGTCGACGCGGACGCCGACGTCGTCGGCCTGCAGGAGGTCACGTCGAAGGCCGACCGGCTCACCCAGCGTCTCGAGAAGCACGGCTACCTGCGCTACGCCGCCCCGCAGCGCAAGGTCGACGAGGCGATCTTCTACCGTGCGTCGGCCGCCGACCTGGCGGTCGCGACCCGGACGGCCCGGCAGTGCGAGGTCGAGCCGTACCGAGGCCCCGACAGCACGGTGGGGTGGCGGTTCCCGCGGCACCTCGACGAGGCATCGCAGCAGTGGTACGTCTACCGGGGCAGCGGCTGGCTGACCGAGGAGCCGGTGTGCCGCGACCGCCTGCTGCCGGTCGAGCAGGAGGGGCGGATCAGCTCGCCGTCCGGTGCGACGGGCGTGTGGGCCGCGCTGCGGCTCAAGCGCAACGGCCAGACGTACGCGTTCGTGTCGGCCCACCTCTCCCACGGACCCACGACGGCGGCCGCCCGCCTGCGCGGCCGCGAGACCAAGCACCTGATCCGCTCGACCCGCGAGGCCGTCGGCGGCCTGCCGGTCATCTACATGGGCGACTTCAACTCCTACCGCGGCGGCCCGGGCGGCGACCCGCCCCGTCGCGTCATGTCGAACCGCGGCATGACCGACACCTACGACGCGTCCGCGACCTACACGCGTCCGTACGTCAGCAGCTTCAACGGCTGGGACCGCAAGGTCGAGACCCTCGACTACTGGGGTGGCCACATCGACCGCATCTTCATCCCGAAGCGCATGAGCTCGACGTCGTGGCGGGTCGAGGCGCGGACGAAGAAGCGTCGCTACGTCGGCACCCAGGCGTCCGACCACAACCTCGTGCGCACCACGATCCTGCTGCCCTGAGGGACGATCAGGCGCACACTGGTGCCATGAAGCGCTCGTCCCTGGCCGCGTCGACGATCGTCGCCGCCACCGTCGCCCTCGTCCTGCCGCTGCTCGCCGCGGCGCCCGCCACCGCCGCGGCGCGGCCCGAGCTGCGCGTCACGGTCGTGCAGTCGGGCCTGCAGCACCCGTGGGACCTCGCGTTCCTGCCGGACGGCTCGATGCTCGTGACCGAGCGCGACCGCAAGCGCCTGACGCTGCGCACCCCGTCGGGACGCACGCGGACGATCTTCACCGCGCCGCGCAGCATGTGGTCGGGCGGCGAGACCGGGCTCATGGCCGTCGAGCCGGCCCGGGACTTCGCGTCGACGCGCGAGTTCATGACGTGCCACGGCTACCGCACGGGCGGGGTGCAGGACGTCCGCGTGGTGCGGTGGCGCCTCAACCGGGCCGCGACGTCGGCGACGTACGTGCGCACGCTCGTCTCGGGGCTGCCGTCGACGAGCGGGCGGCACGGTGGGTGCGCCCTCGTGACGGGGTCGGGTCAGCAGCTCTACATCGGCACCGGCGACGCCGCGGTGGGTCGCAACCCGCAGCGGCTGACGTCCGGCGGCGGCAAGGTGCTGCGCGTCGACGCCCGGACGGGCCGGGCCGTGCGCTCCAATCCGTTCATCCGCAGCTCGAGCCGCATGAAGCAGCGCGTCTTCACGTACGGGCACCGCAACGTGCAGGGTCTCGCACGGCGCGGCGACGGGACGATCTGGTCGGTCGAGCAGGGCAGCTACCGCGACGACGAGGTCAACCGGTTGTCGAAGAAGGGCGACTACGGCTGGAACCCGGTCCCCCGGGCCGCGGGTGACGCCGCCTACAACGAGGGCGTCGACTCCCCCATGACCGACCACCGGCTGCGGGGCGGGCAGAGGTCGGCGAGGTGGCGCTCGGGCGCGACGACGATCGCGACGAGCGGCGGGACGTTCGTGACCGCCTCGGGCTGGCGGGGCTGGAAGGGCGCCCTGGCGGTCGCGACGCTGAAGGACGAGTCGCTGCGCCTGCTGCGGTTCAGCCGGTCCGGCTCGCTGCGGGAGACCTGGACGCCCGCCGCGCTCGACGGGACGTACGGGCGTCTGCGCGCCGCCGTGCAGGGGCCCGACGGGGCGCTCTACCTGACGACGTCGAACGGCTCGGACGACAAGGTGCTGCGGGTCACCGCCCGCTGACGGCCGCGGTCAGGGCCGGGAGCCGCGCAGCAGGGCGCGCATCGTGTCGGCGAAGACGCTGACGTCGATCGAGTGGTCGAGCGAGCGCAGCGTGCCCAGCCCGATGCCGAGGCTCAGCAGCGTCGTGGCGGCCTGGTCGGCGTCGACGACGTCGTCGAGCCCGGCCTCGGTCGTCACCTGTCGCACGAGCTGCGCGATCGCCGACCGGATGGCCCGGTGGCGCTTGACGAGCTCGGTCGCGACGTACGGGCTCTGGCGGGCGATCGCCCCGAACTCGACCTCGAGCGCGGTCCAGCGGGGCTGGCCGAGCCCCTCGCGGGCCCACGCCGCGAAGGCCTCGATGCGTCCGTCGAGATCGGTGTCGCGCGTGAACGCCGCGACGACGCCGGCGATCTGCTCCTCGTGGATGCTGTCGAGCACCGCCATGCACAGCTCCTCCTTGCCGGAGAAGTTCGAGTACACCGCGCCCTTCGAGAAGCCGGCGCGCACCGCGACCTTGTCGAGCGACGTCGCGGCGTAGCCGTCGGCGAGGAACATGTCGCGCGCCACCTCGATGAGGCTCTCGCGGGTCTGCGCCTGGCGCTCCGCCCGGGTCGTGCGGGCTCCGTCGACCGTCACAGCTGCTCCTTCTCGATCGGACCGGGGTGGTCCGGAACACTCTTGCAGACCAATCAGATACCGATAGTATCTGAACGGTGATCACCAAGGACATCGTCATCATCGGCACAGGGTTCTCCGGCATGGGCATGGCCATGAAGCTGCGCGCGGCCGGACGCGACGACTTCGTCGTGCTCGAGAAGGCCGACGACGTCGGCGGCACGTGGCGCGACAACACGTACCCCGGCTGCGAGTGCGACATCCCCAGCCACATGTACTCGTTCTCGTACGAGCTCAACGCCGACTGGAGCAAGAGCTTCTCGGGTCAGCGCGAGATCCACGAGTACATGCGCGGCGTCGCCGACGAGCAGGGAATCCGCCCCTACATCGACTTCGGCGTCGAGGTCACCGGCGCGTCGTGGGACGAGAGCCGCCAGCGGTGGACGGTCCGCACGGCGTCGGGCGACGACTACGAGGCGCGCTTCGTCGTCGCGGGCGTCGGTGGGCTGCACATCCCGAACGTCCCCGAGATCACCGGCGCCGAGACGTTCGCGGGCCCGCGCTTCCACTCCGCGCAGTGGGACCACTCGGTCGACCTGAAGGGCAAGAAGGTCGTCGTGATCGGCACGGGGGCCAGCGCGATCCAGTTCATCCCGATCATCGCGCAGGACGTCGCCTCGCTGACGGTCTTCCAGCGCACTCCCCCGTGGGTGCTGCCCAAGAAGGACAAGCCGACCCCCGAGTGGCGCAAGAAGGTGTTCGCGACCGTCCCGGGCGCCCAGCGCGCCTACCGCGACCTGCTCTACTGGGGCCTCGAGGCGCGCGCGATCGCGTTCAACGGGCACCTCAACGTCCTGCCGTTCGCCGAGAAGATCGTCAAGCGGCACCTCGAGAAGTCGGTGCCCGACCCCGAGCTGCGCGCCCGGCTCACCCCCGACTACCGGCTCGGGTGCAAGCGCGTGCTGCAGTCGAACACGTACTACCCGACGTTCACGCGCGACAACGTCGAGCTCAGCACCGACGGCGTCCGCGAGATCGTCCCCGAGGGCGTCGTCGACGCGCACGGCGTCCTGCACGAGGCCGACGTCGTCATCTACGGCACGGGCTTCCACGTCATCGACGCCTTCGACTACCTCGACATCAAGGGACGGGGCGGCGTCGACCTGGCGTCGCAGTTCCGCGAGGGCGGCGTCGAGACGTACATGGGCATGATGGTCAACGGCTTCCCGAACCTCGCGTTCATGCTGGGCCCCAACACGGCGCTCGGCCACAACTCGGTCGTGTTCATGATCGAGCAGCAGACCAAGTTCGTGATCCGGCTCCTCGACGAGATGGACGGCCTGGGTGCCGCCGCGGCCGAGCCGACCAAGCAGGCGCAGACGGCGTTCAACGAGGAGATCCAGCGCCTCGTCGAGAAGGGCATCTGGACGCAGGGCGGCTGCACGAGCTGGTACCTCGACAGCCATGGCAAGAACCGCACGATCTGGCCCAAGTTCACGTTCCAGTACTGGTGGGAGACCCGCAAGGTCAACCACCCCGACTTCACCTGGGAGCAGGCTGCCTAGACCGAGCGAGCAGCCCCACCCGCCGCAGTTTCCCAGGTTCACCTCGGAAACTGCGGCGGGTTCGTCGAGGATCTTCGGGGTTCGCCTGGGAACCCCACACTCCACCCCGGTCGCTACCGGGGTGAGGCGCCAGTTTTCGGCGTGACTCCGAAAACTTTCCGGGGTGAACCTGGGAAACCGCGGGTCAGGCGGGGCCGACGGCGGTGACGGTCACGGCGGCCTCGCCGATCTCGTCGCTCTCGGCGAGGTCGACGGTCGCCGAGATGCCCCAGTCGCGGTCGCCCTCGGGGTCGTCGAACGTCTGGCGGACGGTCCACGTGTCGGGCCCCTCGGTCACCATGAACAGCTCGGGGCCCCGCGAGCCCGGTCCGGTGCCGATGTTGGTCTGGAATCCCGACTCAGCCGGGTACTCCTCGCGGTAGTCGGCCATCGCGTCCATCCACGCCTGCTCGTCCCAGTCGGAGTCGGGCTCGAGCGCCGCGAGCTCGGCCCAGCGTCCGAAGGCCGCGAGCTCGACGCGGCGGAACATCGCGTTGCGCACCAGCACGCGGAACGCGCGGGGGTTGCCGGTGACGGGCCGCGGCTTCTCGCTGGCCATCGCCTGCGGGCGCACGTCGAGCGGGTCGGTGCCGGGGTTGATGAGGTCCTCCCACTCGTCGAGCAGCGACGAGTCGGTCTGCCGGACGAGCTCGCCGAGCCACTCCGTGAGGTCCTCGAGCTCCTCGTTGCGCGCCCTCTCCGGCACGGTGCGGCCGAGCGTCTTGTAGACGTCCGACAGGTAGCGCAGCACGAGCCCCTCCGAGCGGGCGAGCTGGTAGTCGCCGATCAGCTCGGAGAACGTCATGGCCCGCTCCCACATCTCGCGGACGACCGACTTGGGCCGCAGCTCGTGGTCGGCGACCCACGGGTGACCGCCGCGGTACGTCTCGTACGCCGCGGTGAGCAGCTCCTCGAGCGGCTTGGGGTGCGTGATCTCCTCGAGCAGCTCCATCCGCTCGTCGTACTCGATGCCGTCCATCTTCATCTCGTTGATCGCCTCGCCGCGGGCGCGGTGCCGCTGCGCGTTGATGATCGGGCGCGGGTCGTCGAGGGTCGCCTCGACGACCGAGACGACGTCGAGGGCGTACGTCGGCGACTCGCGGTCGAGCAGCTCGAGCGAGGCGACCGCGAACGGCGACAGCGGCTGGTTGAGCGCGAAGTTGGCCTGCAGGTCGACGGTCAGGCGCAGCGTGCGTCCCTCGTCGTCGGGCGGGTCGATCCGCTCGACGACCTCGCCGGCCAGCAGGGCGTCGATGATCTCGTCGACCTGCGCGAGCATCCGGTCCTGCGAGTCCTCCGACTCGCCGCTCTCGCGCAGCAGGCGCTCGAGGGACGCGCGGGCGTCGCCGGGTCGCGAGACGACGTCGAGCACCATCGCGTGGCTGACCTTCATGCGCGACACGAGCGGCTCGGGGGTGCCGGTCGACAGCTTCTCGAACGTCCCCTGCCCCCACGACACGAAGCCCTCCTGCGGCTTCTTGCGCTGGATGCGCTTGAGCTTCTTGGGGTCGTCGCCGGCCTTGCGGACGAGCCGGGCGTTCTCGATCTCGTGCTCGGGCGCCTCGACGACGACGTGCCCGATCGTGTCGTAGCCGGCGCGTCCCGCGCGGCCGGCGATCTGCTGGAACTCGCGGACCTGCAGCTGCCGCTGGCGGACGCCGTCGTACTTCGACAGCCCGCTGAACAGGACGGTGCGGATCGGGACGTTGATGCCGACGCCGAGCGTGTCGGTGCCGCACACGACCTTGAGCAGGCCCTGCTGCGTCAGGGTCTCGACCAGACGGCGGTAGCGGGGCAGCATGCCGGCGTGGTGCACGCCGACGCCCATGCGGATCAGCCGCGACAGGGTCTTGCCGAACGCCGACGAGAACCGGAAGTCGCCGAGCGCGTCGGCGATCGTGTCGCGCTCCTCGCGGGTGGCGACCTTGATGCTGGTCAGCGCCTGCGCCCGCTCGAGCGCCGAGACCTGGGTGAAGTGCACGACGTAGACCGGCGTCTGCCCGGTCTCGATGAGCTGCTCGAGCGTCTCCTGCACGGGTGTCGACACGTACTCGCTGACCAGCGGGACGGGCCTCTCGGTGGACGTGACGACCGCGGTGTCACGGCCGGTGCGCCGCGAGAGGTCGCCCTCGAGCCGCGTCGTGTCGCCCAGCGTCGCCGACATCAGCAGGAACTGGGCGTGCGGCAGCTCGATCAGCGGCACCTGCCACGCCCAGCCGCGGTCGGGGTCGGCGTAGAAGTGGAACTCGTCCATCACGACCAGGCCGATGTCGGCGTCGGCGCCCTCGCGCAGCGCCATGTTCGCGAGGATCTCGGCGGTCGCCGCGATGATCGGCGCATCGGCGTTGACGGCCGCGTCGCCCGTGACCATGCCGACGTTCTCGGCCCCGAAGATCTCGCACAGGTCGAAGAACTTCTCGCTGACGAGGGCCTTGATCGGTGCGGTGTAGACGCTGCACTCGCCGCGGGCCAGCGCGGCGGCCATCGCGCCGGTCGCGACCAGGCTCTTGCCCGAGCCGGTCGGCGTCGCGAGGACGACGTTGGAGCCCGCGACGCACTCGAGGATCGCCTCGTCCTGGGCGGGGTACATCGTCAGCCCGCGGGACCCGACCCACTCGGTGATCGCGCCGTACACGGCGTCCTCGTCGTAGGCGGCCCCGGTCTTCGGCAGCAGGTCGATGAGGCGCATCGCACCATTGTCGCGCGTGCGGCGGTGCGTCAGGCCCCCGCCTGCACGCGCAGGCCCGCCAGCAGCATGTCGAGGCCCGACCGGAAGACGTCCGCGTCGTCGTGCCGCTCGAACTCGTCGGCGATCTGGTGCAGGAACGGGAACTCGTCGGCGTCGTAGGCGCGCCACCGGTCGGCGTACGCCGTCAGGAACTCGGCGGGCTCGAGACCGCTCTCGAAGAACTCCTTCGGCGGCGGCTGCGCCATGTCGACCGCGACGCCGACGACGTAGCTGACGATCGACGACACGGCGTGGAACCGCTGCTGCGGGCTGAGATCGAGGCGCATGACCTGCTGGCCCAGGCGCTCGAACAGGCGGATCGAGTTGGTCTGCACCCCGGTGTTGCGCATCAGGTGGTTGCCGAGCCACGGCCGGCGCACCATCTCGTCGAACATCGCGAGCGACACGGCGCGCAGGGTGCCGATCGGGTCGGAGCCGTCGACGAGATCGTCCGTGCCGGCCAGCACGCGCCCCATGACCTCGTCCGTCGCGCGGTCGAGCAGCTCGTCCTTGCTGGACACGTACCAGTAGATGCTGCCGACCCCTCCGCCGAGACGCGCCGCGAGCGCCCGGAACGTCAGGGCGCCCTCGCCGTCCTCGTCGAGCAGGGCGATTGTCGCCTCGAGGACGTTCTCGAGCGAGTGCGTCACGCGGGGGCGGCGACCGGTCGGCATGTCCCCATCCAATCACGCCGTTGCTCTTTCTCGAACAGTGTTCTATAGTTCGAACGTCGTTCGATAGTCGAACGTCGTTCGATACTCAGGAGGTGCCGCATGAGCGACACGATCTCGTCCGCCCCCGCGGCGTCCCACCGCTCGATCCGCTCCGCGGCGATCCCGCTGGCGGCCCTGTGCCTGGCCTTCTTCGTCGAGATGGTCGACAACACGCTGCTGACGATCGCGCTGCCCACGATCGCCCGCGACCTCGGCAGCGGGACGACGGCGCTGCAGTGGGTCACCGGCGCCTACTCGCTGACGTTCGGCGGGCTGCTGCTGACCGCAGGCGCCGCGGCCGACCGCCTCGGACGGCGACGCGTGCTGCTGACGGGCCTGACGGCGTTCGGGCTGATCAGCCTGTGCGCGATCGCGGTCTCGACGGCGGGAGAGCTCATCGCCCTGCGGGCCGTCCTCGGCCTGGCCGCGGCCATGATGGCGCCCGTCACGATGTCGCTGGTCTTCCGGCTCTTCGACGACGAGGCCCTGCGGATGCGGGCCATCACGATCGTCATGGTCGTCGGCATGTCGGGGTTCGTCCTCGGCCCCCTGCTCGGCGGCACGGCCCTGACCCACGTCGGGTGGGAGTGGCTGCTGGTCGTCAACGCGCCGATCGCACTGGTCGCGTGGATCGGCGTCCGGTTCGGCGTCCCGCAGGACCACCCGGACGACCTGACGCACGACGCGCTCGACCTGCCCGGCGCGCTGCTCAGCATCGCCGCGATCGGCCTGGCCTGCTACACCCTGACCAGCGGCGTCGAGAACGGCTGGCTGTCGGTCGTGACGATCGGCTCGGCCCTCGGTGCGGTCGCGGCGGCCGTGGCGTTCGTCCGGCACGAGCGGCGCACCGCCGCGCCGATGCTCGACCTGCGGCTGTTCTCGAGCGGCACCGTGCGCGGCGCGGCGATCGCCCAGATCGGGACGTCGATCGCGATGGCGGGGGTGCTGTTCGGCCTGATCCTGCACTTCCAGTACGCGTACGGCTGGAGCCCCGTCCGCGCGGGCCTGGCCAACCTCCCCCTGATCGTGACCATGATCGCCGCGACCCCCCTCTCCGAGTGGTTCGCGCGACGGTTCGGGCACCGCGTCGCGTGCCTGATCGGGGCGGGCCTGCTGTCCGGCGCCCTCGCCGGCATGGCGTGGGGCGTCGAGCACGGCTACCCCGCGATCGCCGTCGCGATGGTCGTCATGACGATCGGCCTGCGCACCGTCATGACGATCTGCGCCGTCGCGCTCGTCAGCGCGATGCCGGCCAACCGCACGTCCGTCGGGGCCGCCCTGAACGACACGGCCCAGGAGTTCGGCACGAGCGTCGGCACCGCGATCATCGGCACCCTCATCGCGGTGCTGGTGACGTCGCAGCTGCCCGCGGGCACGTGGAGCGGCGAGCTGGTCGCCTCGTTCTTCCACGGCGAGCGGATCGCCTACGCGGCCCTCGCGGTCGTCGTCGGGCTGGTCGCCACCGGCGGGGCCCTCACGCTGACGGACTCGCGGGCGACCGACGAAGTTCGCTAAGCAAGCGCTTAGGAGTGCGCTATCGTCGCACCATGAAGGCGATCCAGATCACATCCCTCGACGGCCCCGAAGCGATCGAGCTGCGCGACGTCCCCGATCCCGTGGCCGGCCCCGACCAGGTGCTGATCCGCGTCCACGCCGCGGGCGTGGCGTTCCCCGAGGTGCTGCAGTCGCGCGGGCTCTACCAGATGAAGCCCGACCTGCCCTTCACGCCGGGCGCCGAGATCGCCGGCGAGGTCGTCACGGCCCCCGAGGGCTCGGGCCTCGCGCCCGGTGACCGCGTCGCCGCCCTGTGCCTGCTGGGCGGATTCGCCGAGCTGGCCGTCGCCCCGGTCACCGAGACGTTCCCGCTGCCCGACGCCGTCTCGTACGAGCAGGGCGCGTCGATCATCTTCAACTACGGAACGGCGTACTTCGCCCTCGTCGAGCGCGGGAAGCTGCAGCCCGGCGAGTCGGTGCTGGTGCAGGGTGCCGCCGGTGGCATCGGCACCGCGGCGATCCAGGTCGCCAAGGCCTTCGGCGCGGGGCGCGTCGTCGCCGTCACGTCGACCGCAGAGAAGGGGGCCGTCGCGCTCGAGGCCGGCGCCGACGAGTTCGTCCTGGCCGACGGCTTCAAGGACTCCGTCGTCGCGGGCGGCAAGGTCGACGTCGTCGTCGACCCCGTCGGCGGTGACCGCTTCACCGACTCGCTGCGCAGCCTCAAGGACGACGGGCGGGTGCTCGTGATCGGCTTCACCGCGGGCGAGATCCCGACCGTCAAGGTCAACCGCCTGCTGCTCAACAACGTGTCGGTCGTCGGCGTCGGGTGGGGCGCGTACGTCCTGCAGCGTCCCGGCCACATCGCGACCGAGTGGGCCGCGATGGAGCCGCACCTGGCCAGCGGGGCCCTGGCCCCCGTCGTCGGGCCGACGTTCCCGCTCGCCGAGGCGTCCAAGGCGCTGCTGACGCTCGACGAGCGCCGCGCCACGGGCAAGGTGCTGCTGACCCCCTGAGTCCTGACGTCAGGGACGGAACCGCGCGACGGGGTTGACCAGGGTGCCGGCGAACAGCAGCGAGTCGGCCTGGTCGGCGAGGTCGACCATCTGCCGGGTGTCGCGCAGCTGCAGCCGGTTGAGGCACGAGTGCGCGAACTCGGGCGCGAACAGGTCGATGCGCGCGAACGCCTCGGCCAGCTCGGGGTGATCGGCCTGGTGGTCGGCGATGCACTCGGCCACCAGGGCCCAGAACTCGTCGGGCGCCAGCATCCCGTCCTCGGCGAGGATCGCGGCGAGGAACCGCAGGAACCCGTCGAAGACGTCGGTCAGCACCGACAGCGGCTTGACCTCGGCGGGGACGTCAGCGCGGACGCGCTCGACCTCGGCGGGCAGCTCGAGGTCGCCCATGACGGCGATCTCCTCGCCGATGTCCTTCATCAGCACCCGCGTCGGCACGTGCCCGTCGAGCACCAGGACCAGGTTCTCGCCGTGCGGCATGAACGCCAGCTCGTAGCGGTGCAGGCAGTGCACGACGGGTCGCAGGTACGCCCGCAGGTAGCGACGCACCCACGTCGTGGCGTCGAGCCCGGACGCCCGCACCAGCGCGACGGCGTACGACGCGCCGTCGCGGTCGCGGTGCAGCAGCGACGCCATCGTGGCGAGCCGCTCGCCGTCCGCCAGCCGGGCCTCGGGGCTCTCGCGCCACAGCGCGGCGATCATCTTGGTGTACGGCGACGCCGTGCCGAGCCGGTGGTAGGCGTCGCCGGTGTAGGCGATCGCGGCCCGCTCGCGCAGCACGCCGAAGCCGCCCGCGACGAGCTCCTCGTCGGACGCCACGAGGTCGGCGACCCAGTCGTTGATCGCCGGCGTGGCCCGCATGTAGCGCGGCGACAGCCCCCGCACGAACCCCATGTTCTGGATCGACAGCGCCGTCTTGACGTAGTGGCGGTCGCGGCGGGACGTGTTGAAGTACGTCCGGATCGACTGCTGCGCCTGGTACTCGTCGTCGCCGCGGCCGAGCAGCACGAGGTCGTCGCGGCCGAGGTCGGCCGCGAAGGTCACGGCGATCTTGTGCTCCCACTGCCACGGGTGCACCGGCACGAGCAGGTAGTCGGACGGGTCGAGCCCGCGACCGCGCAGCGTCCCCGCGAAGCGACGCCGCGTCGACGGGTCGAGCTCGCCGGTGTAGAGCGACTCCTCGTCGAGGCCCTCCCCGAGCGACAGATGGGCGAGGCTGCGCCGCGCGGCCACCCAGACGATCGTGAAGCGCGACCCCGTCTCGGGCGCGTACGCCGCGTGCTCGGCGAGCGAGAAGCCGATGCGGCCGTTGTTGGCGACGAACGCCGGGTGACCCTCGGTCATCGCGGCCTCGATCGCCTGGAAGTCGGCGCCGACGAGCTCGCGCGCCGACGCCGTGGCGTGCACGTGCTTCCACGCCGATCCGGCCAGCGTGCTGCTGATCTCCTCGAGGTACGTCGGCAGCAGCCCGTCGGGGATGCCCAGCACGTCGGCGTGCTCGACGACGAAGGCCAGGGCGTCGACGTCGGCGGGCTCGCCGTCGACCGTCCGGACGATCGACCACGGGCCGACGACCCAGTGGTCGAGGTCGTACCGGTGGGCGTGGAACAGGTAGTGCGAGCGTCCGTCGGGCGAGAACAGCTCGTGGTCCGGCCCGACCGGGCGGGGGTCGAGCAGCCGCTCGTGCGCGAACTCGCCGATCGCCTTGGCGACCAGCATCCGGTGCGCTCGGCCCATCGGCCCGGGCGACAGGTGCGCGGCGCCGTCGACGTCGGCGACGTGGTGCGGCCCGCGCCCGAGGTCGCTGCGCTCGAAGTCGTCGCGGGTGCAGACGCTCAGGGCCGCGACCTTGTCGGACAGCTGCACGTGTCCCACGACCGTGAACCCCGCGGACGCGTTGAGGGCCGCGATGCGCTGGTTGCGGACGTCCGGCTCGACGACGACGCGGTGCCGGCGCGGGTCGTCGAGGCACAGCTCCATGACCGTGCGGAACACCGCCGACGTGAACCCGCTGCGCGGCCGGTCGGTCGGCGCGACCAGCACGTGCATGCCGATGTCGCCGAGCCGCCAGTCGTATCGGCCGGCCAGCTCGCTGTGCTCGGGGTCGTACGTCTCGGCGAAGAAGGCCGGCTCGCCGTCGACGCGGCCGAGCCACGCGTCGTGGTGCCGGTCGGCGACGATCGCGGCGTACGCGTCCCAGACGTCCTGCACCGAGGCGTCCTGCATGCCCCAGAACACCGACCGGGGGTGCGTGACCCAGGCGTGCAGCACGTCGCCGTCGCGGTCGACGTCGACGGGCTCGATCGTGACGGTGCCGACCTCGGTGCTGCGCGACAGCAGGACGTCCGCGGTCGTCATCGGGCCACCCCCGCCGGACGGCGGGCGAGGTCGAGCGGCACCCCGAACTCCTGGAACGCGACGTGCCGCTCGACGGGGTAGACCTCGCGCCCCGTCAGGCCGCGGATGATGATCGAGTTGCGGTAGGCCCCCATGCCCAGGTCGGGCGCGATGAGGCCGTGGGTGTGCTCCTCGGCGTTCTGCACGTAGATCTCCTCGTCGTCGTGGTCGATCGTGTAGTCGGCGGCGACGTCGTAGCGTCCCCGGTCGTCGAAGCGGATGCGTCCGGCGATGCCCGACACGAACGCCGGAACCCGGGCGCGGTAGCCCGTCGCGAGGACGAGCCCCTCGGTCTGCAGGTCGAGGGGCTCGTCCAGCTCGGTGTGGCGCATCGCGAGCGCGTAGCGGCCGGCCGCCTCGTCCCACGACGCGTCGGTCAGCTCGGTGTTGGTCAGCAGCCGCGTCGGCACGTCGCCGTGCACGCGCTTGCGGTAGAGCGTGTCGAAGATCGCGTCGACGAGGTCGCGGCTGATGCCCTTGTAGAGCGCCCGCTGCTCGCGCAGCAGCTCGTCGCGGGTCGTCGCCGGCAGCGCCTGGAAGTGCCGCGTGTACTCCGGTGACGTCATCTCGAGCGTCAGCTTGGTGTACTCCATCGGGAAGAACCGGGGCGATCGCGTCGCCCACACCAGCTCGTAGCCGTGGGTGTCGATGTCCTCGAGCAGGTCGAGGTACACCTCGGCGGCGCTCTGCCCGCTGCCGACGACCGTGATCGAGCGCCGGGCCTGCAGCTCGGCCTTGTGTCCCAGGTAGTCGGCCGAGTGGATCACGGGGCCGTCGAGCCCGCTGACCGCCGACGGCACGTGCGGACGGGTGCCCGTGCCGAGCACGAGCCGCCGCGCCCGGTACGTCTCGGTCGAGCCGTCGCGCAGGCGCGCGGTCAGGACGTACGCCTCTCCGTCGTGCTCGACGCGGTCGACGTGGCGCCCGAAGCGGACGCCCTCGACCTGAGCCGCGGCCCACCGGCAGTAGGCGTCGTACTCGGCCCGCAGCGGGTAGAAGCTCTCGCGGATGTAAAACGGGTACAGACGACCGGTCTGCTTGAGGTGATTGAGGAACGAGTAGCGCGACGTCGGGTCGGCCATCGTCACGAGGTCGGCCATGAACGGCACCTGCAGCGTCGCGTCCTCCAGCATCATGCCGGGGTGCCAGCTGAACTCGTCGCGTGACTCGAGGAACACGCCGTCGAGGCCGTCGACCGGCTCGGCGAGGCACGCCAGGCCCAGGTTGAACGGGCCGAGGCCGATCGCGGCGAAGTCGTGGACCGTCGCACCCATCAGTGCACCTCCTGGGTGGCCCGCAGGTCGTCGAGCAGCTCGTGCCCGATGTCGGTGACGAGCGCCAGCACGGCCCGCAGGTCGTCCGGCGTGGTCTCGGGGTTCAGCATCGTGAGCTTGAGCCACGCCCGGCCGTCCGACCGGGTGCCGGCGATGACGGCCGAGCCGCTGCCCGCGATCGCGCGGCGGATCGCGGGGTTGACCCGATCGGCGTCGTCGTCCGACATGCCGGGCGGACGGAACCGGAACACCAGCGTGCTGAGCGTCGGCGCCGTGACGACCTCGAGATCGGGGTCGTCGAGCATCAGCCCGTGCCCCGCGGCGGCGAGGTCGACGACGGCGTCGACGTAGTCGCCGATCGCGTCGGCGCCCATCGCGCGCAGGGTCATCCAGAGCTTCAGGGCGTCGAAGCGGCGGGTCGTCTGCAGGCTCTTGTCGACCTGGTTGGGCTGCGCGGACGACCGCGGGTTCAGGTAGTCGGCGTGGTACGTGACGTGCCGCAGGGCGTCGCCGTGGCGGAACAGCACGGCGCTCGAGCTGACGGGCTGGAAGAACGTCTTGTGGAAGTCGACCGTGACGGAGTCGGCGCGCTCGATGCCGTCGAGCAGGTGGCGCCGACGGGTCGAGACGAGCAGCCCACCGCCGTAGGCGGCGTCGACGTGCATCCAGACGCCGTGCTGGGCGCACACGTCGGCGACGTCGACGAGCGGGTCGATGCTGCCGTAGTCGGTCGTCCCGGCCGTCGCGACGACCGCCATCGGGACGAGGCCGGCCGCGCGGGCGTCCCACACGGCCCGGTCGAGCGCGACGGCGTCCATCCGGCGGCGGCGGTCGGTCGGGATCGTGACGACGGCGTCGGGCCCGAGGCCGAGGACGTTCGCCGACTTCTGCACGCTGAAGTGGCTGTCGCGCGAGGCGAAGACGCGCAGGCGCGAGGCGTCGCCGGCGAGGTACGCCTGCCCGCGGGCCACGAGCAGGGCCTGCAGGTTGGACTGCGTGCCGCCGCTCGTGAAGACGCCGTCGGCGTCGGGACCGAGGCCGATGCGGTCGGACGTCCACCGCACGAGCCGGCGCTCGATCTGCGTCCCGCCGCCGCTCTGGTCCCACGTGTCGAGCGAGGAGTTGACCGACGACACGAGCACCTCGGCGACCAGGGCCGGGACGACGACGGGGCAGTTGAGGTGCGCGAGGTAGCGCGGCTCGTGGAACCACACCGCGTCGTCGAGGTAGACCGACCGCACCTCGTCGAGCACGGCGGCCATGTCGTCGAGGGGGCGGTCGAGGTCGACGTCGTCGACCTTGGCGCTGACGGCGCGGACGTCCGCGCCCGACCACGGCCCGTCGACCCCGGCGACGTGATCGGCCACGACCGCGACGCCGCGCGCCATCTCGTCGCGATATCGTCCGATGTTGGCTGCGTTGAACAGATGGTGACGCACGAGCTCTCCCCCGAGAAGTGGGTAGGACAGGCTTACCTAATCCGACTCGGGCGGTGGAATCAACCCCCTGCGACATCCCTCACACGAGACATGCTGACGCCCGATCCTCGGCGAAGAGCCGGTCCCACATGACGGACAAGTGCGGGTCCGTGCCGTCGTAGCCGCGGGCCGAGATGGCTCGGTGCACACGGTGGACGACCTCGCGCTTGTCCCGCAGATCGGCCGAGGTGACCACGATCAGGCGCCACCCCGCTGCTTCGAGCTCCTCGCGTCGCTCACGGTCGCGCTGCCGCTGCCGGGCGTCGCGCTCGTGGTGCCAGCCGTCGTACTCGACCAGCACCTTCCACCGCGCGTAGACCAGGTCGCCCCGCGCCAGGAACCTGCCCGATCCGTCCAGGATGTCGACGTTGCACGATGGTTCGGACAGGCGTGCGAAGACGATCATCAGCCGCAGCGTCGTCTCGAGCGGCGACTCGACCCCCTCGCGCGTCAGTGCCATCACCCGACGGACACGACGCACCCCGTCCAGGTGGCGGCCCATCGCGTAGTCCATCAAGGCTTCGGACGTCGTGTGACCGCGGTGGATCATGTGCTCGATCGCCTGGACGAGCGATACCAACCGCACCTTCGTCGCGATGTCGACGATCGTCCTGTCGGCTCCGGTCACGGGAAGTCCATCCAGCACGACCGGACGCAGAGCGCCACGTCGTCGGTGGGTCACGATGCCGGCGAGCCGGCTGTGGGTCGAGGTGGCGGTGGAGACGTGCAGCGGCCAACCGTCGTCCAGCGTCAGTCCGTACAGGCGCATCGCCGTGGTGTGACTGACGACGGCGTCGGCCGGCAGCACCAGCAGCGCCGCCGTCAGCCACACGTGCAGATCGAGTGACCGGTCGGACGCGATGTAGACGCCTCGGAGGAGCCGGCGATATCGCGAGCTGCGGAGGCGCCCGACCGGCACGCCAGCATCTGCCGCTTGCCGGACGGTGAAGGGCCGCGAGGTGTCGAGCACGTCCCGACCCTCCCGCCGCAGCAGACACCCCCACCAGGCCCGACGGCACCTCTGTGGAAAACCCCCACCCCGCGCGGCCCTAGGAAAACCCCAAGATGTGGGCACCGTCTGTCGGTTTCTCGGTGCAAACCGACCGGACGTGCCCACATCTCGTGCTTGCGGGCCGGCGACCGGGCGGTCGCCGGACGGAGTCAGCGCTCGCTGTCGAGCATCGCCATCTGCTCGCTCGCGTAGCGCGTGCCGGCCACCTGGTCGAGCGGCATCGCCGCCTCGACGTCGGCCAGCTGCTCGGCGGTCAGCGCGACGTCCGCGGCGCCGAGGCTCTCGGCGAGACGCTCGCGCGTGCGGGCACCGACGACGGGGACGATGTCGTCGCCGCGCGACGCCACCCAGGCGATCGCGGCCTGGGCGACCGTGATGCCCGCGGCGTCCGCGACCGTCCGCAGCGCCTCGACCAGCGCGAGGTTCCGGTCGAGGTTCTCGCCCTGGAACCGCGGCGTGTGCGAGCGGAAGTCGCCGGCACCCTTCGTCGCCGCGTCGTAGTGCCCGCTGATCAGGCCACGCGACAGGACGCCGTACGCCGTGATGCCGATGCCGAGCTCGCGGCACGTGTCGAGGATGTCGCCCTCGACGCCCCGCGAGATCAGCGAGTACTCGATCTGCAGGTCGCTGATCGGGTGCACCGCGTGCGCCCGACGGATCGTCTCGGCGCCGACCTCCGAGAGCCCGATGTGACGGACGTACCCCGCCTCGACCAGCTCGGAGAGGGCGCCGACGGTCTCCTCGATCGGAACCGTGGGGTCGAGGCGTGCCGGGCGGTAGACGTCGACGTGGTCGACGCCCAGCCGCTCCAGCGAGTAGGCCAGCGACGTCTTGGTGGCCGCCGGGCTGGTGTCGGCGCCGAGCCACGAACCGTCCGGGCCGCGTTGCGCGCCGTACTTGACGCTGATCGTGACGGCGTCGCGGTCGCGTCCCTGCAGCGCCTCGCGCAGCAGCAGCTCGTTGTGGCCCATGGCGTAGAAGTCGCCGGTGTCGAGCAGCGTGACGCCCGCGTCGAGCGCGGCGTGGATCGTGGCGATGCTCTCGTCGCGGTCGGCCGGGCCGTAGAGGGCGGACATCCCCATCAGGCCGAGGCCGATGGCCGGCGTACCGCCGAGGGTTCCGAGGGTCTTGGTGCGCAGTGTCGATGTGGTCATGCCTCCACGGTGCGCCTCGCGGGCCACGGGCGGGAGAGGAGCGCTCACCCACGGATTCGCGGTCCCTGCCTCCGGGGCGCGGTGCGAGCCATGATGGACGCATGCCCATGGACCGCGCCGCGCTCGCCGACTTCCTCACCCGTCGCAGGGACGCACTCCAGCCGTCCGACGTCGGTCTGACGGCCGGCCCCCGACGTCGCGCGCCGGGCCTGCGCCGCGAGGAGGTCGCACACCTCACGGGCATGTCGGTCGACTACTACGCCCGGCTCGAGCAGGCCCGCAGCCCGCAGCCGTCCACCCAGATGCTGCAGGCCCTTGCGCGCACCCTGCGGCTGAGCCGCGACGAGACCGACCACCTGCACCGGCTCGCCGGCCACCCCGCTCCCGACCGCACCGGGTCGTCGCGCCACGTGCGGCCCGTGCTGCTGCATGTGCTCGACCAGCTCGACGACTGCGCCGCGTTCGTGTGCTCCGACCTCGACGAGGTGCTGGCGCAGAACCGGCTGTCGGTGCTGCTGCAGGGCGACCACTCCGGGCGCACGGGCCTGCGGGCCAGCTCGACCTACACGTGGTTCACCGAGCCCGGCGCGCAGGACGGCATCGTGGCCGAGGACCGACCCGAGCACAGCCGCGTCCGCGTCGCCGACCTGCGAGCCACCTGGTCGCGTCGCCACGGCGACGCCGACGTCAGGGCGCTCGTGGACGCGCTGCTCGACGAGAGCCCCGAGTTCGCCGAGATCTGGGAGCGGCACGAGGTCGGGGTCAAGCACCTGCAGCACAAGAGGTTCGTGCACCCGCGGATCGGCGAGCTGACGGTCGACTGCGAGACCCTCGCGACCGACGAGGACGGCCAGCGCCTGATCATCCTCGGCGCGGCGCCCGGCAGCGACGCCCACGGCCGGCTGCAGCTGCTGCGGGTGCTCGGCGAGCAGACCCTGGAGGTCTGAGCGCACCCTCGCGACCGCCGCGCCTATGGTGGGTCGGTGACGTTCACCGGATTCCCCGAGGCGGCCCTCGACTTCTACGACGACCTCGAGATGGACAACACCAAGACGTTCTGGGAGGCGCACCGCGACGTCCACGCGACCGCCGTCGCCGCGCCCATGAAGGCGCTGACGGCCGCGCTGGCCGACGAGTTCGGCGACGCCAAGATCTTCCGCCCGTACCGCGACGTCCGGTTCTCGAAGGACAAGACGCCCTACAAGACCCACCAGGGCGCCTTCGTCGCGAAGGGACCCTCGACGGGCTACTACGTGCAGGTCGGGGCGCCCGGCGTCCGGGTCGGCGTGGGGTTCTACGAGGCGTCGGGCCCCCGGCTCGCGAGCGTCCGCGAGGCGATCGTCGACCAGCGGCGGGGCGCCGAGCTCGAGGACGTCCTGGCCGCCCTGTCCGCCGCCGGCTGGGAGGTCGGCGGTGACCGCCTCAAGACCGCACCCCGCGGCTACTCCGCCGACCACCCCCGCATCGAGCTGCTGCGGCACAAATCGATGACGCTCGGCAAGGCGTACGGCTTCGAGCCGGTCATCCACACCCCCGAGCTGCTCGACCGTGTGCGCGCCGACTGGCGCGAGGCGACACCGTTCGTCGAGTGGGTGCTGCGCTACGCCAGGGCCTGAGACGACACGGCCCACCGCGTCCGGCCGGCCGCCTTGGCGTCGTACAGCGCCCGGTCGGCAGCGTCCATCAGACCGCTGAGACCGTCGATCGTCGCCGACTGCGCGGCGGCCAGGCCGACGCTGATCGTCACCGGGACGAGCCGCTCGTCGACGACGACGCCGCAGCGCAAGGCCTCGACGAGCGCCTCGGCCGCCGCCTCGGCACCCTCGCGACTCGCGCACTCGGTGATGACGAGGAACTCGTCGCCGCCGAGCCGGATCGCCACGGCGTCGTCGGACTGGGCGCTCCGGATGCGCTGCGCGGTCTGCACCAGCACCTCGTCGCCGACATGATGGCCGAACCGGTCGTTGACGGCCTTGAAGCCGTCGAGGTCGCAGGCCAGGACCGCCACCACCGCGTCCGGCGCGACCCGCCCCAGCAGTGCGTCCATCGCACCGCGCGCACCCCGGCGGTTGAGCAGCCCCGTCAGCGGGTCGTGCTCGGCGTCGCGGCGGTGCCTCATCTGCTCACGACGCTCGAACGAGATGTCGACGATCGTGCACACGGCCCGCTCCGGGGCCGAGGCGACGCCACCGATGCCGCGCACCGTGACGCGGAACCACCGCGCGTCGCCGCCGCGGCCCGTCTCGGCCACGAACGTCACGGCGGGCGCACCCCTGCCGAACACGCCGTCGAGGGCGTCGCACATGCCGCGCCCGCCGTCGTGGACCGTGACGGCACGGTCGAACGCTGCGGCGTCGGTGACGTCCGGCAGCGCCTCGCGGAAGGCCCGGTTGGCGTCGACGAACGCCCCGCCGACCTCCGCGATCGCCGTCAGCGTCGCGGCCGTGTCGAAGGCCAACCGGTAGATGCGCTCGTTGAGCGCGGTCCGCGCCAGCGTGCGGGCCGCCGCGATGGCGGTCTCGGCCTGCCTGGCCACGATCTCGACTGTCGAGGCCTGGGCCAGCTCGGGCACCAGCCCCGACCGGGGCATGTCGACGCTCACGACCCCGATCATCTCGCCGGCCGAGTCAGACATCGGCACGAACAGCGCGTAGTCGGGCTTCCAGGCGCGGGGATCGTCGGCCGTGCGGTCGAACCACTCCGTGTCGTCGGACGTCCAGCTGCCGGCCACCGAGCTCTCGCCCGACTCCTTGCTCAGCAGCAGGCCGTGGTGCGGCACCGAGGCGGCGAACTCGGCGTCCCACTCGTGTCGCGGCGCCTCGAGGCCGAGCAGCGCCTCCCCCACCTCGGGCGGGCCCGCCACGGCCACGACCTTGAGGTCGCCGGAGTCGGTGACCAGGTTGATCGCGGCCGATCCGAAGTCCGCGACGTCGACCAGGGCGCGACACACGGTGTCGAGGACGGTCTGCAGATCGGTCGTCGAGGCGAGCGACCTGGCCAGGTCGACCAGACCCTCGACGGTCCTCAGGGAGAGGACCGGCTGGGACACGAAGCCCATGTGCACACCTCGCTGCCGTGGAGCGCTCACGCTATCGCGAGCGAGCCACGGCTGCGCGGCGAATCCCGACCTTCGGGACCTCAGAGATGGACGGCCTTGAGCCCCGCCTCCGGGTAGCGATCACCGGCCGCGACGCCCACCGGCGCGACCTCGTCGAGCGAGGCGAGATCGGACGCCGAGAGCTCGATGTCGGCGGCGGCCACGTTCTCCTCGAGGTACGTGCGGCGCTTGGTGCCGGGGATCGCGACGACACCCTGCTGGTGCAGCACCCAGGCGAGTGCCAGCTGGCCGGGTGTCGCGCCCTTGGCCTCGGCCAGCGAGCGCACCGCCTCGACGACCGCGAGGTTGGCGGCGATGTTCTCGTCCGACCAGCGCGGGTTGGTGCGCCGGAAGTCGTCCGCGTCGAGCTCGTCGGTCGAGGCGATCGCCCCGGTCAGCAGGCCCCGCCCGAGTGGCGAGTAGGCGACGAACGCGATGCCGAGCTCACGGGTCGTGTCGAGCACGCCGTTGACCTCGGGCGCGCGCTCGAACAGCGAGTACTCGGTCTGCACCGCCGTCAGCGGGTGCGTCGCGTGCGCGCGGCGGATCGTCTCGGGCGCCGCCTCGGAGATGCCGAGGTAGCGGACCTTGCCCTCCGCGACGAACTCGCCCATCGCGCCGAACGTCTCCTCGATCGGGACGTTCGGGTCGACACGGTGGATGTAGTACAGGTCGATCGTGTCGCGGCCGAGGTGGCGCAGCGAGCGCTCGAGGGCCGTGCGCAGGTACTCCGGGGAGCCGTTGGTGCCCTTCCGCTCGCCGTCGTCGGTGATCTCGACGCCGGTCTTGGTCGCCAGCGCGTACTCACCGCTGCGGCTGCCGATCGTCCGGCCGATCAGCTGCTCGTTGATGAACGGTCCGTACATCTCGGCGGTGTCGATCAGGCTCACGCCGAGGTCGAGCGCGCGGTTGAGGGTCGCCTCCGACTCCTCGTCGTCACGGGCCCCGTAGAACGCGGACATGCCCATCGCGCCGAGCCCCTCGACGCTGGCCTCGAGGCCCTGGCTTCCCCATGCGGTGGTCTTCATCGCAGCACCTGTTCCTTGTAGTAGTCGATCTTGCGGTTGATGGCCGTCAGGTGCGTCTGCACCTCGGCCAGCTCCTCGAGCACGTGCACGCGGTGCGCCTCGAGGATCGCGAGGCGGTCGGCCTCGCTCCCGTCGACGCGGTACAGCTCCACGAACTTCTTGATGTCGCGGATCGGCATGCCGGTGCGGCGCAGCATCACGAGCGTCCCGAGCCAGGCCACGTTCTCGCGGGTGTAGCGGCGCTGGCCCGACGACGACCGTCCGGGACGGTGGAGGGTCAGGCCCTCCTTCTCGTAGTAGCGCAGCGTGTCGACGCTCAGCCCGCTCGCCTCGGCGGCGGCGCTGATCGTCAGGCCCTCGGCGGGCACGTCGGTCAAGGTCATGTCTTCAGCATGACCCCTGGAGCGCGCTCCAGCACAAGTCGAGAGGCACGATGGACTCATGGCCGACCGCATCGAGACCGACCGCTTCATCCCCGCTCCTGCCGCCGACGTGTTCGCGGTGCTGACCGATCCGCAGGGCCACGTCGCGATCGATGCGACCGGCATGCTGCAGGACGCCGACGGCGAGCGCGTGACGGCGGCGGGCGACACGTTCGTCGTCCACATGGACCGTGAGTCGCTGAACGACATCCCCGACTACGGCAAGTACGACGTCACGGTCACGATCGAGGACTTCGAGCCCGACCGACTGATCTCGTGGACGATCCTCGGCCGGGTGCGGCCCGGCATGGGCCACGTCTACGGCTACCGCCTCGAGCCGGTCGACGGCGGCACGCGGGTGACGTCGTTCTACGACTGGTCGGACATCACCGAGCGGGCGCGCGCGAGCGGTGTCTTCCCCGTCGTGTCGAAGACGGCGCTCAGCGGCACGCTCGGCATCCTCGACCGGACGGTCAGGCGCGGCTACCCGCGCGGCTGACGGTCACGAGTCGACGCCGTCGATGGCCGTGGCCAGCTCGCGGATCTGCTGTGCGTAGCTCGCGTAGTTCAACGTGGCGTCCGTCGTCCAGCCCACGATCCGCCCGTCCCGCGCTGCGTCGATCGACGACCAGGTCGGGTAGTCCGAGCGGATCTTGTCGAGGCCGTAGGCGTACGGACGCTGGTCGAGCAGGATCAGATCAGGGTCGAAGTCTCCTGCGTTCTCCCAGCTGACGGGCGCGAACGAGCCCGATCCGGGAGTGCGGGCGACGTCGGACTCGATGAACGTCAAGCCCCAGTCCCGGTAGTCGCGCAGCTCGGGGAACTCGTCAGTGATGGCGACGTAGAACTCGTCCGTCGGCGAGACCGCCAGCACCTTGACGTCAGGCTGGGCCGCGATCGCCGACTTGAGGTCGGAGACGGCCTGCTCGAAGTCGGCACGATCGGCGTCGATCCGTGCTCCCTCGACGTCGGCGCCCAGCAGCTGGGCCAGCTTGCGGTACTCGACGAGCGACTCCGAGGCCGTGCCCGTCGCCGACACGGCGGCCATCGGCGCGACCTTCTGCAGGTCGGTGACGACCTTGGCGTCCTTCGCGCCCAGGCCGCCGAGGAAGTCACCCGGGTAGGCGCCGGTGATGATCAGGTCGGGCTCGAGCCCGACGACCTTCTCGACGTCGACCTCTCCGTACGCCTGACCGACGCTCTCGGCGCCCTTCAGGTCGAGCCCCGCGAGGGTGAAGCTGTCCTCGAGCGGGCCGGCCCCCCACACCCCGACCGGGTGGATGCCGTACGGGATCAGGCCGGCGGCGGCCTGCTCGCTGGCGACGATCCGCTGCGGGACGTCCTCGAGCGCGACGGTCTCGCCGCGACCGTCGGTGTAGCTGAAGTCCGGGGACCCCGAGGCGGCGTCACGACCGCTGCCCTCCGAGGCGCTCGAACCGCAGGCTGCCAGCACGATCATGAGCAGGCCCGTGACGATGGCGGGCAGGGCGAGAGAGCGGAAGCGCGGGGACACGGAGGGCCTTTCGACGGGGACGGTTCGCCGCAAGATTAGGTAAGCCTAGGCTGTTCTACAATCCAGATGACATGACGCCAGTACGCCCGTGCTGACACCTCTGCGTCCATCCAGCGACACCTGAAGGCGGCGACGTGCCCGATCGACCCGCCGATGTCGCCCAGCTGACAGCGTCAGAATTCTGGGCGGCGCACTCCCTTGTTGCCACGGAGTCGTGGTTCGAGCCGCACACGCACGCCGAGGACCATCTCGCCTGGGTGCGACGAGGCACGGGCGAGATCACGGTCGCGGGCGTCCGGTGGGACCTCCACGCCGGTGCGATGGTGTGGGTGCCCGCAGGCGTCGTGCACGACGTCGCACTGCGGGCCGGCGCGGACCTGCTGAGCCTCTACGCGAACGTCGGTCTTCGACCGGCCGGTCCGTCCTGGGTGCGGGCACGCGTGCTGCACGCCGACCGCCTGCTGAGCGCTGTCGTCGAGCACCTGGCCGACGACTCACCCGCCGCGGGACGCCGCCACCTGTGCTGGACCCTCTACTCCGATCTCATGGCCGACGCCACGGACCTGTTCGACTCGTTGACGCTGCCCACCGATCCCCCCGCGCGGCTCGTGGCCGAGCAGGTCCTGCGCTCCCCCGGCGACCCGCGCGGCATCGAGGCCTGGGCGTCGGGCGCCGGCGTCAGCTCGCGCACGCTGATGCGGGCGTTCCTCCGCGACACGGGCTGCACGTTCGGGCGGTGGCGAACCCTGGCACGGCTGAACGCGGGCGCGGCACTGATCGTCGCCGGGGAGCCGGTCCATGTCGCCGCCGAGGCGGTCGGCTATCGGACGTCCAGTGGTTTCATCGCCTCGTTCAGGGCAGAGTTCGGCACGACGCCCGAGAAGTACCGTCGCCAATTGAGGTGATCACACTGCCGGGCGCTCCGGCCGGGGCCTGGTGGTCCAGTGCAGCAGGCCGTGGCCCTTGTAGCCGTGGTGTCTTCGACACAACGGCCCGAGGTTGTCTCCGGCGGTGGGGCCTTCGGGAAACGGGATGCGATGGTCGTAGTCGCAGAACTTGGCCGGGACCATGCACCCGGGGCCTTGGCACGTCCCGTGCAGGAACTGCAAGGCGATCTTGAGGATGTCGGGGGCCAGTCGGCCGATGTATTCGTGCGCCAGGACGTCGTCGTTGACCGGATCGACCACGATGCGGTGCCAGAACGTCGAGCCGGAGCCGACGACCGCGGCGATCCAGGCGGCCGGGACGCCCCACCGGCCGTCGGACGACTCGGCGAAGCCGGGCGTGAAGCCCGCGAGCACGTCGGCGCCGACGGTGACGGCGATGTTGGCGTCGATTGCGGACGATGCGGCGTCCGACTCGGTGCACCAGGCGACCAGCAGGTCGGCCTCGCGCTGTGCGAGCGTGCGCTCGTCGTCGGGGTCGGTGATGCGGCGAGCAGCCTTGCGGTAGCGGTCTTCGATCGCCGCGAGCTCGTGCGACGGCAGGTAGGCGCTGAGCCATCCCATCGAGTCGTCGCCGTGCTTGACCGACACGTACCGCTTGGCGCGCTCGTCCTCGGCGCGCCCGATCGCGAGATCGGCCTCGACCCGGCGGACGAAGGCCTTGAGCCACGCGCGCAGCTCGGCGACGGTGTGGGTCTCGGCGTAGGCGACGACTCGCTGGTCGAGACGGTGCACCGACTCGGTGCGCTTGAGCTGGTCGATGGTGCTGCCGATCTCGCGCACCCGCGCCAGGTCGATCCGGCCGTCCAGGAACGCGCCCCACGTCGTCGGCGACTGGTCGCGGACGGTGTCGGCGAACGAGAGCCGGTACTGCACCTGCCCCTCGCTCATGCCGGAGGCCTCACCGATCGTCAGCGCGACGGACCCGCGCTCGACGTGCCGTCGCATCGGCGACTCGTCCGACGCGGCGATGCGCTGCAGCTCGGCGTCGCGGTAGTCGAGCATCGCCACGATCTCGCGTGCCTCGGCCCGCGCGCGCTCGCGCACGACGCCGGTCAGGACGTCGGTCGAGACAGCTGAGGTGGTGGCCACACATCCAACCTAGAGGTCACCACCGACACCCTTTTGCGCTGCAATCAGAGGGTGTGAACAACCTCGAGAACTGTCACGAGGAGGTCTTGACGAACCACTTGCATTTTGCAAGTGTGGATGTCATGAGCCTCTTCATCACGTGCCCCGTCGACAACGTCGACCGCGCCACGGCCTTCTACACGGCACTCGGCTGGACCCTCAACGCCGAGATGTCCGACCACAACGTGTCGTGCTTCGCGATCGCGCCCGAGCAGTACGTCATGCTCGGCAGCCGCGAGATGTACGCCAGCGTCGGAGGGACCGACGACCTGATCGGCGGGCCCGACACCCCGTCGAAGGTCACCGTCTCGTTCGACCTCGGCAGCCGCGAGGCCGTCGACGAGCTCGTCGACCGAGCCGTGGCCGCCGGCGGGCGCAACGGCGACATCGACGACTACCCGTTCATGTACCAGCGCCAGTTCGACGACCTGGACGGCTACCACTACTCGCCGTTCTGGATGAAGCCGGACACCGACCCGACCGCGTGACCGGACTCGCTGCCGCGCTCGACGTCGTCGGAGCGCGATGGGCCCTGCTCATCGTGGAGAGGCTGCTCGAGGGTCCGCAGCGCTACGGCGACCTGCAGCGCGATCTCGGCGTGCCCACCAACATGCTCGCCACCCGCCTCCGCGAGCTCGAGGCCGCCGGCGTCCTGACCCGACTGCCGCTGCGCCACAACACCCGCGCATACGCACTGACCGACCGCGGCCTAGCCCTGCACGACGCCATCGCCGCCCTCGCCCGCTGGGGTACCGACCACACTTGAGCGCGACGCTCGGTCACTCCGCTCTCGCGGTCGCCCTTGAAGCTTGACGCCCGACGTGTCCTATTCGCGGGGGAATGACGTAGGTCGCGATCGCATGCGCGAGACGCGGGCGGGTAGCGATAGACCGGCTCAGTCGTGAATTGAGGCGTAGCGGTTGCGGGACGCTAGGGTTCCCAAGATGGTCTACTACTGGCTTCGGATCTACGTGCGCGTCATCCCCTTCGCCGGTCTAGTCTGCGTCGCCGGTGCCATCTATTTCGCGTTCTCCGGCGAGTCTTCAGAAGTGCGCGACTGGGCTGGCGGCGCGGCTGGATGTCTAGGCGGATTTGTCATTGGATGGCTCGCTATACGGGTGATTGAGAACAGGCGCGCCAGCGCTTAGGGCTATGGCGGTGAAATGCCCGAGACCCTCTAGATGCGGCATCTAGAGGGCCTCCGCAGGATGAAGGCCCCGTCAGGGCTTCTTGCGCAGCAAATACACGTCCATGATCCAGCCGACGGTCGTCTTGACCTCGATGCGGGTCGTCAGGACGTCGACGGCGACCTCGGTGACGCGGCCGGCGACGAGGCGTTCGTCGGGGGTGCCGAGGTTGGCGCCCCACCAGATCGTCCACTCCTCGAAGCCCTCGAGGTCGATCGTCGAGTTGAGCATGACGAGGATGTTCTCGGCACCTGAGGCGAGGGCCTCGCGCAGGCGGCGGCCCGTCGTGACGACGATCGGCTGGCCGATGTCGTGCAGGACGATGCGGTGCCGCGCGGCCAGCAGCTGCAGGCTCGAGATGCCCGGGATGACGTCCCACTCGGCCTCGACGCGTCCGCGGGCCAGCACCTTCTCGACGATGCGGATCGTCGAGTCGTAGAACGCGGGATCGCCCCACACCAGGAAGCCGACATCGCCCTCTCCATGCCCGAGGATCGCCTGCTCGTACGCCTCGGCGCGGGCGTCGTGCCAGTCGACGACGGCCTGGTCGTAGTCGTCCGGGTCGCGGTCGCGCTCGGGGTCGCGCACCGCGACGACGGGCGGGATGTCGTCGAGGTGCCGCTCGAGCAGCGCCTGCCGGGCGGCCAGCAGCTGGTCTCCCCCGGGCTTGTCGGCCTTGTCGGCGGTGATGAAGTAGTCGACCGAGCGCAGCGCCCGGACGGCCTCGATCGTCACCTGGTCGGGGTGACCGGCGCCGATGCCGATGATCCTGATCCGACGCATCAGCCGCGGTCCTCCAGGTCACCCTCGACGTCGAGGTAGACCTGCTGCATCGCGGCCAGCACGTCGGCGTCGGGCTCGGCCCACAGGTCGCGGTCGACGGCCTCGTTGAGCCGCTCGATGATGCCGCGCAGCGCCCACGGGTTCGACGTCTTCATGAACTGCTGGTTGGTCTCGTCGAGGACGTACTCCTTCGCGAGGGTCTCGTACATCCAGTCGTGCACGACACCCGTCGTGGCGTCGAAGCCGAACAGGTAGTCGACCGTCGCGGCGAGCTCGAACGCGCCCTTGTAGCCGTGGCGCTGCATCGCACCGATCCACCGCGGGTTCACGACGCGGGCGCGGAACACCCGGGTCGTCTCCTCCTGCAGCGTGCGGGTGCGGACGGCGTCGGGCGACGTCGAGTCGCCGACGTACGCCTTGGGGTCGTTGCCCGTCAGCGCGCGCACCGTCGCGACCATGCCGCCGTGGTACTGGAAGTAGTCGTCGGAGTCGGCGATGTCGTGCTCGCGGGTGTCGATGTTCTTGGCCGCCACCGCGATGCGCCGGTAGTTGGCGCGCATGTCGTCGGCCGCCGGGGCGCCGTCGAGGTCGCGGCCGTAGGCGAAGCCGCCCCATGCCGTGTAGACCTCGGCGAGGTCGTCGTCGTTCTTCCAGTTGCCGGCCTCGATGACCTGCAGGATGCCCGCTCCGTACGAGCCGGGCTTCGAGCCGAAGATGCGGGTCGTCGAGCGTCGCTCGTCGCCGTGCTCGGCGAGGTCGCGCTGCGCGTGGGCCCGGACGTAGTTGCGGTCGTCGGGCTCGTCGAGCTCGGCGACCTGGCGGATCGCGTCGTCGAGGATCGAGATGACGTGCGGGAACGCGTCGCGGAAGAAGCCCGAGATGCGCACCGTGACGTCGATGCGGGGACGGTCGAGCTCGTCGAGCGGGACGATGCGCAGGCCGTTGACGCGGCGCGAGGCCGGGTCCCACTCGGGCTCGACGCCGATCAGCGCGAGCACCTCGGCGATGTCGTCGCCGGACGTCCGCATCGCCGACGTGCCCCACACCGACAGGCCGACCGAGCGCGGGTACTCGCCGGTGTCGTGCAGGTGCCGCTCGATCAGCGAGTCGGCCATCGCGCGTCCGGTCTCCCACGCGAGGCGCGACGGGACGGCCTTGGGGTCGACGGTGTAGAAGTTGCGACCCGTCGGCAGGACGTTGACGAGTCCGCGCAGCGGCGAGCCCGACGGCCCGGCCGGGATGAAGCCGCCGTCGAGGGCGTGCAGCACGTGGTCGAGCTCGTCGGTGGTCTTGGCCAGACGCGGCACGACCTCGGTCGCGGCGAACTGGAGCACGCGGACGACGTCGGGGACGTCGGTGAGCGTGCGGGCCACCGAGGCGTCCCAGCCGGCCTCCTCCATGCCGATCACGAGGGCGCGGGCCTGCTCCTCGATCTCGTCGATCGCACCGAGGTGGCCGTCGCCCTCCTTGAGCCCGAGCGCGGAGCGCAGGCCGGGGACGGCTCCGGTCTCGCCGCCCCAGATCTGGCTGGCGCGCAGGATCGACAGCACGAGGTTGACCCGCGCCTCCCCCGCGGGCGCCTGCCCGAGGACGTGCAGGCCGTCGCGGATCTGCGCGTCCTTGATCTCGCACAGCCAGCCGTCGACGTTGAAGATGAAGTCGTCGAAGTCGGCCTCGTCGGGGATCTCGTCGAGGCCGAGGTCGCGGTGCATCTCGGCGGCCCGCATGTGTGTCCAGATCTGCGAGCGGATCGCGGGCAGCTTGGCGGGGTCCATCGCCGCGATGTTGGCGTACTCGTCGAGCAGCTGCTCGAGCTTGGCGATGTCGCCGTAGCTCTCGGCGCGCGCCATCGGCGGGATCAGGTGGTCGACGATCGTGGCGTGCGCGCGGCGCTTGGCCTGCGCGCCCTCGCCCGGGTCGTTGACGAGGAACGGGTAGATCAGCGGCAGGTTGCCGATCGCGGCGTCGGTGCCGCACGCCGCCGACAGGGCTGCGTTCTTGCCCGGCAGCCACTCCATCGAGCCGTGCTTGCCGAGGTGGACGACGGCGTGCGCACCGAAGGCCTCCTCGACCCAGCGGTAGGCCGCGAGGTAGTGGTGCGAGGGCGCCATGTCGGGGTCGTGGTAGATCGCGACGGGGTTCTCGCCGTAGCCGCGGGGCGGCTGGATCATGAGGATGACGTTGCCGGCGCGGATCGTCGCCAGGACGATCTCCTGCTCGTCGTTGACGAACAGCTTGCCGGGCGCGGGGCCCCAGGCCTCGAGCATCGCGTCGCGCAGGTCGGGGTGGAAGTTCTCGAACCACCCGGCGTACTGCGCGGCGGGGATGCGCACGTGGCTCTCGGTGAGCTGCACCTGCGTGAGCCACTCCTCGTCCTGGCCGCCGGCGGCGATGAGCGCGTGGATCAGCGCGTCGCCGGCCTCGGTCAGGTCGTCCATCTCGAGCCCGGGGACCTCGCCGGGGGCGCCGAGGTCGTAGCCCGCGTCGCGCATCGCGCGCAGAAGGCGGATCGTCGAGGCGGGGGTGTCGAGGCCGACGGCGTTGCCGACGCGGCTGTGCTTGGTCGGGTACGCCGACAGCATCAGCACGATCTTCTTGTCGGCGGCCGGCAGGTGGCGCAGACGCGCGTGGGCGATCGCGATGCCGGCCACGCGGGCGCTGCGCTCGTCGTGCGCGACGTAGCGGGGCAGCCCGTCCTCGTCGATCTCCTTGAACGAGAACGGGGCGGTGATGATGCGTCCGTCGAACTCGGGGATCGCGATCTGGTTGGCCGAGTCGAGCGGCGTCACGCCGTCGTCGGACGCCTCCCAGTCCTCGCGGCTCGACGTCAGGCACAGGCCCTGCAGGATCGGGATGTCGAGGGCCTTCATGCGCTCGACGTCCCACGACTCGTCGTCGCCGCCGGCGCTGACGGTGCCGGGTTTGGTGCCGCCGGCCGCGAGCACCGTGACGATCAGGGCGTCGAGGGTCGCGAGCTCGGCGAACAGCTCGTCGGGGGCGGCGCGCAGCGACGAGCTGAAGATCGGGACGCCGACGGCCTCGCCGGTCGCATCGATCGACGTGGCCAGGGAGTGCGCGAAGCCGCTGTTGCCGGACGCCTCGTGCGCCCGGTAGTACAGCACGCCGATGCGCGGCAGGTCGCTGTTCTCGACGGCCTCCGGTCGGGCTGCCACTCCCCATTCCGGGAGCACCGCCGGCGGCTCGAAGCCCTCGCCCGTCAGCAGGACGGTGTCGGACAGGAAGGCGTGCAGCTGCGCGAGGTTGGCCGGCCCGCCCTCGGCGAGGTAGACGTGCGCATCGGCCGCGACGCCGATCGGGACGGTCGACTGCTCCATCAGCTCGGCGCTCGGGGTCTGCTCGCCGCCGAGCACGACGATCGGCTTGCCGATGTCGCGGATGCGCCAGAAGCCCGAGCACAGGTCCTGCGGCGAGCCGAGGATGCGGGCGACGATCAGGTCGGCCTTCTCGAGCGCCTCGGCCATCTCGGTGTGGTTCGGCCGGGACGGGTTGGCGTACAGGTAGTCGGCTCCCGACGCCCGGGCCGACAGCAGGTCGGTGTCGGACGTGGACAGCAGCGCGATGCGCGTCATGTTCCTCCTCGGGGTTCTCGCCCCGTCTGGTGGGTTGCTCCACGTCGAGTGTCTGGCTGGGCCCCCTCGCGGGGGAACACAGTGGCGGAACCGCTCCGGACTCGCACCGGATTCCTGCGCCGTGGAAGTGCCGTCAGCCTACCGGGCCGACGGCGGTCGGCGGACTCACGAGCCGAGACCCAGCTCGCGCAGCCCGGCCGCGACCTCCTCGAAGCCGTCGACGTTGCGGATCGACGGGTCCATCGTGGTGCCGGGCAGGATGATGAAGCGCTTCTTCCTGACGGCCGTGAGGTTCTTGGTGGCCGGGTTCGACTCCAGGAACGCGATCTTGGCGGCCGCGGTGTCGCCCTCCGAACCGCGGGTCAGGTCGGCCAGCACGAAGACGTCGGGGTCGCGGTCGACGACCGACTCCCAGCTGACCTCGGGCCACAGCAGGTCGAGGTCGTCGAAGGCGTTCGTCGCCCCGACGGCGCGCGTCATGATGCCCGGCGCACCGCAGCAGCCGGCGAAGTACGGCGTCTTGGTCGAGGAGTACCACCAGGCCGTCGAGACCCCGCCCGCGTCGAGACCGTCCGCGGCGGTGGCGGCGCGCCGCTTCAGTTCGGCGACCAGGGCGTCGCCGCGATCCTTCACGCCGAACAGCGTCGCGACGTCGCGGATCTCGGCGTACTGGTCGTCGAGCGTCAGGGCCGTGGTGTGGGTCGCCTCCTGGCCGGCGCACTCGCTGGGCGACTGGTAGACGTCGATGCCGAGGTCGGTGAACCGCTGGCGGTCGGCGATGCCCTCGTCGGTGAACGTGTAGTCGAACGTCGCGTAGACGAGATCGGGCTCGAGCGCCAGGACGGACTCGAACGACGGGAACTCTTTCGGGAACAGGTTGAGGCCGGCGAGGTCGTCCTTCAGCCCGGGCAGGACGTTGGTGTCGCCGAGCCCGGCGCCGACGATGCGGTCACGGAGCCCGAGCGCCAGCAGCAGCTCGGTCGCCGGCTGGTTGACCGTCACGGCCCGTTGCGCGGGACGGTCGAGCTCGACCTTCCGGCCGCAGTTCGTGACGCTGACGGCGGGGTCGGACGAGCCGCGGCCGGCCTCGCCGTCGGACGACGACGAGCCGCAGGCGGCGAGCGGGAGCAGGACGAGCAGACCCGCCGCGGCGGCGGCGGACAGGCGGCGGTCAGGACGGGGCGACGACATGGGGGTCCCTCTCGGGGTCCGGGGGCCCGTGCGCGAGGCCCCGTGGGCGGTTGACGTCGACCGGACGGTCGGCGGCCAGCAGGTCTTCGGACTCGGGATCGACCGGACGGCGCGCCTTCCCGGACCTCTCGGTCCAGTGGCCTCGTGCTCCGCCCGTCACCCTCACCGCTGCGCGTCAGTCCCGGAGTCTCACCGGGTTCCCTGGCTCATCGCTGAGTTGACTGGCACCCGGAACCTAGCAGCGGGCGCCCATCGATCACCACATGGTTCTCGTCACAGGACTGGATCACCCTGCCCACCGGCGCCTGACCGCTCGTCGGCCCGGACCGACCGCTCGTCGCGCGCGGGTGGCGACACACGTCGCCGATGTGGTCTGGTGAGAGACGGCCCGCGACCCGGGCCCCTTGACGACCGACGGGGAGCCCACCATGACCACCACGCAGGCCCGGCCAGACCACCGCGGGGGCCACCGCGTCCGCAGCATCGCGATCTGGAGCGTCGTCGCCCTCGTCGGCGCGACGTGCTGGGCCGTCCTCGCGCTGTCGCGCGGTGAGGACGTCTCGGCCCTCTGGATCCTGTTCGCGGCGCTCTCGTCGTACGCGATCGCGTACCGCTTCTACTCGCGGTTCATCGCCAAGAAGGTGCTCGAGCTCGACGACACCCGCGCCACGCCGGCCGAGCGGCTCGAGAACGGCGTCGACTACGAGGTGACCGACCGCCGGGTGCTGTTCGGCCACCACTTCGCGGCGATCGCCGGCGCCGGCCCGCTCGTCGGCCCCGTGCTCGCGGCCCAGATGGGATACCTGCCCGGCACGATCTGGATCATCGTCGGCGTCATCCTGGCCGGCGCCGTGCAGGACATGGTCGTGCTGTTCCTGTCGATGCGCCGCGACGGCAAGAGCCTCGGCCAGATGGTCCGCGAGGAGATCGGCGTCGTCGGCGGCACCGCGGCCCTCATCGCGGTGTTCGCGATCATGATCATCATCCTGGCGGTGCTGTCGCTGGTCGTCGTCAACGCGCTCGCCGAGTCGGCGTGGGGCGTGTTCTCGATCGGCCTGACGATCCCGATCGCCCTGTTCATGGGCTTCTACCTGCGCTACATCCGCCCGGGCCGGGTGCTCGAGACGACCGCGATCGGCGTCGTCGCCCTGCTGCTGGCGATCATCGGCGGCGGCTACGTCGAGCAGCTGGGACTCGAGAGTGCCCTGACGATCTCGAAGGAGCACCTCGTCGTCGCGCTGGTGGTCTACGGCTTCATCGCGTCGATCCTGCCCGTGTGGATGCTGCTGACGCCTCGCGACTACCTCTCGACGTTCATGAAGGTCGGCGTCATCGCGCTGCTGGCGGTCGGCCTCGTCGTCGCCGCGCCGGTGCTGCAGGCCGATGCCGTCACGAGCTTCGCGACCGACGGCGACGGACCGGTCTTCGCGGGCAAGGTCTTCCCGTTCGTGTTCATCACGATCGCGTGCGGCGCCCTGTCGGGCTTCCACGCCCTAATCGCGTCGGGCACGACGCCCAAGATGATCAGCAAGGAGAGCCACGTCCGCATGATCGGCTACGGCGGCATGCTGATGGAGTCGTTCGTCGCGATCAGCGCGCTCATCGCGGCCGTCGTGATCGACCAGGGCCTGTACTACTCGATGAACGCGCCGGCCGGCATGACCGGCGGGACGGTCGAGGGCGCGGCGCAGTTCGTCGGCACCCTGGGCTACACGATCACCCCCGACCAGCTCAGCGCCGCGGCCGCCGCGATCGAGGAGCAGACGCTGGTCTCGCGCACCGGTGGCGCGCCGACCCTGGCGTTCGGCCTGTCGCAGGTGTTCCACGAGGCGTTCGGCGGCAACCTGCAGGCGTTCTGGTACCACTTCGCGATCATGTTCGAGGCGCTGTTCATCCTGACCGCGGTCGACGCCGGCACGCGCGTCGGACGGTTCATGCTGCAGGACACGATCGGCAACGTCTGGAAGCGCTACGGCGACGTCTCGTGGCGTCCGGCGGCCTGGTCGGCCAGCGCCATCACGGTGGGCGCGTGGGGCTACATGCTGTACATCGGCGTGACCGACCCGCTCGGCGGCATCAACCAGCTGTTCCCGCTGTTCGGCATCGCGAACCAGCTGCTCGCGGCGATCGCCCTGACGCTGTGCGTCACGCTGCTGATCAAGCACGGCAAGCTGAAGTACGCGTGGGTGCCGGGCATCCCGCTCGCGTGGGACCTCGTCGTGACGATGACCGCGAGCTGGCAGAAGATCTTCTCCGACAACCCCGCGCTCGGCTACTTCGCGCAGGCGTCGCGCTACCGCGAGGCCCGCGACGCCGGCGAGCTGCTGGCCCCCGCGACCGACCGGGACCAGATGGGCCAGATCATCACCAACTCGACGACCAACGGCGTGCTGCAGTCGGCGTTCGCGGTGCTGGTGATCGTCGTGGTCGCCAACGCCGCGCTCATCTGGGTGCGCGCGATCCGCGCCGGCTCGCTGCCCACGACCGAGGTGCCGCACACGCCGTCGCAGATCGTCGCCCCCGCCGACTTCTTCGCGACGGCCGACGAGAAGAAGGCGGTCGCGGCGTGGGAGGACGAGCGTCGGCCGGTTCGGAGCGGACGATGAACGCGCTGGTGCGCACCTGGCGCGGCCTGCGGTGGTACCTGCGGACGTTCAGCGGCGAGTCGCGCTGGGACGACTACCTCGCGGCGTGCGAGCGCGACGGCGTGACGCCCGCGAGCCGGCGCGCGTTCGAGCGGCACCGCGCCGACCAGGTCGAGCACGCGCCGATGGCCCGGTGCTGCTGAGATCGGTGCTGCCGAGATCGGTGCTGCTGACGTGACAGGGGTTGCGGCGATCCGTGGTCGACGCAACCATGGGCTGACGACCTCGCCTGATCGACCCATCGCTCGACCCGCTGTTCGGCCCTAGGGGGACCACCATGCACGTCGTCATTGCCACGGACGGATCGAAGCAGTCGCTCGACGCCGCCCGCTACCTCCGCTCGTTCTCCGATCCCGAGTCGGTCGTGTCGGTCAGCGTGCTGGCGGTCATCAGCCCGCTGGCCGCCGTCCCGTTCGCCACCGAGAGCGACAGCGGGCAGAAGGACATCGAGGAGCTGTCGTTCCGCACCGCGGCCCAGGCCGCGACCGCGCAGGTCGCCGAGCTGCTCGCCGACTGGGGACCCAGGATCACGCAGCAGATCCGCAGCGGCTCGCCGGCCGCCGAGATCGTCAAGGCCGCCAAGGCCAAGGACGCCGGCCTGATCGTCGTGGCGAGCCAGAGCTCGCGGGCGTCCGCCGTGCTGATGGGATCAGTCGCGCACCGGGTGCTCAACACCGCGACGTGCCCCGTGCTGGTCGTCCGCCCCGGCGCCAAGCCCACGAAGAAGAACAGCCGCAAGAAGTAGCCGCACTCAGCCGATGCGACGCCCCTCGTCGTCGAACGGGCGCGGCCAGCCCCTGCGGTCGCTCAGCCGGTTCACCGCGGGCCGCAGACCCTCGGGGATGTAGCCGATGCGCGGGCCATTGCCGCCGCGCACCGTCCGGCGTCGGATGTCGATGACGATGTAGACGACGACCGTCACGAACACGGCGGCGACCAGCACGGTGGTGAGCACCGCTCGATTCTGCCTCACCGCGCCGCTCCGTGTGGGCGTCGTCGCGTGGCAGGATCACGCCATGACGGACGCGCACGAACCGGATGACGACCCGTTCGCCTCGGCGCCCCGGTATCCCGCGCCCGGTCGGCCCGAGCGGCCCGCGCATCGACCGGACTCACCGTGGCCGTGGGTCGCCGGCGCGATCGTCCTGGCGGTCGTGGGCGTCGTCGTCCCGCTCGTCGTATTTCTGATCCACCTGCTCGTCACGTACGACGGCTGACGACGCGCGCGGCGGACCCTCCGATGGGACGATGGGGCACCCACCACGAGGAGTCACGATGAGCTGGATCGGCCCCGCCGCGAAGAAGGCGGTCAAGTACGGCCCCCAGGCCAAGATCGCGTGGGAGAAGGCCGGCAAGCCCGCGGCGGAGATCGCTGCCAAGAAGGCGCAGACGCAGCTGCAGCGACGCAAGGCGTTCGCCAAGGCCGCGACCGTCGTCGAGGGCTCGGTCATCCGGCTCGTCCACGCGGGCGAGCCCGTCCACGTCGTCCTGGCCCACGGCGAGCCCCTCGAGGCGTACCCGCCGGTCGACGTCGAGCTGCCGGCGCTCATGAAGGACGCCGACCTCAGCGCTGCCGTGACGTCCGAGGAGCACGAGACCACGCGGGTCGGCGCACGTGTCGCCCGCGCCCGCTCGCGCGTCAGGCACCGCGGCGACGACGAGGGCAAGGGCCTGCCGTCGTAGCCCCGGCCGTCGTGTCAGGGCGCCGTGGAATCATGGTCGGATGACCGTCCGCACCCATGTCGACCGATGCCCGGGCGTGCTGCGTCCGTGGATCGCCGCCGACGGCGCGATTGTCCGGCTGCGGCTCATCGGCGGCGTCATCGCGTCGTCGTCGCTGAGTCGTCTGCTCGCGATCGCCGAGGAGCACGCCGACGGAACGGTGCTGCTGACCAAGCGCACCAACCTGCAGCTGCGCGGCATCGAGCACGCCGACGGCTGCGTGCCGCCGGCGCTGGTCGAGGCCCTCACCGCGGCGGGCCTGCTGCCGTCGACGAGCCACGAGCTGGTGCGCAACGTCATGGTCTCGCCGCTGACCGGGCGCACGGGCGGCCTGGCCGACCTGCGAGGCACGGCGCTCGAGCTCGACCGCCTGCTGTGCGCCGAGCCCGAGCTCGCACGCCTCGCGGGACGGTTCCTGTTCGTGCTCGACGACGGACGCGGCGACGTCGGCCACCGCACCCTCGACCTCGGCGTCACGGCCGTCGACGCCGGCCACGCCCAGCTGCGCATCGGATCGCAGCTGTGGGGGCCCGTCCTGCCACTCGACGACGTCCCAGCGGCCCTCGTCGAGCACGCGCTGCGGTTCCTCGCCGCGGCCGGCACCGGCGAGAGCGCGCCGTGGCACGTCGACGAGCTGCCCGGCCAGGGCGCCGAGCTCGTCGCAGCCCCCACACCCCGCGACGTCCGCACCCAGGTCAGATCACTCCCCCTGCGGCACGGCATGATCGCCCAGGGCGCCGATACCGAAGCCATCCACCTGGACGTCCCCTCAGGCCTGCTCAACCGCAACCTCGTCGACGCCATGGCCGCCAGCTGGGCCGACGAGGTCATCGTGACCCCGTGGCGCAGCGTCATCATCCCCGACCTGGAGGTCGAGTGACCCTCACACGCCCCTCGCGCCACTTCGACTACGTCGACGACGGCGGCGCGATCTACGTCGACTCCTTCGCGACGATCCGCGCCGAGGCCGACCTGTCGCACCTGCCCGCCGACGCCGAGAAAGTCGCCGTCCGCATGGTGCACGCGTGCGGACAGGTCGACCTGACCGCCGACCTCGTGATCCACGAGCGCCTCGTGACGGCGGCTCGCGGCGCCCTGCAGGCGGGCGCGCCGATCATCACCGACGCGACGATGGTCGCGTCCGGCGTCACCCGCGCCCGACTGCCGCACGACAACGAGGTCATGTGCTTCCTGCGTGACGAGCGCGTGCCGGGCCTGGCCGCCGCCTGGAGCACGACGCGCTCGGCCGCCGCGGTGTCGCTGTGGGAGGAGCACATGGAGGGCGCGGTCGTCGCGTTCGGCAACGCCCCCACGGCCCTGTTCCACCTGCTCGAGATGCTGCTCGACGGCGCGCCGCGTCCCGCCGCGATCATCGGCACCCCCGTCGGGTTCATCGGTGCGGCCGAGTCGAAGGACGCCCTCGCGGCGCTCACCGAGGTCGACGCCGCCCTCGACATCCCGTTCCTGACGGTGCGCGGACGGCGCGGGGGCTCGGCCATGGCCGCGTCGGCGATCAACGCCCTGGCCCAGGAGAAGGAGTGAGCGGCTCCGCTCCGGGACGACTCTGGGGCATCGGACTGGGACCGGGCGACCCCGAGCTCATCACGCTCAAGGCGGCCCGGCTGATCGAGTCGGCCGACGTCATCGCCTACCACCAAGGCGTCGGCAAGCAGTCGAACGCCCGGCGCATCGCGGTCGGCCTGTTCCCCGACGGCGTGGTCGAGGAGGTGCTGCAGTACCCCGTCACGACCGGCACGACCGACCACCCGGGCGGATACGCCGGCGCGATGGCCGAGTTCTACGAGGAGTGCGCGACACGCCTGGGCGACCACCTCGCGGCGGGCCGCGACGTCGTGATCCTGGCCGAGGGCGACCCGCTGTTCTACGGCTCCTACATGTACATGCACGACCGGCTCGCCGACCGTTTCGAGACCGAGGTCGTGCCGGGCGTCCCCGCGTTCGCCGCCGCGACCGCTGCCGTCGCGTCGCCGCTGGTGCGGCTGACGGACGTCCTGACGATCCTGCCCGGCACCCTGCCCGAGCCCGAGCTGGCCCGCCGCCTGGCCGACACCGACGGCGCCATCATCATGAAGCTCGGCCGCACGTTCCCCGCCGTCGTCTCGGCGCTGCGCCAGGCCGGACGGCTCGAGGGCGCGCTGTACGTCGAGCGGGCCTCGATGCCCGAGCAGCGCTGGATGCCGGTCGCCGACGTCGACCCGACCTCGGTGCCGTACTTCTCGCTGATCGTCGTCCCCGGCGACACCAAGCCGCGGCGCGCGCGCACGACGACCGGTGCGGCCGCGGCACCCGCGACCGCCGAGGTGCTGGTCGTCGGGCTGGGGCCCGGCCCCGACCGGTGGATCACGCCCGAGGTCGCCGAGGCGCTGGCAGACGTCCAGCACGTCGTCGGCTACGCGCCGTACGTCGACCGCGTGCCGCAGCGCGAGGGCCTCACCCGGCACGCGTCCGGCAACACCGTCGAGGTCGACCGTGCCCGCCTGGCCCTCGACCTCGCGCTGGCCGGCGAGCGCGTCGCGGTCGTCTCGGGCGGTGACGCCGGCATCTTCGGCATGGCCGCCGCGGTGTTCGAGGCCGCCGAGGACGACGCGTACGCCGACGTCCCGGTGCGGGTGCTGCCCGGCCTCTCGGCCGTCCAGGTCGTCGCGGCCCGCGCGGGGGCGCCGATCGGCGGCGACTTCGCGGTCATGAGCCTGTCCGACCGGCTCAAGCCGTGGTCGCTGGTCGAGAAGCGGCTGCGCGCCGTGGCCGAGGCCGACCTGGTGCTCGCGGTCTACAACCCGCGGTCGCGGTCGCGCACGACCCAGGTCGCCGACATGCGGCGCATCCTGCTCGAGCACCGCGCGCCCGAGACCGTCGTGGTCGTGGGCCGCGACGTCGGACGCGACGAGGAGTCGCTCGTCGTCACGACGCTCGGCGACCTCGACCCCGAGACGATCGACATGAAGTGCCTGGTGCTGATCGGCGCGACCGGCACGCGCGTCACCCCGGCCGGCCAGGCCTGGACCCCCCGCTTCGCCGGCTGACGCGACGCGACGCGACGAAGGCAGGGGGCCGGGGGCCCGAGGGCTCAGCGGGTCGGGTCGTCGCCGACCTTCACGAGCAGCTTGCCGAAGCTCTTGCCCTTCAGCAGGCCGAAGAACGCCTCGGGGGCGTTCTCGAGGCCGTCGACGACGTCCTCCTTGTACTGCAGCGAGCCGTCGGCGATCCACGCCGCGACGTCGCGCTGGAAGTCCTTGTAGTGCGCCTTCACGAACTCGTTCTGGATGAAGCCGCGCACCGTGATGCTCTTGGTGAGGATCGACTGCATCAGGCGCGACGAGCGGTCGGGCCCCTCGGGCAGCTCGGTCTCGTTGTAGTGCGCGACCAGGCCGCACACCGGCACCCGCGCGTACGTGTTGAGGCGCGGCAGCACCGCGTCCCACACGTGGCCGCCGACGTTCTCGAAGTAGACGTCGATGCCGTCGGGCACGACGGCCCTGAGATCGTCGGCGAACGTCGGCGAGCGGTGGTCGAGGGCCTCGTCGAACCCGATCTCGCGCAGGAACGCGACCTTCTCGGGGCCACCGGCGATGCCGACGGCACGCGCACCCTTGATGCGGGCGATCTGGCCGACCGCCGAGCCGACGGGTCCGGCGGCCGCGGCCACGACGACGGTCTCGCCGGGCTGCGGGCGGCCGATCTCGAGCAGGCCCGCGTAGGCCGTGAAGCCCGGCATGCCGAGCACGCCGACCGCGGTCGAGACGGGCGCCTTGGAGGCGTCGAGCCTGCGCACCTGCGAGGCGGGCTGGACGTCGTACGACTGCCAGCCGCCGTACGACAGCACGATGTCGCCCACCGCGAGCGACGGGTCGCGCGACTCGACGACCTCGGCGACCGTGCCGCCCTCCATGACCGCGCCGATCTCGACGGGGGCCGCGTACGACTTGGCGTCGTTCATGCGGCCGCGCATGTAGGGGTCGAGCGACAGGTAGATCGTGCGCAGCAGCACCTGGCCGTCGGCGGGCTCGGGCAGCGGCACCGTCTCGATCTCGAAGTTGTCGGTGGTGGGCTCGCCGTGCGGGCGGGAGGCGAGCAGGATGCGGGTGTTGTGCGTCGTGTCAGTCATCACCTCCGACGATACCCACCGCCTGCGAGACTGGGACCATGACTCAGCGCAGGGCGTTCTGGCGCTCGATCGAGGCCGTCCACGACGTCGTCTACTTCTCGCCCCAGGCGAAGGCCCGCTACGAGGCGACCGGGCTCAAGGGCTACTGGATGGGCTACGTCGCGTCGCGGTCGGCCGCGGTCGGCACCCCGTCGGCGGGGCTCGTCACGGCGCTGTTCCACGGCTTCGCACCGTCGCTGGTCGCCCGCGCCGTGCCCGACGCGTGGCAGATGGCGTCACGCGACGACGTCCTCGAGGCCCGGCTCGGACTGGCCCGCGACGCCCTCGCGCCCGCGCTCGACGACGCCGGCACCGACGTCGCGCAGGTCGCCCGCGAGCTCGGCCAGGTCGTCGACGGGCTCGACCTCGCCGGCCGTCCCCTCGCCGCGGCGCACGCCGACCTGCCCGCGCCGGACGACGACATCGGACGCCTGTGGCACGCCGCGACGACGATCCGCGAGTACCGCGGCGACTGCCACGTCGCGGTGCTGACCGCGGCGGGCCTCGACGGCGCCTCCGCCAACGCGCTCGCCGTCGCCGCCGGGCTCGTGCCCGACGGGCAGCGGGCGATCCGCGGGTGGACCGAGGACGAGTGGGACGAGGCGGTCGGACGGCTCGCGACCCGCGGCTGGGTCGACGCGTCGGGGTCGCTGACCGAGACCGGACGCTCGGCCCGTGCGCAGGTCGAGGACACGACCGACCGGGTGTGCGCGGCCGGCCTCGACCGCCGCGCGACCGGACGGGCCATCACGGTCGAGGACGCCGTCGTCGACGTCGCGCGGGCCCTCGAGCGGGCCGGCGCCGTGGCCTACCCCAACCCCACGGGCGTCCCCCGACCCTGACGGCGGTGCGACACACTGGGGCCGTGACCCTCCGCAGAAGCTTCTGGCACGCCGTCGAGACCATCCACCACGTCGTCTACTTCAGCCCCGACGCCAAGGCGGCCTTCGAGGCCGTCGGCCTCAAGGGCACGTGGATGGGCTACTTCGCGTCGCGGGCGGTCGCGCTCGGCACGCCCCCGCCCGAGGTCGTCGTCGCGACGTTCCACGGCTTCGCGCCGCGCATGGTGCACCGCGCGCTGCCCGCCGCGTGGGAGCTCGCGTCACGCGACGACATCCTGGCGGCGCGGCAGCAGCTGGCCCGCGAGACCATCGCCCCCGGCTTCGACGACGTCGACGTCGCGGCGCTGGCCGCCGGGCTGCAGGCCGGGCTGCCCGGGCTCGACCTCGCGGGGCGTCCGCTCGCCGCGGGCCACCGTGCGCTGCCCGTGCCCGACGACGACCTCGGCGCGGTGTGGCACGCGGCCTCGACGCTGCGCGAGTTCCGCGGCGACTCGCACCTCGCGGTGCTGACGGCGGCCGGCATCGACGGCGTCACGGCCAACGTCCTCGCCGTCGCGGCCGGCATGGCGATGACGGGCCAGCAGCAGCTGCGCGGGTGGACCGACGAAGAGTGGGCGGCCGGCGCCGACGGCCTGCGCTCGCGGGGCTGGATCGGCGACGACGACGCGATCACCGAGGCGGGCATCATCGCCCGCACGCAGATCGAGACCGACACCGACCGCGCGACCGCGGCGGGCATCACGCCCGACGCCGTCGAGCACTTCTCGTCCGTCGCGCACCTCGCCGTCACGGCGTCGAAGCAGATCGTCGCCGCGGGCTTGGACCCGACCGGCCACTGACCCGCCGGCGTCCGCACCGGGTCAGCGCCCCGTCCAGACCGGGTCGCGGCCCTCGGCGAAGGCCAGGACGCCCTCGCGCGCGTCGTCGGAGAGGATGACCGGCGACGCCATGACGCTCTGCCGCTCGAAGGCCTCGTCGGGGTGCCAGGCCGGCGCGGCGTCGACCATCTGCTTGCCGACCGACACGCTGAGCGGCGCGTTCGCGGAGATGCGATGGGCGAGCTCGAGCGCCGCGGCCAGTGCCCCGCCCGCGGGAACGACCCGGTTGACCAGGCCCAGGTCGGCCAGGCGCTGCGAGGGCATGGGGTCGCCCGTCAGCGTCAGCTCCATCGCGATGTTGCGCGGCAGCCGGTCGCGCAGCCGCATGACGCCCCCGGCCGCGGCGAGCAGTCCGCGCCGCACCTCGGGGACGCCGAAGACGGCGTCGTCGGCCGCGACGACCAGGTCGGCGGCCAGGGCCAGCTCGCAGCCGCCCGCGAGCGCGCTGCCCTCCACCGCGACGACCAGCGGCTTGAGCGGCGGACGGCCCGTGAGCCCGAGCGGGCCCCGACGCTCCGTCACGGGGATCTCGCCGCGGGCCGCGGCCTTCAGGTCCATGCCGGCGCAGAACGTGCCCCCGGCACCCGTCAGCACGATGACGCGCACGCCGTCGTCGGCCTCGGCGTCGTCGATCGCCTGCTCGAGCGCCGTGGCCGCTCGGACGTCGATCGCGTTGCGCACCTCCGGACGGTCGAGCGTCACGATCGCGACGGCTCCGTCGCGCTCGACCCTCACGGGCGCGCGCGGCGGATCGGGCAGGGCGGCGACCTTGCGTCGCACCAGCGTCGCCGCGCCCGCGGCCAGCCGCACGGTGCGGCCGATCGGGTCGCCGTCGACCGCGAGCGCGAGCGCGACGATCGCGGCGTCGTCGGTGCGCACCAGCACCCGGTCGCCGTCGGGCGTGAGGGTGCTCAGCACCGCGGCCTCCGGTCGGCCCGAGCGGTCGTACGGCACCGTGACGGCCTCGACCACCACGTCGCCCTCGTACGTCCGGAGCGCCCGTCGGGCGGGCGGACGGTCGACGGTCGGTCGCAGGTGGGCGTAGGCGACCTGCGGCGGGGTCGCCGAGTAGAGGCCGACCGCGTGCTTCGTGGCGTACCAGCCGAGCGACGTCGACAGGCCCGTGCTGGTGGGGTCGGCGCGCAGGATCGGCACCATCGTCGCGATCGCGTGGCTGCCGTACGCGTTGCCGGGGCCGCCCGCGAACGTCAGCCCGCCCGTGACCGACAGCGGACGGTCGGGGTCGTCGAGGGGCAGGTCGAGGGCGTCGGCCGCGATCTGCACCGCCGACGGGAAGCACGAGTAGAGGTCGACGTGCGCGACCTGGTCGATCGTCAGACCGGCATGGTCGAGCACCGCCCGGCCGGCCGCCCGGATCGCCGGCGACCGCGAGAGGTCGGCCCGTTCCGAGACGAACCACTCGTCGTGCGCCGACGCTCCGGCCAGGACGAAGACCCAGCGGTCCTGCGGCACGCCGGCCGCCTGCGCCGCGGCGACGCTCGTCACGACGAGCCCCGACGCCAGGTCGACCTGCAGGTTGGCGCACAGCAGCTTGTTGTAGGGCTCGCTGATGGCCCGGTTGGCCGGCGTCGCGGTCGCGAGCTCGTCGGCCCCGACCTCGGTCGGGCTCCACGCGTACGGGTTGCGGGCCGCGATCGCCGACATCCGCGACCACAGCTCGGCGACGGCCCGCCGGTGGGTCGGCACGTCGTGACCCCGACGGCGGCGTACCGCCGACTCGATCAGCGCGTACATGAACACCGGGGCGCCGAGGCCGACCGCGGTCTCGACCTCGTGGTTGGCGACGCGGTCGACGCCGACGACCCGGTCGGGGGCGGCGCCGTCCTCCTGCACGGGCCACGCGGGCGACCGGCCGTCCTTCTGCAGCGCCGCCAGCGTCGACCCCGCCTCGGCGCCCGCGACCAGCACGATGCTCGACCGCCCCGACGCGACGGCCGCGGCGGCCTCGTTGACCAGCAGCTGCGACCCGTCCCCGCCGTACGGCGTCGACTGGACGCGCTCGGACGGGCTCGCGCCGACGGCCTCGGCGACGAGCGCCGCCTGGTCGCGGTACGTCCACGACGCGCTCGGGATCGCGTAGACCGCGTCGGCGGCGCGCAGCAGGTCGTCGCCCACGCCCGAGTCGGCGGCCGCGGCGCGCAGGGCCCGGGCCGCGAGGGCGACGGGGTCGGCGGCGGCGTCCGGCTCCCGCTGCACGACCTGGCCCACGCCGACCACGACCGGCGTGCGCGGGTCGAGGACGCGACCCGTCGCCGTGTGCACCACGGGCTCGTCGCGCACGGTCCACTGCGGACGTGCCGACGCGCCGGCGTCCATCGCGGCGATGCGGTCGACCGAGACCCTCAGCGCCGCGTCGATGCTGCGCATGACGGTCGTCCCCACGGGTCCGCGCAGCGGGGGGCCGTCGGCGCCGACGTCGACGCGCACGAGCGACCCCGCGCCGTCGGCCACGACGGTGGCCCACAGCCCGAGGACGATCCCCATCGGGCCCGTGCCCCGCAGCACCAGACCCGTCGCGCCGGCCGAGACGACGGTCCATCGCACCTCGGCGGGGATGTCCATCAGCAGGAGCTGCTGCGCGAAGGCGTCACCCTCGGCGAGACGCCCCGGCGGGTCGCCGCGCCAGGCCGAGTGCAGCGTGAACCACTCGGGCGCCCGGTCGAAGTCGGCCAGCGCCTCACCGAGCAGGTCGGCCGACGTCGGTGAGGACGCGGTCGCGGTGCTGCGGCGCCCGAAGTCGTCGATGCCGACGGGCGCCGGGATCGTGACGGCGCCGGGAGCGACGTCCGGCTCGCCACCGTGACCGTCGCGGCCCGTGAGCCGCTCGAAGGGCGCGGCCAGCACGGCCCGTCGCACGTCGGGGTTGCGGGCCATGCCCGCGACGGCCGACGCGGTGCCGACGATCCGTGCGGCGCGACGACGGACTGACTTCTTCTCATTCGTGCCCATGGCAACTTTCCGTACGATCGGACTGTTTGTGTCGTGAGCAGTCTGGTCGAGGCCCGGCGGTCTGGCAAGGTGTGGGTCATGCCCGACAGGACCGTGCGCCGATCGCAGCACGAGCGCACCGCCGCCACCCGGGCCCGCGTGCTCGACGCGACGGTCGCCTCGCTCGTCGAGGACGGGTACGCCGCGACGACGATCTCGCGCATCCAGGAGCGGGCCGGCGTCGCGCGCGGCACCCTGCTGCACCACTTCCCGCACCGCGCCGGCCTGCTCGTCGCGGTCGTCGAGGACGTCGCCGCCCGGCGCCTGCACGTGCTCGAGGACGACGCCGGCCGGCGTGGGTCCGGCCGGTGGGACGACGCCGTCGACCTCGTGTGGGCCGATCTGCAGAGCCCGGTCTTCCTCGCCGTCCTCGAGCTGTGGGTCGCCGCCCGCACCGACGACGACCTGCGGGCGGCGCTCGTACCGGTCGAGCGGACGGTGTTCGACGCCGTGCACCGCGCCGTCTCCGCCCTCGTCGACGACGACGACCCGCGCGTGCCGACGCTCGTGCAGTTCACGATCGACCTGCTGACCGGCTCGACCATGACGACCCTGCTGGTCGACGAGCGGCGGGCGCAGCAGGTGCTCCTCGACCGCTGGCGCCGGGCGATCCCCGTGCTGCTCGGACGGGCCGAGGCGTCCGACTGGGCCTAGCGTGGGCCCATGGCGACACCAGCGGTCGAGATCGAGGTCGGCGGCCGGACGGTGCGCGTCTCCAACCCCGATCGCGTGTACTTCCCCGAGCACGGCTGGACCAAGCTCGACCTCGTCGAGTACTACCTCGCGGTCGGCGAGCCGCTCGTCAACGCGCTGTACGAGCGGCCGTGCATGCTGCACAGGTTCCCCAAGGGCGTCGGTGGCGAGAAGGTGCACCAGAAGAAGGTGCCGAACGGCGCTCCCCCGTGGCTCGAGACCGTCAGCATCCACTTCCCGCGGTTCGACCGCGACGTCGACGAGGTGTGCGTCACCGAGGTCGCGGCCGTCATCTGGGCCGTGCAGATGTCGACCGTCGAGTTCCACCCGTGGAACAGCCGGCGCGGGCACGTCGAGCAGCCCGACGAGTGGCGCATCGACCTCGACCCCGGGCCGGAGGGTGACTTCGCGACGGTGCAGCGCGTCGCGCACGTCGTCCACGAGGTGCTCGACGAGCTGGGGGCGACGGGCTTCCCGAAGACGTCCGGCGGCTCGGGGATGCACGTCTACGTGCGCATCCCGCCCGAGCACGGCTTCGACGACGTCCGCCGGGCGGCACTCGCGTTCGCGCACGAGGTCGAGCGACGCACCGACGAGGTGACGACCGCGTGGTGGCGCAAGGACCGCGACCCGGCGAAGCTGTTCGTCGACTACAACCAGAACGCGCGCGACCACACGATCGCCGCCGCGTACTCGGTGCGGGGCTTCGCCGACGGGCGCGTGTCGGCGCCGGTGCGGTGGGAGGAGATCGACGACCTCGACCCCCACGACTTCACGATCGCGACGATGCCGGAGCGACTCGCGCGCATCGGCGACCTGCACGCGGCGATCGACGACGCGCCGTTCGACATCCGGCCGCTGCTGGAGTGGGCCGACCGCGACGGGGCCGGCGAACCGGCCCCGTGACGGGCGTCAGGCGACCTCGACCTCGAGCTTCACGTCGACGTTGCCGCGCGTGGCGTTCGAGTACGGGCACACCTGGTGCGCGACCTCGACGGCCTTCTCGGCGTCCTCCTGCGACACGCCGCCACCCAGCTCGACGTGCAGCGTGATGTCGAGCTCGAAGCCGCCCTTGCCGTCGGGGCCGATGCCGACCTCGGCGGTCACGGCGGAGTCGACGATCTGGACGCCGTGCACCTTGCTGCTGGCCTTGAGCGCCGAGTGGAAGCACGCGGCGTAGCCCGCGGCGAACAGCTGCTCGGGGTTGGTCGCGCCGCCGGCGCCGCCCATCTCCTTGGGGGTGCGGACGTCCGCGTCGATCAGCCCGTCGTTCGAGCGGACGTGGCCGTTGCGGCCGTCACCGTCGGACGTGGCGACAGCGGTGTAGGCGATGGACTCGGGCATGGCAGGCTCCTTGATGTAGACTGACTAGTACGTCTACATCATGGCACGGCGCTCCCAGCCGCCCGCCGCCGCCACTCCCACACCCCCTCCCGCCCAGGAGCAGCATGAGCGTCATCGAGATGAAGCCCGTCCGCGACCGCATCCTCGACGCGGCCGTCGAGCACTACTACGCCGAGGGCATCCGCGCCGTCAGCGCCGACAAGCTCATCGCCGCGGCACACGTCTCGAAGGTCACGTTCTACCGCCACTTCCCGAGCAAGAACGACCTCATCGCCGCCTACCTCGAGGTGCGGGCAGAGGACGAGAGGGCGTCGGTGACGGCCAAGCGCGCCGAGCTCGACGGCGACCCGGCCGCCGTCCTCGAGTGGTACGCCCAGGTGGTGGGCACCGCGAGCTGCACGCCGGGCTTCCGCGGCTGCCCCTTCATCAACGCCGCGGCCGAGATCGCCGACGTCGACCACCCGGGCCACGCGATCATCACGCGCCACCGCGCCTGGCTGACCGAGCAGGCGCGCCAGCTGCTCGACGAGCTCGGCGTCGCGCACGCCGCCGCCCGCGCCGAGCAGGTCATGATGCTGCGCGACGGCGCGATGGTCTCGGGCTACATCGGCAACGACGCGGCCCAGGTCGCCGCCGACCTCACCCGGGGAGCCCGGGCGATCATCGGCCGCTGACGGGCGCCGTCAGACCTGCTTCTGCGAGCGGTCACGACTGGGGTCGTAGAGGTACGACTCCGATCCGCGCACGTCCGGCGCGAGGGCCCGGCCGACCATGATCACGGCGGCCTGGCGCAGGCCCGCGGCCTCGACCTGGTCGGCGATGTCGGCGAGCGTGCCGCGCAGCACGACCTGGCCGGGCCGGCTCGCGTCGGCCACGACGGCCACGGGGCAGTCGTCGCCGTACGACTCGGCGAGCTCGGCCGCGAGCACGCGGGTGCGGGTGATGGCCAGGTGCAGCACGAGCGTCGCCCCGGACGCGGCGAAGTGCGACAACGACTCGCCCTCGGGCATCGCCGTCGAACGCGCCTGCGTGCGCGTCAGCACGACCGACTGGACGACCTCGGGCACCGTCAGCTCGGCCCCCAGCAGCGCGGCCGCGGCGGCGTACGCCGGCACGCCGGGGGTGACGTCCCACGGCACGCCGTGGGCGTCGAGCCGCCGGGTCATCTCGTGGATCGCCGAGTAGATCGACGGGTCACCCGAGCACAGCCGGACGACGTCGAGCCCGGCCGCGTGGGCGTCGACCAGCCGGGCCGTGATCTGGTCGAGGTCCAGGTGCTGCGTGTCGACGAGCTCGACGCCGTCGCGGCAGTGGCCCAGCACGGCCTCGTCGAGGTACGTGCCGGCGTAGACGCACACGTCCGTCGCGGCGAGCATCGCGACGGCCCTCAGCGTCAGCAGGTCGGCCGCACCCGGGCCCGCACCGACGAAGTGGACGGTCACGCTTCCTCGTCCTTCGTGACGGCCCACTGCATGATGGCGCGCGAGGGCGTCCAGCCCGTGAAGGTGCCGATCGGCGCCGCGTGCTCGACGTGCAGGCGGGTCAGCTCGCCACCGAGCTCGGCGTAGCGGTGGGCCAGCACCGCCTCCGTCTCGAGCGTCACGCCGTGGACGACGAGGCGTCCCCCGGGCCGCAGCGCGTCCCAGCAGGCGTCGACCAGCCCCTCCTCGGTGGCACCGCCGCCGACGAAGATCGCGTCGGGACGCTCGAGGCCCTCGAGCGCCTCGGGCGCCCGCCCCGTCACGACCTGCAGCACCGGCACGCCGAGCGTCGAGGCGTTGCGCGCGATCCGGGCGGCGCGGTCCTCGCGCGCCTCGATCGCGACGGCGCGGCACGTGGGGTGGGCGCGGAGCCACTCGATGCCGACCGAGCCGGCACCGGCGCCGACGTCCCACAGCGTCTGGCCGGGCACGGGCGCCAGGCGCGCCAGGGCGGACGCGCGGACGTCGCGCTTGGTGATCTGGCCGTCGTGCTCGAACGCGTCGTCGGGCAGACCGGCCACGAAGCCCAGCGGGCGCGCGCCCGAGCTGGCCAGCTCGACCGCGACGACGTTGAGGGCCGGCACGGCCTGGTCGCGCCACGACGCGGCGACCCCGTCGATGCGGGCCTCCTCGGGCGCGCCGAGGTCGGACAGCACCGTCATGGGGCTCGCGCCGTAGCCGGCCGCCGTCAGCAGGGCCGCGACCTCCGCGGGCGTCGAGCCGTCCGACGACAGCACGAGCAGGCGCAGACCGGGGGCCAGCGACCGGGCGACGAGGTGGGGGTCGCGACCGACGAGCGTCACGACCTCGGTCGACTCGGCCGACCAGCGCAGGCGGGCCCGGGCCAGGGCGACCGACGACAGCGCCGGCACGACCGTCACGGCGTCCTTGCCGAGCATCTCGACCAGCGTCGTCGCGATGCCCGACACGAGGGGGTCGCCCGAGGCGAGGGCCACGACCTCGTAGCCGTCGAACGTCGCGAGCAGGCTCGGCAGCTGCTCGAGCAACGGCGACGGCCAGGCCTGACGGATCTGCTCGGGCACGTCGGGCAGCATCGCGAGGTGCCGCTCACCGCCGAGGACGACCGCGGCGCCGTCGACCATCTCGCGCGCCGCCTCGCTCAGACCCGTCCAGCCGTCCGCGCCGATGCCGACGACCGTCACCCGTGTGCTCACGAGCGTCGACGATATCCCGCCTCCCCCGACCCGGCCCCGCGAGTGGTGCGGTGTGGTCTTTCCGGGACGGCGTGTCTGACCGGGGCGCACCACTGGGGGACGGGTTCGCACCGCTCGGCGCACCGCCAGGCCCTAGCCTGCTCGGATGCAGCCGAACAGGGCCACCACCCACTGGGGCGCGATGGCGACGGTCGTGACGATCGCACTGGTCCTCGCGACGATCGTCGTGGCACTCGGCCTGCTGTCCCTCACGAGCCTCGACGGCGGGACGGACGACGGCGCGCTGGAGGATCATGCCTGCGTCACGGTCGACCGGGCTTCGCCCGCCGACGACGACTTCGCCGAGGACGGCCAGCTCCGGCGCGCGACGGTGCGCGAGGTCGTCTGCCGTCCACACGACGAGCTCGACCGCCCCCTCGCCGTGCAGGCCCTCGTCGACCTGCGGGCGCTGCCCATCGTCCTGGCGGTGCTCGGCAGCCTGGTCGCCGTGCACCGGGTCATCGAGCGCACGCGCGACGACGGCCCCTTCAGCAACGAGGCCGTCCGCCTGATCAGGCGGCTGCGCTGGTGGGCGGCCGCCTTCGTGCTCGTCGGCGTGACCGCCTCGTGGGTTCTCACCGGCGTCGCGAACGACCTCGTGGCGAACGAGAGCTGGCCCGAGTACGGAGCCTTCTGGCCGGTCGTCGGCACCTTCGTCGGTCTGTCGGTCGCGGCGGGCCTGTGCGAGTTCGGCACGACGCAGCGCATGACGGCGTACGAGCGCGGCGCGGCAGCCGCGGAGGACGCCTGACGCCGACGCAGGAGGTGTCGTGACGCATCGACCAGCGGCGCCCCGACCACGACCGTTACCCTAGGCAGGAGAAGGCTCGAGGTGCCCCGCGAGGGGAGAATCGGGAAGCCGGTGAGAATCCGGCACAGGGCCCGCTGCGGTGACCCGGACGCTCCGAGAGGGGCTGGGCCGGGAAGTCCGAAGACCGGCCTCGCGCCTGACCGACGGACGCAACCGCGTCCGGCGGACGTCGGCAGACGAGCGGGAGCCCCACATGCCACAGCACTACCCCTTCAGCGCCGTCGTCGGATCCGACGACATGGCGCTGGCCCTGACCCTCTCCACGATCTCGCCGGCGATCGGCGGCGTCCTCGTGCGCGGCGAGAAGGGCACCGCGAAGTCGACGATGGTGCGCGCCCTCGCCTCGATCCTCCCGCCGATCGACGTCGTCGCGGGCGACCGCTTCTCGTCCGACCCGCGCGAGGCCAGACCCCTGTCGCCCGACGGTCCCTTCGCCCCCGACGCCGACGTCGAGACGCGGGCCGTGCGGCTCGTCGAGCTGCCGGTCGGTGCGACGGAGGACCGCGTGCTGGGCTCGCTGCACCTCGAGAAGGCGCTCTCGGAGGGCGTCACCGAGTACGAGCCCGGCCTGCTGGCCCGCGCGCACCGCGGAATCCTCTACGTCGACGAGGTCAACCTGCTGCACGACCACCTCGTCGACCTGCTGCTCGACGCCGCGGCGATGGGACGCTCGACGGTCGAGCGCGACGGCGTCTCGATCGAGCACGCCGCCCGCTTCGTGCTCGTCGGCACGATGAACCCCGAGGAGGGCGAGCTGCGTCCGCAGCTGCTCGACCGGTTCGGCCTGACGGTCGAGGTCGCCGCGCCGCGCGACCCGGCCACGCGCGTCGAGGTCGTCCGCCGGCGCCTGGCCTACGAGACCGACCCCGAGGGGTTCGCGGCGCGGTTCGCCGACGACGAGGCCTCGCTGACCGATCGCATCCAGGCGGCGCAGAAGCTCGTCGAGCAGGTCGACCTCAGCGACTGGGCCCTGCTCAAGATCGCCGAGGTGTGTGCCGCCTTCGAGGTCGACGGCATGCGCGCCGACATCGTCACGGCCCGCGCTGCGGCGGCGCACGCGGCGTGGAACGGGCGCACGGGCGTCGGGCGCGACGACATCCGCGCCGCGGCCCGCCTCGCGCTGCCGCACCGCCGTCGGCGCAACCCGTTCGACGCCCCGGGCATCGACGAGGACCTGCTCGACCAGATCCTCGGCGACGACGAACCCGAGCCCGAGCCGCCGACGCCCGACCAGCTCGGCGACGACGACGGTGACGGTGACTCCGGTGACTCGGACGGCACCGACGCTCCGGAGCAGTCCGGGGGCGCCGACGGCGACTCGTCGCAGGGCGGGAGTGACTCGTCAGCGGGCCAGAGTGACTCGTCGGCGGGCCAGAGTGACTCGTCGCAGGGCGGGAGTGACTCGTCGGCGGGTGGGGGTGAGGTGACGGTCGCGTCGCCGCAGCAGCCCTACCGGCCCAGGCTGTTCACGGTCGGCGGCACGGGCGCGGGCGAGTCCGGACGTCGGTCGCGCGCCATCACCGAGACCGGCCGCCGCATCGGCGCGGCCCCCCGGGCCGGCCAGGGCGGCTCGATCCACCTCACCGAGACGATCCGTGCCGCGGCGCCGCACCAGCTCGCCCGCGGACGCGCGACGGGTGACGCCGGCCTGTCGTTCCGCGCGTCCGACCTGCGCCTCGCGATCAAGGAGGGCCACGAGTCCAACCTGATCCTGTTCTGCGTCGACGCGTCCGGCTCGATGGCCGCCCGCCGGCGCATGGAGCAGGTCAAGACCGCGATCCTGTCGCTGCTGATGGACGCCTACCAGCGCCGCGACAAGGTCGGCCTGATCACGTTCCGCGCCGACGGGGCCGAGCTCGCGCTGCCGCCGACCGGCTCGATCGACATCGCCGCGGCCCGGCTCTCCGACCTGCCCGCGGGCGGGCGCACCCCCTTGGCCGAGGCCCTGCTCAAGACCGCGGACGTCCTGCGGCTCGAGCGCGTCCGCGACCCCCGCCGTCGCCCCCTGCTCGTCGTCATCACCGACGGCCGCGCGACCCACGGCGACCGCGCGCTCGACCGCGCGCACCAGGTCGCGGCCCACCTCGGCGCCACCGGCGTGGCGAGCCTCGTGATCGACTGCGAGACCGGCAAGTTCCGGATGGGCCTGGCCCGTCAGCTGGCCGACCACCTGATGGCCGAGTACGTCCCCCTCGGCGAGGTCAGCGCGTCGGCCCTGACCGAGGTCGTCCGTGGCGGCCTGCCCGAGACGGGAGCCGCCTGATGCCCCAAGGCGTCCCCCTCACCGTCCCCGACGACGGACTGACGACCAAGCAGCGCCGCAACCGGCCGCTCGTGATGGTCCACACCGGCGCGGGCAAGGGCAAGTCCACCGCCGCGTTCGGCATGGCGATGCGCGCCTGGAACCAGGGCTGGGACATCGGCGTCTTCCAGTTCGTCAAGTCGGCCAAGTGGCGCATCGGCGAGCAGACCGTGCTCGAGCGCCTCGCCGAGCTGCACGACACGACCGGCGTCGGCGGCCCCGTCGAGTGGCACAAGATGGGCTCGGGCTGGAGCTGGTCGCGCAAGGAGGGCTCCGACGACGACCACGCCGCCGACGCCGCCGAGGGCTGGGCCGAGGTCAAGCGCCGCATCGCCGAGGAGCGCCACGACCTCTACGTGCTCGACGAGTTCACGTACCCCATGAAGTGGGGCTGGGTCGACGTCGACGACGTCGTCGAGACGCTCCGCGACCGCCCCGGACGCCAGTACGTCGTCATCACCGGACGGCACGCCGACCCCAGGCTCGTCGAGATCGCCGACCTCGTGACCGAGATGCAGCACGTCAAGCACCCGTTCGACAACGGCCAGAAGGGTCAGCGAGGCATCGAATGGTGAGCTCGCTGCCCCGCCTCGTCGTCGCCGCCCCCGCCTCGGGGCACGGCAAGACCACGATCGCGACGGGCCTGATGGCCGCGCTGACCCGCGCCGGCCACGACGTCTCGTGCCACAAGGTCGGCCCCGACTACATCGACCCCGGCTACCACGCGCTCGCCACGGGCAAGCCCGGACGCAACCTCGACCCGCACATGGTCGGCGAGCAGCGGCTCGTCCCGCTGCTGCTGCACGGTGCGGGCGTCGGCAGCGACCACCCCGCCGACATCGCGGTCGTCGAGGGCGTCATGGGCCTGTACGACGGGCAGATCGGCGGCAACGGCTTCTCGTCGACGGCGCACGTCGCGACCGTCACCAGGACGCCGGTCGTCCTGGTCGTCGACATCTCGCACGCCTCGCGCTCGATCGCGGCCGTCGTGCAGGGCATGGTCGCGTTCGACCCGTCGGTGCGCATCGTCGGCGTCATCGTCAACAAGGCCGGCTCGGCCCGCCACGCGAACGAGGTCGTCAGCGCCCTCGAGTCGACCGGCGTCCCGGTGCTCGGCGTGCTGCAGCGCGACGACGGCATCGTCGCACCGTCGCGCCACCTCGGCCTCGTGCCCGCCGACGAGCGGGACGACGCGGCCCACGCGCTCGACCGTCTCGCCGACCAGATCGCCGAGCGCATCGACCTCGACCACCTGCTGGCGCTGGCCCGCACGGCGCCCGATCTCGACGAGGAGCCGTGGGACCCGTCGCACGAGGTGCACGCGGCGAGCGAGCGCCGTCCGGTCGTCGCGATGGCGGGCGGCCGCGCGTTCACGTTCCGCTACGCCGAGACCGAAGAGCTGCTGCGCGCCGCGGGCTGCGACGTCGTGACGTTCGACCCGCTCGCCGACGAGTCCCTGCCCGAGGGCACCGCGGGCCTGTACCTGGGCGGCGGGTTCCCCGAGGTGCACGCGGCCGGCCTGGCCGCCAACGCGCCGCTGCGCGAGTCGCTGCGCGCGGCCGTCAGCTCGGGCATGCCGACCGTGGCCGAGTGCGCGGGCCTGCTCTACCTGTGCCGCTCGGTCGACGGCGTCCCGATGGTCGGTGCGGTCGACGCCGACGCCGTCATGAGCCCCCGGCTGACGCTGTCGTACCGCTCGGTGGTCGTGCCGACCGATCAGCTCATGGGCGTCGCCGGCACGCGGGTGACGGGCCACGAGTTCCACCGCACGAAGCTCGTCGACGCCGTCGACCAGGACACCGCGGCGTGGCTGCTGGACGGCGAGGGGCACGGCATCGGCTCCGACTCCCTGCACGCGTCGTACCTGCACACGCACTGGGCGGGCCACCCGCGCATCGCCCAGCGCTTCGCCGACGCCGTCCACGCGTTCGACGGTTTACCACGGGACCGTGGTAAACCCCGTCCGCCCGCGGCAAGCCTCCCCCGGGAGGACGCGGTTCACCACGGGACCGTGGTAAACCGCGTCGCGGACGGTCTTGCGTTCCACGGCGACCGCGAGCTCGGCGACGGGCTCGTCGACTTCGCGGTCAACGTGCACGACGACGTCCGGCCCGCGTGGCTCGACGACGCCCTGCACGCGAGCCTGTCGACGGTCGGCGCCTACCCGGACGCCCGCGACGCCGAGCACGCCGTCGCGCGCCGCCACGGCCGCGCGACCGAGGAGGTGCTGGCGACCGCCGGTGCCGCCGAGGCGTTCAGCCTGGTCGCCCGCATGCGTGCGTGGAAGCGCCCCGTCGTCGTGCACCCGCAGTTCACCGAGCCCGACGCCGCCCTGCTGGCCGCCGGTCACACGCCGCACCACGTGCTGTGCGACCCGTCCAACGGCTTCGCCCTCGACCCGACCCTGGTGCCGAGCGACGCCGACCTCGTCGTGATCGGCAACCCCACCAACCCGACCAGCGTGCTGCACCCCGCGCAGACCATCCGGATGCTGCTGCGCCCCGACCGCGTGGTGGTCGTCGACGAGGCCTTCATGGACTCCGTCCCCGGCGAGCAGCACTCCCTCGCGGGCACGCACCTGCCGGGCCTCCTGGTCGTCCGCAGCCTGACCAAGCTCTGGTCGATCCCGGGCGTCCGGGCCGGCTACGTCCTCGGCCAGCCGCACCTGCTGGCCGAGCTGCGCGCGCACCAGTCGCCGTGGTCGGTGTCGTCGCAGGCCGGCGCGGCGATGGTCGCCACGGCGTCCGAGCAGGCGCTGGCCGAGGCGGCCCGCCGCGTCACGCGCATCGCGCAGCACCGCGCCGTGCTGACCGACGGGCTCACCGAGCTGGGCATCGCCTTCGTCGCGCCCGCGGCGCCCTTCGTGCTGGCCAAGGTGTCGCGCGGCTCGCACGAGCGCCTGCGGTCGGCCGGCTACGCGCTGCGCCGGGCCGACACGTTCCCGGGGCTGGACGACTCGTGGGTGCGCATCGCCGTCCGCCGCCCCGACACCACGCGCAAGCTGCTCGCGACGCTGAGGGTGGAGGGGCCGTGGACCTGAACGTCACCGGCCTGAGCGCGGCCGTGGTGGGCGGCGACATCCGGGCGGCCGCCCACGTCGCGGCCCTGCTCGAGGGCGGAGCCGTCGTCACGGTCCTCGCCCCCGACGTCACCGCGACGATCGACGACCTCGCGGCCCGCGGGCTCGTCACGTGGGCGCCGCGCGACCCCGGGCCCGGCGAGCTCGACGCCTTCGACCTGGTGCTGCGGGGCCACCCCCGCGCAGCCGAGACCGACCGCATCCTCGACACCGGCTCCGTCACGCTCGTCGGCGGCGGTCCCGGCGATCCCGGCCTGGTCACGGTCGCCGGCCGCGCCGCGATCGAGCGGGCCGACGTCATCGTGACCGACCGGCTCGCCCCGCTCGCCGCCCTCGGCTGGGCCCGCGCGGACGTCGAGGTCGTCGACGTCGCCAAGATCCCCGGCGGCCGGTCGACCAGCCAGGACGACATCAACCAGCTGCTCGTCGAGCACGCCAAGGCCGGACGGCACGTCGTCCGCTTCAAGGGCGGCGACAACTTCGTCTTCGGCCGAGGCGGCGAGGAGCTGCTGGCGTGCCACGAGGCCGGCATCGCGACCCACGTCGTCCCGGGCGTCAGCTCGGCGATCGCCGCCCCCGCGCTGGCCGGCATCCCCGTGACGCACCGCGGCCTGACGCAGGGGTTCACCGTCGTGTCGGGGCACGTCCCGCCGGGCCACCCCGACAGCACGCTCGACTACGCGGCGCTGGCCCACGCGGGCACGTCGATCGTGGTGCTGATGGGCGTCCGGACGCTCGAGGCGATCTGCGCGGCGCTCGTCGAGGGCGGCCTCGACCCCACCACGCCCGCCGCGGTCGTCGCCGACGGGAGCCTGCCGAGCCAGCACGTCGTGCGTGCCACGGTGGCCACGATCGCCGGGGCGGCCGCCGACGTGCGGCCGCCCGCCGTCGCGGTGATCGGCGACGTCGCCGACGTCGAGGGCCTCGCATGATCCTGTGGGTGCGCCACGGCCAGTCGACGTGGAACGTCCTCGACCGCCTGCAGGGCCACGAGCTCAGCCCGCCGCTGACCGATCTCGGTCGCGAGCAGGCGCAGCACGCCGCCGAGACGCTCGCCGGCCGGGGCGTCGTCCGGCTGCTGAGCTCCCCGGCGACCCGCGCGCTCGAGACCGCGCAGGTCATCGGCGCCCACCTGGGCCTCGAGGTCGAGGTCGAGCCGATGCTGCTCGAGAAGGGCCTCGACGAGTCGTACCCCGAGCTCCTGACGCGGGTGCAGCACGTCCTCGATCGGCGCGACCCCGACCACACGGTGGCCGTGAGCCACGGCGACACGATCGGCCTGGCCGTGGGCCTGCTGAGCGGACGTCGCCCCGAGCCGGCTGCCAACGGCTCCGTCACGTCCGTCGACCCCTCGACGCGCGAGATCTCGGTCGAGCTGCCCCCTCGGTGACCGGGATCCCTTCGTCCCGGGCGACGGCTGTGCCACACTGAATCAGCTCACGGCAACGGTGCAAGGAACCCGGTGGAACTCCGGGACGGTCGCGCCACTGTGACCGGGTCACCCGACCCGGGAGTCAGAGACTTCTCCGTTGCCTCCACTCATATGGACGCGTCATCCAAGGAGAGTTCGATGCACATCGCCGAAGGCTTCCTGCCCCCGGTCCATGCTGCGGCGTGGACCGTCGCGGCAGCCCCGTTCGTCATCCACGGCGGTCGATCCGTCGTCCGACAGGTGCGAGACCACCCCGAGACCAAGCTGCTGCTCGGCGCCTCGGGCGCGTTCACCTTCGTCCTGTCGGCCATCAAGCTGCCGTCCGTCACGGGCAGCTCCAGCCACCCCACCGGCACCGGCCTCGGCGCGGTGCTGTTCCGCCCGCCGGTCATGGCCTTCCTCGGCACGGTCGTGCTGCTGTTCCAGGCGCTGCTGCTGGCGCACGGTGGCATCACGACGCTGGGCGCCAACGCCTTCTCGATGGCCATCGTCGGCCCGTGGGTCGGGTACGCCGCCTACCGCGTCGTCGGACGTCTCGGCGGGGGGATCTCGCTGTCGGTGTTCTTCGCCATGGCGCTGGCCGACCTGTCGACGTACTGCGTCACCTCGATGCAGCTCGCCCTCGCCTTCCCCGACCCCAGCAGCGGCGTCGTCGGGGCGGCCTCGAAGTTCCTCTCGATCTTCGCGGTGACGCAGATCCCCCTGGCGATCGCCGAGGGCCTGCTCGGCGTCCTGGTGTTCCGGGTGCTGCGCGACGTCGCGGCCCCCGAGCTGATCCGCCTGGGCGTCCTGCCCGATCCCACGCCCGACCCGCCCCACCGGGCACCGTCCGGCACGCCCACCGAGACGACGGAGGCCTGACGTGCGCAAGTCAGCCATCACGATGCTCCTGGTCGCCGGGATCGTCGCCATCGTCGGCGTCGCCCTGGTCGTCGACTCGCACCGCACGACCGACGGCGAGCGGTTCGTCGGCACCGACAGTGCCGCCACCTCCCAGATCGAGCGCGACAACCCCGACTACGAGCCGTGGTTCAGCTCGATCTACGCCCCGACGTCCGGCGAGGTCGAGTCCGGTCTCTTCGCCCTGCAGGCCGCGCTCGGCGGTCTCGTGCTGGGCTACTGCATCGGCGCCCTGCGGGGACGCCGGCGCCACGACCCGGCACCGGGCGTCACCCCGGCACCGGCGCCCGACCACGCATGAGGGGGCTCGCGATCGACGACGCCGCGTGGTCGAGCCGCTGGCGCGACCACGCGGTGCGCGACAAGGCGTGCCTGAGCCTCGGCCTGCTGCTGGCCGCGGCGCTGCTCCCGCCGTGGCCGACCAGCGCGGTCGTCGCCGTGGTGGCCCTCGGGCTGCTGGTGGGCCGGGCCGGCACGTCCCCGGCGCTCGTCGCGCGCGCCGTGCGGGGTCCGCTGGCGTTCGTCGCGATCGGCTCCGTCTCGGTCGCGGTGGTCGTCTCGACGTCGGGCGGGCCGTTCCTCTCGGTGACGCCCGACAGCGCCGCGCGCGCGGCGGGCGTCGCCGGGCACGCCGTCGCGGGCTGCTCGGCGATGCTGCTGCTCGCGATGACCACGCCGATGGTCGACCTGCTGGCGGGGCTGCGACGCCTCCGCCTGCCCGCGGCGTGCGTCGAGGTCGCGGGCCTGGTCTACCGGATGCTGTTCGTCCTGCTCGAGTCGGTCGGCACGATCCGCGAGTCGCAGGCGGCGCGCCTCGGCTACAGCTCGCCGTCCCGGTCGCTGCGGTCGGCCGGCATGCTGACGGCCGCGACGCTGACGCGGTCGTGGTCGCGCGCGCGCCGGCTCGAGCAGGGACTCGCCGGCCGCGAGCTCACCGGCTCGTTGCAGACCCTCGACGAGCCCGTGCCGGGGTCCACGGCCTTCCTGGCCGCCACCGTGTCGGCCCTGGTCGCGATCGTCGCGGTGGCCGCGCTCAGCGCGGGGGTCCTCCCATGAGCCATCGCAGCCTGCGCGCCGACGGCCTGACCGTCACCTACACCGGCGGTCCCCCCGTCCTCGAGGGCGCGAGCATCGAGGTCGCCCCCGCCACCCGGCTGGCGGTGCTCGGCGCCAACGGCTCGGGCAAGACCACGCTCCTGCGGTGCCTGGCCGGCAGCCTGGTGCCGACGTCCGGCCACGTCCTGCTCGACGACGTGCCGATCCGTCACGACCGCAAGGGTCTGCGGCGCCACCGCCAGGAGGTGCAGCTCGTCCTGCAGGACCCGGACGACCAACTGTTCTCCGCCGACGTCTTCCAGGACGTGTCGTTCGGGCCGGTCAACCTCGGCCTCGACGTCGCCGAGGTGCGCGCGCGGGTCGACGAGGCCCTGGCGCTGCTGGGCATCGAGCACCTGCGCCGCCGACCGACGCACCAGCTGTCGTACGGCGAGCGCAAGCGGGTCGCGACGGCCGGTGCCGTCGCGATGCGTCCGTGCGTCCTGCTGCTCGACGAGCCCACGGCGGGTCTCGACCCCGTCGCGGTCGACGAGCTGATGGCGGCGCTGACGCGTCTGGAGGAGCACGAGACGACCGTCGTCCTCTCGACGCACGACGTCTCCCTGGCCCTGTCGTGGGCCGACTCCGTCGCCGTGGCGCACGACCGGGTCGTCGTGCAGGGCGATCCGGTCGACCTGCTCGGCGACGCGGCCCTGCTCGCGGCCGCGCGCCTGCGCCTGCCGTGGTCGCTCGACCTCAGCCGGCGGCTGGCGGCCGACGGCCTCGTCGCCGACGGCACCCGGGCGAGATCGCTCGACGAGATCCACCGCGCCCTGCGCGACCACACCACCGACCGACCGTTCGTCAAGGAGAACGCATGAACCGGCCCGTCCCCGTCCCCGTGCCCGTGCCCGCCCCGTCCCCCACCGTCCGCGCCGACGCCGAGGCGCGGCTCGCGGGGCTCGCGACGCCTCCCGGGGCCCTCGGACGCCTGGGAGACCTCGCCGTGCACCTCGCCGCGATGCAGGGGCAGGTGCCGCCCGCACCGCTCGCGAACGTCCGCGCCGTGATCTTCGCGGGTGACCACGGCGTCTCCGACCACGGCGTCTCGGCCTTCCCGAAGGCGATCACACCGGCCATGGTGCGCACGTTCCTCGCCGGAAGCGCCGGCGTCTCGGTGCTCGCGGCCCAGCACGACGTGTCGGTGCGCGTGCTCGACCTCGGCGTCGACGACGACCTCGACGGCGTGCCCGCCGAGGTCACGGCCTTCAAGGTGCGCCGCGGCTCCGGCGCGATCCACCTCGAGGACGCGCTGACGTCCGACGAGACCGCCCGCGCGATCGCCGCGGGCGAGGCCGTGGCCGCCGAGGAGATCGCGGCCGGCGCGCAGCTGCTCATCAGCGGCGACATGGGCATCGGCAACACGACGCCCGCCGCCGCGCTCGTCGCGGCGTCGTTCGGCCTGCCGGCGTCCGAGGTCACCGGACGCGGCACCGGCATCGACGAGGCCGCGCTCGACCACAAGACCGCGGTGGTGCAGCAGGCCGTCGACCGGGCCGGTGAGCGCGCCGCCGACCCCGTCGAGACGCTCGCGGCACTCGGCAGCGCCGACCTCGCGGCGTCCGCCGGCTTCATGGCCGCCGCGGCGCGGGCCGGCGTCCCGGTGCTGCTCGACGGCGTCATCTCGGTGGCGGCCGCGGTCATGGCCGACCGTCTGGCGCCCGGCGCCTCGGCCTGGTTCGTCGCGGGCCACCGCTCGACCGAGCCCGCCCAGTCGCTCGCGCTCGACAAGCTCGGCCTCGAGCCGCTGCTCGACCTGGGCATGCGCCTGGGCGAGGGCAGCGGCGCCGTCGCGGCCGTGCCGGTCGTCCGCTCGGCCGCCCTGCTGCTGTCCGGGGTCGCCCTGCTGTCCGACCTCGGGTGATGCTCGACGCCTGGCGCCTGGCGGTCGGCACCCTGACGGCGCTGCGCGTCGGGCACCCGTCGCGGGTCGACCGGCGCACGGCCGGTGGCGCGATGCTGCTGGCGCCGCTCGCCGTGGTGCCGCTCGGCGTGCTGGTCGGCCTGATCGGCTGGGCCGGGCGCGAGCTCGAACTGGCGCCGCTGGCCGTCGCGTTCGTCGCGGTCGGCGCCCTGGCCATGGGCAGCCGCGCCCTGCACCTCGACGGGCTGTCGGACGTCGCCGACGCGCTGACCGTCTCGTACGACCGCGAGCGCTCCCTCGACGTCATGAAGGGCGGCACGTCAGGGCCGGCCGGCTCGGCGGCGCTGGTGCTGGTGCTGGGCCTGCAGGTCGCCGCGCTCGCGTCGGTGCTGTCGACGCCGCGCGGACCCGTCGTGGCCGCGGTGCTGGTGTGCGTCTCGCGCGCGACTCTGACCGTCACCTGCGCACGCGGCGTCCCGGCAGCCCGCGACGGTGGGCTCGCCGCCTCGTACGTCGGCACGGTCGCGCCCGTCGCGGTCGTCGCCACCTGGGTCGCGGCGGCCGCCGTCACGTACGGGGTGCTCGACTGGGCCGGCCACGACTGGTGGCACGGGCCGCTGGTCGCGGCCGCGGGCCTCGCGGTCGGCACCGCCCTGACCCTGCGCTGCGTGCGCCGCCTCGGCGGCGTGACGGGCGACGTCTTCGGCGCGGCCATCGAGGTCACGCTCGCCACACTGCTCCTGGGGGCCTCGTGAACACCGCACCACCCGACACGTCCGCACCGACCGTCCTCGTCGAGCGGCGGGGCCGCCTCGGCGTCGTGACGCTCAACCGTCCGCGCGCCATCAACGCGCTCGACCTCGCCATGGTGCGGATCGCGCAGGCGGCCCTCGACGGGTGGGCGGCCGACGGCTCGGTGGCGACGGTCCTCGTGACGGGTGCCGGTGACCGCGGGCTGTGCGCCGGCGGCGACCTGCAGGGCATGTACCGCTCGGCGCGCGACGGCACCGACGAGTCGGTGGAGTTCTGGCGCGAGGAGTACCGGCTCGACCACACGATCGCGACGTACCCCAAGCCCGTCGTGGCGCTGATGGACGGGATCGTGCTGGGCGGCGGGGTCGGCGTCTCGGCGCACGCCTCGCACCGGGTCGTCACCGAGCGCACGTCGGTCGGCATGCCCGAGACGCGCATCGGCTTCGTGCCCGACGTCGGCGGGCCGTGGCTGCTGTCGCGGGCGCCCGGCGAGCTCGGCACGCACCTCACGCTCACCGCGTCGAACGCCGACGGGTCCGACACGATCGCGCTGGGCATGGCCGACGTCCTCGTGCCGAGCGAGCGGCTGCCCGAGCTCGAGACGGCCCTCGAGACCGAGGCGCCGGACGACGTCCTGGCCCGCCTGTCGGTCGCGCCGCCCGCGTCAGCGCTGCTGGCCCGGCGGGCGTGGGTCGACGAGGCCTACGCCGGCGACGACGTGCTGGCGATCGTCGCGCGGCTGCGCGGCTCGGACGTCGACGAGGCCCGGGCGGCCGCCGACGAGATCGAGGCGCGCTCGCCGACGGCCGTGACGATGACGCTCGCCGCGCTGCGCCGGGCCGCGTCGCTGCCCGACCTGCGCGCGGCGCTCGACCAGGACCTCGCGATCTCGACGCACCTGCTGGGCGTCCCCGACATGGCCGAGGGCATCCGGGCCCAGGTCATCGACAAGGACCGCTCCCCGCGCTGGGCCCCGGCCCGTCTCGCCGACGTCGACCCGTCCCCCTGGGCCCACCTGCTCACCTGACCCCGGGTTCGCAGTTTCCCAGGTTCACCTGGGTTTCTTGCGGCGCCGATTCACAGGTGAACCTGGGAATCCGACAGCGTCCCGTGGGAATCCGACGTCGCACAGGAATCCGGCACCTCACCCCGGTCGCGAACAGGGTGAGGTGCCGGTTTCCCGGGTTCATCCCGGAAGTTTCCGAGGTGAACCTGGGAAACCGCAGCAGCAGGAGTCAGAGGCGCAGGACGCGGCCGGCGACGACGAGCAGGACGTCGTCGCACTCCTGCGCGATGCGCTGGTTGACGACGCCCAGCAGGTCGCGGAACACGCGGCCCGACCGGTGCTCCGGCACGACGCTCATGCCGACCTCGTTGGTCACCGCGACGACCGTGCCGGCGTGCTCGGAGATCGCCGCCGAGGTGTCGGCCAGGCGGTCGAGCAGGATCGGCTCCCAGTCGTCGCGCAGCTGGTCCCACCCGTCGAGCTCGTCGATGACCGACGTCAGCCACGTGCCGAGGCAGTCGATCAGCACGGCTCCCTCGGCGCCGCGCACCGCCGCCGCGAGGTCGTGCGTCTCGATCGTGCCCCAGTGGTCGGGGCGCCGGGCGCGGTGCACCGCGACCCGCGCGGCCCACTCCGGATCGGCGTCGATGTCGGCCTCCGGCCCGGGCGCGACGTACGTGACGTGCGGCTCCGCGACCAGCAGCGACTCCGCGTGGAACGACTTGCCCGAGCGCACCCCGCCCGTGACCAGAACCTTCATGGCACCTCGCTACTCTCGGGATCACTGTACTCAGAGGACCGGGAGCCCCCACCATGCGCGCACGCGCGATCGGCCTCGCGGTGGGCTTCGTCGCCGACCGCGTGCTGGGCGACCCCGCCCGTCTGCACCCCGTCGCGGGCTTCGGGCGCTTGGCCGGCGCCCTCGAGCGGCGCACGTGGGCGGACGACCGTGCGACCGGAGCCGCGTACTGCGCCGTGCTGGTCGGCGGCACGGGAGCCGTCGGCGTCCTCGCCGACCGGGCGACCCGGCAGCACCCCGTGGCCAGGGTCCTGCTGACCGCCGCCACCACGTGGGCCGTCGTGGGCGGACGCTCGCTGGGCCGCGAGGCCGCCCGGGTGCACGCCCACCTCGAGCGCGACGACCTGCCCGCGGCGCGCGAGCAGCTGACGCACCTCGTCGGCCGCGACCCGTCCCAGCTCGACGCCGCCGAGATCTCGCGCGCGACGGTCGAGTCGGTCGCCGAGAACACCTCCGACGCCGTCGTCGCCCCCCTCCTGGCCGGCGCGTTCGGTGGGGTCGGCGGGCTCGTCGCGTACCGCGCCGCCAACACGCTCGACGCGATGGTCGGCCACCGCAGCGAGCGGTACGAGCGGTTCGGCTGGGCGTCGGCCCGGCTCGACGACGTCCTCAACCTGGCCCCGGCCCGCCTCTCGGCCCTGCTCGCCGCGACCCTCGCACCCCTCGTGGGCGGGGCCCGCCGCGACGCGTTCGAGGCGTGGACGCGCGATGCCCGCCGCCACCCGAGCCCCAATGCCGGCCCGGTCGAGGCCGCGTTCGCGGGTGCGCTCGGCGTGCAGCTGGGCGGCACCAACGTCTACGGCACCCGGGTCGAGCACCGTCCGACGCTGGGGCGGGGTCGCGCCGTCGCGGTCGCCGACATCGACCGGTCGGTGCGACTGGCGGACGCCGTGTCGATCGGCGCCGCGGTCGTCAGCGCGTCGATCGCCGCGCGACCCATGCCGCGGCGGCCTCGGCGTCGCTGACGGTCTCGACCCCCGGCGCGGGGGGCTTGCGCCGCACGACCACCACGGGGATGCCGAGCTCGTCGGCGACCTGCATCTTGGGCCACGTGTGCGAGCCGCCGGAGTCCTTCGTGACGAGCACGTCGAGCGGCGCCATCAGCGCCCGCTCCCCCTCGACGTCGTAGGGCCCGCGGCTCTGCAGCAACGTCCACGGCGCGGGCAGCTCGAACGTCGGGGGGTCGACGACCCGGACGACGGCGTGCGCTGCGGCGAGCGGGCCGACGAACCGGTCGAGCGACTGACGTCCGACCGTCAGGAACGGACGCGTGCCGAGCGTCGCGGTCAGCGCGGCCGCCTCGTCGTGCCCGTCGACCCAGTGCCAGCGGTCGGCTCCCGGCGCGTCGGCCCAGCCCGGCCGCTCGAGGCGCAGCAGGGGGACGCCGTCGGCGTGGCACGCCTCGGCGGCGTTGGCGCTCATGCCGGCCGCGAAGGGGTGCGTCGCGTCGACCACGGCCGTGACCCGGTGCTCGCCGAGGTAGGCCCTCAGCCCCCGCACGCCGCCGAAGCCGCCGATCTGCACCGCGCCGACCGGCAGTCGGGGACGGGCCACGCGGCCGGCCAGGGTCGACACGAACCGCTCGCCCGCCGCGTCGAGCAGGACGGCGAGCGCGCGCGCCTCGGACGTGCCGCCGAGCACGACGATCACGCGCCGACCGCCGCGACGTCGGGGCCGGGAGGCAGCACCGCGAGCCCCGAGGGCGCCCCATCCTCGACGAGCCCCAGCAGCGCCTCGACGTCGAGCTTCTGCTCGACCAGGTCGCCCAGCAGGTCGAGCCGCGCGTCGCGCCGCTCGGCGAAGCTGACGTCGGACGGCTCGTAGGGGCGGCCGAGGACCGCCGACGCCTCGGCGAGGAAGGCACGGCGCAGGCCGTCGGACTCGAGGCTGCCGTGCCACATCGTGCCGAAGACGTGCCCCGCACGGGCCCCGCCGAGGAACTCCTCGTCGTCTCCGCGCGCGATGCGCCCGTGGTGGATCTCGTAGCCCGACGCCTGTGCCCCCAGCGCCTCGCCGACCGGCAGCCGCAGCACCTTGTCGGCGTCGAACGTCGTCGTGACGTCGAGCAGCCCCAGCCCCTCGACCTCGGCCCCCGCGTCGCCCTCGACGCCGTGCGGGTCGCTGACGGTGCGCCCCAGCATCTGGAAGCCCCCGCAGATGCCCAGCAGCGGACGTCCGGCGGCGGCGTGGTCGAGGATCGCCCGGTCGAGACCGCGCGACCGCAGCCACCGCAGGTCGGAGATCGTGGCCCGCGTGCCCGGCAGGACGACGACGTCGGCGTCGGTCACGTCGCGGGGGTCGCTCGCGAACGTCACGTCGACCCCGGGCTCGAGCCCCAGGGCGTCGACGTCGGTGAAGTTGCTGATGCGCGGCAGCCGGACGACCGCGACCCGCAGCGCCGCGTCGCGGTCGTCGGCGCGGCGGCCGTCGAGGTCGAGCGCGTCCTCGGAGTCGAGCCACAGGTCGGAGCTCCACGGCAGGACGCCGAAGACCCGGCGCCCGGTGAGCCGCTCGAGCTGCTGCAGCCCGGGCGCGAGCAGGCCCTCGTCACCGCGGAACTTGTTGACGACGAAGCCCGCGACGAGCCGCTGGTCGGCCGGCTCGAGCAGCGCGACGGTGCCGAACATCGCGGCGAACACGCCTCCGCGGTCGATGTCGCCGACGACGACGGTCGGGATGTCGGCGTGGCGGGCCAGGCCCATGTTGACGTAGTCGCCGGCCCGCAGGTTGATCTCGGCGGGGCTGCCGGCGCCCTCGCACACCACGACGTCGTAGCGCGAGGCCAGGTCGTCGTACGCGGCGTGCGCCGCAGCGGCCAGGTGCGTGCGCCCGCCGATGAACTCCGCCGACGTGATCTCGCCGGCCGGCCGGCCCATCACGACGACGTGGCTCGCGCGGTCGCCGCCGGGCTTCAGCAGCACGGGGTTCATGGCCGCCTCGGGCGTCGCGCGGGCCGCCATCGCCTGGATCCACTGCGCGCGGCCGATCTCGGCGCCCACGCCGTCGGGCCCCAGGCACACCATCGAGTTGTTCGACATGTTCTGCGCCTTGTAGGGCGCGACCGACAGCCCGCGCCGCGCGAACGCGCGGCACAGCCCCGTCGTGAGGATGCTCTTGCCGGCGTCCGACGTCGTGCCCGCGACCAGCAGGGCGCCGGTCATCGCGCGCTCCTGGTCGCGTGGAGCCAGGGGGCGAGCAGGCGGGTCACCCACGGCAGGAAGACGTACGTCATGAGCGGCGTCATGACGCAGACCGTCAGCAGCACGCGCGCCGGCAGCCACCAGTCGCTCAGGTAGATGCGGCCCAGCTCGTTGGCCGCGAGGCTCAGTGGGAAGAACACGAGGAAGATCGAGCACATCTGCTTCCAGCGCGGCGGGGCCGGGACCCTTGGCCGCAGGTCCTGCACGTCGACGCGGGACGGCTCGTCGAACCAGCCCTCGATGCCGGTGCGGTGCTCGCGCGACGACTCGGCGACGAATCCCTGGGCCGAGTCGAGCCACCACCGGCGCTGCGCCGACAGCTCCCACGCCTCGAGCGCCTGGGGCGACGCGAAGCGGTACAGCATGTGCCACTCCGACGACCCCTCCGTCGGACGGATCCAGCCCGAGCCGAGGAAGCCCGCGAAGCGCTCGGCCAGCTCGGTGCCGGCCCGCAGCCACGCGAGCATCTGGTCCTCCTGCGACGGATCGACACGTCGGGTGATGGAGACGGTCACGGGTCCGGTCATGACCCCCACTCTAGGAGCGCACGACAGCGCCCCCGGAGCCGAGGCTCCGGGGGCGCTGTGCTGATCTGGGGCTGAGTCGGGCTCAGCTCATCTCAGAGAAGATCAGAGGGGACGGATGTTCGTCGCCTGCAGACCCTTCTGGCCCTGCTCGACGTCGAACTCGACCTTCTGGTTCTCGTCCAGCGAGCGGTAGCCGCTCGAGGCGATGGCCGAGAAGTGCGCGAACACGTCCTCGCTGCCGTCGTCGGGGGCGATGAATCCGAAGCCCTTGTCAGCGTTGAACCACTTGACAGTTCCAGTAGCCATGATGTTTCTCCTTCATGCGAATTGCCACTCACGCCTTTCGCGAGCGGCCGTCGCGACACACATCCAACCGAGAAGAAATCAACACCAGTGAAGGAACATCATTCGTTCGTACAGCCCAACGTCGTGCAACTGACCTCAACCCTACCGGTCATCGGTCCACAAAGCGACACCCGTCCGTCGGCGCCGGCCCGTGGCGGTGCTCAGGCGTGGATCGGGGCGGCCGCGACGACGACGCCGTTCGCGTCGGCGTAGACCCACTCGCCCGGCTCGATCGTCACGCCGCCGAACGTCACCGCGACGTCGACGTCGCCCACGCCGAGCTTCTCGGTCTTGAGGGGCGTGGCGGCCAGGGCCTGGACGCCCAGGTCGATCGTGCGCAGGATCTCGACGTCGCGCACGGCGCCGTGGACGACCAGGCCCGACCAGCCGTTGTCGGCGGCCGTCTGCGCCAGGACGTCGCCCAGCAGGGCCTTGGCGGTCGAGCCGTCGCCGTCGACGACGATGATCCGTCCCTCACCCGGCGTGCCCACGAGGTCCTTGACCTTCGAGTTGTCCTCGAAGCAGCGCACCGTGACGGCAGGGCCGCAGAACGCCTCGCGTCCGCCGAACGTCCGCAGCTGCGGCTGGAGCACGCGGACCTCGTCGGGGTGGTCGTCGCACAGGTCGGGGGTCGTGAACACGGTGGTCCTCTCGGTCGGTGCCGTCCACGCTATCGACCTGCCGTGCGGGGCCCGCGCCGGTACCGTTGGGTCATGACGCTCAGCGACGAACTCCGCATCTCCCTCGACGGCAAGTGGCGCCACGTCCGCGAGCAGTCCCGCAAGGAGCTGGCGACGTTCGACCTCGCCTACGACCACGACCTGACGCTCGACGAGGCGCGCGACCGCGTCCTCGGGCAGATGAGGAAGCTCGTCGCCACGGGCATCCCCGCCGCGGGGTTCAAGGTGTCGAGCGGTGGCACGGGCGACCCCGGCGCGTCGGTCACGGGCATCGAGATGCTGGCGCAGTTCGACCTGTCGCTGATGGTCAAGGCCGGCGTGCAGTGGGGGCTGTTCGGCGGCGCGGTCGAGAACCTCGGCACCGAGAAGCACCACCGTGAGTACATCCCCGGCATCATCAACCTCGACGTCCTCGGCTGCTTCGCGATGACCGAGACCGGCCACGGCAGCGACGTCCAGAGCCTCGAGACCACCGCGACGTACGACCCCGCGACCGAGGAGTTCGTGATCCACTCGCCGACCCCGTCGGCGCGCAAGGACTACATCGGCGGCGCCGCGGCCCACGCCCGCGTCGCAGCGGTGTTCGCGCAGCTCGTCACGAAGGGCGAGTCGTACGGCGTGCACTGCTTCCTCGTGCCGATCCGCGACGAGGACGGCAACGACCTGCCGGGCGTCACGACGTCCGACGACAAGCACAAGGGCGGTCTGGGCGCGGTCGACAACGGACGCCTCGTGTTCGACCACGTGCGTATCCCCCGCGACAACCTGCTCAACAAGTACGGCCAGGTCGACGCCGGCGGCACGTACTCCTCGCCGATCGAGAGCTCCAACGCCCGCTTCTTCACGATGCTCGGCACCCTGATCCGCGGACGCATCAGCGTCGGCGGGTCGGCCAGCGCCGCGACCGAGGTCGCACTCAGCATCGCGGGCCGCTACGCGCTGAAGCGCCGCCAGTTCGGCCCCGACGCCGATCACGAGGTGCTGCTGATGGACTACCGCATGCACCAGCGGCGTCTGCTGCCGCTCATCGCGAAGTCGTACGCCATGCGGTTCGCGCAGAACCAGCTGGTGGCCCGCATGGACCGCGTGCAGAGCTCGGAGGAGCCGCCCCCGCCGCACCAGCAGCGCGAGCTCGAGAGCCGCGCCGCCGGCCTCAAGGCGGCGCAGACCTGGCACGCGACCACGGCCATCCAGGAGGCGCGCGAGGCGTGCGGCGGCGCCGGCTACCTCGCCGAGAACCGGCTTACCACCCTCAAGGGCGACACCGACGTCTTCACGACGTTCGAGGGCGACAACCACGTGCTGTTCCAGCTCGTCGCCAAGGAGCTGCTGACGTCGTACGCGCAGGAGGTCGGCGGCCTCGACCCCGTCGGCATGGTCAAGTTCGCGGCCGGCACGGTCGCCGACGTCGTCAAGGAGCGCACCGCGGCCTCGCAGCTGATCCAGCGGCTGATCGACGCACGTCCGGGCAGCGGCGACGACGACCACGACCTGCTCGACCGCGGCACGCAGCTCAACCTGTTCGAGGACCGCGAGCAGCACGTGCTCGAGACCGCCGCCCGGCGCCTGCGCCGCGCCGGTGACGACAAGGTCAAGGCCTTCGAGGTGTTCAACGCCGCACAGGACCACGTCATCCGCGCCGGACGCGTGCACATCGAGCGCATCGTGCTCGAGGCGTTCACGGCCGGCATCGCGCGCTGCGACGACCCGGACGCCCAGGAGCTGCTGCGCGACGTCTGCTCGCTCTACGCACTGACCGCGATCGAGGAGGACCTCGCGTGGTTCATGGGCCACAACCGGCTCTCGGACGCCCGCGCGAAGACCGTCACGTCGCTGGTCAACGACCTCCTCGACAAGCTGCGGCCGCACACGCTGACGCTCATCGAGGGGTTCGGCGTGCCCGAGGACACCCTCGGCGCCGCGATGCTGCTCGACTGAGCCGTCCGACGAGACACCGTGTTGCGGAGGGCTCGGCGTCTGATTCAATACGAAGACACCATTTCGTACCCAGGGGGACCCCACTCATGAAGAACCTGTTGCGCTCCGCGGCCATCGCCGTCGCGTCCACCGCTCTCGTCGCCGGAGGTGCGACGGCTGCGACCGCCGCACCCGCCGCCGCCTCGACGACGTCCGTCGCCGCTGCGCCTGCCGGCAGCGTCTCGGCCGCTGCTGCGCCGTACGCGCCCGACGCCAAGTCCAAGATCCGCGTCAAGAAGGTCGGCAAGAAGCTGACGTTCCGCCTGACGGCCCGCTTCCGCGACGACGCCGGCAACCCGGTCGGCATCCGCAAGGCCACGATCCAGGTGCTCAAGGGTCGCAAGTGGAAGACCCTGAAGAACGTCAAGCTCAACTCCAGCGGTCGCGGCACCTACAAGAAGTCGGACGGCAAGAAGCGCAAGTACCGCATGCTCGTCAAGCCGACGAGCCTGTACCAGGGCTTCCGGACGTTCAGCGTCAAGATCTGATCCAGCCCCACGGCTGATCACCGGAGGCCCCCACCCGTCCGGGTGGGGGCCTTCGCGCGTCTGCGGACACGCCTTCTGGGGAGCGCCGTCTGTGCCAGACTGTCGTCACCATCACGACCACGATCCGGGGGGACCTTCCATGCGTACATCCACTCTTGCCCGCGCAGGAGCCGTGCTGACGGCTTCGGCGCTCGCCCTCAGCCTGGGCGCCGGCCCGGTCTCGGCGGCCGAGTCCGAGACCGAGTCGGGGCGCGTCGCGAACGCCGCCCCGTCCGTCCGCGACCTCGGCTCCGACGACTCCGGCATCACCGTCGCCGGCACGATCACGGCGCTCCGACTCGGCTCGGGCGTCATCTCCCAGCGGGCGACGACGCAGTTCGTCGGCACCGTCGCCGGCACCGCGCCCGACAACAACGTGCAGACCGACGTCCGGGTCAACGGCGTGTTCAAGGGTCGCGTGCAGCTCTACCCCGGTCAGGGCAACGGCGGCGTCGAGATCCCGCGCCAGTGGGGATCGGGCAGGGTGCAGGTCGGCCCCACGTACTTCTCCGACGGCACGGTCGCCCCGGCCGTCAGCAACACGTTCTACGCGCGCAAGCTCGTCACGACGACGCGCAGCGACGGCTACGCGCTCAAGATCAACCGTCGCAACAGCGCGATGACGTTCAAGGCCCGCGAGGTCAAGGTCATCAACCCATCCTCCGGCCGGTTCCAGTCGGTCAAGCGGGTCAAGCTGCAGCAGCTCAAGGGCAGCACGTGGAAGACGATCAAGACGATCAAGCTCAGCCGCGGCGGCAACGGCACGTACAAGACGTCGATCAAGAAGAAGTACCGCTACCGCCTGTACTCGACGCGCACGGCGACGCAGGAGAAGTTCTCGACGATCCGGACCGGCAGGATCTGATCCACGTCCGACCGCAGAAGGCCCTCACCCCTCGGGGTGGGGGCCTTCTGCCGGTTCAGGCGAAGTCGCCGGCGGACGAGCGGAGGTGCCGCAGCAGCTCGTACGTCTGGTCCTGCTGCTCGGGGCTCAGGCCCGGCACCGCGAAGTCGATCTCGGTGATCGCGGCGGTCGCGAGCCCCAGCACCCGCTGCCCCTCGTCGGTCAGCTCGGCGAACGTGCGGCGACGGTCCTTCTCGTCGGCGACGCGGCGCACGAGCCCCTGCGACTCGAGCCGGTCCATCGCGTTGGTCACCGACGTCGGGTGCACCATGAGCCGCTCGCCGATCTTGCTGAGCGGGAGCCGACCCGTCGCGCTGAACGACAGCAGCACGAGCACCTCGTAGCGGGCGAACGTGATCCCGAGCGGCTTGAGGACGGCGTCGAGCTCCGCGCTGATGAGCTGCTGGACGCGCATGATCGACGTCGCGAGCCGCATCGACGTCGGGTCGCCGATGTGGCGGGACCAGATCTCCCCCGCCCGCTCGATCGGGTCGAACTCGAGCCTGTGCGCGTCGGACATGGCTTCATCGTAGGGGCTGGGCGACGAGGTCTGGTATTTAGTTGGACATGCGACTATTTTAGCTCCTAGCAATAGTTCTCCCGCCGGACCGCGACGACAGAGGTGCCATGACCACCCACGACCTTCACGTCCCCACGAACCCCGTGCGCCTCGTGACGGCGTCCGCCCTGTTCGACGGGCACGACGCCTCGATCAACATCATGCGGCGGATCTTCCAGTCGCAGGGCGCCGAGGTGATCCACCTCGGGCACAACCGCTCGGTCAAGGAGGTCGTCGACGCCGCGATCGAGGAGGACGTGCAGGGCATCGCGGTGTCGTCGTACCAGGGCGGCCACGTCGAGTACTTCGAGTACCTCGTGGAGTCGCTGCGCGAGCAGGGCGCCGGCCACATCCAGGTCGTCGGCGGCGGGGGCGGCGTCATCGTGCCCGAGGAGATCGCCCGCCTGCGCACGAGCGGCGTCACGATCTTCTCGCCGGAGGACGGCCAGCGCCTCGGCCTCGTCGGCATGATCAACTCGGTCGTCGCCGACTGCGACGTCGACCTGACGGCGCTCGGCGAGCTCGACGTCGACGCGGTCGTCGCCGGCGACCGGTCCGCGATCGCGCGGGCCGTCACGTTCGCCGAGCAGGGCGCGCTGACCGACGGTCAGCTCGAGCGCCTCCGCGCCGCGGCGTCGGCCCACACCTCCCCCGTCCTCGGCATCACGGGCACGGGCGGCTCCGGCAAGTCGTCGCTGACCGACGAGCTCGTGCGGCGGTTCCGGGTCGACCAGCAGGACAAGCTGCGCATCGCCGTCGTCGCGGTCGACCCCACCCGCCGTCGCGGCGGTGGCGCGCTGCTCGGCGACCGCATCCGCATGAACTCCCTCGACGGCGAGCGGGCCTACTTCCGCTCGCTGGCGACCCGCGGCTCCCACGAGCTGCCGGACTCGCTCGCCGACGTCATCACGGTCGTCAAGGCCGCCGGCTTCGACCTCGTGATCGTCGAGACCCCCGGCATCGGGCAGGGCGACGCCGCGATCGTCCCGTACGTCGACACCTCGATGTACGTCATGACGCCGGAGTTCGGCGCCGCCTCGCAGCTCGAGAAGATCGACATGCTCGACTTCGCCGACACCGTCGCGATCAACAAGTTCGAGCGCCGCGGCGCCAAGGACGCGCTGCGCGACGTCGGACGCCAGATGGTGCGCAACCGCGAGGCGTTCGGCAAGAAGCCCGAGGACATGCCGATCTTCGGCACGTCGGCGGCGACGTTCAACGACGACGGCGTGACGGCCCTCTACCAGCACCTGCGCGACACGCTGGCCGAGAAGGGGCTGCCCGTCGCCGAGGGGGTCCTCCCCCACGTCGACGTCCGACACTCCAGCGGCATCCGCCAGGTCGTCCCGTCCGACCGGGTCCGCTACCTGGCAGAGATCACCGAGACGATCCGCGGCTTCCACGCCGACACCGAGAAGCTCGCCGGTGCCGCGAGCCGGGCCCAGCGGCTCGGGCTGGTGGCCGCCGAGCTGGCCGACGCCGACCTCGACGGCGCGAGCGTCGACGAGCTGCTGACCGAGGCGCGCAAGGCCGTCCCGGCCGAGATCAGCGACCAGATCGAGGCATGGCCGTCGGTCGTCGAGTCGTACTCCGGCGACGAGATGGTCGTGACGGTGCGCGATCGTGAAATCCGCACGCAGCTGACGCGCGAGTCGCTCTCGGGCCTGAAGATCCCGCGCGTCTCGCTGCCCCGCACCACCGACCACGGCGAGCTCGTGCGGTTCTGGCGCAAGGAGAACCTGCCGGGCTCCTACCCGTTCACGGCAGGCGTCTTCAGCTTCAAGCGCGACGGCGAGGACCCCGCCCGGATGTTCGCCGGCGAGGGCGACCCGTTCCGCACCAACCGCCGGTTCAAGCTGCTGTCGGGCGACGGCGACGCGACCCGGCTGTCGACGGCGTTCGACTCCGTGACGCTGTACGGCCGCGACCCCGACCCGCGCCCCGACGTCTACGGCAAGGTCGGCACGTCCGGCGTCTCGATCGCGACCCTGGAGGACATGAAGGCGCTGTACGACGGCTTCGACCTCGTCGCGCCGTCGACGTCGGTCTCGATGACGATCAACGGGCCCGCGCCGACCGTGCTGGCGTTCTTCCTGAACACCGTGATCGACCAGCAGGTCGACGCGTTCCGCGAGCGCGAGGGACGCGAGCCGTCCGACGCCGAGCACGCCGAGCTGCGGTCGTACGCGCTGAAGAACGTCCGCGGCACGGTGCAGGCCGACATCCTCAAGGAGGACCAGGGGCAGAACACGTGCCTGTTCTCGACCGAGTTCAGCCTGCGCATGATGGGCGACATCCAGCAGTACTTCATCGACGAGGGCGTGCGGAACTTCTACTCCGTCAGCATCTCGGGCTACCACATCGCCGAGGCCGGGGCGAACCCCATCAGCCAGCTCGCGTTCACGCTGTCGAACGGGTTCACGTACGTCGAGTCGTACCTCGCCCGCGGCATGGACATCGACGACTTCGCGCCCAACCTGTCGTTCTTCTTCTCCAACGGCATGGACCCCGAGTACTCCGTGCTGGGCCGCGTCGCCCGCCGCATCTGGGCCGTCGCGATGAAGGAGAAGTACGGCGCCAACGAGCGCTCGCAGAAGATGAAGTACCACGTGCAGACGTCGGGGCGTTCGCTGCACGCGCAGGAGATGGACTTCAACGACATCCGCACGACCCTGCAGGCGCTCATCGCGATCTACGACAACGCCAGCAGCCTGCACACCAACGCGTACGACGAGGCCGTCACGACCCCGTCGGAGGAGTCGGTGCGCCGGGCCCTCGCGATCCAGATGATCATCAACAAGGAGTGGGGCCTCGCGATGAACGAGAACCCCACGCAGGGCGCGTTCATCACCGACGAGCTGACCGACCTGGTCGAGAAGGCCGTCCTGGCCGAGTTCGACGCGATCAACGAGCGCGGCGGCGTGCTGGGCGCGATGGAGACGGGCTACCAGCGCGGACGCATCCAGGACGAGTCGATGCTCTACGAGCACCGCAAGCACGACGGCTCGCTGCCGATCATCGGCGTCAACACGTTCCGCAAGCCGCACGTCGAGGGCGAGGAGCCGCCGACCGTCGAGCTGGCCCGGGCGACCGAGGCGGAGAAGGAGTCGCAGCTCTCGCGCGTCCGCTCGTGGCAGGAGTCGCACACGCGCGAGGCCGCCGAGGCCCTCGAGCGCCTGCGCCTCGCCGCGATCCACGACGAGAACGTGTTCGCGGTGCTGATGGACGCCGCGCGCGTCTGCTCGCTGCAGCAGGTCACCGAGGCGTTCTTCGAGGTCGGCGGGCAGTACCGGCGCAACGTCTGAGCCGGTACCGCCCGCGCGGCGTCACATCCCGATGCTGCGGCCGCTGCGCTGCCACACCGCGACGACCGACGGACGCGGCACCCGGCCGGCCCCGTCGGGCCACGTCGACGCGGGTGCCGTCGCGGTGGCGCCGTCCTTCTCGCCGGGGTGCTGCACGGCCACCAGCACGCGATCGCGCTCGATGACCGGGCCGCAGGTCTCGGCGCCGGTCGGCACCGTGAGGAACTGACGGGTCGCGCCCCGCTCGGGGCCCTCCACCGCGACGCCGAACAGGCCGTCGTGGGAGCCCAGCGCGTTGCCGTCGGTCGAGATCCAGAGGTTGCCGTAGCGGTCGAACGCGAGGTTGTCGGGGCACGAGATGGGCGAGACGTCCTTCGCCGCGTAGCCGCCGAAGTACGTGCTCGGGTCGGCCGGGTCGCCGCACAGCAGCAGGATGTTCCACGCGAAGCGGGTGGCACCCGCGTCACCGCGCCGTTCGACGAGCTCGATGACGTGGCCGTTCTTGTTGGCCTTGCGCGGGTTGGCCTCGTCGGGGCCCGCCGCGCCGGCGGCACCGCGGTTGGAGTTGTTGGTCAGCGCGATGTAGACCGCACCCGTGCGCGGGCTCGGCTCGACGTCCTCGGGACGGTCCATCTTGGTCGCCCCGACGATGTCGGCGGCCAGCCGCGTGAACAGCAGCACCTCCTCGGCGGTCATGCCGGGGACGAACGAGCGTCGGCCGCTGACCAGCGGGATCCACTCCCCCGACCCGTCGAACTGACCGTCGGCGGGGAGCCGGCCGGTGCCGTCGATCTCGATGGCCGGCGAGTCGCCCGTGAACCTCGCGACGTACAGCGTGCCATCGTCGAGCAGGTCGGCGTTGTGGCGGCGGGCCGACGCCGACGAGCCCTTGCGGACCGTCTTGGCCGAGACGAACTTGTAGAAGTAGTCGAAGCGCTCGTCGTCGCCCATGTAGACCGCGACGTGCCCGTCGTCGGTGATGCGCGGCTGCGCCGCCTCGTGCTTGAACCGGCCCAGAGCGGTGCGCTTGCGCGGCGTCGACGTGGGGTCGTAGGGGTCGATCTCGACGACCCAGCCGAACCGGTTGGCCTCGTTGGGCTCCTTGGCGATGTCGAAGCGGTCGTCGAAGCGCTCCCACTTGCGCTCGGTCGCGGTGCCCGCGATGCCGTAGCGCGCGAGCCGCTTGGCCGTCACGGGATCGGCGACCGTCGCGGCGTTGGCGAAGTACTGGTTGATGTTCTCCTCGGCGGTCAGCCACGTGCCCCACGGCGTCAGCCCGCCGGAGCAGTTGTTCAGGGTGCCGAGCGCCGTCCGGCCGGCGGGGTCGGCCGTGGTGCGGACGAGCGGGTGCCCCGCGACGGGACCCGTCAGCTCGAACTCGCTCGTGGTGTGGAACCGCCGGTTGAGCCGGTGACCGACGACGGGCTCGAGCGCCCCGGTGCGCCGGTCCTCCCTCACCGCGACGACGCTCAGGCCGTGCGCCGCCCAGGCCGTCTCGACCTGCTCGCGCGTCGGGTTCGCGGGGTCGTACCCCGGGAACATGAGCGTCTCGCTCGTGTACTCGTGGTTGACGACCATGAGTCGCGTGCGGCCCGCCAGCGGCAGCACACCGACGAAGTCGTTGTTGAAACCGAACTGGCGCTTCTGCCGCTCGGCGGACTGCTGGTTCAGGTCGAACGCGGGCGTGCGCCTGAACAGCGGGTCGCCCCAGCTGATGACGACCTGCTGGTCGTACCCCGGGGGCGTCACGACGGCGTCCTGCACGTTGGGCGCGACCGGGGTGAACCGCAGCCCCTTGGGCGTCCGCGCGCCGTGGTGGCCGGCCGGACCACCGGGACCGGACGGACCTCCCTTCGGCCCGACGGCGGCCGCCGGGCTGCCGGCCAGACCCGCGCCGGCGACCGCCACGGCGCCGACGACGGCACCGGCCCGCAGCACGCTGCGGCGCGAGAGGGCCGACTCCATGACGTCCGCGAACGTCTCGTTCGACGACGCGTTGGGCGCCTCGTGGGCGCAGGCGTCGCCGCACCGGTAGCGGCACGTCAGGGCGGCGCGTCCCGACGAGCACGGCGACGAGGCGCCGGTTCCGATGACGGGCAGCAGTGGGCGGTCGGGTGCGATGCTCATGTGGAAGGTCCCCTCGACGGCTGACCCGGACCGGTCGGCCCGGTGTCGGCTCGACGGTAGGAGGGCTGCGCGAACGCGAGGTGTCCTTCGGGTGAACGCGCCCGGACCGCACTAGCGTGGACGCATGGCGACTCCCGAGTTCATCCTCGCCCTGCGCGAGAAGATCGGCACGACACCCCTGTGGCTCCCGGGCGTCACCGCCGTCGTGATGCGCGACGACGGCGAGCACGGCACCGAGGTGCTGCTCGTCAAGCGCCTCGACACCGGCGAGTGGTCGCCGGTGTGCGGCATCGTCGACCCCGGCGAGGAGCCCTCGGACGCGGCGGTGCGCGAGGTGCTCGAGGAGGCCGACGTCCACGCCGTGGTCGAGCACCTCGCGTGGGTCCACGTGACCGACATGTACACCTACGACAACGGTGACCGGACGCAGTACGTCGACACCGTCTTCCGCCTGCGGTGGGTCTCCGGCACCCCGTTCCCCGCCGACGGCGAGAACACCGACGCCCGGTGGTTCCCGCGCGACGCGCTACCTGCGATGTCGGCCGACATGGGTCGGCGCGTCGCCATCGGTCTCGACGAGCGCGCCGAGGCGCGCTTCGGTCCGGCCGAACCGGGTACGTGAGGCCCATGTCTGACATCCAGTGGTGGGTTTGGGTCCTGATCGCCCTCGTCGTGGTCGCGGTGATCGCGGCCGCCGTCGCGATGTCGCGGACCGCTCGACGCAAGAAGGAGCGGGCGCGCATCGAGCACGACGAGCACCAGCGCGAGAAGGCGGCACTGCTGCGCGAGGACGCCCGGCTGACCAGCGTCGACATCAAGCGCCGTGAGGCCGAGTCGCTCGCTGCCGCGGCCGACGCCGAGGAGGCCCGCCTGGCCGCCGACGAGCTCGAGCGCAAGGCCGCCGAGCACCGTGAGGACGCCGACCGCACCCGCGACGCGGTGGACGACCGACTCCTCGAGGCCGACCGCATCGACCCCGACGTCCAGCCCGACGCCGACGGGGATCGCCGCGCCTGAGCCGCCGACACCGGCGATAGGGTCGCAAGGGTCGCCGACCTGAGAGGTGCTCGATGCCCGAGAACGACCCCATCGCCCGATGGCACGAGATCGTGCGTGCCCAGGACCCCGACCTGATCGACGACCTGCTCGCCGAGTCGGTCGTGTTCCGGTCGCCCGCGGTCCACACGCCGCAGGAGGGCCCGCAGCGCACCAGGGCCTATCTCGCGGCTGCCCTCGTCGTGCTGGGCCCCGGGCTGACGTACCACCGCGAGTGGCGGCGCCCGTCGTCCGCGGTGCTCGAGTTCACCACGACGATCGCCGGCACCGAGGTGCACGGCGTCGACATGATCGAGTGGGACGACGACCAGCGCATCACCGAGTTCACCGTCATGGTGCGTCCCGTCAAGGGACTGCAGGTGCTGATGGAGCACATGGGCGCCGAGCTCGCCAGGGCGGCGTCGTGACCGTGCCCACCTACGAGCAGGTCGACGAGCTGCCGCGCCACCTCGAGCGGGTCGTGCCCCCCGAGTTCATCGACGAGAACGGGCACATGAACATCGGCCGCTACCTCGAGCTCGGCGGCACGGCCCTGTGGCTGCGCTGCCAGCGCGAGCTCGGCATGCCCGACGACTACATCGCGCAGCGGGGGCTGTCGACGTTCACCGCCGAGCACCACCTGACGTACCACTCCGAGGTGCTCGAGGGGCATGACGTCTCGGTGCGGGTGCGTCTCGTCGGACGCTCGGGCAAGGTCCTGCACGCGGTGTGCCTGATCGTCGACGAGACCCACCGGCGTCTGGCGTGCACGATGGAGACGACGATCGTCCACATGGACATGACGTCCCGCCGGCCCGTCGACTTCCCCGACGAGGTCGCCGCCCTGATCGACGCAGCGCTCGAGGCGGACGACGTCTCGTGGCCCGCCCCGGTGTGCGGTGCGATGGGCGTGCGCCGCCGGTGAACGACGACCTCGGCCACCCCGTCGACCTCGCCCGTCCGGCCCGCCGGATCGTGTCGCTGGTGCCGTCGCTGACGGAGGCGATCGCCGCGACCCGTCCGGACGCCCTCGTGGGGGCGACCGACTGGTGCACGCACCCCGCCGATCTCGACGTGGCGCGCGTCCGCGGCACCAAGAACCCCGACCGGTCCGCGATCGCCGCCCTGGCCCCCGACGTCGTCATCGCCAACCGCGAGGAGACCCGCGAGCTCGACGTCACGCGCCTGCGGGCCGCGGGCGTCACGGTCTGGGTCACGGTGATCGAGACGGTCGACCAGGCGTTCTCGTCGATGCGGCGGATGTTCGTCGAGGGGCTCGGCTGGGACGTGCCGACGTGGCTCGACGACGCCGAGCGGGCGTGGGCCGAACCTGCGGCGGACGACGGGCGCCGGGTCGCGATCCCGATCTGGCGCGATCCGTGGATGGTCGTCGGCTCGCGCACGTTCACCGGCGACGTGATCGCGCGGCTCGGGCTCGTCAACGCCTTCGACGACTCCCCCGACCGCTACCCGCACGCGGAGGCGGCCGAGATCGACGCGGCCGCCGATCTCGTGCTGCTGCCCGACGAGCCCTACGTCTTCACCGACGACGACGGGCCCGAGGCGTTCACGTCGCCGACGCGACTCGTGTCGGGTCGCGCCCTCACCTGGTACGGCCCCTCGATGCTGACCGCCCGCAGCGAGCTGGAGCAGGCCCTGCGCTGACACCTAGCCGCCGACCTCCTGGGGCGACTCGCCCTTGACGGCCGCCTCGAGGCGCGGGGTGATCCTGTCGAGCGCGTACATCAGGCTGAGCGGCGTGATGAAGTACAGCGCGCCCGCGAGGGTCCCGTCGGTGTAGACCGCTCGGTTCTGCTGCACCGCCTTCAGGGTGTCGAACGTCGGCATCGCCCTGAGGTTGTCGAGGTTCTTGTCCTCCTCGGTCGCGAAGACGATGACGTCGGCGTCGATGACGTCGAGCTTCTCCTCGGGGATCGCCGCCTGGATGCCCGGCCCCTTGCTGTACTTCTCCAGACCCGGCGTGATCGCGAACCCGAGATAGGTCAGGAACTCGGTGCTCAGACCCTCCTGGTAGGCGTACAGCAGACCGTCGTAGGCCAGCCCCTGTGCGAACGTGGCAGTCTTGCCCGCGAACTCGGGGTGCTCGGCGGCGACCTTCGCGTAGGCCGCCTTGGTGTCCTCGACGATCTGCCGACCCTCGGCCTCCCTGCCGAGGGCCTTGGCCGTCTGGACGGCCTGCTCGTCCCACGGCGAGAAGTACTGGGTGCCGCCCTTGGGCTGGGCGACGGTGGGGGCGATCTTCGCCAGCTGTTGGTACATCTTCTGGTCGAGGCCCGCGTTGACCGCGATGATCAGGTCGGGCCTGAGCGCGGCGATCTGCTCGTACTGGGGGCCGTCGGCGTTGTTCAGGACCGTGGGCTTCGCGGAGCCGAGCAGGTCGTGCGCCCACGGCCAGACGGCGTCGGGCTGCTGGCCGTACCACTCGGTCGTGGCGACCGGCGTGAAGCCGAGCTGCAGGACGGTGTCCTGCTCGGTGAGGCCGGCCACGACGATGCGCTTCGGCTCGGCCGCGACCGTCGTCTCTCCGAACTCGTGCTCGACCGTGACGGGGAACCGGCCGTCGGGGTCGGCCGCTGCCGTGTCGTCTCCGGCGCCTCCACCGCAGGCGGCGAGCGCGGTCATGGCGATCACGGCGACCGCGGTGGTCAGGGTGGTGCGCCAACGATTCGTCGTCACGTTCGAGCATCCTTTCGCTAAGGTTTGCCTAACCTTAGCGATGAGGTGTGGGCGCTCAGCGGCGGGTGAACGCCTCGACCAGACGGCGGGCCTCGTCGCCCGTGACGGCGGCGGCGATCGTGGCCGACTCGTCGGCCCCCTGCTGCGGACCCGGCGTGTCCCAGGAGCTGCGGATCAGACGGCGCGCCTGGCCCAGTGCATGCGGCGCCGACGCGGCCCACCCCGTGGCGATCTCGTCGACGCGCGCCTCGACCGCGTCGTCGTCGACGACGGTCGTCACGAGCCCCCAGTCGAGCGCCTCGTCGGCGCTCAGCACCCGTCCGGTCAGGGCGAGATCGAGGGCCCGCTGCTGCCCGACCGCGCGCGGCAGCAGGTACGAGACGCCGCAGTCGGGCGTCAGGCCGATGCCGGGGTAGGCCATGACGAACTTGGTCGCCCTCGACGCGACGATCACGTCGGCGCTCAGCATGACGGCCAGACCCGCTCCGGCGACGGCACCGCGGACGCCCGCGACCACCGGCGTGGCCAGGGCGGCGAGGTCGCGCAGGGCGCCCTCGAGCACCGTCGCGAGCTCGAGCAGGTACGCGGCCGGGTCGTCCGACGCGAGGAACGACGTGACGTCGCCGCCGGCCGAGAACCGCTTGCCCTCGGCCGTCAGGGCGATGGCCCGGACGTCGTTGGACGAGACCGCCGAGACGGCCTGCGCCATGTCGCGGGCCGTCGGCAGGTCGAACGAGTTGGACTGCTCGGGACGGGCCAGGACGATCCGTCCGACGCCGTCGACGACGTCGTGGGTGATGGCGGGCATGGCCCGCAGCCTACTGGTCGAGCGCGGTGGGCGGGGTCGTCGACTTCTGGCCGGGAGCGTCCTTGGCCGACATGGCACCCACGGGCGCCTTCTTGGCGGCGGTCTTCTTGACCGGGCTCTTCTTGGCCGGCGCCTTCATGTGCGAGCGCGCCTCGACCATGACGGGCTTGAGCGCGACGATCGGCGGCGTCTCGCCCACGATCGCGTTGTGCGTGCCGCCGAGCAGGTACTTGGCCGTCAGGTTGATGAGCGTCGCGAAGCGGTTGCGGTTGCCCAGCAGCGTCGCGATGTGGAGGGCGACCCAGATGATCCAGGCCGGGAAGCCCTTGAGCCGCGGCAGGAACTTGATCTCCGCGATCGCCGAGTTGCGGCCGATCGTGGCCATCGTGCCCTTGTCCTTGTACTTGAACGGCTTGGGCAGCGTCTTGCCCTTGAGCTCGGCGGCGATGACCTTGGCCACGTGCTTGCCACCCTGGATCGCCGGCTGCGCCAGCTGCGGCAGCGGCTCCTCGGGGCTGACCGAGACGTCACCGATCGCGTAGACGTCCTCGACGCCCTTGACGCGCAGGTGCTCGTCGGTCTCGATGCGGCCGCCGCGACCCTGCGGGACGGCCCACTCCTTGACGGTGTCGTGCGCCGTGACGCCCGAGGCCCACACGACCATCGACGACGGCAGGAACTCCTGCTCGCCGTCGTGCTCGACGAGCACGCCGTCGGGGCGGACCTCCTTCACGGCGGTCTCGAGGCGCAGCTCGACGTCGCGCTTCTCGAGCGACTTCTTGGCGTAGTCGCGCAGCGACGGGTGGAACGGCCCGAGCACGTGCGGCAGCATCTCGACGAGCGTGATGTGGACGCGCTTGGTGTCGAGCTCGGGGTACGTCGTCGGCATGTCGTTGTTGCGCAGCTCGGCGAAGGCGCCGGCCGTCTCGACACCCGTCGCGCCACCACCCACGACGATGATGCGCAGGTCGCGGTCCTGGCCGTTGATCGCGGCGTCCTCGAGGTTGGCGAACATCCGGTCGCGCACGGCGAGGGCCTGCGAGCGGCGGTAGAGCGGCATGGAGTGCTCCGCCGCGCCGGGGATGCCGAAGAAGTTCGCCGTCACGCCCACCGCGATCACGAGGCTGTCGTACTTGACGTCGAGCCCGCCGTCGAGGTGCAGCGTCTTGCTGGCGTGGTCCATCGAGGTCACGGTGCCCTTCAGGAAGCGCACGTTGCTCTGCTTGGCGCGGATCGCGCGCAGGAACCAGGTGATGTCGCCGGGGTTCAGGCTGGCGGTCGCGACCTGGTAGAGCAGCGGGTTGAAGGTGTTGTAGTTGTGACGGTCGATGAGGGTCACGTCGACGTCGGCGCGCTTGAGCTTGCGGACGGCGGCGATGCCACCGAACCCACCTCCCACGACGACGACGTGGGGGCGCTTCAGGACGGACGCGGTGGTCTCGGACATACCTTCAGTCTAGTCCTCGGGCCCCCGCCGATGCACATCCGGTGGCCGTGATTGTCCTGACAAACTTTCGCTGTCAGGACGGACCGAACCACGCCTTCGCCTCGGGCTTGCGCAGCTGCAGGAACGCCACGACCGCGAGGACGCCCCACGGCAGTCCGAGGGGGAAGCCGACCCACGAGACGATGAACGTCACGACCGCCATCACGAACAGCGGAGTGCCGCCCGACCGGCGCCTGACGAGGGCCAGGGTCGCCGCCGCGATGCCCGCCAGCCCCAGCACGACGGCGATCGACGACAGCGTCGTGATGAGCGTCATGCCGCGGTCGAACTCGCTCTCGGACCCGACCATCTCGGCCCCGAGACCGCCCTGCTCGACCACGGCGTCGTAGTCGATCCCCGTGAGCAGGATCGCCATCAGCATGAGGGCCGAGAGGCCGGCCGCGACGATCGAGCCGATCATCGTCGTCCAGACCGCAATGCTGACGGGCCTCGGCAGCGGCTCGCGCCGCGGCGCGGGGCCGAACCCCGGCGGGTACGGGTAGGTGGGCTGCTGCTGGACCGGCGCCGCGGGGACCGTCACCGCCGGGGCCGGGGTCGGGGTCGGCATCACCTTCGGGGCCGGCGGCGGGTGCCCCGCGAGCGTGCGGAAGTAGGTGCGGATCTCGCCGGTCCACAGGCGGATCGTGAACACGACCGCGAGCGCGCCCAGCATCGACAGGAAGAAGCTCGTGCCGAGCGCGCCCGCGAACGTCGCGAGACCCACGAGGCCGATCGCGACGGTCATGCCGACGCGGCTGGCGCGGTCGCCCCGCGCGGTGAACACCGCGAAGACCGCGCCGGCCGCGGCCAGCACCGCCAGCACCGTGACGAACGTGCGGTAGGCGGTCTCGGCCCCGTCGGCCCCCACACCGGCGTCGCGCAGGACGCGCAGGGCGAACGAGACGTCGTCCGCACGGCTCTCGGCGTTCCACGACGAGACCACCGTGACGGCACGGATCGACATCACCGCGGAGAGCAGGCCGAGGTAGAGACACGCCCCCGTCAGGATGGGCGGGCGCTTCACGGAGGCGTCACTCATGGGCCTATCGAACCATCCGGCGACAACACGCCGACCCCCGCCGCCGGGCGCCTACGCGGCGCGGACCGTCAGCTCGTCGCCGTCGCGGTCCACCACGACGGTGTCGCCGTCGCGGACCTCGCCGCCCAGCAGGGCACGGGCCAGACGGTCGCCGATCGCCTGCTGCACGAGCCGGCGCAGCGGACGGGCACCGTAGGCCGGGTCGAAGCCCGTCAGCGCGAGCCACTCGCGTGCCGCCGCCGTGACGTCGAGCGTGATGCGCCGCGTCGCCAGCCGCTTCGCCACGGCGTCGACCTGCAGGTCGACGATGTGGGTCAGCTCGTCGGTGCCGAGCGCGTCGAACGTCACGATCTCGTCGAGCCGGTTCAGGAACTCGGGCTTGAACGAGGCCCTCACGACGTCCATCACGGCATCGCGCTTGGCGGCGTCGTCGAGCGTCGGGTCGGTCAGGAACCTCGACCCCAGGTTGGACGTCAGGATCAGGATCACGTTGCGGAAGTCGACCGTGCGGCCCTGGCCGTCGGTCAGGCGCCCGTCGTCGAGCACCTGCAGCAGGATGTCGAAGACCTCGGGGTGCGCCTTCTCGACCTCGTCGAGCAGGACGACCGAGTAGGGGCGCCGCCGCACCGCCTCGGTGAGCTGGCCGCCCTCGTCGTAGCCCACGTACCCCGGGGGGGCACCGACCAGGCGGCTGACGGAGTGCTTCTCGGAGTACTCGCTCATGTCGACGCGGATGATCGCCCGCTCGTCGTCGAACAGGAACTCCGCGAGCGTCTTGGCCAGCTCGGTCTTGCCGACGCCGGTCGGCCCGAGGAACAGGAACGAGCCCGTCGGACGGTCGGGGTCGGAGATGCCTGCCCGCGAGCGGCGCACGGCGTCCGACACGGCGGTCACCGCGGTGCGCTGGCCGATCAGTCGCTTGCCGAGCTCGTCCTCCATGCGCAGGAGCTTGCCGGTCTCGCCCTCGAGCAGACGTCCGGTCGGGATGCCCGTCCACGCCGCGACGACCTCGGCGATGTCGTCGGCGCCGACCTCCTCGTGCACCATCGAGTCCTCGTCGCGGTCGGCCTCGGCGGCCTGGGCCTCGGCGAGCTGGCGCTCCATGCCGGGGATCTCGCTGTAGAGGAGCCGGCTGGACGTCTCGAGGTCGCCCTCGCGCTGCGCCTTCTCGGCGGCGCTGCGCACCTCGTCGATGCGCTTGGTGATCTCGCCGACCGCGTTGAGCGACTGCTTCTCGCGCTCCCACCGCTGCTCCAGACCGCGCAGCGCCTCCTGCTTGTCGGCGAGCTCGACCCGCAGCTTCTCGAGCCGCTCGCGGCTCGCGTCGTCGGACTCCTTGTCGAGGTGCAGCTCCTCCATGCGCAGCCGGTCGACCGAGCGGCGCAGCTCGTCGATCTCGATGGGGCTGGAGTCGATCTCCATGCGCAGGCGGCTGCCGGCCTCGTCGATCAGGTCGATGGCCTTGTCGGGCAGCTGACGGCCCGGGATGTAGCGGTCGGACAGCGTCGCCGCGGCCACGAGGGCGGCGTCGGAGATGCGGACGCCGTGGTGCGCCGAGTAGCGCTCCTTCAGCCCGCGCAGGATCGCGATGGTGTCCTCGGGCGTCGGCTCGTCGACCAGCACCTGCTGGAAGCGGCGCTCGAGCGCGGGGTCCTTCTCGATGCGCTCGCGGTACTCGTCGAGCGTCGTCGCACCGATCATGCGCAGCTCGCCACGGGCCAGCATGGGCTTGAGCATGTTGCCGGCGTCCATCGCGCTGTCGCCACCGGCGCCCGCGCCGACGACGGTGTGCAGCTCGTCGATGAAGGTGATGACCTGGCCGTCCGACTCCTTGATCTCGGTCAGGACGGCCTTCAGACGCTCCTCGAACTCGCCGCGGTACTTGGCGCCCGCGACCATCGCCGCGAGGTCGAGCGAGATGAGACGACGACCGCGCAACGACTCGGGGACGTCTCCGGCGACGATGCGCTGCGCGAGACCCTCGACGACGGCGGTCTTGCCGACGCCGGGCTCGCCGATCAGCACGGGGTTGTTCTTGGTGCGGCGGCTGAGCACCTGCACGACGCGGCGGATCTCGCTGTCGCGGCCGATCACGGGGTCGAGCGATCCCTCGCGCGCGACGGCCGTGAGGTCGACGCCGTACTTCTCGAGCGACTGGTAGGTGTCCTCGGCGTCGGGACTCGTGACCCGCGACGTGCCGCGCACCGCGGCGAAGGCCGCCTGCAGGGCGTCGGCGGTCGCGCCGGCGTCGACGAGCAGGGTGCGGGCCGGCGAGGCGACGGTCGCGACGGCGACCGTGAGGTGCTCGGTCGAGACGAAGTCGTCGCCCAGCTGGTCGGCGAGGTCCTGGGCGCGCTGCAGCACCTCGTGGCTCGAGCGGCTCAGGCCGGGGTTCTGGACGCTGGCCCCCGAGGCGCTCGGCAGCTGCCCGAGGACCGTCGCGAGGCCGGCCGTGATCGTCTGCGGGGCCACGCCCGCGGCCTGGACCAGAGGTGCTGCGGTGCCACCGTCCTGCGTCAGCAGGGCGTGCAGCACGTGGGCCGGCTCGACGGCCGGGTTGCCCGCCGCGGCGGCGGACGAGATCGCGCTGCTCAGCGCCTGCTGGCTGCGCGTCGTGAACTTCGCAAGGTCCATGGGTGCTCCTGTACGTCGGGGAACGGTGTCACCGGGTACAACACCTACGAAGTTGAGTCCATTCCTGTCAACTCTGTCCCACCGTCAGGTCTACCACGCCGCGAGGGCAGGGCCGTTCAGCCCCGGTGCGAACCGTGCTGACGTCGCCGGCTCGCCACGACCAGCCCGGCGCCGAGCAGCACCGCGAGGACGCCGACGGGGGCCAGGTACATCGGCGGTCCTCCGGCGTCCGGGATGCCGGTCGCGCTGGACGACGTCCCGCCGTCCGCGAACGAGTCACCGCCGGCGGCGTCGCTGTCTCCCGCGCCACCGTCCGAGCCGTCGCTGTCGCTGTCCGAGCCGTCGGACGAGCCACCGTCACCGTCGGACGATCCGCCGTCCGACGAGTCCGTGCTCCTGGTCGGGCGCGGCGTCGGACGCGTCGAGGCGGACGGGGCCGGCGTGACGGGCGCCGTCGTGGCCGTGGTGGGCGGCGGGGTCGTCGCCGCGGCGCAGGTCGGGCTCGTGAACGTGTTGCTGTCGAGGGTGATGGCACCGACGTTCGAGAGCAGACGCCCCGCGAACGTGGCCCCCGTCCGGGCGGAGATGTCGTTGCCGGCGAGGATCGTGCCCTGGAAGTCCGTGTTGGTGCCGATGACCGCGTCGTTGCCGATCTGCCAGTACACGTGGCAGGCCTGGGCGCCGCGGGTGAACACTACCTGCGCGCTCGACGCGACGTTGAAGTCCGCGGCGACCTGGATGATGAAGACCGAGCTCGGGTCGTTCTCGCCGTCGAGCGTCAAGGTGCTGGTGAAACCGAGCGATCCTGCGCGCGTGTAGGTGCCTCCCGTGAGCGTCTGACCGCCGATCTCGCCGAGCAGCGGGGTGTTCGGGATGACCGGGGCCGCAGCCGCCTGCCCGTACCCGACCAGGAGGTCGGCCTTCGCGGCCGAGACAGCCAGATTGGCCCCGCGGCGCACGTTGCCGGGCGGGCTGATGGCGCCGTTGTCGGCCACGGTGGTCTGGATGCCGGCCGAGGCCACCAGGCCCACGACCGTCGTCGAGCCCGTGTTGGTCACGCCTTCGCCGGCGAGCACGGAGTAGTCGAGGGCTGTGCCGAGGCCCGGGTCCGGCGGGCCGGCCGCGCGGGCCGGGCCGGCCATCGACACGGCGGTGACGGCGATGACCGCCGCGAGGCCCGTGGCGGCGGTGGCGAGGACGAGGTGGTGGCGAGAGGGGCGCGTCAACGCCGGGACGTGCGAGGCGATCATGGTCGATCCTTCAGGTGCCGCGGCCGGGGCCGGCAGATGGGTCCCCCCTGACGCCGGCGCAGAGCAGCAGGGCACGGCGCACCAAGGGGGCGATGGATCCTCGACGCAGTGGTCAGCCGACCGGTTCCAGGGGTCCGAGGGTGCTGATGCGTTCCGAGCACGCGCCCCACGGTGGGACGCCAGGTGATGTGACCGACGCTCTCCCGGGTCGGTCACATCTCGCGCGGTCGGGACGAGGTCCAGGTCCGGTCTGCCGATTATCGGCCTCCGACAGGAGCGCACAGGGCGCCGTCCGGCGGGGACTCCTCGATCCTAAACGCCGGAACGACGGGCCGCGAGACGAATCTGGACCCTACCGCTCAGTAACCCGAGAAGTAGTCCGTGTGCAGCCCGGCGACGCGTCCGCGCAGCCCCGGACGGACCGCGTTGACCATCGCCGGCGGGCCCGACACGTACGCCCGACGGTCGGCCAGGTCCGGCACGGCCCCGGCGATGACGTCGGCCGACAGGAACGCGGCGTCGACGTGCGTCCAGCCCGCGGGGAGCTCGCCGGGACGTCCGGGGCACACCAGCACGACGCGAACGCCCGCGAGCTCCTCGACGAAGGGCACCTCGTCGGCCGACGTCGCCCCGTACACGAGGACGGCGTCGCGCGATCCCTCGTGGCGCAGCTGGCTGAGGAACGGCGTGATGCCGATGCCGCCGGCGACCAGCAGCAGCGGCGTGGCCGGATCGGCGGGCAGGACGAAGTCGCCACCGATGCCCGTGCCACGGACGCGCGACCCGGGCTCGAGGTCGAGCAGGGCGCGCTTGAAGCTCGACGACCTCTCGGGCACGCGCAGCGTCAGGGCCAGGCGGTCGTCCTGCGGCGGCGAGCTGATGCTGAACGTCCGGCGTGCGCCGCGGCTGTCCATGCCGCGGTGCGGCACCGACAGCTCGAGGTACTGGCCCGGGACGAACGCGACGCCGCGACGCGACCGGAACGTCAGCTCGTGGACGTCGCCCGCGACCCGGCGCGACGTCTCGAGCTCGAGGTCGAGCCCCGACCGGCGGGCGAACGCGAAGGCCACGAGGTTGCCGACCAGCAGGGCGATCTCGGGCGAGATCGCGAGCACGCCGAGGTCGGGCGGGGAGTCGGTCAGCAGGAGGATCCACGTCGGGTACGCGAAGACGACCGCGGTCACGGCCGCGACCACGAGCTGCTGGCGGCGCCGCGGTGGGAGCGTCAGCGGCTCGCTCAGCATGAAGCCCGCGAGGAAGACGATCGGGTACGAGTACGCCGTGAGCTTCAGGACGTCCAGGAACGACTGGTCGGGCGAGGCCTGGTCGACGAGCCGCACCAAGATCAGCACCGTCGCGACGACCACGAACAGCAGCCCGACCCCGAGGCGTCGGGTGCGCCACAGCACGAGCAGCGCGCCGACCGCGACGAACGGGAAGAGCTTCTCGGTCGCGGCGGTCTGCCACAGGGCGTTGATGCGGGCCTCGCGCCCCACGACCTCCTGCAGCACGACGACGAGGAAGGCGCCGGCGGCGGCGGGGTTGAAGACGTGGCGCCCGCGCCACGCCAGGACGTACTTCGAGGCCTGGGCCAGCACCGCGGCGATGCCCAGCCAGACCAGCTGGCCCGTGTCGACCGGGATGATCGGCACGAACAGGAAGTACAGGAGCAGCGCCGTGATGATCGACGACTCGGCGTGCGGGCGCACGCGGAACGCCAGACCCATCAGGCGGCTGCCGACGTACGAGGCGACGAGCAGGACGGCGAGCGCCATCAGGTTGTCGCCGGTCGACAGGCCCTCGATGACGCCGGTCGCGGTGAAGATCGTGAACACCACGACCAGCAGCGACAGGACGATCGTCACGAGCCGGTACATCGTGACCTTGCCGAGCTGGCGGTCGAGGACGTCTCGGACGGGGGCGAGTGCGGTCATGTGAAGATCTCTCCGGGAAAGTCTGGCGACCACTGGACGCGGCCGTCGGCGTGCATGCGGACGAACTGGTGGTCGAAGCGCTGCATCAGCAGCGCGGGATCGGCGAAGAAGTGGGCGGTCGCGAGGCCGTCGGCCCGCATGCACGACTGCGGCGCGACGACCCAGGTGGCGATGACGTCGGACGTCGGACGTCCGGTGCGGGCGTCGAGCACGTGGTGCAGGCCGTCGCCCCAGGCGCGCCGGTTGGTGGCCGAGGCGCACAGGGCGTCCTCGGGGTCGATCTCGGCGACGCCGATCGCGCGGCCCGCGTCGAGCGGGTGCTCGAGCGCGATCCGGAGCGGGGCGGAGCCACCGTGGTAGAGATCGCCGCTGGCGTCGATCGTGAGCTGGTCGACCTCACGGCCGACGATCCCGGCGACCAGGTCGACCAACAGGCCCTTGCCCGCGGCGCCGACGTCGATCAGCACGGGCTCGGTCGTCGTCAGGACGCCGGCCGACAGGTCGATGCTCGACCACGGCGGGGTGACCGCCGGGTCGTCCGACGCCGTCAGCGAGTAGGACGCGTCGTACCCCAGGTCGGACAGGGTCTGACCGATCAGCGGGTTCACGGCCCCGTCCGTGAGGTCGTCCAGCTCGGTGAAGAGCTCGAACAGCACGCCGGCCTCGTCGGGCACGTGCCACTGGCCCGCGCCGCGCGCGATGTCGGCGACGAGGGAGTCGTCACGGAATCGCGACCAGCTCTCGTCGAAGCGCTCGATGCGCCCGAGGACGGCCGCCCGGACGTCCGGGGCCAGCGGCTCGCGCGTGTCGATCTGCCACGCGGTGCCGATCGCCTCGAACGTCCAGGCGTGCACGTCAGGCGTTCGCTTCGGCCTTGATCTGGTCGATCGCGTCGTTGAAGCCCGTGGCGGTCAGCGAGGATCCGGCCACCTTCGACACGTCGAGGTCGTCGAGGCTCTTGCCGACGACCTGGTCGGCGATGCCGCCGGCGAACTGGGTCTGGTACTGCTTCGACGTGCCGTTGGACGCCTCGGGCGTCACGGTGACGTCGGAGATCGTCCCGTCCGAGAGCGTCAGCTCGACCTTGACGGTCGACTCGCCACCGGGGTTGCTGTAGCTGCCCTCGGCCTCGTACGTGCCGTCGGCGTAGCCGGCCTCCTCGGCTCCGACATCGGGGGTCTCGGACTCCTCGGTCGGCGCGTCGGACGTCGGGGCGGCCGACGTGGCCGCCGGGGTCGACGCTCCGGAGTCGGACTCCTCGCTGGTGCCGCACGCGGCGGTGATCAGCAGGACGGAGGCCGCCGCGGCGGCGGAGAGCATCTTCTTGTGGGCGGGGAGGTTCATCGGTCGGGCTCCTGGGCTCGGCGTGATGGATGAAGGTTCAACAGGTCCAACGGATCATCCCAGCGTTAGGTTCCCCTTCCCGCACCTCACAGTCTCCTGACAGGAGGGGCGCAGGCAAGCGCCTGTGCACGACGTCGTTGACACCACTTGCGGGCTGTCTCTAATGTGCTACCCATTCGTATCGCTACTGATAGGTAGCACTGGCATCCATCGGGGGACACCATGAGAAGAGCCATCTGCACCGTTGCCACCACCGCCCTGCTCGCGATCGTCTGCACAGCCGTGCCGGCCGGCGCGGCCACCGACGACGAGCCGGGCGTCGGATGGAAGCTCGGGCCGGGCCAGAAGACGCTTGCCGACGACCCGCGCGCCATCGCCGAGAAGCCGCTGACCGACGCGCTGGTCGATCTGTACAAGGCGTACGACGAGGTCGAGAAGCCCGGGCTGAGCTCGGCCCAGCTGTCGGCGGCGGCCCGGCGTGCCACGCAGCTACAGGCCAAGGTCGAGAAGCTCAGCGGCGAGCCGTTCGAGAACCTCGCACCCGCGCCTCGCGCCATGACGACGTCGCGGACGGCCAGCGCCGACGCGGTGGCGGCCGCCGCGGTGCCGAGCTCGCACTTGCTGCCCGTCCAGCACTCGACGCAGATCAACGACTACTACTGCGGGCCAGCGTCGACGCTGATGGCCCTGCGCGCCATGGGTGCCAGCGAGCACAGCCAGCTCAACAGCTCGCACACGCTGGGGCAGTCACGATTGGCCAGCAGCACCTACCTCGCCACGTCCTCGAGTGGCGGCACCTACATCTACCGGATGCCCACCACGATGCGTGACTGGGCAGGGGTCTCGTCGAAGGTCTACACGGGCCTGGACCGGGCGGGCCTCAAGTCGGTCGTCCGACGCAGCAACGGGCAGTACAACAAGGCCCTGATCTACGGGACGCACGAGAACGCCGGCACGAGTGCCAACCACTACAACAACCACTACACCAACAAGGCGCTCGACCACTTCGTGATGGGTTACGGCTACTCCGAGAGCGGCGACCGTGTCCACTACGCCGATCCCGTCGGCGGTCGGTGGCCCCAGTCCGACAAGAAGCGCTCCATGACGACCAACGCCATGGCGGGCTTCACCGCGATGTACGGGACCGTCGCTTGACCCGCCGTCCCCTCGTCCTGCTGGCGGTCGTCACGGCTCTCGTGGCGGCTGCCTGCACCGCGGGGTCCGAGGCGCCGTCGCCGCGACGAAGGCCGACGGCGACGGTCGTCACCGTCGGTGCCGGCACGACCGTCCCCGCCATGGTCGAGGGCACCGACTACCGCGTCGTCAGGGACGTGCCGGCAGAGATCGGGGGCGAGACGATGACGTACTACGCCGTCCGCGACGACGGCAGCAGCGCAGTGGCCGTCCGGTACCCCTCCGACAAGGACCAGCAGACGGCAGGGGCGCCATCGCCGGACCGACTCCTCACCGTCGACCTCGAGACCGGTGGGACGAAGGCCCTGTTCACGCGAGACGACGACAGCGAGCTGACCGACATCACCGAGGTGTCACGTGGCAACGGCTACCTGGTCTGGCTGCAGAGCGCTCCCGACAGCTACAGCAGCCTCACCTGGGACCTCTACTCCTACGACCTGGCCACGAAGACCGAGCGGCGGATCGCCTCGTCGGCCGAGCTCGGCATCGACGACCCGCCATGGCCGTCGTTCGAGAGCATCCGACCGCAGATCGTGGGCGACGACGTCTACTGGGCGGCGGTCGAGGCGGTGAAGGGGAACACCCCTGCGACGGCGATCTACCGCGCACCACTCGATGGCGCCGATCCGATGACGAAGGTCATCGACGACGCCACCGACGTCTACGCCGACGGCGGCGACCTGTGGTTCCAGCGCGACGGGCAGATGCTGGCGTGGGACGCCTCGGAGGGTGCCGAGAAGAAGGCCGGCACCGCCGCGGTCCATCAGCCGTGCGGCGGCTACTTCCACGAGGGCACTCTCGTGCAGATCGACTGCGGCGGCAAGGGCTCGCTCGTCGTCACGGAGAAGTCGGGCCGGCGCACGACCCTGCGCGACGTCGACGGGCCGGGCTACCTCAACGCCACCTCACGGTGGGTCGGCTACTCGATCGATGGGCAGGCGTACGTCTACGACCTGTCGCGTCAGCGGCTCATGCGCATGAAGGGGGCACAGGGGTACTCGGCGCAGGACTTCTCCGGCAATCGGATGTTCTACATCCAGCAGCACTCCGGCACCGCGGACGACCCCCACGACGCGACCTACCCCTACATCGCCCTGCTGCCGGAGTAGGTGGGTCAGAGCTCGCGCAGGGCGTGGGTCGCGGCGTTGTAGCCGCCCATGCCGTGCACGCCGCCGCCCGGGGGCGTCGACGCCGAGCAGATGTAGAGCCCCTTGACGCCGAGCGAGTAGGGGTTGGGCGACATGCGCGGCCGCATGACGAGCTGCCACGGATCGTTGGAGCCGCCCGCGATGTCGCCGCCCAGGTAGTTGGCGTTGTGGGCCTCGAGCTGGGCCGGGCCCGACACGGTCTGCGCGACGACGCGGTCGCGGAAGCCCGGCGCGAACCGCTCGATCTGCGCGACGATCGCCTCGGTGACGTCGCCGGTGTAGCCGGTCGGCACGTGCGCGTACGACCACACGGGGTGGACGTCGCCGGCCGAGCGTCCGGGATCGGCGAGGTACTGCTGGCACAGCAGCACGAACGGGCGCTCGGGCATGCGTCCGGCGTGCACGTGGTTCTCGGCCGCGTTGACCTCCTCGAGCGTCCCGCCGACGTGCACCGTGCCGGCCTTGCGGGCCCACTCGTTGGTCCAGGGCACGCCGCCCTCGACCGCGAAGTCGACCTTGAAGATGCCCGGGCCCGTGCGCCACTTCGTGAGGGGCCTCGACACCCGCGACGGGAGCCGGTGGCCCGCGACCTGCAGCACGGTGTGCGGAGACGTGTCGAACATGACGATGTCGGCCTCGGGCAGCTCGGTGACCCGGTGACCGGTCTCGATGCGTCCGCCGTGCTCGGCCAGATCGGCTGCCAGGGCCGCCGAGATGGCCTGCGACCCGCCCTTGGCGACGGGCCACCCGTAGGCGTGCCCCGTCATGCCGAACATCAGGCCGAGCCCGCCCGTCGTGGGGCGCTGCAGCGGCTGGACGGCGTGGGCGGCCATGCCGGCGAACAGCGCGCGGGCCTCGTCGGTCTCCCACCGGCGCGCGATGACCGTGGCCGGCAGCAGGGCGCGCAGGCCGAATCCGGCGAGCAGCAGGGGGTGGCGTGGCACGTGGATGAGGGGGCCGAAGATCTCGGACGTCAGCTCGTCGCAGTGCCGGGCCAGCGGCTCGTAGAGCCGGCGCCACGCGGGGCCGTCGACCCCCAGCGCCTCGACCGTCCGGTCGAGGTCCTGGAAGAGGACGCCGGCCCGTCCGCCGTCGAGCGGGTGCACGGCGTCGACCTCCGGGAACAGCCACTCGAGGCCGTGGCGCTCCAGGCCCAGCGACTGGAAGAACGGCGACGCGACACCCGTCGGGTGCGCCGCCGAGCAGATGTCGTGCAGCACGCCCGGCACGTTGAGCTCGGCCGAGCGGGTGCCGCCGCCGATCTCGTCCTCGGCCTCGAGCACCGTCACGTCGACGCCCGCCCGGGCGAGCACGACGGCGGCGGAGAGGCCGTTGGGACCGGACCCGACGACGACGGCTGAGGTCATGCCCCCAACCTAGTGCGAGGGGCCTCGGGCCGCCGATCGCGCGGACGGCGTGACCCACGTCACCTGCATCGCGTTCGCATTCTGGACGAATTTCCCGCTGCGGGACAGTGCTTTAGGCTTGCCTAAGAGCGTGGCTCCCTCCCAGGGGGCGGCCCTTTTCCAGGAGCATCCATGAGCAGGCAGTTGCGAGTCGCCGTCGTCGGCGCCGGTCCCGCCGGCATCTACGCCGCCGACATCCTCACGAAGTCCGAGTTCGGCGACGACGTCAGTGGCGTCACGATCGACATCCTCGACCGCGACCCCACGCCGTTCGGCCTGATCCGGTACGGCGTCGCGCCGGACCACCCGCGCATCAAGGAGATCGTCAAGGCGCTCAAGCGCGTCCTGTCGAACGACGACATCCGGTTCTTCGGCAACGTCAACTACGGCGCCGACCTCAAGCTCGACCACCTGCAGCAGTTCTACGACGCGGTGATCTTCGCGACGGGCGCCCGCGCCGACCGCGACCTCGACATCCCCGGCATCGACCTCAAGGGCTCGTTCGGCGCGGCCGACTTCGTCTACTGGTACGACGGCCACCCCGACGCCCCCCGCGAGTGGGACTTCCAGCCGCACGCCGAGTCGGTCGCCGTCCTCGGCGTGGGCAACGTGGGCCTCGACGTCGCCCGCATGCTCGCCAAGACCGCCGACGAGCAGCTGGTCACCGAGATCCCGCAGAACGTCTACGACGGGCTCAAGGCCAATGCGGCCAAGGACGTCCACGTGTTCGCCCGCCGCGGCCCGGCGCAGGTCAAGTTCACGCCGATGGAGCTGCGCGAGCTGTCGCACTCCCCCAACGTCGACGTCATCGTCCACCCCGAGGGCTTCGAGCTCGACGAGGGCTCGATGGACTCGATCCGCGCGTCCAAGAGCGTCAAGCTCGTCGTCGACGTGCTGCAGAACTACCTGGCCAAGGAGCCGACCGGCGCCGACCACCGCATCCACATCCACTTCTGTCAGAACCCCGTCGAGGTGCTCGGCGAGGACGGACAGGTCGTGGGGCTGCGCACCGAGGTCACCGAGCTCGACGGCACGGGCAACGTCCGTGGCACCGGCGAGTTCGTCGACTGGCCCGTGCAGGCGGTCTACCGCGCCGTCGGCTACCGGTCGGACAACCTGGCCGGCATCCCGTTCGACAACAACAGCGCGACGGTGCCCAACGACGGCGGCCGCGTGATCGACATCGACGGCGAGCCGCTGCCCGGCGCGTACGTCACGGGCTGGATCAAGCGCGGACCCGTCGGCCTGATCGGCCACACCAAGTCGGACGCCGCCGAGACGATCCGCCTGCTGCTCGAGGACGTCGACCGGCTCGCACCCCCGGCCAACCCCGCCCGCGAGGACGTCGACGCCTACCTCGAGGGCCGCGGCATCGAGTTCACGACCTGGGAGGGCTGGGAGAAGCTCGACCAGCACGAGATCGACCTGGGCGAGGCCGTCGGCCGCACCCGCGTCAAGGTCGTCCCCCGCGACGAGATGGTGCGCATCTCCCGCTCCTGACACGCCGCAACGCAGCGCAAGAATCTGGGTTTGTCCGCGCGGGCGCGGACAAACCCAGATTCTTCCGTGCTCCCACGCCGACTCAGGACGTGGACCGGCGCAGCTGGTCGATCACGACCGCGCGCTGGCGACGGATCGCGTACGAGCTGAACACCAACGTCCGACGACCGTCGATCACAATCTCGTTGAGCCTCTTGAGGTCGCCATCCCACTGCTCGACGTCCATGTGGGGAACGCCATGCACCTCGACGGCGAGGTTCAGCACTTCCCACCACACGTCGAGGTAGTACCGCCCGTCGGCCCGGCGCACGACGGCTTGACGTTGCGGCGACGGCAGGCCGACCTCGCGGCGGATCTCGTCGAATGAGCGCTCGGGCAGCGACTGGATGCCACCGGCAGCATCGAGGCACGACTCCACGATCAGCGCGCGGCGCCGACAGGACCCGCGGCGAGCCAGCGCCTCCCTGAGGGTGCGCGGTACCACGATGCCCTTCTGCGCGGCCGACAAGACGATCTCGCGGGCGCGCTTCTCCTGGTCCTCCCACGACGCCGCGTCGATGACGCTGCGGGCAGGGCGGGTGCGGGGTGGTGTGCGCAGGGGATGGACGTCACGCGTGTCGAGGTGGACCGACCAGTGCAGGTCGAGGTCGTCGTACGCGACAGGCGCGGCGCCCATCGGTGCCACGACGACGGGCCGCCGCGGCGTGAAAGCCGTGAAGCCGTCGTGGCCCAAGGCAGTCAGGCCACCGAGGACGGAGCCGGGCGGCGATGCGAGCAGGGCCACCCAGTCACGCTGGGTGGGGGTGAGTGGACCGGTGTGGTTGACGAACACGCCGCGCGCGGGGCGTGCCCACCGTCCGGACGCCACCAGCCGGTACAGCTGGTGGCGGGTCATGAGGGTCAGCGCCTGGGCGCGAGTCGTGACCCCGTGCTGCTCGGTGATGAACGGCGCTCCTGACGCGACAAGGACAGCGTGCATGCCCCGAGCGTGCGCAGCCGATGCGGACGTCCGCGACCTGCGGCGGGCAGCCTGTGGGCATTCCGGCGCTCGCTCTTGCCTGTGGGCGGACCGACAGGTCAGTCGAGGTCGCGGTTCTGCAGGTTGCACATCAGGTCGTGCATCGCGTCGTCGCCGGGCGCGACGAGCGGCAGGGGCTGCTGGTCGGGACGGGCGCGGAGGCCCTCGACGAACAGGGCGAGGTAGCGGCGCCACAGATCGGGCTGCGCCTTGGTGGTCATCGAGCTGATGACCATGACGTTCATGCCGATGTCGGTCGGCGCGATGTCGCTGCGCAACGTGCCGTCGGCCTGCGCCCGCGTGACCATCCGCTCGAGGATCGGGCCCAGCCGCTCACGACCGATGGCCTGGTGGGCCTCGCCGGAGATCGTGCGCACCATGACCTCCTTGAGGCCCTTGTCGAGGACCTGTCGGGCGATCGCCCACTCGAGGAACGACACGAGACCCTCCCAGGCGTCGGGAAGGGCCGCCGACCGCTCGGCGACCTCGACCAGCTCGGCGATGCGCGACTCGAACAGGGCCTGGATCAGCTCGCTCCGCTGGGGGAAGCGACGGTAGACGGTGCCGACGCCGATGCCGGCACGGCGGGCGATCTCGTCGTATCCGGCCTCGAGCCCGTGCTCGGCGAACACCTCGGCAGCGGTCTCGAGGATCAGCTCGCGGTTGCGCGCGGCATCGGCACGCAGCGGCCGCTCGACCTCGATCGCGTCCACATCGGCTGACATGGGGCCCACCGTAACAGGAACGGAGAAACGTTTCCGGTTAGTGCGGCACATCACACGAGATCCGGAAGAGGTTCTCCGCTTAAGGGTCTACAGTGAAACGGAACTTTCTTTCCGCTTCATAGACCTGGAGATCCCATGGCAGAGACACTGACCGACGACCGGGCGCGCGAACCCGTCGAACCCGGCCCCTCGGACAACCCGCACCACGCGACGCGCTGGATCATCCTCGGCGTCATCGCGCTGGCCCAGCTCATCGTCGTGCTGGACGCGACGATCGTGAACATCGCCCTGCCGTCCGCGCAGGAGGCCCTCGGCTTCTCGAACGACAACCGCCAGTGGATCGTCACCGGCTACGCCCTCGCGTTCGGATCGCTGCTGCTGCTCGGCGGCCGCCTGAGCGACCTGATCGGTCGCCGGCCGATGTTCATCACCGGCCTGATCGGCTTCGCCGCGGCGTCCGCCGTCGGCGGCGCGGCGCACAACTTCGAGCTGCTCGTCGGCGCCCGCGTAGCCCAGGGCGTCTTCGGCGCCCTGCTCGCACCGGCCGCCCTGTCGCTGCTCACCGTCACGTTCACCGACTCCAAGGAGCGGGCCAAGGCGTTCGCGATCTTCGGTGCGATCTCCGGTGGAGGCGGCGCGCTCGGCCTGATCCTCGGCGGCGCCCTCACCGAGTACCTGTCGTGGCGCTGGTGCCTGTACGTCAACGTCCCCCTCGCGGTCATCGCCGTCGTGGGCGCGGTGCTGCTGCTCAAGAAGCAGCCGCGCTCGGAGGACGCCAAGGGCATCGACGTGCCCGGGACCGTCGTCGTCGTGGCCGGCCTGGTCTCGTTCGTCTACGGCCTGGCCAGCGCCGAGTCGGACGGCTGGGGTGCCGCGACGACCCTGATCTGCATCGGCGCCGGACTGGCACTGCTCGCCGCGTTCGCCGTCATCGAGAGCCGCGTCAGCGATCCGCTGCTGCCGCTGCACATCGTGTGGGACCGCACCCGCGGCGCCTCGTTCCTCGTCGTCGCCTTCGTCGGCATCGGCCTGTTCGCGGTGTTCCTGTTCCTGACGTACTACGTCTCGCTGACGCTCGGCTACTCGCCGCTCAAGACGGGCTTCTCGTTCGTCCCGATGATCCTGGGCATCATGGCCACGGCCACCAGCTCGGCCGGTCTCGTCGCGCGCATCGGTCCGAAGATCCCCGTGTTCGTCGGCATGATGCTCGCCGCCGTCGGCATGGTGCTGTTCGCACAGCTCGAGGTCGACAGCTCCTACGCGCTGCACATCCTGCCCGGCCTGATCATCACCGGTCTCGGCATCGGCCTGTCGATCGCGCCGGCGTTCAGCGCCGCCGTGTCGGGCGTCGACGCCGAGCACGCGGGCGTCGCCTCGGCCTCGGTCAACACGTTCCAGCAGATCGGCGGATCCATCGGCACCGCCGTGCTGAGCGCGTTCGCCGCCACCGCGACGACCGACTACCTGAGCGGGCTCGGCCGGGCGCCCTCGGCGCTCGACCAGCAGCTCGCCGCGGTCGACGGCTACACGACGGTCTTCTGGTGGGCCGCCGGCGTCTTCGCCGTCGGTGCCGTGATCTGCGGGGCCCTGTTCCGTCCCGGCCCCGTCGCGGTCAACCCGGACGCTCCCGTCCTCGCCCACTGAGACGGGACCCCACCGTGTCCACCCACACCGGGCACCCGCGGCGCGACGAGGTCGGCGCGACGACGACCTCGTCGCGCCGGCCCGGCCTGCTGGCTCCCGGCCTGCGCGAGGTCGTCCTGCTGACGGCGCTCTGGACCACGTACGCCGTGAGCCGCGTCGTGGCCAGCGACGACCTCGAGGCGGCCCGCTCGCGCGCCGCCGACCTGCTGCACCTCGAGACCCTGCTGCACCTCGACGTCGAGTCGTGGCTCAACCACGCCCTCACGCCCCTGTCGCAGGTCGCCGTCCCGATGTCGTTCTGGTACGCCTCGCTGCACTACCTCGTCACGCCGGCCGTGCTGGTCTTCCTGTTCGTCCGTCACCGCGGTGAGTACGCCCGCGCCCGCAACGCGATCGTGATCGGCTCGGCGATCGGGCTGGCCTGCTACGTCCTGTGGCCGACCGCTCCGCCTCGCCTGATGCCCGGTGGCGCCTACCTCGACACGCTCGTGAGCACCTCCGACGTCGGCTGGTGGAGCGGACAGACGTCGCTGCCCAACGGGCTCGGGCAGATGGCCAACGAGCTCGCGGCGATGCCGTCGCTGCACGTCGGCTGGACGGTCTGGGTGGCCTGGGCCGTCTGGCGGCACGTCGGCGTCGTGGGGCGGTCGCTCGCGGTCCTCTACTCGCTCGGCACGACGCTCGTCGTCGTGGCGACCGGCAACCACTGGGTGCTGGACGCCGTCGCGGGCGGCCTCGTGATCGCGGCGGGTGTCGCGATCTCCGGCTGGATCGCGGCGCGCGCGCCGACGAGGACGTCGACGTGACCCGCCTGCTGCTGGCCTTCGCCTTCGCGCTGGCCGAGTCGGGCCTCGGCCTGGGCGCGATCGTGCCCGGCGAGGTCGCGATCTCCGGGCTCGCGGCGAGCGTCGACGGGCTGCTCCCGACGCTCGCGCTGGGTCTGGCCGTGATGCTCGGGGCCGTCGCCGGCGACCACCTGGGGCTGACGATCGGACGTCTCGGCGGCGGACGCCTGCGCGAGTCGCGGCTCATCGCGCGCGCCGGCGTCGACCGCTGGGACCGCGCCGCCGACCTCGTGCAGCGGCACGGCTTCTGGGCGGTGCTCGCGAGCCGGATGCTGCCGTTCGTCCGCACCGTCATGCCGGTCGTGGCCGGCGCCGCGGGCCTGCGCTACCGCTCGTTCCTCGCCGCGTCCGTCATCGGCGGGGCGGCCTGGGCGGCGCTGTGGGTCGGGGCGGGAGCGGGCATCGGCGCGACCGGGATCCTCGGACACCCGTGGCTGCTCGGCGGCATCGTGGCCGTCGCGCTGGTCGCCGTCGCCGTCCGGACGTTGGTCCGTCGGCACCGGGCGCGGCCGCTCGCGCCGCTCGTCCGTCCCGCTCCGGTGGCCTGCCACCAGCACTGAGGATCCCGACGTGTCACGGAGCCCGGAGTGCCCGCTGCACCGCAGCGGCCACCTGCTCGGGCGACGAGCCCGTGCGCACCACGACGACCGTCGTCTCACCATCGGCCTGCGGAGCCTGCTCCAGCACGACACCCATGGCGTGGCCGAAGGCCTCCTCGGGGGCGTCGACCTCGCCGCGCAGCCAGCGTCGCAGCACGTGGTTGTGAGCCGTGACGATCGCCGACGCCCGCAGCTCGGCGCGCAGGACGGCATCGGGGTCGTCGGCCGTCCAGCCGGACAGGGCCCGAGCGAACAGGCTCTGGTACTGCCGGATGCTCGCGATCTCGCGCGCCTTGAGCACCGGGACGGACGAGATCAGCCGGTAGCGGATGCGCGCCCGGTCGCCCTCGCCGACGTAGTAGCGCAGCACCAGACGTGCGGCCTCCGAGACCGCGACGTCGCTCGACGCCGCGTCGCCCGCGTCGAGGCGGCCGGCGATGCGCGCGAGCAGGTCGTCGTGCTCGGGGAAGATCACCGACTCCTTCGAGCCGAAGTGGCGGAAGAACGTCGTGCGTCCGACACCGGCCGCCTTGGCGATGTCGTCGACCGTCGTCTCGTCGAATCCCCGGACGTCGAACAGGTCGAACGCCGCCGCCACGAGCCGGTCGCGCGCGGAGACCGGGGCGGTGGGCATGGGCCGAGGCTACTTGCTGGTATCCAGTCTGGCCAGTACGGTACTGAGTACCAATACTTTGACGTCCAAGTAAAGTGGACGTGCGCATCACGGAGGTACGGCATGAGCGGGATCCAGCAGGTCGGAGTCATCGGCGGAGGGCTGATGGGCTCGGGCATCATCGAGGTCGCGGCCCGCGCCGGGCTCGACGTCATCGGCATCGAGGTCAGCGCCGACGCCGCGAAGGCCGCGTCCGAGCGGGTCGAGAGCTCGCTGCGCAAGGCCGAGGCCCGCGGCAAGATCGAGTCGGCCGAGGTGACCGCCGTCCTCGAGCGCATCCGCTTCGAGACCGACCTCGAGACGCTCGCCGACCGCGACCTCGTCGTCGAGGCGGCCAGCGAGGACGAGCAGGTCAAGCTCGAGCTGTTCCGCACCCTGGGCCGCGTGCTGACCAAGGACGACGCGATCCTGGCGTCCAACACGTCGTCGATCCCGATCGTCAAGCTTGGCGCCGTCTCGGGCCGCGCCGGTCACGTCATGGGCGTGCACTTCTTCAACCCCGCGCCCGTCATGCAGCTCGTCGAGCTCATCCCGTCGCTGACCACGAGCCCGGAGACGCTCGACCGCATGCGCGGCTGGGTCACCGACGCGCTGGGCAAGAAGCCGATCGACGCGACCGACCGCGCCGGCTTCGTCGTCAACAGCCTGCTCGTGCCGTACCTGCTGAGCGCGATCCGCATGTACGAGGCGGGCTACGCCTCGGCCGCCGACATCGACCGCGGCATGGTGCTGGGCTGCGGCCACCCCATGGGCCCGCTCGCGCTGTCGGACCTCATCGGCCTCGACACGATCAAGGCGATCGGCACGTCGATGTACGACGAGTTCAAGGAACCCCTCTACTCGCCCCCGCCGCTGCTCGACCGCATGGTCGACGCCGGCCTGCTGGGCAAGAAGTCCGGCCAGGGCTTCTACGGCTACGAAGGAAAGTGACCAGGCCATGAGTGAAGACATGTTCGTGCTCTCCGAGGAGCACCAGGCCATCCGCGAGGCCGTCCGCGCCGTCGCCGAGAACAAGATCGCGCCCTACGCGGCCGACGTCGACGCGCAGGCGCGCTTCCCGCAGGAGGCCGCCGACGCCCTGCTGGCGTCAGACTTCCACGCGCCGCACGTGCCCGAGCAGTACGGCGGAGCCGGTGCCGACGCGCTCGCGACCGTCCTGGTCATCGAGGAGGTCGCGCGCGTCGACGTGTCCGCGTCGCTGATCCCCGCGGTGAACAAGCTCGGCTCGCTGCCCGTCCAGATCGGCGGTGGCGAGGAGATCAAGGCCAAGTACCTGTCGAAGCTCGCGGCCGGCGAGGGCGGGTTCTCGTACTGCCTGTCGGAGCCGGACGCCGGCTCGGACGCCGCCAACCAGAAGACGCGCGCCGTCCGCGACGGCGACGACTGGGTGCTCAACGGCGTCAAGCGCTGGATCACCAACGCCGGCGTCTCGGAGTACTACACCGTCCTGGCACAGACCGATCCCGAGAAGCGCTCGAAGGGCATCACGGCGTTCGTCGTCGAGAAGTCCGACGAGGGCGTCTCGTTCGGCGCGCCCGAGAAGAAGCTCGGCATCAAGGGCTCCCCGACCCGCGAGGTGTACCTCGACAACGTGCGCATCCCCGGCGACCGCATCATCGGCGAGGTCGGCGAGGGCTTCTCGATCGCGATGAAGACCCTCGACCACACGCGCGTCACGATCGCGGCCCAGGCCGTCGGCGTCGCACAGGGCGCCCTCGACTACGCGCTCGGCTACATCCAGGAGCGCAAGCAGTTCGGTCACCCGATCAGCGACTTCCAGGGCCTGCAGTTCATGGTCGCCGACATGGGCATGAAGATCGAGGCCGCCCGCCAGCTGACGTACGCCGCCGCCGGACGCTCCGAGCGCGGCGACAAGGACCTCACGTTCTTCGGCGCCGCCGCCAAGGCCTTCGCCTCCGACACCGCGATGCAGGTCACGACCGACGCCGTCCAGCTGCTCGGCGGCTACGGCTTCACGTCCGACTACCCGCTCGAGCGGATGATGCGCGACGCCAAGATCACGCAGATCTACGAGGGCACCAACCAGGTGCAGCGGGTCGTGATGGCGCGGCAGCTGCTCGCTGGCATCCAGTCATCGCTCTAACTCCTCTGTTTGCAGTGTTTTCCTGACACATCCTCCATCTTTGCACACCTCGCCGACACACAGTCCGGACGAGCCGAGAGCACACCCGGAAGCACAGCGCAGCACGCCGCCGCACGTCTTGTGTACTCGTTGTGTACTCCTCGGATCGGGACCGCGCACCGGTCTGACGCCTGTGACACCAGTGGCAGACCGAACAGTTGGCGCTTAGCCGGATCGGACGGTCGCTTTTGCGAGGTTGCCGGGCCGTTCGACCGTGCCGATGTCCCGCACGGCGGGACATCGCTCGCTAATAGGTAGCCGTTCACTTAGTCGTACCGTCCGCCAAGCCAGCTGAACATGGGCGGGTCGCGGTGGAGGCCGAGCTGACTGTCGCCGTCGGTCGGTCACCACTCCATCGCGGCTCCCGTCACCGACGGACTTGTAGACAGGGGCTCAGCTCAGGACGGTGGTGCCGCCATCGGGCCGGTACTCGACCATGCGTCCGTCCTCGTCTAACGCGACGGTCGTGATGCCCCTCGCAGCGAGGATGTCGCCGAAGTGGGCCTCTTCCACCGCACGGACGATCGCCTCGCCGATGGCGTCGTTCTTGGCCAGTTCTGCGCCACTTCTGCGCGGGACAACGCTCATGCGTTCAGTCTGCTCCTGTGCCGCTCGCGGATCCAGAGGCCAGCAGTTCACGCACCTCACGTCTCGGGAGCATCTTCGCGCCGGATACACGCGCGGCACTACTTTCAGTTGCTGCCCGTGACCGAGCTGCGGCGTTCGACCAGGACCGTGTCGCGCCAGCGTCCGGCGGCCGGACCGACGGTGGCTTTGGCGACGCGTTCGCGGATGCCGATGGTCCGGAACCCATGGCGTTCGTGGAGCTTGAGGCTGGCGGTGTTCTCGGTGAAGATGCTGGACTGGATCGTCCAGATGCCGGCTTGTTCGGTCGAGGTGATGAGCTCACCGAGCAGCAGCCCACCGATGCCGGTGCCGCGGGCGCCAGGTGCGACGTAGACCGAGTGCTCGACCACGCCGGCGTACACCGGACGTGCTGACACACTCACGCATGCCGCCCAGCCCACGACCGTCCTGTCAGGTGCCACGGCAACCAGGCGGTGGTCGACCAGCCGGGAGCCGTCGAACTGCTCCCATGTGGGTGCGGTCGACTCGAACGTCGCATGGCCCGCCTCGATGCCAGCAGAGTAGATGCGTTCGACCCTCAGATGGCGCGTGGGGCAGCTGGCTCCCTGTCTCTCCGGCTCCTGACCAGGACCGGGACGACGCGCACGAAGATCACCATCGCGACCAGCTCGACGAGCGTCTGGGTGACGACGACGACCGCGGCCAGCGAGTAGGCGTCCGGCAGCGCCAACGCCAGCGGCAGGACGACCAGGGAGTTGCGGGTGGCGCCGGAGAACACGAGCGCGATGGACCGGGGCCGATCCAAGCTCGTGACGCGCCCCAGCCCAACTCCGACGGCGGCCATGACGACGAACCACGCCACGTAGACCGGGATGGTGCCGGCGACGTCGCCGAACCGGTTGGTGATGTCGGAGACCTGGGACCCGACGACCGCGAACAGGGTGCCCATCATCAGCGGCACCATCAGGGCAGCCATCAGTGCTTCCACGGCCTTGGCAGCTGCGAACCGCCTGGACAGCGCTTGGGTGAGCGCCGCCAGCCCCAGTGGGATGGCGATCAGGACGATGAACGCGTGCAGGAACGGTCCGGGCTCGACGATGTCGGCCAGGTCGGACCCGACGAACAGGTACAGGTAGACAGGCAGCAGCACCAGCTGCAGGAGCATCAGCAGCGGTGCCGCGGCGACAAGGCGGTCCTCCGCTCCCCCGGCCAAGCCGGAGAACACGATGACGTAGTCGATGCACGGGGTCAGCAGGACCAGCAGGACCCCGACCAGCACGGCCTGGTCGTCGCCCAGGAACTGGATCAGACCCCACACGACCAGAGGCCCGGCGAGGAAGTTCAGACCGAGCACGGCCCCGAGGAAGCGGACGTCGCGGAAGCTGGCAGCCATGTCCAGGAACGGGACCTGCAGGAACGTCGCGAACAGCAGCGCAGCAAGCACCGGTTCGATCGCGTGCTCCAAGGACGCCCCCGCACCTTCGGGTGCGGCGAGGCCAAAGGCGACTGCTGCTGCGATGGCAATCAGGTACAGGGCGATTTGGTGCTTCTCGGCGGCGTGGACCGCGCGCTGAAGCGATGACGCGGTCGTGTGCGGACGACTCACGCTCATGCGCTCACAAGAGGTTCGGCCTGTGCCGCGGCGGCACCGCGACCTGTAGGAAGGTTCACCGGTGTTCTACTGCGCGAGGGCGTCGTCGATGGCGTCGATGAACTCGTCCGTGGTCGAGGGGGTCAGGGGTTCGCCGTTGAGGAAGAACGACGGTGTACCGGTGACGCCGAGCCGCTCCCCGTCTGCCACGTCCTTGGCAACGCGCGCTGCGACGTCGGGGCTGGCGACGTCGGCGTCGTACTGAGCCATGTCGAGGCCGAGCTCCTGGGCGTAGCTGCGGAACAGGTCGGCCTTGGAGTCTTGGGACTCGCCCCACTCGGCCTGGGTGTCGTACATCCGCTTGTACATGTCCTCGAGCTTGCCCTGACGGGCGGCGGACTCCACCGCGTAGGCGGCGTTGTTCGCGTTGGTGTGGCTGGGGATCGGGAAGTAGCGCAGGACGAACGTGACCTTGCCGTCGTACTGCTTGCGGAGCTGCTCGACGAACGGGTACGCGGCACGGCAGGCCTCGCACTCGAAATCGAGGAACTCCACGAGCGTGACCTTGCCGCCGTCGGCGGTGTCGAGACGGTGACTGTCAGCGCGGACGGTGATGTTCTCGCGTTCAGTGGCGTCGGCGGGTTCGGTGCCGGCGAGGTTCTGGTACACGAACGCCCCGCCGAACAGGGCTACTGCGATGAGCCCGAACAGGATCGCGATCTTGGTCTGTCTGGTCATGCTCTTCATCGGTCGTCTCGTTCCTGGGTGTGGGTCACCAGTCGATCTCGTGGCACTCGCGTGCTGCGGTGCGTTCGACCTGAAGGGTGGCGTGCTCGATGGCGTAGGTGGTCTTCAACGTGGTGCGGGCGTGTTCGAGGATGCGGGGGAACTCGTCGGTGTCGTCGGCGACGAGGTGGGCGGTGGCCACGTTCATGCCCGACGTCAGGACCCAGATGTGCAGGTCGTGGACGTCGGTGACGCCGGGGATGGCAGCCAGGTCGTCGGCGACTGCGTCGATGGCCATCCCCTCTGGGACGTGCTGGCCCAGGACGGCCAGGACCTGCCGGCCGAGGATGACGGCGCGGACGGCGACGAACGCGCCGATGGCCACGGCAACAGCTGTGTCCCACCACGCCTGCCCGGTGGTCGCGATGAGGATGCCGGCGGCGACGACGCCGACGGACCCGGCGGTGTCGGCGACGACCTCGAAGTAGGCGCCCTTGACGTTCAGGCTTTCCTTGGAGCCGGCCCGCAGCAGGAGCATCACGACGATGTTGACGACCAGGCCGAGCCCGCCGACCACGACCATGGGCCCTGAGGAGACCTCGGGGTCGCTGCCGATGCGGCCGATGGCCTCGATGACCACGTAGACCGACACTGCCAGCATCAGCAGGACGGTCAGGCCGGACGCGAAGACCTCGGCCCGGTAGGACCCGAACGAGCGGCGGCCGGTCGTGTCCTTGCGGGTCGCGATCTTGGTCGCGGCCAGTGCCGCGCCTAGGGCGACGACGTCGGCTGCCATGTGGCCGGCATCGGAGATCAGGGCCAGTGAGTCCGCGAGCAGGCCGTAGACGAGTTCGACGACGAAGAACGTTGCGATGAGGCCGAAGGCGATGGCCAGCTTGCCGCGGTAGCGGGCTCCGGCGTGTCCTGCCGGGGGTCCGTGGCTGTGCCCGGATCCCATCAGGGCTTGCTGTCTGTGCCGAGCTGCAGGACCTGGGGTTCGGCGGCCGGTGCGCAGCAGTGGTCCTGGCAGTCGGTGCAGCCGCATCCGGCGTTGTCGTCGCTGTCTCGGCTGACGGGTGAGCAGCAGCCGTCGCCGCGCCATGCCTCGAGTCCTTCACGCACGGCGACGCCGGCGATGATGAGCCCGGCGATGGGATCAGCCCACGACCAGCCCAGCGTGGCGTTGAGGACCAGACCGACCAGGAGCACCGCGGACAGGTACGTGCACAGCAGGGTCTGGGTGCCGTCGGCGACGACCGCGTTCGAGCCGAGGGCCTTGCCGGTGCGGCGCTGCGCGTAAGAGATGAACGGCATCACGACCAGCGACACCGCTGCCAGGACGATGCCCACGGTCGATGGGTCGGACTCGGCGCCGGTCAGCAGGCTGCGGATGGACTCGAACCCGACGTAGGCGGCCAGGGCGAAGAACGAGAACGCCAACAGTCGCAGCGCCTGCTGCTCGCGGGACTCCGGGATGCGGTGGGAGAACTGCCACAAGATGATCAAGCCGCTTGAGACCTCCACGACCGAGTCCAGGCCGAACCCGACCAGCGCCACGGAACCGGCCACGACGCCAGCGGTGATGGCGATGACGGCCTCGACGACGTTGTACGTCACAGACAGGCCGGCAAGCATCTTGGCGCGACGTCCGAGGCGCTGCTTGGTTGCCAGATCGAGGGTGCTCATCGGTTGACTCCGTAGGTCGGGCACAGGGTGACGGCGAAGCCGGTCAGGTCCAGCAACGTCTCGGCCGCTGCCAGCAGCTGGGTCGTCGCTTCTGGGTGGGTGACGCTGAACACCGACGCTCGGCCTTGCGGTCGGGAGGTGACAAGACCGCACTCCTTCAGGCAAGCAAGGTGCTTGGAGACGGTCGACTGGGCCAGGCCCAGGTGCTCGGTCAGCTCAACTACCCGGTGCTCGCCGGACAACAGGTGCTGCAAGATCACCAGGCGCGAGCGGTCACTGAACCCGTGAAAGAGGCACGCAGCAGCGGTCAGAGGCTCTTCGGCTGTCGCAGCGGCTGCATCCAATGTCATCGTCATGCGGCGATGATAGCGCAGTCTGGTGAGCTCCGGGTAAGGTCAAGGCGCCGACGGGCGGACGCCTTGGTGGTTCAGCGGTCGAGCAGTCCGGCACTTGCGGCCGAGTGCGAGTCATTTCCTGCTCCGAGGTCGTCAGCGATCGACACGACGAGTCCGCCGAGCATGAAGGCGACGATGACCGCGACCAGGGCGTTGGTCGGGATGGACGGGATGAAGCGCCGGAACCCGGTAGCCGCGGGGGCGGCCTGGTGGTACTCGTGCGTCAGAGCGTGGCCCTTGCCTCGCTGGAGCAGGTACCGGTTGACCGGGTAGGCGGCGAAGAACGCCACCGTGAGCGAGATCATCATCCCCACCCAGAACAGCACGTTGACCAACCCGGCGTCCATGGCACCGGGGATGACAGCCATGACCAGGTTGTCCACGACTTCCATCGTCGCGATGGACAGCGTGTCCGCGGCCAGCACCACGCTCAACGCAGCACCCACTCCCAGGCCGGCCTTCACCAGCGGCAGCGAGGACAGCGAGAAGCCGAACACGAACGCCAGCGCCACCGAGATGACGATGGTGACGCCGTTGGACAGGCCCGCCGCGGTCCCGATCATCAGACCAAGGATCTCTCCGATGGCGCACCCGGTCAGGCAGTGCAGTGTCGCGCTGGCCGCCATCGAGTTCACGCCACCCCCATGACCGCTGTGCCCCGCGTCGCCGTGGCCGGTGTGGTCCATGTCGTGGTGGTGGTGGTGTGTGCCGTGCTGGTCCATCGCGTCCTCCTGAGCCCTTTGTCTGGTCACTCAAGCATACCCCCGGGGGGTATAGGTCTCTGGTGGCGAGTGTTCGAGACCACGATGGCCTGTTCTCGTTCTGTCGGGCCGGTTGGAGCGCGGGTCCGTAGGATGAGGCTGATGTCGTACACCGTTGCACGCGCGAGAGCGTCCGTCGGCCCCCGGTGGCTGATGGCGCTGCTGGCGCCTGCGCTGATCCTGGGCATCGTGTTGATGCACAGCCTTCTGCTCGAGCCGGCGTCCGGTGGCGGGCACGACGCTCACGCCCAGATGGCTTCGTCGGCGACGCCGGCGCATCACTCCGACGTCGCACAGGTGGCCATGGTGGCCGCTCCGGACGGCGGCGATCCGATGGGTCAAGGCACCGAGGGCGGCATGGCCGACTGCAGCGGCTTGATGGCGATGTGCCTGGCTCTGCTGGTCTCGTTCGTCGCGTTGATCGGGTGGCCCCGTGGGGTTTTCCGGTGGGTGCTGTGGCAGCGCCCGCCGCCGACATCGGTACGGCTAGGAACGCTACGCGGTGCGTTCGAGGCCATGACGGCGCGACAACGCACCACTGTCATCCGCTGCTGACAGGCAGCTTTCGGCGTGATCCTGCGGGCTCACGCCGTTCAAGCGACCCCTGTCAAGCAGACCCCAAGGAGAACAGCTCGTGCGTACCCGAATGAAGGTGGCGACCCTGGTCGCCGTGGCGGCAGCAGCCCTGACCGCCTGTTCCAGCAGTGACGACTCGCCGGCCGATGCCGACTTCAACAAGGCGGACGTCTCGTTCGCCCAGGACATGATCCCGCACCACCGCCAGGCCACCGAGATGGCAGCGTTGGCCAAGACCCGCACCGACACCGCCGCAGTGCTGGAGCTTGCCGCGGACATCGAGGCCGCCCAAGGCCCGGAGATCGACACGATGACCGGCTGGTTGAACAAGTGGGGCAAGGACGTCCCCGCCGAGGGCGACGACATGGGCGGGATGGACCACTCGAACATGGGTGGCGACTCCAGCTCGATGCCGGGCATGATGAGCGACGACCAGCTGGCCGAGCTCGAAGCGTCCTCCGGCGCGGGGTTCGACCAGATGTTCTTGACCATGATGCTGGCGCACCACGAGGGTGCGGTCCAGATGGCCAAGGCTGAGCAGAGCGACGGCAAGAACGCCGACGCGAAGGCGCTCGCGGGCACGATCCGCAAGGACCAAACCGCCGAGATCGCCACGATGCGGGACCTGCTCGGTTCCTAGGAGCCGACACCTCGGCCCGCGCTCACCCTGGCAACAGGGTGTGGGCGCGGGTCGGACGGTCAACGACGCCATGACTCACACACACCTTCCCGCTCGGGTCGGCGCGACAGCGCTGACCCTGATGCTCACCTTGCTAGCTGCCTGCTCGCAGCCAGCCCAAGACGCCCCGACCGCTCTAGCGTTCGGGCACGTCCACGGCCTCGGCCCCAACCCAGCAACCGGCGAGCTGTGGATAGCGACCCACGACGGCCTGTTCACCCTCGACGACGGCAACCCCCAACGGGTCGAACAAGCCCCGCACGACCTGATGGGCTTCACCGTCACCGGTCCCGACCAGTTCGCCGCCAGCGGACACCCCGCAACCGCCGGCGCGACCAACCCGATGGGACTGGTCACCAGCAGCGACGCCGGCCGCACCCTCGACCCGATCAGCCTGACCGGGCAGGCCGACCTGCACGCCATCGACACCACCGGAACCAGAGTCGTGGCCTACGACGCGGTCACTCAGACCGTTGTCGAGTCCACCGACAACGGACGCGCCTTCACCCCGCTGGCGCAGCTGCCGGCCATTGACGTGGCAATCGGCCCAGACGACAGCGTCCTGGTCACCGGCGCCAACTACACACTGGGGCAGGTCACCGGCGGTCAGACCGAACGAGTCAGCACTGCGCCGCCGCTGGTCTACATCGACGGCGACACCACGCTGGCCGGGATCTCGCCGACCGGGCTCGTGTGGTCCTCGGTGGACGGTCAGACCTGGAAGGGCCGCGGCGAGCTGCCCGGACAGCCGCAAGCGCTGACGGCCAACGACGACGCCTGGTACGCCGCCACCACGACCGGCATCTACGAGAGCACCGACGACGGGGCCACCTGGAAGGCCATGCTGTGAGCGGCGCTCGGCGGCGCCACCCGACCAAGAGTGAGCTGACGGTTCGGCGGCTATCGGTAGCCGTGGCCGCACTCGCTGCGGCGACGTTGCTGGTGGCCGCCGGCGTCGCAGGCCGGACAGCACCGCCACGTCCCGACCCCGCCGCCCGGATCGCCCCCTCCCTCAGCACACCACCAGCCCCCGCAACACCTGCCACCAAGGCGCCAGAGCCAGCCGCGGCGAGGCCAACGCCAGCCCCTGATCCCACGACCGTCCCCAAGGCAGCCGACGGCACGTTCACCGCGGCCACGAGCACGGGTGAGCGCGTGGGTGAGGCCGGCACCGTCATCACGTACCGGGTGGAAGTTGAGGACGGGCTTGGGCTGAAGCTCAGCCGGTTCACCCGCGCCGTCGACGCCACCTTGGGTGACCGACGGGGCTGGACCGCCACCGGCGAACGTTCGTTCCGTCGCACCCCAGACGCGGCTTTGCGTGTGGTGCTGGCCAGCCCGGCGACGACCGATCGCCTGTGCGCGCCGCTGCGCACCCGGGGTGAAGTGTCGTGTCGCAACGGCAACGACGTGGTCATCAACGGCAAACGGTGGGTCCAGGGCGTCGACTCCTACGACAACCTGGGCAAGTACCGCCAGTACGTCATCAACCACGAGGTCGGACACGCCCTCGGGTTCAACCACCAACCATGCCCTGCGCCTGGCGCCAAGGCACCGGTCATGCTCCAGCAGACCCTGGGCCTCGACGGCTGCGCGGCGAACCCATGGCCATGACCTGCGACCCACGCCCCGTGTCCCTGACCCCGAAGAACTTCACCCTGGACTCAGCGTCCACACGAGCGGCCTCCGTCCACACGACAGGACGCTTTGGGAACCACGATCTCGTCCTGCGGCCGCCACAGCTTCTGGACGGCCCAAGTTGGCGCCACACGTGTCTGCGCGAAGCCGACCGCCTCCAGCCGTCGATCGGGTCTGCGGACGTGGACTGGGACGCGTCGGTGTCGCTGACCTCGTGGGCCGACAAGGTTGCCGCTCAGCGGGCCGCGGCACGCGCCGGGCGGCTGGTCCCTCTCGTCCTGGTCAACGGTGGCGGAGATGTCTTGGGCGAGATCTCCTTCGCCATCGACCCCCGCACCGGTGTCGCCGAGCTGTCGATCTGGTTGTCCGCGAACACATCAGCACCAGCACGCGCGTGGGCGTGGCGCACCGCCCTGACCCACGTGGTCGGGCTGCCGGCCACCATCCACGGCGTCGTCGCACCCGTAGCAGTCACCAACCTAGCCCCGGGGCGGATGCTGACCGAGCTCGGCTTCACCCGACGCGCGACCGCCAGGCAACTTCGCCCATACGACGACGTCCCGACCGACCACGACATCTGGTGGCTCCCCCGCACCACATGGGTCGAGACGGCGCCTAGCCCGCCGACGCGAGTGGATGGCCGGGCACGGGCGGCGACGCTCTGTGCGTTCGCCCTGATGATGTTGCCGTGCGCGCGAGTGGCCGTTCGACGCGGTCGCCGGGTCCTGCGCCGCCCCACACCACCATCGGCCCAGCTTCCACATGCGCACGAGCACGGGGTGCGTCTACCCCACGACGGCTTCGGGACCGTCACCACAGAGGGCTCGCCTGCCGGAGTGGCGGACATACGGCACGACCACGGGTCATCAACGCTCGAAGTCTGGACCGACCTCAAGGACCTCGACACCGCACACCGGGTAGCCCAGACGCTGCTGGATGTCGCGGACACCACAGGCGCACGGCGCCTGGCATGGAGCGTCCGACCAGGCTCAGTCGAGCAGGCCGCAGCATCAGCCATCGGGCTCGCCCTCGAGGGGTACACGTCGCCACCGGTGTGGGCTCGCGACGTCCCGCACGAGCTGTGGGCTCAAGCGCAGAACCGACCACACCCCACCCCAACCGCCACCAACCCTCAACCGAAGGAACCCTGATGAATATGAACATGACCAACAAGGTCCCGGACTGGCTCACACCGATCGCCTGGGCGTTCATCGCCCTTGCGGTGCTCAGCGCCGCCCTCATCGCCATCGACATCTACGGCCGTGGACGCCGGCACCGCACCGTCGCCACCGAGGTCGTCTGGGTCTGCTCAGGGCTCTACCTCGGACCCGCAGCACTGTGGCTGTACTTCAAGAGCGGTCGAGCTCCTGCCCGCACCGGCCACGTCAACCGCGACTCCGCAGCGTCGGCGGCGAGCGTCAGCCTGCCCGGCGGAGCGGCCAGCGCCGTTGCGCACCTCGTCGGAGTGCCCCTGGTCCTGGCCTCAGGCCTGACCATCGCCGGCATCGACCTGTGGGTCATGCTGCTGGTCATCGGCGCACTGGCCATCGTGCTGCTGTTCACGTTCGAGCGAACCGCCGCGACAGGGTTGAGCGTCGGCGCCGCAGCAGGCGCAGCGGTGCTGACCGTGCTGGCGTTCGACATCGGCATGGCCGGCTGGATGCTGCTGCTGCACTTCAACGAGTACATGCCCCCCGCCTCGGAGGGGTCGTTCTGGTTCCTCATGCAGATCGGCATCGTGCTCGGCCTGGCAACCGGCTACCCGGTCGCCGCGGCCCTGGCACGCCGCAACGGTGCGATCGTGACTGACTAGGCGCATCACAAACCTCCACTCGAGCACCCTCGCTCGACTACGTCAGGCAACCTGCCCGCGCCCCGAGGGCGGCGTCGCCGGGTCACTGGCCTGTTCAGGGTTTGAGCTGTGGTTCTCGCATGCGGGATGTGGCGGTAGGTCAACCGTGCGCCAGGAGGCCGGCACAGGATTCCCGTGCTGGTTGTGCAACGTTGCGACGTAGTAGTCGCCGCCGAGCTGCCGGTCTTCTGCGAGGTGGTGGATGGCTACTCGGCTGGCGTGATGACTGATCGCGCCTGCAGAACTGGTTGTCCCGGTGAAGGTCGGCTCGGAGCACCCGACCGGGCTCGTCCAACCATCAGCGTCAGCGGGCGGCGCCGGCCAGGGGCTGTTGCTCAGCGTTGAGTGGTCGGCGCGGTGGTGAGCGAGGCATTCGGTGCAGCCGGTACGGCCTGGTCGGATCAGGGCGGCCCATCCGCCCCACAGGCCTGGGGTGCCAGCCACGGTCAGCAGCGGCGTTCGGTGCAGTGCCACGGCGTTGAGGACGGCTGTGGCGTTGGGGTTGGCAGTGGCGTCAACGATGAGGTCGGCGTCCATCAGGGTCCGTAGGACCCGTCGGCGGTTGCGTTCGGTGTCCGCGTCGTCGTCATGCTCGAAGAGCCGGGTGACGTTGATGTCCCAGGAGCCGACGCTGCCTGCGAGGGCGGTGGCTCGGAGGTGCTCGGCCAGCGCGGCGGTCTTGGACATGCCGGCCCGATCGACTGGAGCAAAACTCCGCGCGCGGGTGTTTGGATCCACGAAATCCATGTCGACTAGGTCGAGTTGCTGCACCCCGGTTCGAGCCAGATCGGTGGCGATGTGGTGCCCGATGGCGCCGACGCCGACGATGGCTACCTTCTTGTCTGCCAGGCCGGCTGCGATGGGGGTGCGGGTCGAGGTGCTGTCGTTGAGCTCTAGTCCCGCCAGCAGGGCTGTCCCGTGCTTGGGTGTGCCATTGGGTGTGGTTCCGGTGCGGACTCGGAGGAGGAACATCCAGCACGGCCCGGTTTGGCCGTAGTCGCGCTCGTCCTCGACGAGCAGGCCAACGACGGTGAGGACCTTCGGGTCGGCCTCGACTGTCAGTGGATCCTTGTCTCCACTGACCTCCAGTGCCGGTAGCGCTGGAGCGAGGCGTTCCCAAAGCTGGTCTGCTGTCTCGGTCGGGTCCCAGGAAGCGACGCGTCGCCACCAGCCGGTCACGGCGATCGGGAAGCTCTCGAGAACGTCGAGGTTGGTGTTTTGGATGTTCAGTCCCGGGCCAAGAATCTGGTCCACGATGCTGGTGACGACGACACCGGACCGGTCGATGCGCTGGCGTAGCACCAACGCTCCCCCGGCGATGTCGTCTGGGATGTTCACGTGCGGAACAACGACACGGCGGGGCGCGGCGCTGTAGACCGTCCTGGGTTCAGCGACAGGAAGCTCAAGATCGTGCGCCGATGATGCGAGGCGGTCCGTGTGGGTCAGGTCGTTGGAGGCGACGAGCTTGGGCAACTGGATGGCGAGGAGGTCGGCTGCTGTCCAGGTCGGGTCGTGGTCTGCCTCGTGGACCAGGCACAGCAACCCGCGAATGGGGTCCCGGTGCCTTGTCACGCCAAGCTCGTCGTGCAGGTCGAACACCTCGACCGGCATCCACGCCGGGTACGACTGCCTCGGGTAGACGACCTTCAGACGGGCAGTCCGAGCAGCGGCGTCCTTCGCGGCGGGCAGGGGGTAGTCGACGTGGACCTCCACTCCCCCGTCGACGTACCTGACCTTGTGCGCCCAACCGTGGTCGCGGAAGGCCTGACGCTCACGGGCCCACCTGCGCGGAAACCGACGATGCCATCCCCGCGGAGCGGCCGCGGCGTCCGTGGTCATCCGACGGCCGGCGGATGGCCCGGGACCGAAGGTGCCCGGTACGCAGACGCGGGAAGCAGCTCCTCCACGTCCTCCTCGATGCGGTCATCCACGACCGTCCGGCGGGTCGTCACCGTTCGTCGTGTGATCCGGTAGCCACCGCCAGGCAGCTCCTCGAACGTCGATGTTGACGTCGTGGTTCCAGCAGCGGGCACGCTCGTCTCCTTGGCCACGTCCGACGGGTCAGCGTCGGTCGTTTCCGACTCGTGGCTGGTGCGTGGACTGTCGGGGTCGTCGCTGCTCAAGGTGCCTCCATCGCGGTCATGAACGACCAGTCCAGCGGACACCTGACCTCAGATCCACCCGTGTGACAACTTTTGCGCGAGCCCCGCGTGGTCGCGCAAAAGTCGTCACACACGAGCCGCCGACGGGTTGTCTCTGGCCGGTCGCCGTGACGGTCCGGGTCATGTCTAAACGATCCCCCACCCTGCTGCTCAAGCCCAGGGACTATGCAGTTCCCGACTACGCGTTCGGGACGACCGCACCCATCGGCTGGACCGTCCCGGCCGGAGGTGATGAGCTCAGTTGCCGGTTCGCCGAGCTTCAGCACCGGCTCGTCGTAGCCGTGGCCACCCGGCCCGACCCGAGAGCTGCCGTCTCGAGGCGCCCACGCGTCGACCAGTCGGACCGAGGAGCGATTGCTCGGATGAGCCGTTCCTGGGGCTGGAGCAGGTCGTACTTCTACTCAGCTAGCCAGGGTCGTACGTGGTTCACCGTCACAGCCCTGGCCGCAGTGACCGACCTGCTGTTCATGCAGGACCCTCACCACTGACCGCCGTCCAGCACCGCGCGCGAGACCACTAACACCGTCACGGCCGAGAACGACGCTCGCAATCAGGTGCACCATGATCTGTGCCTCCCGGGCACTCGAAGACACACGGGACGACCCCCGCGCTCAGCGCGGGGGTCGTCATCGACTGTGCTCCACGTAGGTGCCAGGTCCCGCCCGTTCAACGCGTCAGCGGTGGCACGCGCGGGATCAGCCCCATGTTGTACGCGAACTGCCAACGGCTCATCTCTCTTCGGTGACGGTCAGCTGCCTGCTCCCACATCTCTTCTTCCCGTCCGCCGAACGCGCGATGCCCGCGCTCGTCACAGCGCGAAGGCCACTCGACGTCCTGCGACACCACACGGGTCCCGTACCCGCATACGTGGCAGAACAGGTCCGCGGGTGGATCCTCGGGACCACGCCTCACCATCGCGTCGTACTTCTCAACCGAGGAACCAGCTCCAATCGCCGCCCGGATCAGAGCCGGGAGCAACTGCTGCGCTTCGTCTCTGCGGAGGATCCCGAAGCCTCGGACAGCCTCCTCTTCTGGCGAGTCTCTGCCGGCAAGCGCCAGCGCGGTGACCTGGTTCAACACCTCCGTGATGTCGCTACCCCAAAGCCAGGTCATGACCTCGTTCCCGAACTCAGCGTCTGTTCCGCGAAGCATGATCGCTCCGCTCCCTGTCTCGACCACCAGTGGTTCGCAGCCATGGACGTAGTTGTTCATGTCGTTCCCTTCTGACACGCGTACGCGCGCCCGGAGTCGCAGACCCCGGATGGCGACTGCCCAGCAGACCGTGCCGAGCAGCTGCCTCCGCGCAGTCGAGTGCGATGCCTGCGACCCGAGATGAGGCCCGAGCAGGCCGACCTTCCACGTTGCTTCCCACCTACTTGACAGGCTCCGGTGGCCACGGACGTTCCGATCTGGCCGCGCAATCAGTTCGACCACAAACCGATCGGAAGAGACTCATGAAGTCAGACAACACCCTCAACGACGTAGCGCTGGTCATACGTGTTACGAGCGAGCTCCGCGACGCACTGAAGGCCCGTGCCGCCGAGGAAGACCGATCCGTCGCCTCGGTGCTCCGGGTCGCGGCGCGCTCCTACCTGGACGACGGAGGCAAAGCATGACCCTCCCTCAGCTACCAGCACAGAACGGCACTGAACTTCCTCGACACATGGTTGGGGACCCCGACGAGGAGTTCAAGCTCCTAGGCCGCCTCCGGAGGGCCCGCATCAGCTCGGCGGCCCAGCAGACGCCAGAGCTGCAGCCGCCTGCGCTCGACGGTCTCGCCGGAGAAATCGTGACGGCCCTCCAACCACTGACAGAGGCCACCCCAGCCGCCATGCTGGGCACCATTCTCGCGACCTTCGGCGTGATGGCTGGACGTCACGCACACGTGTGCGTCGGTGCCAAGCAACACTTTCCCAACATCTACGTGGTCGTGATCGGATCCACTGCCAAGGCGCGCAAGGGCACGTCTGCAGCGGCAGTGCGACCGATCCTTCTCCAGGCGGACGACCCGTCCGACCCCTTCTTCCCGGGCCACCAGCTCACCGGGGTCCAGTCCGGCGAAGCTCTCATCCGCGCCGTCGCCCAGTCTGGCGACTCAAGCACGCCAGTCCCCGATCAGCGGACATACGTCTACGAAGAGGAGTACGGACGGCTTCTGGCCGCCGCGGGTCGCAAGGACGCGACACTGTCCGCCACCCTGCGTACGGCGTGGGACGGTGACGAGATCACGCGGGACACCATCAAGGAGACGATGCGGGCCACCCACCCCCACGTCGGGATCGTCGCGCACGTCACCCAGCACGAGCTCGTCAAGATGATGACGAAGAACGACTCGTCCAACGGGTACGCGAACAGGTTCCTGCACGTGTTCAGCGAGCGAACAACCGTCCACCCCGAGCCCGGCAAGCTCCACAGCAGACTGGTCAAGGACTTCGGTGACCGGCTCGCCCAGCGGCTCTCCTTCGCTCGCTCCGTCGGTGAGGTGGCAAGGAGCGCCAGCTTCGTCCGAGAGTGGGACGCGGTCTATCGCATCGTCGAGTACATGCCCGACGGCGGCGAGGTGTTCGACGAGCTCTCCGCGCGAGCACCGGCCCACCTCCTGCGACTGTCGCTCATCTACGCGCTGCTAGACGGCTCCAGCGTCCTCGAGGCCAAGCATCTGACCTCAGCTCTTGCCTTCTGGGAGTACTGCGAGTCGACGGTTGCTCATGTGTGGGGCGCAAGCCTGGGAGACTCTAGAACGGACAAGCTCTACCAAGCGCTGCTGACCGCCGGCGACGCAGGGCTGGACCGGACACAGGTCAGCAGCTTGTTCTCGAACAACCTGCTGAAGGACGAGGTCAACGCGCTCACCGAGTCGCTGACGACCTCGGGACTCGCCGTCACGGAGCAGCGACCTACGGGCGGACGCCCACGACAGGTACTGATCGCGGTGACCTGACGAAGGAAACGAACTTACGAAGAATGGTTCGTCCTTCGTTCGTTAGTTCGTTTCCTTCGTGCCCGTCGGGCGTGTTCGCACGCGCAAGCATGACCCGCCCGCGTGGGATCCTCGAAGTGCCAGGCTGTCCCATAGAGCAGACCTGGAGGCATCGACGGGACGAGGGGAAGGCTGATCGTGACTAGCAGTTCGTTGCGCAGAGGCTCACGACTGGAGACCACCCCGGGCGCGGCGGGGGATCGCAGAGCAAGACCGTTCACGCACACGGGCCAGGAGATCTGAGTACACATGTTGAAGCGCATCCAAAGCATCAAGAGGATCGGCCTCTTCAACGACGCTGAAGGCAGCAAGTACCCCCTAGGTGCCAACGCGCTCATCTACGCCGACAACGGGCGGGGCAAGTCGACCCTCTCCGCAGTCCTGCACTCGCTGGCGACCGGGGACGCCTCGGTTCTGGAGCACCGTAAGACCCTCGACGGCACCGGCGACATGTCCGCGACCCTCATGCTTGACAGCGGTGTCCAGGCGAGCTTCACGGAGAGCGCCGGCTGGTCGCACACACGACCCGAGTTCGCCGTCTTCGACACAGCCTTCATCGACCGCAACGTGCACTCGGGCGGGGAGATCACGCCGCGCCACCGGGAGAGCCTGCTGAGCTTCGCCCTGGGTGCCGACGCAGTCAGCGCGCAACAGGCTGTAGACGCCGCGGCAGCCTCAGTCGCCGAGCACAAGGAAACCATCGCTCATGTGACGGAGAACGTCGCCGCACACCATGGCAACCTGTCGCTCGGAGAGTTCAGAGGGCTCGCCCACGACGTGAACGTGGACGCCAGCATGGTCGCGCTGGAAGCACGATTGGTAGCGGCGCGCGAAGCGGCCAACATCCTGTCCCGGCCCCTGCCGGAAGCCATCCAGCCCCCGAAGCTGGACATAGACGAGCTGATGGCGGTGCTGGCGACAGGTTTGGAGCAGGTGCACGAACAGGCTGACGAACTGGTTCGAGACCATCTGGCGGTACTTCAGCACCCCGATGCCGAACCGTGGATCCGCCGGGGACAGGACTTGGGAGACGACGCGACCTGCCCTTACTGCGGGCAGACGACAGAAGGGCTTCCCCTGCTCGAGGCCTACCGCGCACACTTCGACACTGCCTACACGCAACTCGTCGACCGCCTCGCCGCCGCGGAGACGGGCGTCCAGCGCGTTGCTAGTGACGCAGTTCTAGACCAGCTCGTGTCGGACGTCCACCAAGCTGATCAGCTGTGCGAGCAGTGGAAGGAGCACTGCGCGATCAAGGCCGTCGCCATCGACCGAGCAGCGCTTGCGCACGGACTTGAAGACCTCCGGCAGCACTGCATGCTTCTTCTGCAGGCGAAGTCCAAAAACCTGCGCGTCGCGAACGCTGGCGAGACGGACAGAAGCGCCGTTGAGACCAAGCTCGCCGCTGCGCACGCACTCATCGCGCAGGCCAACGCAGACCTCCAGGAGAACGTCACGTCCATCAACGCCTTCAAGGCGACGCTGACCTCGACCTCCCTGGATGACCTCCAAGCCCAGCTCACCCGGCTGAGGTTGACGCGGACCCGTCACTCGCCGCCTGTGGTGGCACTGTTCACGGACCTCGCCTCTGCAGAAGCGGCCCTGAAGAACGCCCAGGCAGTGCAGAAGGAAGCCCGAGACACCCTGAAGGGCGTGATGACCGCGACCCTCGAGAAGTACCGCACCGCGATCAACACACACCTCAAAGACCTCGGCGCCGCCTTCACGATCAAGGCCATAGAGACGAACTTCCTGGGTGGGTCCGCGAAGAGCGACTACGCCATCGCCATGCGCGGACACTCCCTGAAAGCTAGTAACGGCAAGCCACCCCTTTCCGTCGCGCTGAGCGACGGCGACAAGAGGACACTGGCGTTCGCGTTCTTCGCCGCGTCCGTGCTCGCCGACCCGGGCATCGGCACGAAGGTCGTGGTCGTCGACGACCCGGTCAGCAGCCTGGACAGGTTCCGCCGGGAGGCGACCTCGCAGATCCTCCAGCGCATCTCCGACAACGCACGTCAGGTCATCGTGCTGGCGCACGACGCCACCCTGATCCGGGACCTGCGAGACCGCTTCATCAAAGGCAAGGGCTCCAACCCCGCAGACACCACGGTCCACTGCCTGACCCGAACCGCGAACGACTACACCACCTTCGACAACATCAACATCGACGCTGAGTGCGAGTCGGACTACTACCGGAACTACCGCCTCGTGACCGATCACGTTGAGTCCGGCGTCGGCGACCCCCGACGCTCGGCGGAGGCCCTGCGGCCCCTGCTCGAAGGCCATCTCAACCGCCGCTTCCCCAACGCCTTCAACAGCTCCTTCACCCTGGGCTCGATGATCACCGCCGTTGACAAGGCGGACGCCTCAAGCCCCCTGTCCCATGCCAAGCATCTCGCCACCGAGATGTGGAGCATCAACTCGTACGCGAGCCAGTTCCACCACGACTCGAACCCCGGGAGCTACAGCACCCAGCCCGCAGACGACATGACCGTCAAGACTCACGGCCAGCGCATCCTCGCGATCATCCACGGGGAGATCCGCCCTCAGACCTGAGTCAGACCGGTCACCGTCGCAGATTGCACGCAGGCCGCGGAACAGTCTGCGGACGGAATGCCGACCGGTTGCGTGAGCCGCCCGTGCGCCAACGGGTGCACCCATGCCCACCTCAGCCGGCGCCTTGGCGCACACCACCGCAACGCACCACGCGATCGTCCTCAGCGACTACACCCAACAGCTGCGAAGACTCCGGTCCCTGACGGGCGAGCAGTTCAGGAACGCAGAATCGCCGTTATTGCTACTAAACGTGAAGGTTGTTCACGAGTTGTAAAAGCGGCCACCCATTTCACTGGGTCCAAACTTCTCCATCGGTAAGCATTGCGCCGGCGGCCTGAGCCAGCACGGTCCTCAGCACCAGGTTCTGAGGAGGACACCATGACCGATGCTAGGTACACCGACCGCAAGGTCCACAAGCCGCTAGCCGACAAGCTCGGCGACAAATGCCCGATCACCCTTGACACCACGCGCTTCTCTTTGGAGAGCCTCGCTGGCGCGGCCGCCCAACGAGAGGGGCACTACAACGTGTACCGGGACGACCCCGACATCGCACGAGTCAGTCAGATCCCCGCTGAGGCGTGGGACCCGAAGAACGTCGACCTTGCTAGCCGTTACGGCATCACGTGGATCACGATGAGCGACATCCACCACGACGCGGTCGGCGACAAGCCGTTCGCAGCTGTCGTTCATATCGGGGACATCGTCTTCCTCAGCATCTCCTTGTCGTCGACCACCCTGCACATCAAGCGCGCTGATGGCGATGACCTCAACGGAGCCACGCAGCTCATCATCTCGGTCCTGAACCACTTCCCGTCGTTACGTCAGATCCGGTTTACCGAAGACACCACCCGCGCGAACCGCGACTCGGTGGGTTGGAGCATGACCGTGAAGCGGTGCGAGATCCGGAACATCAACATGGTGTTCGGCGGGCAGAGCTACGACCCTTCCGACCCCGGCGATGCGCTGACACTGGCGGCGCTCTCCATGGTGGGGACCCGGGACGACCCGGTCCGTCGCCGCCGGCTTACCGGCAAGCGCCTCATGAAGTACAAGACCGGAGGCGCGGCTTTGGCGGAGGCGCAGATGCCGCTTGGTTGGCAGCACAAGCGGGACGAGTTCGGCCGTCAGGTGAGGGACGACCAACGGGGCCTCGTCCCGAAAGGCGTTCCTGCCCAGATTCCAGTTGTTCAGGCTCTCTACGAAGGACATGCCGCCGGGGAGTCGTACCAGCAGCTGGCTCAGCGCCTTGTCGCCTTCGAGAGCGAAGGGCTGCTAGCACGACGCGACCACCGCAACCCCGGGAACACGTACGTGAGCGCCATCGACGATGTGGTTGCAATGTACGACGCAGCCAAGTCCATCTTCGAGAAGAGCACCGACAGGCCGGCCACCATGCCAGATGAAGATGCGATCAACCGCTACCTCGCCGGCGCCGAGCCCTCAGACGTCTTCGACTCAGACACTCTCTTCTACCTGGGCAAGGTCGAGCTGGTCCGAACGGGACGCTACTACCGTCGTCTCAAGAACGACATCCGAGGTCGCAACATCGTGATTGACGGCATCCCGGCGACCTACCAGAACGACCTCGACGAGTACGGCCGGTTCGAGGTGCTGTCCGCACCCTGGGCGTGGCCGCTCGACGACCGCGGCAACGAGGTGCCGTCGTTCGGCGTCTCTGACGACACCTGCCGACAGGTCGGCGCACGTCTCCTCCGTGAGCTTCGCGGCCCGCGCGGTGCCACCGGCGGGCGCGCCCACCACAAGCACGAGCGCCGCGCCATCCAGGCCATCGAGAACTGGTTCGCCGAGCCGAACACGCCCGACGCCATCTACGACGACGAGCCCACTGAGTGGGGCGTCGAGGCCCGGCAGAACACGTCTAGCGCCAGCAACTTCATCCTCCTTCATCGCCGCACCTCAGCCACCAACGGCGCTCGACGCGGGTGGAGCAACCTCGGACCAGGAGAGAAGAAGCCGGACCACATCGCGGCGACAGGCTCGCTGAGAGACCTGTGCGCCTCTGTCGCCACCCAGCTCGACTTCGAGGTCCGAACCCTGCTGACATGTGAAGAGATCGCCCGCGTCAACTCCGTCCCCGAGACCACCCAGACCGTCGACCCCACTGCTGCCCTTGACTCCAAGGCCGCGCTCAAGCGCCTCGAGGCCGAAGACCTCGAAGCGAAGGCACGAAGCCAGCGAGACCTCGCGGCCCTCGCGCACCAAGATGGCGACCTCGAAGAGGTCGAGGCTTACCGCGCCCAGGCCAAGCGGAACGCCACGGAGGCAGCGACTCTTCGGCAGGCGGTCGCCCAGCTCGAGAAGAAGATCGACGACGCACGCTCACGTGCTCACACCGTAGAACGAGACGACCTGGCCGACCTCAGCGTCGCTGCCTACCTCGTTGCTGGGCTCGAGCGCGCATCTGGCAACAACGGGTTGGGACCCGATCGGCTAGGAAGCATGGTCGATGCGATGGTCGGCGAGTGGCGGTTCCGGCCCCTCGATGACGAGGAACTTGCCTGGTCCTGTCACGTGAAGCTGCCACTCGTTAGCGGGGGCGAAGCGGTTCTGCCCCTGTCCGGAGTCATCCGTGACGTGCGAACTCGGCCCGGCAAGCAGCTCGCCAACACCCGTGCCATCGCGCGGTACGTCTTCGAGGAAGGACGGCAGCTCGACGCAGTTGCCGACCTACTCGACGTCACCCGCAAGACTCTTCTGGTCAAGAGGGTCATGCCATGGCTGGTCGAGCACGGCGTCACCGCCCGCGGCGCGAAGTGCGCGCTCGTCGACCACCCCTACGCTGCCGTCCGACGCGAGATCTACGCAGCCGCGGCCCAGGCGGACAGCAGCACCTTTCTCAGCCCGTTCCAGAGCCGACTCCGCAAGACGTACTTCGACCCGGACCTGCGATGGGGCGACGGCGCCGTCCCCGACGACATCGGTTGGATCGACCTCGCACTGAGGCTGCTCACGACCGGCGCCGACACCAAGCGTCACGGCCTGCCCGTCCTCGACCTCGCACTCCAGCTCGGGAAGACCGAGTCCGACATCCGCAAGCTCGTGAAGCCGCAGCACCGCAGCGGCGGCTTCACCCGCCCCAGGTACCTGGAGTACACCGACGCGACCAAGACCCACGTCAAGGCCATCGGCTGCCCCCACGGCAAGTGCAAGAACCGTCGCTACGCCGACCACGTCGCTCTCCTGCCGGAGGTCGCAGCCAGCGGGTACGGCGTCATCTGCCGCAACTGCCGCCGTGCGCCGGCGCTACATGACACCTGGCCCCTGACCCAGTTCCCGAACGAATACCTCGAGCGGTGGACCGGGCGCGGCGCCGGAGGGAGCCTGCGCTCCGAGGCTCAGACGGTCCTCCTGTCGACCTAGGGCTGTCGGCGGCGGCTGGGAGACTTGCCCCATGGGCGAGAAGAGCGAGCAGGCCGACCACGAACTTTCTGCGCCCTCACCGTGCGACAACACACCCGACGACGTGTCCGACCTTGACGTCAACGTCGTCGAAGACCAGGGCGACGGTCCGTCGAGAGAACTTCTACGCGCCGAGCTTGCACAGCCGTTCTCTGCAGTCGTCAACGCTGGACCCAGTGAAGAGACCGTGCATTCCGTCGTGGACTTCAAGATGCCGACCATCGGCACCGGCGGCGGCCGATCTGTCCTTGCTACCTCGACGCTGAGTCAACTGATCAAGACCGCCGGGCGCAGCACCATCGGCATGGACACGGTCGCCGCGCTGGGGCATGCGGGGGGACCAGCCAGCGCGTTCACAACCGGCCTGGGTGCTCCCTCCATCAGCGCGCGAGCGCTTGGACTGACCACCCCGTCCATCAGCGCACGCGCCCTAGGACTGACCACCCCCTCCATCAGCGCACGCGCC